>CAMLLU010000040.1 GCA_946480925.1 uncultured Rivibacter sp.
GCTTGCCCTCGAAGGGGTCGCTCGGGTTGTGCATCTGCACCAGGTCTTCGAGGCGTTTTTGCGCCATGCCCAGCGCCTGTGGGTGGCTGAAGATGTAGAAGCGCTCGTCGCGCATCGCGTCCACCACCATCTGGGCCACGTCGGCCGCGCTGAGCTTGCCGGAGGTGACGGCCTTGGCGCTCATGGCCTGGGCGATCAGCTGGCTGGCAGTAGGCCTGTCGTCGCTGCGCTGGTCTTTCGGGCGATTGCGATGGCTTTCGTGGATGCCGGTGGGCACGAAATACGGGCACAGCACCGAGCAGTGGATCTGCTCGGTGACGAGGCGCAGGTCCTGGTAGAGCGTTTCGGAAAGGCTCACCACCGCATGCTTGGTGACGTTGTAGACGCCCATGTTGGGCGCGTTCAGCACGCCGGCCATCGACGCGGTGTTGGTGATGTGGCCGCGGTAGGCCGGGTCTGCCTTGGCGGCAGCCAGCATCATGGGCGTGAAGACGCGCACGCCGTGGGCCACGCCCATGAGGTTGACACCCACCACCCACTCCCAGTCCTTGAGCGTGTGTTCCCAGATGAGCCCGCCAAAGCCGACGCCGGCGTTGTTGAACACGAAGTGCGGGGCGCCGAAGCGGTCCTTCGTGGCGGCGCCCAGCGCCTCGACCTCGGCGGCCTTGGAAATGTCGAGCTGGAACGGCAGCACGTCGACGCCCAGGGCGCGGATCTCGGTGGCGGCCGCCTCCAGCGCGTCAGCCTGCACGTCGGCCAGCACGATGTTCATGCCCTGGCGGGCCAGCAGGCGCGAGATTTCGAGGCCGAAACCCGAGCCGGCACCGGTGACGACGGCCGTCTTTCCATTAAAGTTTTCCATGAAGTGTTGCCTCCAAATATCTGTCAATCAACGAGATTCAGGCTTCGGCCTTCTTGACCTGGAAACCGATGCGCGGGAAATGCACCACCAGCGGGCCGGCGCGCTCGTCGGTGCGGCGCACGGCCACTTCGTCGCGTGTGAGGCCCACCAGCGTGCCGGCCACCGGGTCCATGCCGTAGTCGGTGGCGGCCACGGTGACGGCCTCGCCCCCATCGAAGCCCAGCCCAGGCTGCACCTCGACGGGCTCGTGCCGACCTTCAGCCGCCACGGCCATGGCCAGCGCCTCGATGCTCGTCAGCTTTTCGGCGCTGCCGTGGCCGATGGCCTGCATGCGCTCGAACCATGCGTTGAGCCGTGGGTACGGCTCGAGAACCACCGCCAGCGGCGGCGCGCGCCGCACGTACCACAGGCAGTGAAAGACCGAGAAGTCGGCGATGCACGGCACGTCGGCCAGCAGAAAGCTTTGGCCACGGTCGAGCTGCTGTTCCAGCCAGCCCAGGTAGGTGACCAGCTGAGTGGCCGCGTCGTGCGGCAGCAGGCGGCGCATGCCGGCGGTGAACGTGGCACGGTCGGCCGCGAAGGCCTTGATGGCTTCAGGCGGCGCACCACCGAAGATGTGCGGCAGGCCGGCCGGCTGCATGGTGTAGGGCACGGCCGTCCAGAACAGCGTGCTGTCGGCCCAGGCGGCGAGCGTGTGAGCCATGGGCCCCGCAGCCGCAGGGAACAGCGATGGCTCGGGTTGCAGGCGTTCCAGCACGCGGGCGATCAGCGCGGTGTCGCAGTAGATGTCGGCGCCGATCTGCAGGAACGGCGTCTTGCGGTAGCCGCCGGTGAGCGCCACCACGTCGGGCTTGGGCGCAATGACGGGCACCGTCACGGTCTTGTAAGCCAACCCCTTGTAGCCCAGCATGAGCCGCGCCTTCTCGCTGAACGGCGAGCTGGCGTATTGATGCAGGATGACGACACCCCGCTCGCCGGGTACGGCGATCGACCCTCCGGGAGGGTCGGGCCTTGCTTGGGGCGGCCCGGCGCGGTGGCCCGGGGGGATGACGACACCCCGCTCGCCGGGTACGGCGATCGACCCTCCGTGAGGGTCGGGCCTTGCTTGGGGCGGCCCGGCGCGGCGGCCCGGGGGGATGACGACACCCCGCTCGCCGGGTGCGGCGATCGACCCTCCGTGAGGGTCGGGCCTTGCTTGGGGCGGCCCGGCGCGGCGGCCCGTGGCTTCGTGTGTCATTGCGGCATCGCGCGGTTGATGATGGTGTCGAAGTCCACGCCCGCCGGCAGCGTGCCGAAGGACTGCCCCCAGTCGCCGGCCAGGCGCGAGCGGCAGAAGACGTCGAACACGGCGGGCGGCGCATGCTGTGCCAGCAGCGCCCCCTGCACGGCCAGTGCCACGTCTTGCGCAAGGCGCCGCGCATCGCATTCCTCGCTGAAGTCTTCGATGCGTTCCGGCAGGCTCACCACGAAGCGCTCGAAGGCCGAGTGCTGGCCGCGCGCAGGCAGCAACTCATGGTGCAGCGCCGCGGCCACGTCAGGCCCGCGCTTCAGGGCACGCAGAAGGTCGAGCGCCATGATGTTGCCGGCCCCTTCCCAGATGGAATTGAGCGGCATTTCGCGGTATACGCGGGCCATCACGCCTTCGCCGCCCTCTTCCACGTAGCCATTGCCGCCCAGGCATTCCATGGCTTCCTGCGCGAAGTGGCTGCCGCGCTTGCACACCCAGAACTTGGCCACCGGCGTGAGCAGGCGCCGCATGTGGGCTTCGTGAGGGTCGTCCGGCTTGTCGTAGGCGCGTGCCAGGCGCAGGCTCAAGGCCGTGGCGGCTTCGCTTTCGATGGCGAGGTCGGCCAGCACGTTGCGCATGAGCGGCTGCTCGATCAGGCGCTTGCCGAAGGCTGCGCGCTGCGCGGTGTGGTTGAGCGCCAGCGACAACGCCTGGCGCATCAGCCCGCTGGTGCCCAGCGCGCAGTCGAGCCGCGTGAGCGTGCCCATTTCCAGGATCTGCGGCACGCCTCGGCCTTCTTCGCCCACCAGCCAGGCCTGGGCCCCCAGGAACTCGACCTCCGAGCTCGCATTGGCCTTGTTGCCCAGCTTGTCTTTCAGGCGCTGGATGCGCAGCGTGTTCACCGTGCCGTCGGGCAGCACGCGCGGCAGAAAGAAGCACGACAAGCCGGCCGGCGCCTGCGCCAGCACGAGGAAGGCGTCGCACATCGGCGCCGAGAAGAACCACTTGTGCCCGACCAGGCTGTAGCGGCGCCCCCATGGCGTGTCTTCCTCGAAAGTGGCCTGCGTGGTATTGGCCCGCACGTCGGAGCCGCCCTGCTTCTCGGTCATGCCCATGCCCATGGTCACCGCGGTCTTGTCGGTGAAGGCCGCGAGGCGGGAGTCGTAGGCGGTGGCCGCGAGCTTGGGGAACCACGCATCGAATACGGGCTTGTTGGCACGCAAGGCCGGCGTGACCGCATAGGTCATCGAGATGGGGCACAGCACCGAGGGCTCCAGCTCGGTGAACAGCATGAACCCCGCGGCACGCAGCACGTGGGCATAGGGGCCACCCGTCCACGGCGTGCCGTGCAGGCCGGCGCCCACGGCCGCACCCATCAACGCGTGGTAGCTGGGGTGGAACTCGACCTGGTCCACGCGCCGGCCGAAGCGGTCGTGGCTGTGCAGCTGCGGCGTGAACACGTTGGCCAGCCGCGCGTGCTCCTGCATTTCGGCCGTGCCGATCAATGCGCCCAGGCGCTCCAGCGGCGCGGTGTCGAGTTCCGGCGCGTTGAAGGCGATCGCATCGCGCAGCGGCCGGTGGGTGGCAAACAGGTTGTAGCCGGAGAGCGGCGCCGGCTGGTTGAAGACCTCGTGGGTCTGCGCAAGCGGGTTCATGGTCGCCTCCACATCTCGATGTGCGGAATCTCGTCTTCGAGATATTCCTCGCCCACGCTCTGGAAGCCAAGCGATCCGTAGAAACGTTGCAAATGGGCTTGCGCGCTGATGCGGATGCCGCGGCCGGGCCAGGCCTCGATGCAACGGGCCACGCCCTCCTGCATCAAGGCGCGGCCGACGCCGGTGCCACGACTTTCGGCGTCGGTGACGACGCGGCCGATCGACGGCTCGTCGTACTTGAGCCCCGGGTCCACCACGCGCAGGTAGGCGCGCAGCGTGCCGGCTTCGTCGCGCCCCAGCAGATGCCACGACACCTGGTCCAGCCCGTCGAGGTCAAGGTACGGCCCCTGTTCGAGGATGAACACCTTGGCGCGCAGCTGCAGCGCGTCGTACAAGCCCTGGACGCCCAGCTCCTCGAAGCGCGTCCAGGTCCAGTGGAGCATCACGTCGCGCGGCGCTCAGGCCAGCTTGACGAGCTGCTTGCCGAAGTTCTTGCCCTTGAGCAGGCCGAGGAAGGCTTCAGGCGCGCTCTCGATGCCCTCGGCGATCGTCTCGCGGTACTTGAGCTTGCCCGTGGCCACCAGCGTGCCCAGCTCCTTCAGCGCCTCGGGCCACGCTTCCATGTGCTCGCTGACGATGAAGCCCTCGATCTTCAGGCGGCTCACGAGGATGAGCTGCGGCGCAGCCATGGGGATCGGCTCGCCGTTGTAGCCCGAGATCATTCCGCACATCGCGATGCGGCCGAACGGGTTCATGCGCGACATCACCGCGTCGAGGATCATGCCGCCCACGTTCTCGAAGTAGCCGTCGATGCCCTTGGGGCAGGCTTCCTTCAGCGCAGCGTTGAGCGACTTCACGTCCTTGTGCTGCTTGTAGTCGATGCAGGCGTCGAAGCCCAGTTCCTCGACGACGTACCTGCACTTGTCGGGCCCGCCGGCAATGCCCACGGCGCGGCAGCCGCGAGCCTTGGCCAGCTGCCCCACGGCACCGCCCACCGCGCCGCTGGCGGCACTCACCACCACGGTTTCACCGGGCTTCGGGTCGATGATCTTGACGAGCCCATACCAGCCGGTGACGCCCGGCATGCCCACGGCGCCCAGGTAGGCCGACAGCGGCACGTGCGTGGTGTCCACCTTCTGCAGCACGCCGCGCTGGTTCGCATCGACCAGCTGGTACTGCTGCCAGCCGCCCATGCCCACCACCTTGTCGCCCGCCTTGAAGTGGCTGTTCTTCGACTCGACCACCTCGCCCACGGTGCCGCCGATCATCACCTCGTTGAGCGGCTGCGGTACGGCGTAGCTCTTGCCCTCGTTCATGCGGCCGCGCATGTAGGGGTCGAGCGAGAGGAACTGGTTGCGCACCAGCACCTGGCCTTCGGCCAGGGCGGGGATGGGCTGTTCGACGAGCTTGAAGTTGTCGACGGTGGGTTCGCCTTGCGGGCGTGAAACGAGCAGGATCTGTTTGTTGATGGTGGTCATGGTGTCTCCCAAGGAGGGGGTTTTCAGTCGGAACTCAGTCGGAACCGGAGCCGTTGAGGGGCGTGCCCTCACGGTGCTGCAGGGGTTTGATGCTGCGCTTTTCGCCCGGCAGCGCGCGCAGGTACTTGAAGGTGCCGGTGGCGTGGGCGCACAGCTGGTCGCCCTCGTTGAAGATCGAGCCTTCGCAAAAGGCCAGCGTGGCGGTGCGGTGCAGCAGCTTGCCCACCGCACGCAGGCGGCCTTCGCCGGGCAGCATGAAGCTGGTCTTCATCTCGATGGTCACGACGCCGGGGCCGAAGTTCGGCTGGTCGCTGTGGATGCTGCGTGCCGCATGCGCCATCGCCACGTCGAGCAGCGTCATGCTCACGCCGCCGTGCGCCACCTTGAAGGAGTTGAAGTGCGTGTCGGTGAGAGCGAGCTGCAGCTCGGCTTCACCATCGCCCATGCGGGCGAGTTCGAAGCCCAGCGCTTCGACGAACGGAATGTGAACGGGAAACTGCATGGTCGCGCAGGCGTCAGGCGCCGTGGACGGCACTGACGCCGCCGTCGACCGCAAGGATCTGCCCGGTGATGTGCTTGCCGGCGTCGGAGGCGAACAGCAGCGCGGCGCCCTTCAGGTCTTCGTCGTCGCCGATGCGGCGCAGCGGCGCGTGCTGGGCCAGCGTGTCGGCGCCCACGCGCTCGAGCGTGCCGCGCGTCATCTTGCTCGGAAAGAAACCCGGCGCAATGGCGTTGACGGTGATGCCGTGCTTGCCCCATTCGCCTGCCAGCGCCCGCGTGAAGTTCACCGCGGCGCCCTTGCTCGTGTGATAGGCGATGGCGCTGAGCACCGAAGAGCCCGCCAGCCCCGCGATGGACGCCACGTTGATGACGCGCCCGTGCCGCCGCGGGATCATGCTCAGCCGGCCGACCGCCTGGCTCAGCAGGAACATGCTGCGGATGTTGAGGTTCATCACCTTGTCCCAGGCTTCGAGCGGGTGCTCTTCGGCCGGGGCGCCCCAGGTGGCGCCGGCGTTGTTGACCAGGATGTCCACCTGGCCCAGGCGCTCCATCGCCTCGGTGGCGATGCGCTGGATGTCGCTCTCGGAGCTGGCGTCGGCTGCGATCCAGCGGGTGTCGATGCCCTTGGCCTGCAGGTGCGCGGCGGACTCTTCGAGATCGGCCGCCTTGCGCGAGGTGAGCAGGATCTTCGCGCCGGCCTCACCCAGGCTTTCGGCGATCTGAAGGCCCAGGCCGCGCGAGCCGCCGGTCACGAGGGCGGTACGGCCGCTGAGGTCGAACAAGGCTTGCACACTGCGGGTCATGCTGTTGGCTCCGTTTGAAATTCAGGCAGTGGCCGTCTCGTAGTCGAGCACCGCGCGGGTTTCCCGCAGCGGCCCCAGCTCGGCACTCACGGCCTTGTGGTGCGGGTGGTTCTGGTACGCGTCGAGCGCGGCGCGATCGGTGAAGGTGGAGACCAGCACCACGTCGGCATTGGCTTCCAGGCCTTCGCGGCGAATGCCGACGTCGAACTCGACGATGCCGGGGACGATGGCCTTGCAACCGTCGAGCAGGGCCTTGAAGCGCGGCGCATCGTCGGCACGCTTGAGCTTCCAGATGACGACGTGGCGGATCATGGCTTGACCTTTCCGTCGCCGGCGTCGTCGCCCATGCGGGAGCGCACGTAGATCAGCACCACGCCCACGACGGCCGCCACGCCACCGGCGGTGGTGATCAGCGCGCCGAACGCACCGTCTTGCCGCATGACGAAGATGCCCAGGCTCACCGCCAGCAAGCCGCCATAGATCAGCACCCAGACCCAGGTTTCGACTGTCGAAGCTTTCATGAATGGTTCGCTCTGCCTGTGTTGAACATCAGAACCATTCTGCTCGCGCTTCACGACACGTCGCGTCGCGGCTCGCCACCACGGCAAGCCAGGCCTCGGTCTTGGGCAGCTCGTAGCGGAAGAAATAGCGCGCCGCGGCGAGCTTGCCCTGGTGGAAGTCGCTCGCCTTGCCCTGGGCTGCGAGCGCGAGTTCGAGCCACATCCACGCCAGCACCGTGTGGCCGAAGGCCTGCAGGTACGGCGTGGCATTGGCCAGCGCCTCTTCGGGCACCGCGGTGGACCAGGCAGCCTTGGTGGCATTGCCCAGGCGCTTGAGCGCCGCGGCCAGCGCATTGCCCTGCTCGGCCAGCTCGGCCACTTGCATGGCACGCTCGATCGTCTCGTTCATGCGGCCCGCCAGCTTCATGAGCCCCGCCCCACCTTCCATGACGACCTTGCGGCCCAGCAGGTCCAGCCCCTGGATGCCGTGCGTGCCCTCGTGGATCATGTTGAGCCGGTTGTCGCGCCAGTACTGCTCCACCGGGAAATCGCGCGTGTAGCCATAGCCGCCCAGCACCTGGATGGCCAGGCTGTTGGCTTCGAGGCACCACTCGCTGGGCCAGCTCTTGGCGATGGGCGTCAGCACCTCCAGCAGCAGCTTCGCGTCGCGCGCCGCCACGGGCGTGCCGGTATGTTCTTCGTCCACCAGGCGAGCGCAATAGAGCTCCAACGCCAGCGCGCCTTCGCAATACGCCTTCTGCGCGAGCAGCATGCGCTTCACGTCGGCGTGTTCGATGATGGGCATCTGCGGCGCGGCTGCGTCCTTGCCACCAACACCCACCGGCCGCCCTTGCGGGCGCTGCTTCGCGTATTCGAGCGACGCCACGTAGCCCGCATAGCCCAGCATCGTGGCGCCGAGGCCCACACCGATGCGGGCCTCGTTCATCATGTGGAACATGCAGCGCAGGCCGTCGCCGGGCTTGCCGACGAGGTAGCCCACGGCGCCTGCACCGGCACCGTCCAATCCCCCGCCCGCCTCGCAGCGCACCGGGAACTTGCCTTCGCCGAAGTTGAGCAGCGTGTTCGTGGTGCCGCGGTAGCCGAGCTTGTGGTTCAAGCCGGCCAACGCGACGTCGTTGCGTTCCGTCAGGCGGACCCGCGCACCCTCACCCCAGCCCTCTCCCGCCCGCGGGAGAGGGTGCGCGGTGTCTTCCCCCTCGCCCGCTTGCGGGAGAGGGTTGGGGTGGGGGTCGTCCAGCTCGACCAGCCATTTCGGCACGATGAACAGCGAAATGCCCTTCACACCGGGCAGCGACTTGCCGTCTTCACCCGGGATCTTGGCCAGCACGAGGTGGACGATGTTCTCGGTGAGCTCGTGCTCGCCGCCCGAGATCCACATCTTGTTGCCCTTGAGGCGGTAGCGCGGGCCCAGCGGGTCGGCTTCGAAGTCGGCGCCGTCGGGCACGGCGCGCGTAGCCACGTCGCTGAGGCTGGAGCCGGCCTGCGGCTCCGACAGGCACATGGTGCCGAACCAGCGTCCGGCGAATTCGTTCTTCGCGAACACCTCGCGCTGCATGGCGGTGCCGTGGGCCATCAGCAGGCTGGCATTGCCGCTGGTGAGCATGGCGTAGCCCCCCAGCGAAACGCTGGCCATCGAGAAGAAGCTGTTGGCCGCCATCTCGATGACGCAGGGCAGCTGCATGCCGCCCACTTCGTAGGGCTGCGCGGCGGCCAGCATGCCGCTTTCGGCATAGGCCCGTGTCGCCTCGCGCGTGGCTTCGGGCAAGTGCACGCGTTCACCGTCGAAGTGGGGTTCCTGCGTGTCGGACAGGCGGTTGAACGGCGCGAACTTCTCGCGTGCGATGCGCTCGCAGGTGTCGAGCACCGAGTCGAAGGTCTCGCGCGAGTGATCGGCAAAACGCTCGCGCTCGTTCAGGCCGTCGGCACGGAGCCAGTCGTAGAGCAGGAAGTCGAGGGTGGCTCGCATGCCGACAACCATCACAGGACTTCGAACACGCCAGCCGCCCCCATGCCGCCGCCGATGCACATGGTCACGCACACCTTCCGGGCGCCGCGGCGCCTGCCTTCGATGAGCGCATGTCCGGTGAGGCGCTGGCCGCTCACGCCGTAGGGGTGGCCGATGGCGATGGCGCCGCCGTTGACGTTGAGCCGGTCCATCGGGATGCCCAGCGTGTCGGCGCAATACAGCACCTGCACCGCGAAGGCCTCGTTCAGCTCCCACAGGTCGATGTCGGAGACCTTGAGGCCCAGGCGCTTGAGCACCTTGGGCACGGCGAACACCGGGCCGATGCCCATTTCGTCGGGCTCGCAGCCGGCGACGGCAAAACCGAGGAAGCGGCCCAGCGGCTTCAGGCCCTTCTGCTGCGCGTAGGTGTCGCTCACCACCACGCAGGCACCGGCACCGTCACTGAACTGGCTGGCATTGCCCGCGGCAATCACGCCGCCGGGCAGCGCGGGCCGAATGCCCGAGACGGCTTCGAAGGTGGTGCCGGGGCGCAGGCCTTCGTCGACGCTCACCGTCACTTCCTTGCTGCGCAGCCCGAGCACCGGGTCGGCCACGCCGGCCGTCACGGTGATGGGCGCGATCTCGTCGCTGAACTTGCCGGCCTCCTGCGCGGCGCAGGCCTTCTGCTGGCTGGCGGCGCCGTACTGGTCCATGCGCTCGCGGGCGATGCCGTAGCGCTTGGCCACCGTCTCTGCCGTCTGCAGCATCGACCAGTAGATCTCGGGCTTGTGCTCGCGCAGCCAGCCCTCGGCGATCATGTGCTTGTTGGCTTCGTTCTGCACGCACGAGATGCTTTCCACGCCGCCGGCCACGTAGACGTCGCCCTCGCCCGCGATGACGCGCTGCGCGGCCATGGCAATGGTCTGCAGGCCGCTCGAGCAGAAGCGGTTGACGGTGACGCCGCCCGCCGTGACGGGCAGGCCGGCGCGCAGCGCGATCTGGCGGGCGATGTTGCTGCCGGTGGCGCCTTCGGGCGTGGCGCAGCCCATCAGCACGTCCTCGACGGCGCCGCCTTCGATGCCGGCGCGCTCGACCGCCGCCTTCACCACATGGCCGCCCAGGGTGGCGCCATGGGTCATGTTGAACGAGCCCTTCCAGCTCTTGGCGAGCGGGGTCCGGGCGGTGGAGACGATCACTGCGTTGGTCATGGTGTGTTCCTCGAATTCGTCGTCGTGTCCGGATGCGGCTTTCAGGAGAAGCTCTTGCCTTCGGCGGCGAGGCGGGCCAGCAGCGGTGCCGGCTCCCAGAACTTCGCGTCGTCATGCGGGTTCTTCGCAAACCGCTTCATCGCCTGCACGACGTTGAACAGCCCCACGGTGTCGGCATAGTTCATCGGGCCACCGCGGTGCAGCGGAAAGCCGTAGCCGGTGAGGTACACCATGTCGATGTCGGAGGCGCGGCTGGCGATGCCCTCCTCCACGATCCGGGCGCCTTCGTTGACCAGCGAGAACACCAGGCGGTGCACGATCTCGTCGTCGCTGATCTTGCGCGGCGTGATGCCGAGGGCCTGCCGGTGCTTCTCGATCATCTCGTTGACCACCGGGCTCGGGATCGCATCGCGCTTGCCGGCCTGGTAGTCGTACCAGCCCGCGCCCGTCTTCTGGCCGAAGCGGCCCATCTCGCACAGCAGGTCGGCCGTCTTGCTGTAGCGCATGTGAGGCTTCTCGACGTAGCGGCGCTTGCGGATCGCCCAGCCGATGTCGTTGCCGGCGAGGTCGCCCATGCGGAACGGGCCCATCGCGAAGCCGAACTTCTCGACCGCCTTGTCGACCTGCTCGGGCGTGGCCCCCTCTTCCAGCAGGAAGCCGGCCTGACGGGAGTACTGCTCGATCATGCGGTTGCCGATGAAGCCGTCGCACACGCCCGACACCACCGCGGTCTTCCTGATCTTCTTGGCGATCTGCATCACCGTGGCGAGCACGTCCTTGGCGGTCTTTTCGCCGCGCACCACTTCCAGCAGCTTCATCACGTTGGCCGGGCTGAAGAAGTGCATGCCGACCACGTCCTGCGGGCGCTTCGTGAAACCGGCGATCCGGTTGACGTCGAGCGTGGACGTGTTCGAGGCCAGGATCGCCCCCGGCTTCATCACCTCGTCGAGCGTCCTGAACACCTTTTCCTTCACGCCCAGTTCCTCGAACACCGCCTCGATCACGAGGTCGGCATCCTGGATGCCGCTGTAGTCGAGCGTGGTGGACAGCAGGCTCATGCGCTGTTCGTACTTGTCCTGCTTGAGCTTGCCCTTCTTGACCTGGGCCTCGTAGTTCTTGCGGATGGTGGCGATGCCGCGGTCCAGCGCCTCCTGCTTCATCTCGAGGAGGGTGACCGGGATGCCGGCATTCAGGAAGTTCATCGAGATGCCGCCGCCCATGGTGCCGGCGCCGATGACGGCCACCTTCTCGATCTTGCGGGTGGGCGTGTCTTCCTGCACGTCGGGGATCTTGCTGGCGGCGCGCTCGGCGAAGAAGGCATGGCGCAGCGCCTTGCATTCCGGCGTGAACATCAGGCCCACGAAAAGCTCACGCTCGTAGGCCATGCCGTCGTCGAACCTGCGCTTGAGGGACGCCTCCACCGCGTCCACGCACTTCAGCGGGGCCGGGAAGTTGCGCGACATCGCACCCACGGTGTTGCGGGCGAACTGGAAGAAGGCGTCGGGGTTCGGATGCTCCACCTTCAGGTTGCGCACCAGCGGCAGCGGCCGCTTGTCGGCCACGTCTTTCGCGAAGGCGATGGCGGCTTCGAGCACGTCGCCCTCGGCCAGCTTGTCGAAGAGCTTCTGGCCGGGCAAGCCGGCGAGCACCTCGCTCTTCACGGGCTCGCCGCTCACGATCATGTTGAGCGCGGTTTCCACCCCCAGCACGCGCGGCAGGCGCTGCGTGCCGCCGGCACCAGGCACGAGGCCGATCTTCACCTCAGGCAGGGCCACCTGCGTGCCGGGTGCCGCCACGCGGTAGTGGCAGCCCAGCGAAAGCTCCAGGCCGCCGCCCATGCAGACGCTGTGGATGGCCGCGACCACCGGCTTGCTGCTGTTTTCGACCGTCTTGATGACCGACAGCAGGTTGGGCTCGGCCAGCGCCTTGGGGGTGCCGAACTCGCGGATGTCGGCACCGCCCGAGAAGGCCTTGCCAGCGCCGGTGATGACGATGGCCTGGACCGCCGCGTCGTTCTCGGCACGCTCGATGCCGTCGGTAATGCCCTTGCGGGTCTCGAAGCCGAGGCCGTTGACCGGTGGGTTGTCGAGCGTGATGACGGCGACGTTGCCGCGCAGTTCGTAGGTAGCACTCATCCGTTGGCCTCGCTTGCTGGGTTGAGCTCGGGCGAGCTCTAAATAGAACGACCGTTCGATTTTAGGAATCAAAAAAGCCGGCGCTGTCTCATCAGTGACAAAGGACGCCGGCTTTCGAAGTCTGGCGGGACGTCAAACTTCGAGCCACTCCTTGCGAATATAGGCGTTGCCTCGCAAGTCCGCAGGCGTGCCCTCGAAGACGATGCGGCCATGGCCCATGACGTAGCAGCGCTCGGAGATCTCCAGTGCGATGGTGAGCTTCTGCTCCACCAGCAGCACCGAAACGCCGCGGCGCTTGAGTTCCTTCAGGTACTCGGCCACCAGTTCCACGATCTTGGGCGCAAGGCCCTCGGTCGGCTCGTCGATCATGATGAGGTCCGGGTCGCCCATGAGCGTGCGGCACAGCGTGAGCATCTGCTGCTCGCCGCCCGAGAGCACGCCGGCCTCGGTGTGCTGGCGCTCCTTGAGCCGCGGGAACATCTGGTACATGTCGTCGAAGCTCCAGCGCGGCTTGCCTTTCTTCTTTCCGCCGCCCTTTTCGCCGAGCATCAGGTTCTGGTGGACCGTGAGCTCGGGAAAGATGTCGCGGTTCTCCGGCACGTAGCCGATACCGAGGTGCGCGATCTCGTAGGCTTTCTTGCCCAGGATTTCGCCGCCTCCCCACTTGATGGAGCCCTGGCCGTCGACCAGTCCCATGATGGTCTTCACGGTGGTGGAGCGGCCCGAGCCGTTGCGGCCCAGCAGGCTCACGATCTCGCCCGGCTTCACGTCGAGCGTGACGCCATGCAGCACGTGGCTCTTTCCGTAGAAGGCATGCAGGTTTTCGAGATGGAGGCTGCCCATCAATGCGCTCCCGCCACCGCGGCCTGCTGGTCTGCCAGCACCGAGCCGAGGTAGGCCTCCTGCACCCGGGCGTTGGCCCGCACCTTGTCGGGCGTGTCGAAGGCGATCACCTCGCCGTACACCAGCACCGCGATCTTGTCGGCCAGGCCGAACACCACGCCCATGTCGTGCTCCACCGTCAGCAGCGTCTTGCCCTCGGTAACTTCGCGGATGAGCTGCACGAAGCGCCTGGTTTCGCTCTTGCTCATGCCGGCGGTGGGTTCGTCGAGCAGCACCACATTGGCGCCGCCGGCGATGGTGATGCCGATCTCGAGCGCGCGCTGCTCGGCGTAGGTGAGGTTCATGGCCAGCACGTTGCGCTTCTTGTCGAGCTTGATCATCTCCAGTACCTGCTCGGTGCGGTCGTTCACGTCACGCAGGTCGGCCAGGAAGCGCCAGAACGCGTAGCGCGCCTTCATGCTCCACAGCACCGCGCAGCGGACGTTCTCGAACACCGACAGCCGGGTGAACAGGTTGCTCACCTGGAAGCTGCGGCTCAGGCCGCGGCGGTTGATCTCGTAAGGCGCCAGGCCGTCGATGCGCTCGCCGTTGAGCCTGATTTCGCCGCTGCTGGTGCCGAAACGCCCGCTGATGAGGTTGAACAGCGTGGACTTGCCCGCGCCGTTGGGGCCGATGATGGCCACCCGCTCGCCGGGCTTCACCTGCAGGTTGGCGCCGCGAATGATTTCCGTCTTGCCGAAGCTCTTGCGAACGTCGATCAGTTCGACTGCACAGGTGCCGCCGGTCATAGTGCCTCCCGTCGCTTGATCTCGGCTTCGATCTCTTCCTGGATCACGTCCCACTGGCGCTTGAACTCGCGCCGCGTGATCTCGAACATCGCCAGGCCCGTGAAGAGCACGAAGGCCGCGCCGAACCAGCTGTCCAGCCCCTTGGCGTTGAGCACCACGCCTGCGAACGTGAGCTCGGGGCCGAGCGCGATGTTGAGCTGCAGGTGGTAGACCATCTCGATCATCGCGGCCGCCCCCACCAGCATGACGAAGGCACAGCCGCCCAGCGCGAGGTACGAGGTCCACAAGCGCTTGAGCTTGCCGAAGGCCGCCACGCGCAGGTTCATCATGATCAGGCTCGCGATGCCGCCCGGCGCATAGGCCACCATGAACAGGAACACCAGGCCCAGGTAGAGCAGCCAGGCCTTGGTGAACTCCGACAGCAGCACCAGTGCCAGCACCATCAGCACCGCGCCGATGATGGGGCCGAAGAAGAACGTGGCTCCGCCCAGGAACACGAACAACAGGTAGGCGCCCGAGCGTGCCGCGCCCACCACCTCGGCCGTCACGATCTCGAAGTTGAGCGCGCCCAACCCGCCCGCGATGCCGGCGAAGAAGCCCGAGATCATGAAGGCGATGTAGCGCACGCGCTGCGTGCTGTAGCCGATGAACTCCACCCGCTCAGGGTTGTCGCGCACCGCATTGAGGATGCGCCCGAGCGGCGTGCGCGTGAGCGCGAACATGGCCGCCGTGCAGATGAAGCAGTACACCGCGACGAGGTAGTACACCTGGATCTGCGGCCCGAAGCTGATGCCCATGAACGGCTGGCCAACGACGCGGTTGCCGGTGATGCCGCCTTCGCCGCCGAAGAACTCCGGGATCATCAGGGACATCGACCACACCAGCTCGCCGATGCCCAGCGTGATCATCGCGAAGGTGGTGCCGGCCTTCTTGGTGGTGACGTAGCCCAGCAGCGCCGCGAAGAACAGCCCGGCCAGCCCGCCCACCAGCGGGATCAGGCTCACCGGCAACGCCAGTTCACCGGCAGACACCTTGTTGAGCGTATGGATGGCCAGGAAGGAGCCGAGCCCGCTGTACACCGCATGGCCGAAGCTCAGCATGCCGCCCTGCCCCAGCAGGATGTTGTAGGCCAGGCACGCAATGATGGCGATGCCCATCTGCGTGAGCATCGTCTGCCCGAAGCTCGACTTCCACACCAATGGCGAGAGTGCCAGGAGCAGCGCGAAGAAGCTCCAGAGCACCCAGCGGCCCACGTTGTAGGGCTTGAAGTGGAAGTAGGCGTCGCGGGAGCCAACGGCCTTCGACTGCGCCGGCAGCGTGCCGACACGCTGTGTTGTTGTCATGGGAGTGGCGGACATCTCAACCCTCGCGTGTACCCAGGAGGCCCTTCGGGCGGAAGATCAGGATCAGCACGAGCAGCAGGTACGGCAGGATGGGGGCTGCCTGCGGCAAGGTGATGCGCAGCAGCGGCCAGCCGAAGGTTTGCGGCCCCACGGAGCCTCCCATGCCATTGATGAGCGAGGCAAGCGACTCGTCCACCGTGAGCGGCAGCGTCTGCAGCAAGCCGATGACCAGCGAGCCGACGAAGGCCCCTGCCAGCGAGCCCATGCCGCCAACCACCACGACCACGAAGATGATGGAGCCCACGATGGCCGCCATCGACGGCTCGGTCACGAAGGTCATGCCACCCACCACGCCGGCCAGGCCCGCCAGTGCGCAGCCGCTGCCGAACACCAGCATGAACACGCGCGGCACGTTGTGCCCCAGCGCTTCGACCATCTCGGGGTGCGTGAGTGCGGCCTGGATGACGAGGCCGATGCGCGTGCGTGTGAGCAGCAGCCACAGCGACACCAGCATCACCAGCGCCACCACCATCATGAAGAAGCGCGTGGCCGGGAAGGTGGAGCAATGCACCACGGCCCCTGCTGCAGCTGTGCAACGCTCAGCGGGCGCTGTGCCCCAGACGAGACCGAACCCGTCGACCGACGACTGCACGATGGTGAAGGCCGGCCCCTGCAACGCCGGCGGCGGCTGGAACGGCACGGGCGACAACCCCCACACCAGCTTCACCAGCTCGAGGATCACGTACGACAGACCGAAAGTGATGAGCAGCTCCGGCACGTGGCCGAACTTGTGCACCCGCCGCAGCGCGGTGCGCTCGAACAGCGCGCCCAGAACACCCACGGCCAGGGGCGCCGCGATCAACGCGACCCAGAAGCCGACCACGCCGCTGATGGCATAGGCCAGGTAGGCGCCCACCATGTAGAAGCTGGCGTGCGCGAAGTTCAGCACACCCATCATGCTGAAGATCAGCGTGAGGCCCGAACTGAGCATGAACAGCAGCAGCCCGGAACTGATGCCGTTGAGGAGGTTGATGAAGAGCTGGTCCACGTGCGCAGGTTCCTGACGGAAGGGCCTTACAGAACGCGGGCCCGGCGGAGCGCACTCCGGCGGGCCCGGACAGCGGATCGAGCGGCGGTCAGGACACCGAAGGCCGCTTCATCTGGCACGACGTGGGCGTGCTCGACACGTAGGGCTCGAAGGTCTTCACCGGCTGGAAGTTGAAGCCGGTGTTCTCGACGCTGTAGTCGTTGGGCGCCTTGCCGGCCTTCTGCCACACCGCGATGTAGAGCGTCTGCTGCAGCTGGTGGTCGGCCTTGCGCATCTCGACGTCGCCGTTCAGGCTCCTGGCCTGCAGGCCCTCGAGCGCGAAGGCCACTTTCACCGGGTCGGTGCTCTTGGCCTTGGCCATGGCGGCCGACAGCAGCGTGTAGGCGTGGTAGATCTGGCCGGTGTAGTAGTCGTCGTTGAAGCGCTTCTTGTACTCGTCCATGATCTTTCGGGCCTCGCCCGTCATGGCGCTGTGCAACACGCCCACCTGGTACACGCGCCCGGCAGAGTTCGCCCCCATGGCGGTGGGCGTGCCCGAGACGGAGGCGTAGTAGGTGTAGAACTTCGCGTTGAGGCCGGCATCGTTCGCGGCCTTGACCAGCAGCGTGAGGTCGGACGACCAGTTGCCGGTGACCACCGTGTCGGCGCCCGAAGCCTTGATCTTGGCGATGTAGGGCGCGAAGTCGCGCACCTGCGCCAGCGGATGCAGGTCTTCACCGACGATCTGGATGTCGGGCCGCTTGCGCGACAGGTTTTCCTTGGCATAGCGCGCCACCTGGTGGCCATGCGCGTAGTTCTGATTGAGCAGGTAGACCTTCTTGATGTCCTGCTGGTCCTTCATGAAGGTGGTCAGCGCCTCCATCTTCATGGAGGTGTCGGCATCGAGGCGGAAGTGCCAGAAGCTGCACTTGCTGTTGGTGAGGTCGGGGTCCACCGCGGCGTAGTTGAGGAACACGACTTCCTTGCCGGGGTTGCGCTCGTTGTACTTGTTCAGGAAGTCGATGATGGCGGTGGCCGGGCCCGTGCCGGTGCCTTGCGCCACGTAGCGGATGCCCTGGTCGATGGCCGACTGCAGCGCGCTCACCGTCTCTTGCGGGCTCAGCTTGTTGTCGAAGGAGACGATCTCGAACTTCACGCCGGCGGGGTTGCTCTTGCTGAACTGCTCGGCAAGGAACTGGAAGCCCTTGAGCTGGTTCTGGCCGGTGGCGGCGGTGAGGCCGGTCAACGCATCGATCCACGCGATCTTCACGGTCTCGTTGAGCTTGCCGGCCGGCGCGGCGGCAGCCGGCTTGGCTGCAGGTTTGGCCTGCTGTGCCTGCACGGCCAGCATGCTCGATAGGACGATGGCCGACGCAATGGCCGTGACACGAGCGATGCGGTTGAACTTCATTGCCTTGTCTCCTTCGCGGCTGATGCCTGCTTGTCTAGGGTGGCCAAAAGGTTATTCGGATTCGGCTTGCGCGGCTTCAGGGATGACCCGAGCGCGTGCTGTCGCGCACAAGACAACTCGGGCCGCGCCGTGCGCCGGCTGCACCGCGAAGGCTCATGCGGCGGGCAGTTGGTGGTCCTTGTAGAGCTCTCGCAGCTTGAGCTTCTGGATCTTGCCGGTGGCCGTGTGCGGGATCTCGTTGACGAAGATCACGTCGTCGGGGATCTGCCACTTGGCGATCTTGCCTTCGTAGAACCTGAGCATCTCGTCACGGCTCACTTCGGCGCCCGGCTTCTTGATGACCACGAGCAGCGGCCGCTCGTCCCACTTCGGGTGTCGGCAGGCGATGACCGCTGCCTCGTGCACCGCCGGGTGGGCCATCGCGATGTTCTCGAGGTCGATGGAGCTGATCCATTCGCCGCCGGACTTGATGACGTCCTTGCTGCGGTCGGTGATCTGCATGAAGGCGTCGGCATCGATGGTGGCCACGTCGCCGGTGGGGAACCACCCGTTGACCAACGGCGAGCGGGTGCCCTTGTAGTAGTTGTCGATGACCCAGGGCCCACGCACCACCAGGTTGCCCGAGGCCTTGCCGTCCCAGGGCAGCTCGGCGTCGTTGTCGTCGATGATCTTCAGGTCGATGCCGTAGATCACCTTGCCCTGTTTTTCGAGGATGTGGCGCTGCTGCTCCTTCGGCAGGTTGAAGTGCTTGGCCTTGAGCTTGGAGAGCGTGCCCAGCGGTGACAGCTCGGTCATGCCCCAGGCGTGGATCACGGTGACGCCGTAGTCTTCTTCCAGCGTGCGGATCATCGACGGCGGGCAGGCCGAACCGCCGATCACCGTGCGCTTGAAGGTGCTGAACTTCAGGTCGTTCTGCTTCACGTAGGTGAGCAGGCCCAACCACACGGTGGGCACCCCGGCGCTGAAGCTGACCTTTTCGCTTTCGAACAGCTCGAACAGCGATTTGCCGTCCAGGTGCGGCCCCGGGAACACCACCTTGCAGCCGCTGAGCGCCGCCGAATACGGCAGCCCCCAGGCGTTGACGTGGAACATCGGCACCACGGGCAGCACCACGTCCTGTGCCGAGAGCGCCATCGCGTCGGGCAGCGCGGCTGCATAGGCATGCAGGATGGTCGAACGGTGGCTGTAGACGGCGCCCTTCGGGTTGCCGGTGGTGCCCGAGGTGTAGCAGATGCTCGATGCGGTGTTCTCGTCGAACTCGGGCCACGTGTAGTGGCCGTCTTCGGCCTCCACCAGCTCTTCGTAGCACAGCAGCTTGGGAATGCCGCTTTGCGCCGGCATGTGGGCGCGGTCGGTCATCAGCACGAAGTGCTTGATGCCCTTCATGCTGTCGGCGAGCTTCTCCACCAGCGGCAGGAAGGTCAGCTCGAAGCACAGCACCGTGTCTTCGGCGTCGTTGGCGATCCAGGCGATCTGCTCCGGGAAGAGCCGCGGATTGATGGTGTGGCACACCAGTTGCGAACCGGAGGTGCCGTAGTAGATCTCGAGGTGGCGGTAGCCGTTCCAGCCCAGCGTGGCCACCCGGTCGCCCGGCCGGCAACCCAGCTTCGCCAGCGCCTGGGCCACCTTGCGCGAGCGCAGTTCGGCGTCAGCCCAGGTGTAGCGGTGGAGGTCGCCTTCGACCCGCTTCGACACGATCTCGGTGTCACCGAAATGCCTCGCCGCATGCGTGATCAGCGACGAGATCATCAGGGGCATTTGCATCATCTGGCCCATCAGCTGCGCCATGGTGTCTGTCTCCTTTGGAACCGCGATTGGTAGTGAATGCAGCGCATCATGGAACGGCGCCGCCACGCGTGGTTTGCGGTATACCCTAGTCGCCCTTGAAAAACTGTCGCGCTGACTACACTTGGCCGCATGAGTGCTTTGCCGCATGCGCAACATCCAGGGTCGGCCGACAGCGCGGAAGCGGTGGACGCTCCGATCGACGGCCTGCGCTGGACCAACCGCTTCGCCTCCCTGGGCGAACGCTTCTACACCCGCCTGCCTTCTGCTCCCCTGCCCGACCCGCACTGGGTGGCCACCAGCGACAGCGCCACGGCCACGCTGGGCTGGCCGGTGGACTGGTGGCAACACCCGCAATCGCTGGCCGCCTTCAGCGGCGGCGCGCCATGGCGCGGCATGCAGCCGCTGGCCAGCGTGTACAGCGGCCACCAGTTCGGCGTGTGGGCCGGCCAGCTGGGTGACGGCCGCGCCATCCTGCTGGGCGAGCTCGATACACCGTCAGGCCCCATGGAAGTGCAGCTCAAGGGCAGCGGACTCACGCCCTACTCCCGCATGGGCGATGGCCGCGCGGTGCTGCGTTCGTCGATCCGCGAGTTCCTGTGTTCCGAGGCGATGTTCCACCTCGGCGTCCCGACCACCCGCGCACTGGCCATCACCGGCTCGGCGATGCCGGTGCGGCGCGAAACCATCGAGACCGCCGCAGTGGTGACGCGCCTGTCGCCCAGCTTCATCCGCTTCGGCCATTTCGAGCACTTCTGCCACCACGACCAGCACGGCGAGCTGCGGCAGCTGGCCGACTTCGTGATCCAGCATTACTACCCCGAGTGCCGTGAAGCGCCGCAGCCGTACGTCGCGCTGCTCGAGGCAGTGACGCACCGCACCGCCCGGCTCATGGCCGACTGGCAGGCGGTGGGCTTCGCGCACGGCGTGATGAACACCGACAACATGAGCATCCTCGGGCTGACCATCGACTACGGTCCGTTCGGCTTTCTCGATGCCTTCGACCCTGGCTTCGTCTGCAACCACTCCGACACCCAGGGCCGCTACGCCTATGCACGCCAGCCCAACGTGGCGCTGTGGAACCTGCATGCGTTGGCGCAGGCGCTGCTGCCGCTGGTCGGCGAAGGCGAAGAAGCCAGCGACCTGCTGCTCGAAGCGCTGGAGCCTTACCGCAGCGAGTTCCCGGCCGCGCTGGAAGCGCGCATGCGCGCCAAGCTGGGCCTTGCCACCGGGCAGCCCAGCGACCGCGATCTCATCGACGGGCTGCTGAAGCTCATGGCCGCCGACCGCGTGGACTTCACCATCGCCTTCCGCCGGCTGGCCGACTTCAGCACCGCCCCAGAGGCAGACCACACCGCAATGCGCGACCTCTTCATCGACCGCGCCGGCTTCGACGCCTGGGCCGCCCAATACCGCCAGCGCCTGCAGGCCGAAAGCAGCATCGACGCAGAACGCGCCTTGCGAATGAAGCGGGTCAACCCGAAATACGTGCTGCGCAACCACTTGGCCGAAGTCGCCATCCGCCAGGCTCAGCAGGGCGACTTCAGCGAAGTGCAGCGGCTGCTGAAAGTTTTGGAGCGCCCGTACGACGAACAGCCTGAGCACTCGGCCGATGCCGGGTTCCCGCCCGACTGGGCCCAACACATCGAGGTGTCCTGTTCATCATGAGCCAGCCCGACGACAAGGATCGCAAAGTCAAGAAGACCGAAGCCGAGTGGCGCGCACAACTCGCCCCCATGCAGTTCGAGGTGACGCGCCACGCTGCCACCGAACGCGCCTTCACCGGCAAGTACTGGGACCACTGGAACCAGGGCGTCTACAACTGCGTGTGCTGCGGCACGCCGCTGTTTGCCTCCCAAACCAAGTTCGATGCCGGCTGCGGCTGGCCCAGCTACTTCGAGCCGCTGCAAAGCGAGGTGGTCGAGCGTGTGGTCGACCGCAGTCACGGCATGGTGCGCGTGGAGGTGCGCTGCAACAACTGCGGCGCCCACCTGGGCCACGTGTTCCCTGACGGGCCCGAGCCTACCGGCGAGCGCTTTTGCATCAATTCGGCCGCGATAGACTTCGAGCCCCGCAGCGAGTAACCACGGGTAAAAGGCGTTGACGCCACGGCTGCGGCTCCCTGAGCAGCGCATGATGCGCGGGGTCCCGCAGTCCCTGGTCCCCCCATGAAAATCTTCCTCGACTTCCTCCCCATCATCCTGTTCTTCGCGGCGTTCAAGTTCGCTGAACGCCAACCACAGGACGCAGCCGCATTCGCCACCGATCACTTCGGCTTCATGGTGTCGGGTGGCGTGGTGGGCGCCAGCGAAGCGCCGGTGCTGCTAGCCACCGTGGTGGTCATCGCCGCCACGCTGCTGCAGGTGCTGTACCTGAAGGTGCGTCGCCAGAAGATCGACACGATGCTGTGGGTGAGCCTCGGGCTCGTGACGGTGCTGGGCGGCGCGACCATCTGGTTCCACAACGAGACGTTCATCAAGTGGAAGCCCAGCGTGCTGTACTGGGTGATGAGCTCCGCGCTGTGGATCAGCCAGGCGCTCTTCCGCAAGAACCTGCTGCAAACGCTGATCGGCAACCAGTTGCCGCTGCCCCAGGCGGTGTGGGGCCGGCTGAATGCAGCGTGGGTCGTGTTCTTCGCTGCAATGGGGGTGCTGAACCTCTATGTGGCCTACAACTATTCCACGTCGACCTGGGCCACCTTCAAGGTTTTTGGTGCCACCGGCTTGATGCTGCTGTTCATGCTGGGCCAGGGTCTTTACATGAGCCGCTACCTGAAGGACGAAGAGATGCCCCCCGCTGATGCGCAGGCTGCTCCGGCGGCCACCATGCCGCCGAAGAAGCAGGGTGTGACGGCACATGACATCGAAACCGTGTTGCGCTCGGCACTGGCCCCCGCTTCGCTCGAGGTGCAGGACGACAGCCACCTCCACGCAGGTCATGCCGGCGCCCGCGAAGGCCGGCACTTCACCGTGCGCATCGTCAGCGAGCGCTTTGCCGGCCTGAACCGCGTGGCGCGCCATCGCCTCGTTTATGATGCCCTGCATGAGTTGATCCCCCAGGGCATCCACGCCCTGGCCATACAGGCCGACACACCAGAACGTTCTCCCGTGCACCAGTCCTGAGCTCCACGCCAGCGCACCATCTCCTGCACGGCTCCTCCGAATCTTCCCTGCTAGAAAGGCACGTTCCTCGATGAAGAAGCTTTCCATCGCTGCCGGCGTCGGCGCCGCAGCCCTGTCTGCAGCACTCGCTCTGCCCATGGCTGCATCGGCCCAGAACGTGGCCACCGTCAACGGCAAGCCGGTGCCGAAGGCACGCGTCGACATGCTGCTCAGCCAGGTGTCGCGCCAGCAGGCCGCGCAAGGCCAGCCGCCCCAACCCATGACGCCCGAACTCGAAAAGCAGGTCAAGGACGAAGTGGTGCTGCGCGAGATCTTCATGCAGGAAGCCCAGCGCCGTGGCCTGCAAGGCTCTGAAGACTACAAGGCCCAGCTCGAGCTGGCCCGCCAGAGCATCCTGATCCGCGAACTGTTCAACGACTTCCAGAAGAAGAACAAGGTCACCGACGCCGAGGTCAAGGCCGAATACGACAAGTTCAAGGCCCAGGCCGGCGACAAGGAATACCGCGTCCGCCACATCCTGGTCGAAAAGGAAGAAGACGCCGTGGCGCTGATCAAGCAGATCAAGGGCGGCGCGAAGTTCGAAGACCTGGCCAAGAAGAGCAGCAAGGACCCGGGCTCCGCACAGAACGGCGGCGATCTCGACTGGGCCGCGCCTGGCAGCTACGTGCCCGAGTTCTCGCAGGCCATGACCAAGCTCCAAAAAGGCGAGATGACCGAAACGCCGGTGAAGAGCCAGTTCGGCTACCACATCATCAAGCTCGAAGACGTGCGCGACACCTCCTTCCCGGCACTCGAGGAAGTGAAACCGCAGATCGAGCAGCGCCTCACGCAGCAGAAGCTCGCCACGTTCCGCGACGAGTTGAAGGCCAAGGCCAAGACGGACTACAAGTTCAACTGAACCCAGCCGTCACACCACACGACAAAGGGCGCCCTTGGCGCCCTTTGTCTTTGGGCCGGTCAAGTTACTTGGGGCGCGGCCGGCGCAGCCCGGCATTCGGGTTCGACAGGCGGCCTTCGCGCAACTCTCGCACCGCCATCACCACGGCGCGCGCCACGTTGCGCACCTCTTCCTGCACCGCCTCGTCTGCATCGAGTGCGGCATGGCTGGTGGCATAGGGCTGGTAGTAGCCGATGTAGCGGTCCAGCCGTGCGTGGGTGCCTGCGTCGATGAGGCCCATCCAGTCGAGCCAGTCGGAGAGCGACCTGCGCACGCCTTCGATACCCGCCACGTCACCGTGCACGGCCAAGCCATAGGCACGCCCGGCCAAGTGCTGCGGGTAGTCCCAGCCCGACAGCTCCAGTGCCTTGGCCTTGTCGGGCTTCTTGCCTTCGGTGGTGGTGGGGTCAGGGTTGCCGCCGTCGGCGCAGACCAGCCGGTCCATCATGAGCTTCAGCGGGCTGGGCACCTGGTACCAGTACACCGGTGTGACGATGATCACGGCGTGCGCAGACACCCAGCGCTCGTAGATCTCGTTCATCCAGTCGCCCGTCTGCCCCAGCGCGTGGTTGGGGTAACAACTGCACGGCCAGTGGCACAGGGGCATGGCCGTGGACACGCAGCCTTTGCAAGGGTGGATGTGGCGGTCGTAGTCGGACGCCAGCAGGCTCAGGTCCAGCACGTCGGCCTGCACGCGTTCACCTTCGACGACCTCGCGCGCCAGCTGTAGCAGCCGCCAGGTCTTGGACATCTCGCCCGGGCAGGTGCCGTCGTTGCGCGCCGCGCCTGCAATGAGCAGCACACGCGAAGGCGTGGACGGCTCGGCCCAACGCTGTTGCGCCAGTTTCAACCGCTCGCTGGTCTGCAGCCACTCGACCGAAAGCTCGTACTCCGGGTTGGTGAACGAGGGCCCGGCCTTGCGAATGACCGGCGATTTGTCGCCTTCGATGTAGGCCTGCCACGCGATGGATTCGAGCCTCTCGATCGCCTCGCGCTCAAGATTGAACGTCGGGTCGAAAAAGCGTGTCAGGAAGCGCTCGCGGAACGCCTCGCGTTCCAGCGGCTTGGGGGCTTGCCCCTTGCGGACGTCGATGGCCATGCTGCTTGCTCTTCGTGTTGCACCCGCATGGCCTCGGGCAAACGGCGCGCCCATCAACGTGTCAGCTGCATCCACAACATCAGGAGGCCGATCAGCACGGGCTGGTGCAGCATGTAGAAGCTCAGGCTCCAGCGCCCCAGCACTGACAACGGCTTGAACGCAGCCGGCAGTCCGCCGCCCATCCAGTGCGGCCGATGCTGCAGCACCAGGAGCCCTGCAGCCAACCCCCACCACATCACGCCCAGCCAGGGCAGCAACGGCACGTAGTCTTCGGTGACCGGCTTGCGGGTGACCAGCCCGACCCAGCTGGTCCAGCGCGTGTCGAAGAAGCTGTGCTGCACCAGCCGCGGCAGCAGGATGGCCACGAGGCCCAGCGGCCACAGCCACACACCCAGCCGGGCGGTGAAGCGCGTGATGATCAGCATCACCGCGATGCCGTGCAGCACGCCGAAGTAGATGTAGCTGCGCGGAAACATCAGGTAGGAGCCGATGCTCACCAGCACCGCGCAGCCGGCCACCTGCGCCCACCGCCGCCAGAAACGCCGCCAGCTCTGCTGCTGCGTCACTGCGACGGCTTGGCCGAAGCCGGCACAGAACAGGAACAGCGACACGATGAAGGTGCGCTGCGTGGTCCAGAACGGATCACGGTAGAAGTTCTGCTCGATGAGCTTGAAGTGCGCCAGGTCGAAACAGAAGTGGAAGACCGCCATCCAGACGATGGCGACGCTACGCAAGGCGTCGAGGCGGTCGTAGCGCGAAGCAATCGAAGTGGTGGTTTCGTTCACGGCCGGCACGATAGCGCATGCGCTGCGCCGACCTAAAATTGCCGCCTCCATGCGCACTCCCCGCCCCGAGCTCGAACTGCTCGCCCCCGCCCGCGACGCCGACATCGGCATCGAAGCCGTCAACCACGGTGCCGACGCCGTCTACATCGGCGGGCCGTCTTTCGGCGCGCGCCACAACGCGAGCAACGAGGTGGCCGACATCGAGCGGCTGGTGAAGCACGCGCACCGTTACGGCAGCCGCATCTTCGTCACGCTCAACACCATCTTGCGCGACGACGAACTGGAGCCGGCCCGCCGCATGGTCCGGCAGATGTACGACATCGGCGTGGATGCACTGATCGTGCAGGACATGGCGCTGCTGGAGCTCGACATCCCGCCCATCCAGCTGCATGCCAGCACGCAGTGCGACATCCGCACGCTGGAAAAGGCGCGGTTCCTCGGCCAGGTAGGCTTTTCGCAGATCGTGCTGGCGCGTGAATTGACGCTGCAGCAGATCGAGGCCATAGCCGACGCGACGGACGCCACCATCGAATTCTTCGTGCACGGTGCGCTGTGCGTGGCCTACAGCGGCCAGTGCTACGTGAGCCATGCCCAGACGGGCCGCAGCGCCAACCGCGGCGACTGCTCGCAAGCCTGCCGCCTGCCCTACACGGTGACCGACAGCCAGGGCCGCATCGTGGCGCACGAGAAGCACGTGCTCTCGATGAAAGACAACGACCAGAGCGCCAACGTCCGTGCGCTGGTCGACGCCGGCGTGCGCAGCTTCAAGATCGAAGGCCGCTACAAGGACATGGGCTACGTGAAGAACATCACCGCCCACTACCGGCAGCTGCTCGACGAAGCGCTCGAAGCACGCACCGACCTGCACCGCGCCTCGTCGGGCCGTACGCGCTTCTTCTTCACCCCTGACCCAGACCGCAATTTCAACCGCGGCTCGACCGACTACTTCGTCAATGGCCGCCAGCAGGACATCGGCGCCTTCGACACGCCCAAGCATGCCGGCCTGCCCGTGGGCCACGTCACGCGCGTCGGCAAGGACCACTTCGAAGTCGAACTGGCGGCCGGCACCGACGCGTTGAACAACGGCGACGGCCTCACCTATTACGACCTGCAGAAGGAGCTGGTGGGCGTGCAGGTCAACACGGCCCAGCCGCTGGGCGCCGACGGCCGGCTGTGGCGGGTGTTCCCAAACGAGCCGGTCGCTCAGCTGAAAGACCTGCGGCGCGACACGGAGCTGTCCCGCAACCGCGACATGGCCTGGGACCGCCTGCTCGGCAAGAAGTCGGCCGAGCGTCGCATCGGCGTGTCGATGCGCTTCGACGAGACGCCGCAGGGCTTTGCACTCACGCTCACCGACGAAGACGGCCACCACGGCTCGGCGCGGGTCGAGCAGGTGAAGGAGCCCGCCCAGAACGCCGGCAAGGCCGACGCCACGCTGCGCGAGCACCTGGCCAAGCTGGGCAACACCATCTTCGAAGCGAGCCAAATCGAACTGCACCTGTCGGCCCCGTGGTTCATTCCCGCCGGGCTGGTGAACGCGCTGCGGCGCGATGCCGTCGCGTTACTGGAGCAGGCCCGCGCTGCGGCCTGGCAGCGCCCGCAACGTGCGCCGGCCGTCGAGCCGACCGTGCCCTACCCCGACGACACGCTGAGCTACCTCGCCAACGTGTACAACCACAAGGCCCGCGACTTCTATGCGAAGCACGGCGTCAAGATCATCGAGCCGGCCTACGAAAGCCACGAAGAGCTGGGCGAGGTGAGCCTGATGATCACCAAGCACTGCGTGCGTTTCAGCTTGAGCCTGTGCCCCAAGCAGGCCAAGGGCGTGACCGGCGTGCAGGGCACGGTGCGCGCCGAGCCGCTGGTGATCGAGAACAACGGCGAGAAGCTCACGCTGCGCTTCGACTGCAAACCCTGCGAGATGCACGTGGTCGGCAAGATCAAGCGCAACGTGATCGACCGCGCGGCCTCGGTGCCGATGAAGTTCTACAAGACGCGGCCTGCGGCGGCGCACTGAGTCACCCAGCGCACCGCGTAGACGCCGTGCGGATCCGGCTTTGCCGGGCCGCTGGCGGCGCCCCTTTTGAGGGGGAGCGCCGCAGGCGCTACGGGGGTGGGCCTATTCAACCCACTTGCGCGCATTGCGGAACATGCGCATCCAGGGGCTCTTCTGGCTCGTGTCGCCGCTGGTCCAGCTCATGAGCACGTTGCGGAACACACGCTCCGGGTGCGGCATCAGCACGGTGAAGCGGCCGTCGGCCGTGGTCACCGACGTGAGGGCTTCGGGGCTGCCGTTCGGGTTGAACGGGTAAGCCTCGGTCGGCGCGCCGGCGTTGTCGACGAAGCGCATCGCACGGAACACCTTGGCCGCGTCGCCGCGCTGCGAGAAATCGGCAAACCCTTCGCCATGGGCCACCGCGATCGGCAGGCGGCTGCCTGCCATGCCGGTGAAGAAGATCGACGGGCTCTCGAGCACTTCCACCAGCGACAGGCGGGCCTCGAACTGCTCGCTCTTGTTGCGGGTGAACTTGGGCCAGTCCTGCGCGCCGGGAATGATGGGCGACAGCGCGGCCATCATCTGGCAGCCGTTGCACACCCCCAGGGCGAAGGTGTCGTTGCGGCCGAAGAATGCAGCGAACTGCTCGGCCAGCACGGGGTTGAACATCACCGAGCGGGCCCAGCCTTCGCCGGCACCGAGCGTGTCGCCGTAGCTGAAGCCTCCACAGGCGATGAAGCCCTTGAACATGTCGAGCCGCGCGCGACCGCCCTGCAGGTCGCTCATGTGCACGTCGAAGGTGTCGAAGCCGGCCTGGTGCATGGCATAGCTCATCTCGACGTGCGAGTTGACGCCCTGCTCGCGCAGGATGGCCAGCTTGGGCCGTGCACCGCTGTTGATGAACGGCGCAGCCACGTCTTCTGCGGGGTCGAAGGTGAGGTGCACGTGCAGGCCCGGGTCGTCTGCGCGGCCGGCCGCTGCGTGCTCGGCATCGGCGCAGGCCGGGTTGTCGCGTTGCTGGGCGATGCGCCAGCTCACCTCGTCCCAGGTCTTGTGCAGTTGCTCCAGCGGAGCGGCGAACACCTGCCGGGTGTCACGCCACACTTCCAGCACACCCCGGTCATTGGGCTTGCCGATCACGTGGCTGTGCTTCGAGAGGCCAAGTTCGCGCAGCGTAGCCATCACCGCGTCGCGCTCGCTGGTGGGCACCTGGATCACGGCTCCCAGCTCTTCGTTGAACAGCGCCTTCAGCGTGAGCTCGGCGCGGCGCTCGCCCACTTGCTGTGCCCAGTTCTTGGAGTCGCCGTATTCGGCACGGCTGTCTTCGATGCCGGCGCTTTCGGTCACCAGCATGTCCACGTTCAGGCTCACCCCCAGGTGGCCGGCGAAGGCCATTTCGGCCACGGCCGCCCACAGGCCGCCGTCGCTGCGGTCGTGGTAGGCCAGGAGCTTGCCCTCGGCACGCAGCCTGTTGATGGCACCCACCAGGGCCTTCAGCTGCGCCGGGTCGTCCAGGTCGGGCACGGTGTTGCCGAACTGGTTGAGCACCTGCGCCAGCATCGAGCCGCCCATGCGGTGCTTGCCGTTGCCGAGGTCGATGGCGATCAGCGTGGTGTCACCCGGCTGCAGCTGCGGCGTGAGGGTGCCGCGCACGTCGTCCAGCGTGGCGAAGGCCGAGACGATGAGCGAGACCGGCGCCGTGACCTGTTTCGTTTCACTGCCGTCGGCCCAGCGCGTGCGCATGGACAACGAGTCCTTGCCCACCGGCACGCCGATGCCCAGCGCCGGGCACAGCTCCATGCCCACGGCCTTGACGGTGTCGTACAGCGCGGCGTCTTCGCCGGGCTCGCCGCAGGCGGCCATCCAGTTGCAGCTGAGCTTCACGCGCGGCAGGTCGATCGGCGCGGCCAGCAGGTTGGTGATGGCCTCGGCCACTGCCATGCGGCCGGAGGCCGGTGCGTCCAGCGAGGCGAGCGGCGTGCGTTCGCCCATGCTCATGGCCTCGCCACGGAAACCGGCATAGTCGGCCAGCGTGACGGCGCAGTCGGCCACCGGCACCTGCCAGGGGCCCACCATCTGGTCGCGGTGGTTCAGGCCGCCGACGGTGCGATCGCCGATCGTGACCAGGAAGCGCTTGGACGCCACGGTGGGATGGCGCAGCACGTCGAAGGCCACCTGCTCCAGCTTCACGCCGGTGAGGTCGAGCGACTTTTCTTCCCGCGTCATACGCTTCACGTCGCGGTGCATCTTGGGCGGCTTGCCCAGCAGCACGTCCATCGGCATGTCGATCGGACGATCGCCGCCCGGGCCGTCTTCGAGGATCAGCTCCTTGTCATCGGTGGCCGTGCCGATCACGGCGAACGGGCAGCGCTCGCGCTCGGCCATGGCGGTGAAGATGGGCAGGCTTTCCGGCGCCACGGCCAGGACGTAGCGCTCCTGGCTCTCGTTGCACCAGATCTCCTTCGGCGCCAGGCCCGTCTCTTCGAGCGGCACCTTGCGCAGGTCGAAAGTGGCGCCCTTGCCGGCACCGTCCACCAGCTCGGGGAAGGCGTTGCTGATGCCGCCGGCGCCCACGTCGTGGATGGCCAGGATGGGGTTCTTGTCGCCCAGCGCCCAGCAATGGTTGATGACCTCCTGAGCGCGGCGCTGGATCTCGGGGTTGCCGCGCTGCACCGAGTCGAAGTCGAGCGCGGCAGTGTTGGTGCCGGCCGCCATGGAGCTGGCCGCGCCGCCGCCCATGCCGATGCGCATGCCGGGGCCGCCCAACTGGATGAGCAGCGTGCCGGCGCCGAACGGCAGCTTGTGCGTCTGCCCGTCGCTGATGGTGCCCAGACCGCCCGCGATCATGATGGGCTTGTGGTAGCCGCGGCGCACACCGGCTACCGTCTGCTCGTAGACACGGAAGTAGCCACCCAGGTTGGGCCGGCCGAACTCGTTGTTGAAGGCCGCGCCGCCCAGCGGGCCCTCGGTCATGATCTGCAGCGCACTCGCGATGTGCTCAGGCTTGCCGTAGCGCACTTGCTCCCAGGGCTCGTTGGTCCCGGGCAATTGCAGGTTGCTCACCGAAAAGCCGGTCAACCCAGCCTTGGGCCGCGCGCCGCGGCCGGTGGCTCCCTCGTCGCGGATCTCGCCGCCCGCGCCGGTGGAGGCACCAGGGTGCGGCGAGATGGCCGTGGGGTGGTTGTGGGTTTCCACCTTCATCAGCACGTGCGCCGTCTCGTGGCGTGCGGTGTACTGCGGCGCATTGGTGTAGCCCTGGGGCAGCCAGCGCTCGACCGGTCCGCCTTGCATGACCGCGGCGTTGTCGCTGTAGGCCACAACCGAATACTGCGGCGACAGCTTTTCGGTGTTGCGGATCATCCCGAACATCGAGAGCTCCTGCGGCTGCCCGTCGATCGTGAAGTTCGCGTTGAAGATCTTGTGGCGGCAGTGCTCGCTGTTGGCCTGCGCGAACATCATCAGCTCGACGTCGCTGGGGTTGCGCTTCAGGTTCTGGAAGGCGGCAACGAGGTAGTCGATCTCGTCGTCGCTGAGCGCCAGGCCGAACTCCTTGTTGGCCACTTCGAGTGCGGCGCGGCCCTTGCCCAGCACGTCCACGTGTTCCACGGCCAAGCCCGGCTGCTCGTCGAACAGGTGGGCCGCGGCCTGGCGCTCTAAGGCCGCGCTTTCGGTCATGCGGTCGTGCAGCAGCGCGGCGACGGCCTCACGCTCTTCGGGAGTGAGCGGCTTGCTGCCGCCCAGCAGACCGCCCTTGAGCGAAAGGCGGTATTCCGTCACGCGTTCCACTCGATGGAGGGCCAACCCGCAGTTGTGCGCGATGTCGGTGGCCTTAGAGGCCCAGGGCGATACGGTGCCGAAGCGCGGCGTCACCACCACCAGCTCGCCGTCGGCCGGCCCGGCGTAAGGGTCGCCGTAGGTCAGCAGGGCAGCCAGCTTGTCCATCGCACCGCGGTCCAGAGCCTGGTCCAGCCACACCCAGTGCACGAAGCGGGCGTGCACGGCGGTGACGCGCGGCGCGGCCGCCTGCAGCTTGGGCAGCAGGGCCTGGGCACGGAAAGCGGACAGCGCGTTGCCGCCCTCGAAAGAAAGAATCTGGGAGGAGCTGGAGGTCACGGGCGGGCTCGTGTGGTGAGGGCTGTGCGGGATCGCACGCGCGGTCGCGGAAGAACCCGCGATTTTAGAGGGGCTGAGGGACAATGCCCGCCCTGCAGCCGCGGCGCGGCCATAATTTCAGCCCATGACCATCACCATCAAGACCGGCGCCGACATCGACGGCATGCGGCTCGCCGGACGGCTGGCCTCCGAGGTGCTCGACTACCTCACGCCCCACGTCAAGCCTGGCGTTTCGACCGAGCAGCTCGACAAGCTCGCGCACGACTACATCGTCAACGTGCAGCAGGCGATCCCCGCTCCGCTGAACTACGCGCCTCCGGGCTACACGCCCTACCCCAAGTCGATCTGCACGTCGATCAACCACCAAGTCTGCCACGGCATCCCGAACGACCGGCCGCTCAAGAACAGCGACATCGTCAACATCGACGTCACCGTCATCAAGGACGGCTGGCACGGTGACACCAGCCGCATGTTCATCGTGGGCGAAGGCTCCATTGCCGCCAAGCGCCTGTGCGCGCTGACCTACGAGGCCATGTGGAAAGGCATCGTGAAGGTGAAACCCGGCGTGCGCCTGGGCGACATCGGCCACACCATCCAGCAGTTCACCGAGAACCAGGGCTTCTCCGTCGTGCGCGAGTTCTGCGGCCACGGCATCGGGCAGAAGTTCCACGAAGAGCCGCAGGTGCTGCACTACGGCCGCCCCGGCACGCTCGAAGAGCTGGTGCCCGGCATGACCTTCACGATCGAGCCCATGGTCAATGCCGGCCGGCGCGAGATCAAGGAAACGGGCGACGGCTGGACCATCGTCACGAAGGACCGCTCGCTGTCGGCCCAATGGGAGCACACAGTGCTCGTCACCGAAACCGGCTATGAGGTACTCACGCTCTCCGCCGGCAGCCCGCCGCCGCCCGATTTCGTGACCAAGGTTTGACACCCATGTCGGCCGTGCCCGGCGATGCGCCCGTGCCGCAGGAGCAGCCCACCCCGGGCGCCCCGGCGGCCTCCTCGCTCAAGACGCTGCGAGGGCAGTTCCGCGACGGCAAGGCCGAGCTGATCCAGCGCTTCCGTGAAGCGCGCCCCACGGCCCCGGCCGCCGGCCGGCTGGTGCGGGCCCTGGCCAAACACGTGGACCGCACGCTGCAGGACCTGTGGGACCACGCCTTCATGCCGCGCGGCGCCACCCTGGTGGCCGTGGGCGGCTTCGGCCGCGGCGAGCTGTTCCCGTACTCCGACGTCGACGTGCTGGTGCTGCTGCCCACCAGCGTGCACGGCGGCGAAGACCCGGCCATCGAGGCGCACAAGTCCGCGGTCGAAGGCTTCATCACCGCCTGCTGGGACATCGGCCTGGAGATCGGCTCCAGCGTGCGCACCGTCGACGAATGCGTGGCCGAAGCGCAGGCCGACGTGACGGTGCAGACCGCCCTGCTCGAATCGCGCTTCATCTGCGGCTCACGCAAGCTCTACAGCGGCTTCAAGCGTGCCTCGGCCGCGGTAATGAATCCCTCGGCCTTCCTGCGCGCCAAGACGCTGGAAATGCGCCAGCGGCACACCAAGTACGAAGACACGCCCTACTCGCTGGAGCCCAACTGCAAGGAAAGCCCGGGCGGGCTGCGCGATCTGCAGGTCGTCATCTGGGTCGCACGCGCCGCCGGGCTGGGCAAGACCTGGAGCGAGCTGGCCAACAACGGGCTGGTCACACCGTTCGAGGTGAAGCAGCTGCAGCGCAACGAAGGGCTGCTCAAGCTCATTCGCGCCCGGCTGCACGTGGTGGCCGGCCGGCGCGAGGACCGGCTGGTGTTCGACCTGCAGACCGCCGTGGCCGAAAGCTTCGGCTACCGCGCCACCAAGGCGCACCGCGCCTCCGAAGCGCTGATGCGGCGCTACTACTGGGCGGCCAAGGCGGTCACGCAGCTCAACCAGATCCTCATGCTCAACATCGAGGAACGCATCAACGGCTCGCAGGAGGCGCAGATGCGCCCCATCAACGAGAGGTTCCTCGACCGCGGCGGCATGCTCGAGGTGGCGAGCGACGACCTCTACGAACGCGACCATCACGCGATCCTCGAGACCTTTCTCACCTACCAGCAGACGGTGGGCATCAAGGGGCTCTCGGCCCGCACGCTGCGGGCGCTGTACAACGCCCGCGAACTGATGGACGGCGAGTTCCGCCGCGACCCGGTCAACCGCGAACTGTTCATGCGCATCCTGCGCGAGCCGCAGGGCCAGACGCATGCCTTCCGGCTGATGAACCAGACCTCGGTGCTGGGGCGCTACCTGTGGGTGTTCCGCCGCATCGTCGGGCAGATGCAGCACGACCTGTTCCACGTCTACACGGTGGACCAGCACATCCTGATGGTGCTGCGCAACGTGCGGCGCTTCTTCATCCCCGAGCATGCGCACGAATACCCGTTCTGCTCGCAGCTGGCCGCACAGTTCGACCGGCCCTGGGTGCTCTACATCGCAGCACTCTTCCACGACGTGGCCAAGGGTCGCGGCGGGGATCACTCCGACCTGGGGGGCACCGAGGTGCGGCGCTTCTGCCGCGAGCACGGCATCGAGCGCGAAGACGCCCAGCTCATCGAGTTCCTGGTGCGCGAGCACCTCACGTTGAGCCGCGTCGCGCAGAAAGAAGACCTGAGCGATCCGGAGGTCATCACCGCGTTCGCCGCACGCATGAAGAACGAACGCTACCTCACCGCGCTGTACCTGCTCACCGTGGCCGACATCCGCGGCACCAGCCCGAAGGTGTGGAACGCGTGGAAGGGCAAGCTGCTGGAAGACCTGTATCGGCTCACGCTGCGTGCGCTCGGCGGCTCGCGCCCGAACATGGACGCCGAGATCGAGGCCCGCAAGCTCGAGGCGCGGCACACGCTGGCGTTGTATTCGGTGCTGCCCGGCGCCGAAGAAGCGCTGTGGAAGACGCTCGAGGTGAGCTACTTCGCTCGGCATGACGCCGGCGACATTGCCTGGCACGCGCGTTCGCTGTCGCGCCACGTGCAGACCGACAGGCCTATCGTGAAGGCTCGCCTGTCGTCGGTGGGCGAAGGGCTGCAGGTGCTCGTGTACTCGCCCGACAAGGCCGACCTGTTCGCCCGCATCTGCGGCTACTTCGACAGCGCGGGCTTCAGCATCCTCGACGCGAAGATCCACACCACCGCTGCCGGCTATGCGCTCGACACCTTCCAGGTCATCAGCGCCGCGCCGGTGGAGCACTACCGCGACCTGATTTCGCTGGTGGAAACCCAGCTCGCGCAGGCTCTCAGCACCGACGCGCCGCTGCCCGAACCAAACCGCGGCCGGCTTTCCAGACGCGTCAAGTCCTTCCCCATCACGCCGCGCGTGCTGCTCAAGCCCGACGAACGCGGCCAGCGCTGGCTGTTGTCGGTCTCCACCAGCGACCGCGCCGGCTTGCTCTATTCCATCGCTCGCGTGCTGGCCCGCCACAAGATCAACCTGCAGCTGGCCAAGATCAGCACGCTGGGCGAGCGTGTCGAAGACACCTTCCTGATCAACGGCAGCGCGTTGCAGCAGAACAAGCTGCAGATCCAGATCGAGACCGAGCTGCTCGACGCGATCACGCCCTGAGCGGCACCACGCGCGACGCGCCGACGGCCCCCACAACGGCAACGCCTGCGGCCGCAGCAAAACACGCCAGATAGGTCAATGGGCCCACGCCGGCCGTGCCCTGCGTTTGCGGCGCGAGCAGCGCGCCACCCAGCGCCAGCACGATGGCCGAGGCCAATGCATCGGCCAGCTGCAATGCCGAGCTGTTGACGCCTTGCGCCTGGGGCGGCGACAGCTCCAACGTCAGCACCGAGAGCACTGGGTAGACCCGCCCCATGCCCAGCCCGGCCAAGCCCCAGCCGGCCATCCCGACAGCCAGCGGCACGCCCGGCTCAAGCAGCAGCGCCTGGGACGCGATGCCCGCCATCATCAATGCCATCCCGTGCCTCAGGGCGCGTGCCTTGGCGCAGACGTCGTTGCTGCGCCGGCCTTCGTACCAGGACCCGGCCGACCAGCCGAGCGCCCCGATGGTGAGGGCCGAGCCGGCCCATGCGGGCGACAGGCTGCGCTCCGTCGTCATCATCAACGGCACGAACACCTCGGCGCCAAAGAAAGCTGCCGCAGCCAGGCCGCGCAGCGCCACCACCGTCGGCAGGCCCCGGCCCAGCACCAAGGTGCCCCGCGGCAGCAGACGCGGCCCCGCGGCCAGCACGCCTGCCAACGCCAGCATTAGCAATAGACTGCCCGTCACGCCGCGCCACTGGCCGGCCATGTGCAGCAAAGCCGCCCCACCCGCAGCAGCCACGGCCCACCAGATGCCTTGCGCACCGCCGCTGCCGGCGGGTGCAGCGGGGGCGGTAGGTGCCTGCAGACCCTTCAGTCCGGGCAGCATCAGCAAGGCGGAGGGCACGGACAGCAATGCCGGCAGCAGGAACACCCAACGCCAGCCCACCCATTCCACCAGGAGACCCGCGACCGACGGCCCCAGGATCGAGGGCAGCACCCAGGCCCCTGCGAACGCCGCAAACACGCGCGGATGCAGTTCGCTCGGGTACGCCCGCCCGACCACCACGTACAGCGCGACGGAAAACACGCCCGAGCCCAGCCCCTGCAGCACGCGCCCGAGCACCAGCAGCGGCATCGACCCGGCCAGGCCCGCCAGCAGCAAGCCGGCCACGAACAGCGCCAAGCCACCCCACAAAGGCTGGTTCGGCCCCTGCCTGTCGCTCCACCGGCCGGCCGCGACGTTGCCCACCACCGCCGCTGCCAACGGAGCCCCGAAGGCCAGCGCATACAGATGCAGGCCCTGGAGTGCGGCCGCCACGCTCGGCATGGCCGTGGCCACGGCGATGTATTCGAAGGCCATCTGTGCGATGAGCATCAGCGAGCCCACCGACAACGCGCGATGCTGCGGCGACCAAAGGCCGGCCCGTGGCACCGCCGGCAACGCTGCGACGGTCTGTACGCTCATCGGGGCCCGCCTTTCTTGTGGCCGCTACCTTTGCCGGCGCGGCGCCAGCGGATGAAATACAAGGGGTTCATCGACGCTCCTGAAGTGATGGCCCAGACCTTAAGATCTCAACCATGGTTCAGGTCAAGACGTCCGAACGCTAACCCCGCCCCGGACAGGGAGTCGCGATGGATCCAACCTCGATATTGGGCGAGTTCAGTGTCGGCGAGCTCGCGGCCCGCAGCGGTGTCGCGGTCTCTGCCCTGCATTTTTACGAGCGCGAAGGCCTCATCACGAGCCGCCGCACTGCCGGCAATCAGCGCCGCTACGCGCGCGATGCGCTGCGGCGTGTTTCGTTCGTCCGCGTCGCACAGCGCGTGGGCATTCCGCTGGCCGAGATCCGCGAAGCCTTGCGCCGGCTGCCGAACGGGCGCGCGCCCACGCGGGCCGACTGGGAAAAGCTCTCCGCCGCCTGGCGTGAAGACCTCGATGCCCGCATCGCCCAGCTGAAAAAGCTGCGCGACACCTTGAGCGACTGCATCGGCTGCGGCTGCCTGTCGATCGACCGCTGCATGCTGCGCAACCCGGCCGACAAGCTGGCCAGCCTCGGGCCGGGCGCGCACCGCCTCGAGGTCAAGCCCGTCGACGGTTAACGCTCGAACACCGCGATCGATTCCACGTGCGCGGTGTGCGGGAACATGTTGACCACGCCGGCCGCCGTGCAGCGATAACCCGCTTGGTGTACCAGCAGGCCCGCATCGCGCGCCAACGTCGAGGGGTTGCAGCTCACGTAGACGATGCGCTTGGGCGGCTGGTAGCCGGGCACCAGCGAAGGATCCTGCGCGATGTCGGCCAGCGCCTTGGCCAGCGCAAAGGCACCTTCCCGGGGCGGATCCACCAGCCAACGGTCGGCCGGACCGTATTTCGGCAAGTCCTTCGGGTCCAGCTCGAACAGGTTGCGAGCCTCGAAGTGCGTCTTGCCTGCCAGACCGTTGTGCGCAGCGTTTTCGCGCGACCGTGCCACCAGTGCCTCACTGCCTTCGATGCCCACCACCTCACGGGCCTGCTTGGCCAGCGGCAGCGTGAAGTTGCCCAGGCCGCAGAACCAGTCGATCACGCGCTCATGCGGCTGCACATCGAGCAGGCGCAGGGCGCGCACCACCAGCACGCGGTTGATGTAGTGATTGACCTGCGTGAAGTCGGTCGGCTTGAACGGCATCGTGATGCCGAACTCGGGCAGCGTGTACGCGAGCGTGGGGCCGCCTTCGTCAAGCAGGTGAACCGAGTCCGGCCCCTTGGGCTGCAGCCACCACTGCACGCGATATTGGCTGGCGAACTCGCCCAGGCGGGTCTTGTCGTCTTGCGACAGCGGCTCCAGGTGCCGCAGCACGAGCGCCGTGACACTGTTTTCGCCGGCCTCGCCGATGGCCAGTTCGATCTGCGGCAGACGATCTCGCGCGTCCATCGCAGCGATGAGCTTGCGCAGCGGCACCAGCATCGCGCTCACGTGAGGCGGCAGGATCTCGCAGCTCGTCATGTCGGCCACGTAGCTCGACTTGCGCTCGTGAAAGCCCACCAGCACCGTGTCCTTCTTGACCACGAAACGCACTGACAGGCGCGCGCGATAGCGGTAGCCCCAGGTGGGCCCCTCGATGGGCCGAAGCACCTGCTCGGGCTTCACCTTGCCCAGGTGCCACAGGTTGTCTTCGAGCACCCGCTGTTTCACCGCCACCTGCGCGGCCACGTGGAAGTGCTGCATCTTGCAGCCACCGCAGATGCCGAAGAAGCCGCAGCCCGGGCGCACGCGTTGTGAGCTCTCGCGCCGCAGTGCGGCGACTTGCGCCCGCTCCCACTGGTTCTTGCGGCGTGTGACCTGCACACGCACTTCTTCGCCGGGCAATGCGCCTTCGACGAACACCACCTTGCCTTCGGCGTTGTGGGCCACGCCCTGGGCTTCGAGATCGAGCGACTCGATCTTCAGCCATTCATCCTTTGCAGTCATGGAAGCAATTGTCTCAGCCCCAGGCGGCCAGATATTCCTTCCAGTGCGGCTCGTCGACCCCCGACAGGGTGGACTTCACGAACTCGATCTCGCGTTCGTATTCGGCCTCGGTGAATCCGCCGCGCATCTTCTGGAAGCGGCAGTACAGCAGGTAGGTGTTCATCACGTCCGTTTCGCAATAGCGGCGGATGTCCTCGAGCTGCCCGGCTCGATAGGCCGGGAAGACCGCCGAGCCGTCCATACCCAGCTTGCCCGGGAAGCCGCACAGCTTGGCCATCGCGTCCAGCGGGGCGTTGGCCCGCGGCTGGTACATCGCCAGCAGGTCCATCAGGTCGAGGTGGCGCATGTGGTAGCGGCCGATGTAGTTGTTCCACTTGAACTCGCGGTCGTCCTCGCCCAGGTCCCAATACTTGTTGGCCACCACGCCGTGCCGCAGGCCGCGGTAATGCAACACCGGCAGGTCGAAGCAGCCGCCGTTCCAGCTCACCAGCTGCGGCACGTGCTTTTCGATGGTGTTGAAGAACGTCTGGATGACCTTGGCCTCCTGGCTCTGGCCATCGAGCTCGCGATCGACGAACGAATGCACACGCAGGCCCTCGGCATTGCGGAACACGCACGAGATCACCAGCACCCGCTGCAGGTAGTGCGGCATGAAGTCGCTCTTGCCCTCTTCGGTGCGCTCGCGCTGGATGGCCTCCCACAGCGCGTCGTCAGTCGTATCGGGTGCCGTACCGCGCAACGTGCGCAGACCGGCGATATCGGGAATGGATTCGATGTCGAAAACGAGAACGGGCCAGGCCATACAGCCTTCTCCAAACAATGCAAACCGGAAGTTGAAGGGAACGATCGATCAAAAGATCGAATCGCGGTCGATACCGTTGCGGATCATGCGCCGCTTGAGCTTGAGCAAGGCTTCCTGCTGGATCTGCCGGATGCGCTCACGCGTGAGGCCCAGCCGCTCGGCCAGCACCTCCAGTGTCTCGGGCTCTCGGTCGCGCAGGCCGTAACGGCCCGCCAGCACTTCGCGTTCACGCTCGCTCAACTCTTCAAGCCCGTTGTTGAGCAACTGCTCGACTTCGTGGCTCAACGTGAGGCCCATCGGGTCGGCAGCCTGGTCGTCGGCCACCATGTCGAGCATCGACTCGGAGTTGTCGCGCTCCAACGGAGCATCGAGCGACGCAGGCAGTTCCGCGAACTTCAGCAGCTCTGCCACCTCGTCCACCGGCCGGCCCAGCGTGGCCGCCACGTCCTCCACCCGCACCGGTTTCTCGCCGTCGATCGATGAGCGCGATTCCAACGCACGCCGTGCCTTGAGCACCTGGTTCAGGTCGCGCACCACGTGCACAGGCAGCCGCACCAGACGTGCCTGGTGCATGATCGCGCGCTCGATGTTCTGGCGGATCCACCACGACGCATAGGTCGAAAAACGAAAGCCACGCTCGGGCTCGAACTTGCCGATGGCATGCATCAGGCCGAGGTTGCCCTCTTCGATCAGGTCGGTCATCGGCAGCCCGCGGCCAAGGTAGTTCTTCGCGATGCTGACCACCAGCCGCAGATTGCGCTCGATCATCGCCTGGCGCGCACTGAAGTCGCCGGCACGGGCGCGCGTGGCGGTGGCGTATTCCTCTTCGGGTGTCAGCAGCGGCGCGCGGCGGATCTCGCGCAAATAGGTCTGCAGGGTGTTGCCGACTTCCGGGTCGCCGGCCGCAAGATCGGCCCCATTGCGTGGGGCAACGACGGGATCGGCCTCCGCATCGTCGACACCAACCGCGGCGACGAGCGGCTCGATGTCGTCGTCGATCTCAGGTGGTGGCGGCAGCGCGCCACTCACGACCGCAGGCACGGCGTGCCCGTTCGCAGCGCCAGGGTGTGATGGACGTTTTTTGACCATGACCAACCCCGGAGCCCATTGCTTTCAGCGCGGCGGCAACAACTTGGCAGGATCGACAGGCTTGCCTTGCTTGCGCACTTCGAAATGAAGCTGCACGCGTTCGGCATCGGTCGAACCCATCTCGGCAATCTTCTGCCCGCGTCGCACAGCCTGATCCTCCTTCACCAGCAGAGCCTGATTGTGCGCGTAGGCGGTGAGGTAGGTGTTGTTGTGCTTGATGATGACGAGGTTGCCGTATCCACGCAGGCCCGAGCCGGCATAGACTACTCGGCCATCGGCTGCCGCCAGTACCGGGTCGCCTGCCTTGCCGGCGATGGACAAGCCCTTGTTACGTGCCTCATCGAAGCCCGCAATCACCGTGCCGGAAGCCGGCCACAGCCAGTTCAGCTCGTCATCGTCGATGCGGGCCGCAATGGGTGCGGGATTCGGTGCAGCAGACGCCGGCTGCGGCGCGCTGGCGGCGGTTGCAGGAGCCGACGCGCTGGCCGAAGGTGCCGGCTTCGCATCGAGGGGACGCGTCTGTACGGTGCTGGAGGCAACGCCGCGCGTGGAAGCAGCGGTCGGGTCTACCCCAGGCGGCACGACCCGCAGCACCTGCCCCACTTCGACGACGTTCGGGTTCTCAAGGTTGTTCCACTTGACGATGTCGCGCCAGTTCTGCCCCGACTCCAGGCCGATGCGGATCAGCGTGTCGCCCTGCTTGACGGTGTAGTACCCAGGCTTGCCGGCGTTTTCAGCGCCTGGCAGAGCCTTCGGCGTTTCAGGGTTTGCCGCCGTGGCAGCGGGAGCACTGCGGGGGCCATTGGCACGCTCTTCCACCGGCGCGCGATGGCTCGGGTTGGCGCAGCCTGCGAGCACCAGAGCAAGCCCCACGCTTGCAAACAGCGTTGCGCCGCGCGTGGCTTTTGCTGCAGGAATCTGTGTGTCAAACGAGTTGAAAAGCATGAAGTGTGGCGATCGCCTCAGTTGACGCCTGATTTTAAGGGGACGAAGTGGACCGCCTCGTGAACGCGCCGGTGCAACTGCCCCTGCGCATCGCGGTCCACCACTACGAGTACTTGGCCACCGCCAGACCCGACCATGGGCGCAACGAGCCGCCCCCCGGGCGCCAACTGTTCCAGCCAGTTGGCCGGCAGGGCAGCGCCGCCAGCGGCGGCAATGATGCCTTCATAAGGCGCATTGGGTGCGTGACCGAGCATGCCGTCGCCATAGACCAGGCGGACACCACTGGTCTGCAGACCCAGCGGCGCCAGCAAGGCAAGGTGTGCACGCGCCTTGTCGTGCAGCGGTCGCAGGCGTTCCACTGACACCACCTGTCGCGCCACGCGCGCCAGCACGGCCGCCTGGTAACCGCAGCCTGTGCCGATCTCGAGCACTTTCGAAAGCGGCGCTGTACGCCCTGCCAGCATGAGCTCGATCATGCGCGCGACGACCGAAGGCTTCGAGATCGTCTGCGACAGCCCGATCGGCAGGCTGGTGTCTTCGTAAGCCTGATTGGCCAGCGCCGTGTCGACAAACAGGTGTCGCGGCACGGCGGCCATAGCCGCCAGCACCTGCTCGTTGCGCACGCCATCGGCGCGAAGACGCTCGACCATGCGGCGGCGCACGCCTTCGGAATCGAGTCCCAAGCCGGCGGGCATCGTGGCCCGTGCACGATCGCGTTCGGCTTCGAGCAATGGGCGTTGCGGGCGCAGCGGCTCGGCAGGGGCAGCCCGCTTCGAACCGAGCTGGCCTAGTTGCAACGGGAACTTCGGCGGGCGCCGTGCGCCGCTGTCACCACTCATACGCTGCCTAGCCAGCTCGCCCATGAAGGGGCAGCACGGTGGTCGGTGAGATCCACCTGCAGCGGCGTGATGGAAACCGCTCCCTGTGCCGTGGCGTGAAAGTCTGTACCCTCGCCGGCCTCTCGGGCATCGCCGGCTGGTCCGATCCAGTAGATGGGTTCGCCGCGCGGGTTGGTCTGGCAGATCACCGGCTCGCTGGCATGGCGCCGGCCCAGCCGGGTGATGCGCCGCCCCGTGAGCTGGTCGTACGGCAACGCCGGAATGTTGACGTTGAGCAGCCAGGCCGCCCCAGGGGGTGGCGAGGCCAGCACCTGCTCCATGAGCGAGCGTGCCACCCGTGCGGCCGTGTCGAGGTGCTGCCAACCTTTCTCGACCAGTGAAAACGCGATGGCCGGGACGCCGAACAGGTAACCCTCCATCGCAGCCGCCACTGTGCCGGAATAGAGCGTGTCGTCACCCATGTTGGCACCGTTGTTGATGCCAGAGACCACCAGGTCGGGGCGCTGTGGCAGCAGGCCGGTCAGCGCGACGTGCACACAGTCCGACGGTGTGCCATTGATGTAGCGGTAGCCATTGCTGGCAGTGAAGACGCTCAGCGGCCGGTGCAGCGTGAGCGAGTTGGAGGTGCCGCTGGCGTTCTGCTCCGGCGCTACCACGTCGATATCGCCCAGCCCCTTGCAGGCTTCGACCAGGGCTGCGAGCCCTGGAGCGAGGTAGCCATCGTCGTTGGCAACAAGAATTCGCATGCGGTCGATTGTAGGGATTCGTCACCTGAGTGACGCACCGTCTGCGGTGCGCTGCCTATCATGCGCTCGCCTGTGAAGACACCGAGGAGAACGTCATGCTCGCCTGGCTCTGCGAAAACCCTGTCGGCCCTGAAGCACTGCAATGGAAGGACCTGCCCACGCCGCAGCCGCAAGCAGGCGAAGTGCGCGTGGCTGTCAAGGCGGCCAGCCTGAACTTCCCCGACTTGCTGATCGTTCAGAACAAGTACCAGATGAAGCCACCGCTGCCGTTCGTGCCCGGCTCGGAGTTCTCTGGCGTGGTGGAAGCCGTGGGCGAAGGTGTCAAGCATTTGAAGCCAGGCATGGCCGTAGCCTCCTTCGGCGGGCTCGGCGGATTTGCCACCCACGTGTGCGTCAACGCCGCGTTGGTGATGCCACTGCCGCCGGGCTTCGCCTTCGACGATGCAGCTGCTTTTCTGTGCACCTATGGCACCACCCACCACGCGCTTATCGACCGCGCTGCATTGCGTGAGGGCGAGACGGTGCTGGTGCTAGGTGCTGCGGGCGGCGTCGGCACGGCCGCCATTCAGATCGCCAAGGCCGCCGGCGCCCGTGTGATCGCTGCAGCATCGAGCGACGAAAAGTGCGCGTTGTGCCGGCAACTCGGTGCAGACGCGACCATCAACTACGCCAGCGGCAACCTGCGCGACGAACTCAAGACGCTTACCGACGGCAAGGGCCCTGACGTGGTCTATGACCCCGTGGGTGCCGAACTCGCCGAGCCCGCGTTTCGCTCCATCGCCTGGCGCGGCCGCTATCTCGTGATCGGCTTTGCGGGCGGCAACATCCCGGCATTGCCGCTCAACCTCGCCTTGCTCAAGGGCGCGTCCATCGTCGGTGTGTTCTGGGGCGAGTTCGCCAAGCGCGAGCCGGCAAACAATGCCAAGGCGCTGGCCGAGCTCGCCGGCTGGTACGCACAAGGCAAGATCAAACCGGTGATCGAACAACGTCTGCCGATGCAAGACCTGCAGAAAGCGTTCGAGCTGATGGGGCAACGCAAGGTGCGAGGCAAGCTCGTGCTCGAGAACCGCTGAGCCACCGTCGAGCGGCCGCTCCAAAGACATCACTCCCCCTCTGCAGCCGGCGCTGTATTCCCTGACCGGGCCGACATACACGGCCCTCCCCCCTACTTCTAGCGCCCCCCATTGAGGGGATCGTTGGATGGGCTTGTGCCTTCAGGCGCGTGGATAATTTCACGGTCCGGCAAACAAGCCGTGCTCTTCTTTTTTGCAGCCAGCAGACGACCGCCGCCACCAGCCCAGGGAGTTCATCCACATGGCAGTCAAGGTTCTGATCGTTGAAGACAATCCCGTCGCGCGCGCGTTCCTGTGCCGCGTCGTTCGCGAGAGCTTCAGCGACGCGATCACGATCTCCGAGGCCGGTGATCTCGAGACGGCGCGCCGCCACATCGGCATCCAGGCAGGTCAGCGCGCGGCTGCCAACCCCCCCGACCCGTTCAAGCTGGTCATGGTCGATCTCGAGCTGCCCGACGGCAACGGGTTGGAACTGCTGACCGAGCTGGGGCAATACCCCGCCACGAAGATCGTCACCACGCTGTACTCCGACGACGACCATCTCTTTCCCGCACTTCAGTGCGGCGCCGACGGCTACCTGCTGAAGGAAGACCGCTTCGAAGTGCTGGTCGAAGAGCTGCAGAAGATCGTGCGTGGCCAGCCGCCGTTGTCGCCAGCCATCGCGCGCCGTTTGCTATCGCACTTCCGCCTCGGGGACAGCGGCGTCGGCGGGCTTACGGACTCCGGCTTTTCGCCGCTCGACTCCCCCACCAGCCGCCCCATTCCGCTGGACCGCCGCGCCCCACCCGATCACGAGCGACTCACGCCACGCGAAACCGAGGTGCTCACCTATCTGAGCAAGGGCTTCACGATCAAGGAAATCGCGAGCCTCATGGGCATCAAGTGGTTCACCGTCAACGACCACATCAAGTCGATCTACAAGAAGCTCAACGTCTCGAGCCGCGCAGAAGCCGCGGTGCTGGCAAGCAAACAAGGCTTGGTGTGACCTGACTCCGCGGGCCGCCTGCCACTGGTGAACCGCGATGAGCCGCCCACTCTTCGATCCGGCGCCATCCGGAACACCAAGCCCCCCGGCGGCCAACGATCCTCAGGGCGACGTGTCGCGCGATCCAGCTTCGTCGGCAGTCGATTCGCTGCTCGAATTCGCTCAGCCTGACCGGCCGCTACGCCACGTCAGGCGCGCCGCGCGCTGGATCGGGTGGCGGCTGCGCCTGCTGGTGGGCGCCGCGCTGTTCGGTTGTCTCGGCATCCTGCTGCTGGCACTCTGGACTGCAAGCCAACGCGACCTCGACGCCAGTTGGCGCCTTAGCGCGCAAGGAACTGTCGAGCTGACCGGCAGCCGTGATCCGCTAATGCAGTCTCACATCGGCGAGGCGCTGGTCGGCGTGACCACACACGACGGCCGCTGGATCGGCATGGAAGGCCTGGCGCTGCAGCGGTCCCCACGGTGGATTCCGGACGATGCACAGCGGGAGCAGCACCTGTATCTGCAGCACCAGCTCTCCTTCGCGATGGCTGGCCCCGCAGTGCAACTGCACTTCTCTGATGGCCGCTTGCTGACCGCGCGCCCTGCACCGGGAGGGCTTGCATCTCTCGGTTTGTTGTTCTGGCTGCTCGCCGCGCTCGCACTGGTGTTGTACATGGTCGCGATGGTGGTGCTATTGGCCCGCCCTTCTCGTCGCAACCTCGCCTACACGGTCATGGCGAGTTGCCAGGTGGGCAATCTGCTGTTCCTGGCCGTCGAGTCTGCGTGCATTCTGGTGCTTCCGGCCGGCCTGCCGCTGTGGGACCTACGGGCGCGTGTCGCCTTCGATCTGCTGACCGGCGCGGCGCTCGTTCATGTCTGCAGCCATTACCCGCACAGGCTCCCCATCGCACGCGGTGTCGGCCTCACGGCCTGGACTGCAGCCCTCGTCATTTGCACAGCCAATGTCGCAGACGCGCTGTCCTTTGCGTGGTGGTGGTCTCAACTGGGCGGTGCCGCGCTTGGCGTTGCGACCGTTGCACTGCTGACTTGGTCCTATCGTCTGGAACCGCATCCGTTTGCGGTCGTGTTGCGACGCTTCGGAGTCGTCAACGTCGCCAGCTGGATGCTGCTCACGGCAACCGTTGCACTGGCGGGCACGCAGTCCGGTCTGCAGCAAAGCATCGTCGCGGTCGGCCCGATGATCTGGTACGTCTTCTTCGCATCGCTTCTGCTGCTGGTGCCCTTTCTATCGCGCTCTCAGCAGCTCATGCGCGAGTTTTCGCTGCTCGCAGCCATCAGCACGGTGGCCACCTCTCTCGACTTGTTGTTCGTGGCGGTCTTTTCATTCGGGCAGTTCACGTCGTTGACGTTGTCGTTGTTTCTGTCGCTGGGCGCCTACTCGGGCGCACGGCAATGGATCCTCAATCACCTGCGCGGCAACAGCATGCTGACGATGGAGCGGCTGTTCGAGCGGCTCTACCGCATGGCGCGGGAAGTCGAGGTGCAACCACAACGCACACCGTCCTTGCTGACCCGCCTACTACGCGAACTGTTCGAGCCTCTCGAAGCCAACGTGGTACAGCGGGGCTGCGCCGTCTCGCGCGTAGGTGGCGACGGCTCGACACTATTGGTGCCGGTGCCGGATCTCACCGCGTCACATCCGACAGCGAACGGTGCTGTGATGCTGCGCTTCGCACAGAGGGGCCGCCGCTTGTTCACTGAAGAAGACGCCCGCCTGACCGACCGCATCGTCGAGCAACTGCGCCGGGCCGTGGCATTCGACAAAGCCGTCGAGCAGGGGCGCAGCGAAGAGCGAGCACGCATTGCGCAAGACCTGCACGACGACATCGGCGCGCGGCTCCTGACGCTCATGTACAAGGCACCAACACCGGAGATGGAAGACTACGTGAGGCACACGCTGCAGGACCTGAAGACGTTGACGCGCGGCCTGGCAGCGCAAAGCCACCAGTTGTCGCACGCGGCGGCAGAGTGGAAGACCGACCTGACGCAGCGGCTGCTGGCCGTGCATTGCGAGCTGGTCTGGCACCTGAACTGCGACAACGACGTCGACCTGGGCGTCGTGCAATGGTCGGCGTTGACGCGTGTGCTACGCGAGCTGGTCAGCAACGTCATCACGCACGCACAGGCCACACGGCTCGAAATCTCACTTCAGTTCGAACACGACCAACTCGACGTGCTGGTGCGCGACAACGGCCGAGGACGCAATCCAGGCGGCTGGGCACAGGGCCTCGGCCTGGGCGGTGTGCGCAAGCGCGTCAAGCAGCTGGGGGGCTCAGTCGAATGGCGGGAAGCTGCCGCCAGTGGCGTCGAATGCCGGGTGAGCATCCGCAACGTGTCGCAGCGGCACTGAGCAACCTTCAGTGTTCAGCACGCACCAAAGAAAAAGCCGAGCATTCGCTCGGCTTTTCTGATCCATCAGGTGGGGTGGCTGATGGGACTCGAACCCACGACGACCAGAATCACAATCTGGGACTCTACCAACTGAGCTACAGCCACCGCAGAGTCAAAAATTATAGCCTAACGCGAGGCGGCGCTTGCAGCCCTGTCTGCAGCAGCCGTCGCCTTTGCGTCGCCAGTGATCTGGACCTTGTAGCGGTCCTTCAGCGCGGCGTAGTAGGCCTGCGATTCCGCAGCCGCCCAGGCCTGTGCGTACTGAGCTTGCGAACGTGCAGCGTCTGCCACGGCTGGATCACGCGGCAGTACCTTGTTGATCTTCACAACGGCGTAGCCCTGTTCACCCAGATCGACACCGGTCCATGCAGGTGCAGGATCAGCGGGCGCCTTCAGCGCCGCATCGACGACCGCACGCGGCAGGTCACCGGTCGGCTTGGATCGCGACACCACCACGGCCGGCTGCAACGCCGCGCCGGTGGCGTCTTTCTTCCAGGCAGCCAGCTGCACCTCGCCTTCCTTGCGGGCCAGTGCAGCAGCCTGTGCTGCAACGACGCGTTCACGCACCTTGGCCTTCACCTCGGCAAACGGCAGTTTGCGCGCCGGCATGTGCTGCGTGACGCGTGCCGAGACCAACTGGTTCGGCCCCACTTCCACTGCCTCGGTGTTGCGCTTGTTGCGCACGCTGTCGGCGCTGAACAGCGCATCGAGCAGCTTGATATTCGCAAACGGACCTTTGGTGTCAGGCCCCGGCGCACGCGTCACGTTCTGCAGCGTACGCACTTGCAGCTTCAGCTTGTCGGCTACCGGTTTCAGGCTGTCGGCCTGCTCGTAGACCGTGTTCGTGAACACCTCAGCGGCTTCCGTGTATTGCTGCTGCGCCTTCTGCTGCTTCAGTTCGTTTTCGATGTCGGCCTTCAAGCTTTCGAACGAGCGCTTCTCGCCGCCACGCACGGCCGCGAGCTTGATGATGTGGTAGCCGAAGTCGCTTTCGACCACGTCGCTGATCTCACCCGGCTTCAAAGCAAACGCTGCATCCTCGAATGGCTTGACCATCGCACCACGGCCAAAGAAGTCGAGGTCACCGCCCCTCGCAGCAGAGCCCGGATCCTGCGAATTCTTCTTGGCCAGCTCGGCGAAGCCGGCCGGATTCTTCTTGGCTTCAGCAAGCAGTTCCTGCGCCTTCGCCTTGGCCTTTTCACGGTCTGGGGCCGGTGCGGATTTGTCGGCCGTGATGAGGATGTGGCTGGCCCGGCGCTCTTCCGGCGTTGAGTAGCGAGCCTCGTTGTCCGCGTAGAACTTGCGTGCGTCCGCGTCGTTCACGGAGATGCCGGACTTGATGGCATCGAGATCGAGCTGCACGTACTCCACCGAAGCCTGTTCCGGCGCTTGGAACTGCGCCGCGTTCACCGGATCGTTGTAGTAGGCCTCGAGCTCCGCATCGGTCGGGTTCACCTTGCCTGCATAGCCCTTTGCATCGAAGCGGGCGATCTGCACTTCACGCTGCTGGAACAGCGCATCAAGCGCTTGTTCGGCCGCAGCGGCCGGTCCCATGGCACTGGCTTCGATGCCAAGAAGCACCTGGCGCGTCGAGAGGCTCTGACGCAGGCGTTCGGCAAACTGCTCCGAGCTCATGCCCTGCGCAGCCAGAATTTCCTTCTTGAGACCGCCATCCGGATTGCGCAGCGCAGCGAACTCCGGCAACGACATGAACAGGCGCTGCAGTCGTTCGTCGGTGGTGGCGAGGTTGAGCTTGTTCGCCGCCGTCAGGATGACGCGCTCCTGAACGATGCCTTCGAGCGTCCGTTGGCGCATCTCCGGCGAGTCGAACAGCTTCGCATCGATACCTGGCATCTGCGCACGCGCCCGCTCGACTTGGCTGCGGTGAGCAGCATCCCACTCTGCTTGCGTCACGTCCTGGCCCGCCACTTTGGCGACGGTCTGCCGGCTCTCGTTGAAGCTCGAGTAACCCTGAATGCCGAAGAAGACGAACGACGGGAAGATCAACAGCACCAGCACGAACTGGAGCAGCCGGGTGTGTTTGCGAACGAAATCGAACATCGATAAGTCCCGAAGGTGAACGCTGCGGTGCACAGCGACAAAGCCGCTTGGCCAGACGTGACAAAGGCGAACCATGGTTCGCCTTTGTCTGGAGGATCAGCTCCTTGAAGAGCCGCTTGCGGAAGCTTCGCTTCCTTCCTCGGGCGCTGCGCTCAAACGAGCGGCAATGATACTCGCCGGGAAGAGGCCGCCTGTGCTGGGCGGGCCGGGAAGCCCTGGTGGGTGCTGAGGGGTTCGAACCCCCGACCTACGCCTTGTAAGGGCGCCGCTCTACCAACTGAGCTAAGCACCCGCAAATCTCATTCTGTGCTTAGTTGACTGCGTCCTTGAGGGCCTTGCCCGGACGGAACTTGGGCACCTTGGCTGCCTTGATCTTGATGGTGGCACCGGTGCGCGGATTGCGGCCGCTACGAGCAGCACGCTTGTTCACGGCAAACGTGCCGAAGCCGACCAGCGACACGGTGTTGCCTTTCTTCAGAGTCGTCTTCACACCGCTGATCAAGGCCTCGAGCGCGCGCGTTGCAGCGGCTTTGGAAATGTCGGCCTGCTTGGCGATGTGTTCAATCAGCTCGGTCTTGTTCACGAAGGTACCCCCTCTCAAAGGTGTCTCAAAAAGTGTTCGGGAATCGTGCGATTTGGGATTCAACGAGCAGTCAGCGCTGCTCAAACGATTACAGCCGGGCGACACTGCAGTGTCAAGCGCGGGAAGCGGATTCTATGCGCAATTGCGCGACGACATGCCCGCGCAACCCGCGTCAATGCTGGCTTGACAGCAACAAGGCCGCGCCGTTGCAGCGCGCCCAGCCCTGACCTGGTGCGCCTGTCGCACGTGCCCGCATCACGCGGGCTATTTGCTCACCGAGGGCTCAACCGAGCGCTTGTGCGATCGCGCGACCGAGGTCCGCAGTGCTGGCTTTGCCGCCGAGGTCGGGTGTGCGCGGCACATCGCTGCGCGGGTCCAGCGCGGCTTCGATGGCCGACACGATGGCATCGTGCGCGTCGCGATGCCCAAGGAAGTCGAGCATCAGCGCAGCCGACCAGATCTGGGCGATCGGGTTGGCGATGCCCCGCCCCGCGATGTCGGGCGCAGAGCCATGCACCGGTTCGAAAAGAGATGGGAAGCGCCGTTCGGGATTGATGTTGGCCGACGGTGCAATGCCGATGGTGCCGGCGCAGGCCGGGCCCAGATCGCTCAGGATGTCGCCGAACAAGTTGCTCGCCACCACCACATCGAAGTTCTGCGGTCGCTGCACGAAATGCGCGGTGAGGATGTCGATGTGGAACTGATCGACCGTCA
>CAMLLU010000041.1 GCA_946480925.1 uncultured Rivibacter sp.
TGGATCTCGCGGCCTTCGCAGACGAGGTAGTTGGAGGTGAAGCTCATGGAGCCCTCTTTCTCTTCGATTCGATTTCGATCGATCAGTCGGGCACCGCGATCACGCCGCCGGCCGAGACGTTGATGCGATCACCTGCCGCGGGCTGCTGGCTCCACGCCGGCACGTTGGCCACCGTAATGCTCGGCGCTGCGCCGGGCGTGCCGCCGCGCGGCACGGTGCGCACCACCTGGCTGGGCGGCAGCTTGCTGCCGTGCCGCAGGTGCTCGTACATGGCGTCGAGCGCGCGGTTCAGGTAGACGTGCAGCGGCACGTAGCGCGTGTCGTAGCCCGGCAGCACCACGCTCAGGCCGATGAAGCCGTCGAAGTGCTGCGCGTTGGTGACCTCGATGTACGACAACCGGCTGCGCCAGCCTTCGACCTTGCGGTTGAGCGCGGTGTAGGGCCTCGACGTGTGGGTGACCGGCAGCAGCGCGTCGGCGCGGCCGTGCACGATGAGCGCGGGCTTGCCGTTGAGGTCGCCGTTGCGGCGGGTCTCGTCGAGGCCGGCCTGCAACGCCAGGGCTTGCGCACTGTTGCCGGTGAGCAGGCCGCGCAGGCACAGGGCGCCGTCGAGGTTGAAGTCCTGCACGCCGGTGGACGGCGAGAACGAGAACAGGTCGCGCAGCGCAAAGCCCGGGTTCGCGTTGTTGACGAGCTGCACGCCCGCCGAAGGCGGCACGCCGTTGCCGGTGGCGGCCATGGGCGCGAGCTGCAGTGCGGTGATGGGCGTGACAAGGCCTTGCGCGGTGGTGGCCGCGAAGCTGTAGCCGCACAGGTGGTCGGCCACGCTGGCGCGGGCCAACGCGTTGGCGAAGGTCACGCTCACCGCGGGCGCCACTTCGAAGGCGGCGAGCGACGCATGCAGCACTGCGGACTCGGGCTCCCAGCCGTAGTCGGCCAGCCTGGCGAGCGCCTCGTCGGCCTGCGCGCTCAAGGTGTCTGGGGTGAGCAGGCCCTTGGCCTTGAGCGAGGCGCAGCGGTTGGCGGCGAACGCGGCCACCACAAAGGCGGAACCCGGCGCGCCGGCCACCTGCGGCGACAGCGCGGCGCAGCTCTGGTAGAGGTTGGCGTAAGTGGTGAAGTCGTACAGCGTCTTCGCGTTCACTGGTCGTTCGACGCCACCACGCCGCACGCTCACGCCGGGGTTGGCGGGCAACTCCACCGCAGGCTCGGAGACTGCCACGCCGTCGATGAGGTGCAACGCGTCCTGCTCGGCCGCGGCAATGGCCGCGCCACCGCCGTTGGAAATACTCGAGGCGATGACGAGCGTGTTGAGGGGGTGGACGGTGCGCAGCGTGAGCCCGGTATGTCCCAACGGCAGGCCGTAGCGTTCGTTGAGCACCCAGAACGCGAACTCCACCGCCTGCAGCGTGAAGCGGCCCCAGTCCTTTTCAGGGTTGCGTTGTGAGTGGGCGTGCTTGAAGGCCAGGCGGTTGGGTGTTGCCGCATTCACCGCGGCAAGCTGGGCCGCGTCGAGCGGCGCCTGGAACTGCGCGCGGTGGCCGGCGGTGGCAGAGGCTTCACGTGTGCCGTCGATCAGGGGCACGGTGTCGCTGGCCAGGTCGTGCGGGCCGCTGCCGGTGCCCTTGTCGGTGTAGGCCACGGCGCAGCCGCGCTTCAGGCCCCATTCGCCGGTGCTGATGGCACCGTACACGCCGCGCGAGCCCGAAGAGGTGGCGGTCATGATGCAAGGCCGCTTCGGGTCGAAGTGCGCCGGCACCTGCACCATGAGCACCACGTTCTGCCGGCCCGTGCCGTCGTCGCTGAAGGCGAGCACTTCAGTGCCGGCGATCCGGCCTTCGTCGGCGGTCACCACGTTGTCGGCCGTGACGTTGGGGCCGTACAGCGTGCCGTAGCCGCCGGCGGCCGTCATGTCGACGATGGCGCGGTAGCTGTTGTAGATGGCGGTGCGGCGCAGCTCCACCGCTGTTGGCGCAAGCGCGCTGGCAAACGGCGGCAAGGCGACCGCCAGCCCCGTCTTGCCCAGGCCGGCGGTGAGCAGGTCGTCGGTGCTGCCGTCGTATTCGTTGGTGCGCACGTCCCCGGCGACGAAAGCCGGCTTGCGGTTGAACAGGCCCGCGGGGCCGAACCAGTCGGGCCGGCTGGCGGCCAGGCGGTCGTTGCCGTTGGCGGCCTGCGCCGCCTTCAGCGTGGCTTCGGGCACGTTGGTTTTCTCGGCCTCCTGTGCGAGCGAAGCGGTGTCTTCGCCGCCGTTGCTGGCGTCACCACCACCGCCGCAGGCCGCGAGCAGCGCGCTCGCCAGCATGCCGGGCCAGAACCACTGCGTTCGAGTACTGCTGCTCATCACTTGCCTCCTCGTTCGTCGTCGGGTTGAAGGACTCCATGGGATCGGCGCTCAGAAGGTGTGAATGAATTCGGCGTGACCGAGCAGGGCGCCAAAACCCGGCCAATCTAGACGCAAAGCACAGTCGTAGCTCGGGCTACGGCGAGCATTTGCAACGACGAGTGGCCGGGTTTTGGCGACCTGAGCGGACATGGCGGATTCGTTCACACCTTCTCAGCGGCTGCGCAGCGCACGCAGCCGCCCCACCACGCCGGTGGGGAAGTAGTAGACGGACAGCACGAACAGCACGCCCAGCCACAGCAGCCAGCGGTCGGCCGACAGCAGCGCGCCGGCCACCGGCACGCCTTCGAAGGAGGCGCCGGCGAGCTTGAGCAGGTCTTGCAGGTAGCTCTGGGCCAGCACGAAGAGCACGCTGCCCACCACGGCCCCGTAGATGGTGCCCATGCCGCCGATGACGACGATGAGCAGGATGTCGAGCATGATCTCGAAGCTCAGCGACGTGTCCGGCCCGTTGTAGCGCAGCCAGATGGCCAGCAACACGCCCGCAAGCGTGGCGAACAGCGCCGACAGCACGTTGCTCAAGGTGCGATAAACCACCGTGCGGTAGCCGATGGCTTCGGCGCGGAAGTCGTTCTCGCGAATGGCCTGCAGCACGCGGCCGAACGGCGAGTTGACGATACGCAGCATCAGCAGCACCAGCGCCACGGCGACGAAGAACAGCAGGTAGTAGCTGATGAGCCGCCCGTCGATCAGCACGCCGAACACTGGGCTCTCGAAGGGCTCGAAGCTTGGGCTCAGCCACTCGGGCAGGCGGAAGGTGAGACCGTCTTCGCCGCCGGTGAAGTCGCTCAGCTGCGAAGCCAGCGTCTGGAAGGCGGCGGCCACGGCGAGCGTGATCATGGCGTAGAAGATGGCCTTCACGCGCAGCGAGAACAGGCCGATCACCAGCGACAGCAACAGTGACACCGCCAGCGCCGCCAGCGTGCCGATGCCGATGGCAGCCCAGCCCTCCCCCATGCGCGTGGACGCGATGGCCACGCCATAGGCTCCGATGCCGAAGAACATGGTGTGCGCGAAGCTCACGATGCCGGTGTAGCCCAGCAGCAGGTCGTAGCTGGCCACCAGCACGATGAAGGTGAGGATCTTGGCCGCGACGTTGAGCGACTTGCTGCCCGGGAAGATGAAAGGCGTGAGCAGCAGCGCGATGACGATGCACACGAGCAGCACCGCGAGCATGCGGCTTGCGGGCAGGTCGTGGGAGAGGAGGCGGTTCAGCATGGCTCAAAGCTCGCAGTAGAAGCGGCACTCGCGCACTCTTCATCCACGCCACCGAGTGGACGCCGCGGATCCGGCTTTGCCGGGCCGCTGGGGTCGCCCCCTTGAGGGGGAGCGGCGCAGCCGCTACGGGGGTGGGCGCATCTCATCTGCTCGTCACCGGGTACAGCCCCTGCGGCCGCCACAAGAGGACGGCCACCATGAGCCCGATGTTGGAGAACAGCGCCACCTTGGGCGCGAGGAAGCCGGTGTAGTTGGCCATGAGCCCCACCAGCAGTGCACCGACGAAGCAGCCGAGCGTGGAGCCCAGCCCGCCGATGATGATGACGATGAACAGCAGCACGTTCACCTGCGCACCCATCTGCGGCACGACCATCTGCTGGTACAGGCCCCACAGCACGCCGCCCAGGCCGGCCAGCGCCGAGCCGGCCACGAACACGCCCACGAACAGCTGGCGGATACGGTAGCCCAGGCTTTCGACCATCTCGCGGTCTTGCACGCCGGCGCGGATGAGCAGGCCGAGCTTGGTGCGGTTGAGCGTCCACAGCAGCGCCAACAGCACCACAGCGCCGATGACCATGGCGATGAGGCGGTACTTCTCGATGGCAGCGCCGCCACCGCCGACCTCCAGCAGCACGGAGCCCCGCAAGGCCTGCGGCAGCGGCAGCGGGATCTGCTGCGGGCCCCAGATCACCTTGATGAGCTCCTCGCCGATGATCATGCCGCCCATCGTGATGAGGATCTGCTTGAGGTGCTGGCCGTACACCGGCCGCACCATCAGCCGCTCGAACACCCAGCCGATGGCACCCGCCACCGCCATCGCCACCAGCATGGTGGGCAGCACGGCGGCGAGGTTCATGAGCAGTGAGGCGGAGCCGGTCCAGTCGCCCATCAAGCCGAACACCGTGGTGGCGACGAAGGCCCCCAATGCGATGAACACGCCGTGGCCGAAGTTCAGCACGTCCATCAGGCCGAACACGAGCGTGAGCCCCGAGGCGATGATGAAGACGATCATGCCCATCGCGAGGCCCGCGATGGTGAGCGTGAGCCAGGTGGGCACCGAGCCGACCAGGGGCAGCGCCAGCAACGCGAGCGCGGCGACGAGTGCCAGCGGCACGTAGTCGAAACGCGCCTTGGGCACCTGGGCCGTGGCCGGGCCGGAGGCGGTGGGTTCGGCGCTGGCAGGGGTCGTCGTGGCAGCCACGGTGTTCACGCTGCTTCCCTTCTCGTTCATTGATGCGCCGCGAGCGAAAGGCCGAGCAGCTTGTGCTGCAGGGCTTCGTTGTGCGCCAGCTCGGCCATGGAGCCGCGGTGGACCACGCGGCCGTCGTCCATGACGGCCACGCTGTCGCCCAGCGCGCGGGCCATCGCGAAGTTCTGCTCCACCAGCAAGATGGTGGTCTGCTTGCTCTTGAGCTCGCGAAAGGCCGCGATGAGGTTCTGGATGATGGCGGGCGCAAGACCCTTGCTCGGCTCGTCGATGAGCAGCAGCTTGCGCGGCTCGACGATGGCGCGCGCCACCGCGAGCATCTGCTTCTGACCGCCCGAAAGCTTGCCCGCCGGGTAGAGCCAGAACTTCTTCAACGCGGGGAAGAGTCCGAAGATCCATTCGAGCCGCTGCGTGTCGATGTCGTCCACCGTGCGTGCGCCGCGCGCCGCGAGCAGCAGGTTTTCCTTCACCGAGAGGTCGCTGAAGATGCCCATGCTTTCGGGCACGTAGGCGATGCCTCGCTGCGCGATCTCGGGCGTGACGGCACGTGCGCCTTCGCCGCCGATGGGCTGGTCGTCGAAGACGATGCTGCCCTGCTTCACCTTCCACAGGCCCATGATCGTGCGCAGCGTGGTGGTCTTGCCCGCGCCGTTGCGGCCCAGCAGCATGGTCACTTGCCCGCGCGGCACTTCGAAGTCGACGCCGTGGAGGATGTGGTACGCGCCGATGTGGGTGTGCACGCCTTGGAGCGTGAGGATGGTGGTCATGCCGCAGCCTCCTCGACGGTGCCCATGTAGGCCTGCTGCACCACCGGCAGCGCCATCACGTCGGCCGGCAGGCCATCAGCCAGCAGCTGCCCGTTGTGCAGGACGATGATGCGGTCCGCCAGCTCGCGCACCACGTCCATCTTGTGCTCGACCAGGAGGATGGTTTTCTCCTGGCGTCGTTTGAGTGCGCGGATGAGGTCCAGGATCACTGGAACCTCGTCCACGCTCATGCCGGCGGTGGGTTCGTCGAACATGTAAACCAATGGGTCGAGCGCCATCATCAGCGCGACTTCGAGCTTGCGCTGATCGCCGTGCGGCAGGCTCGATGCAGGCGCGTCGGCCTTGTCGGCCAGCCGCACGGCCTCGAGCACGGCACGCGCTTCCTCGATGAGTTGCTTGTGGTCGAGCCACACGCTCAGCAGCTTGAGCACGCCGCCGTGGCGTGACTGCACCGCGAGGCGCACGTTCTCGAGCACAGAGAGGTTGGGAAAGAGCTGCGTGAGCTGAAAGGCACGCCCCAGCCCACGGCGCGTGCGCAGTGGCGCGGGCAGGCCGGTGATGTCTTCACCGCCCAGCAGCACGCGGCCTTCGCCCGCAGGCAGCTGGCCCGAGATGAGGTTGAAGTAGGTCGTCTTGCCCGCGCCGTTGGGGCCCACGATGGCGGTGAGCGTGCCGGGACGGAAGACACAGCTCACGTGGTCCACCGCCACGTGGCCACCGAAGCGGATGGTGAGGTCCTTTGTTTCGAGCATGGCGCGGTAGTCGATCAGGGGCATGTCCCGATCACGTAGTAGTTCGGGCTTGTCTGCTTCAGCGTCGTGGTCACGAAGGTGTTCCACAACCCCATGTTCTGGTTGGAGCCGTTGGCATAGGCATAGCCGCCCGACTGGTAGGCACGGCCGGCAGTGGTGTGTGCGTAGTTGCTGGCCGTGTAGCAGGTGGCCACGCTGCCGGTGGTGGTGCCGCTGGCGGGCTGCGACTGCGCGCCTTCGACGCCGTTGCCGTCCACCGTGCTCACCGTCCAGCTGTAGGTGGTGCCGGATGCCAGGCCGGTGTCTGTGTAGCTGGTGCCGGCGACGAGCGAGCCGTTGACCTTGCTGCCGCCGCGGTACACGTTGTAGCCGGCCGCGCCGCTCACCGCGGCCCAGCTGACTTGCATGCTGCTGCTCGTGGCGTTGGACGTGGCCACGCCGGTGGGCGGCGGCAGCGCATCACCACCGCCACCACCGGAGCCCGAAGCGAGCTGGTCGACCATGGCCTTGATGGCCGCCACCTGCGTGCCCGCCTTCTGCGCGAAGTTGTTGCCGTACCAGCCGATCCAGTCCCAGCAGCCGTTGGGGTTGGAAAGCGAGCCGCTGGCCGTGGTGGCCCGGCTCGTGTTGTCCACGCGGGCCTGCGGAAACAGCACGACGATGCTGTTGGTGTCGGCCCAGCGCGTGTAGCCGGTGTTCTTGATGAACTTGTCGCCGATGGTCGCGTAGTTCTGCTTGCAGCCGTGCAAGGCCACGTGCAGCTTGCATTGCGTGCCGCCGGTGCAGCTGGCCGGCACGTACACCCAGCCGGTGGCCGACATGCCGGGGTTGCCGTTGATGAACGGCGCCTGATCGAACTCGATGTAGTTGCTCGCGGCTGGCGCGTTGTTGCGTGCGTTGAGCGTGCCGTAGATCTTGCTCAGCACGGCCTTCGCACCGTCGTAGCTGCAGTTGGCGATGTAGGGCGACGCGCTGCTGCCGCAGCTGTTGTTGCCGGTTCCGTCGAAGTCGGTAGGGAACACGTGCGCCGTGCCCGACTGCGTGACGTACTGCAGGTTCGCAGCCGGAACGCCGTTGTTGGCGTACTGCGTCTGCAGCCCGTTCATCGGGTTGGGGCCGACGGTGTAGTCGGCCGTGCCGACGAACAGGTAGACCTTCTGGTTGGCGATGTGGGCCTTGCTGTCGATGGCCGTGCCGCTCCAGTTGTTGATGTCGGCCTGCATCGTGTTCAGCATGCTCGCGCTGATGCTGGCGTTGTACATGCACGCGGTGTAGTTGCTGTGCCCCGCGCACATGTAGGGCCCGCCCGCGAACACGCCCACGCCCATGAAGGTGGACGAGTGCGCAATGCCCAGCTGGTTGGCCATGAAGCCGCCCGACGACAAGCCCGAGACGCTGATCTTCGACTTGTCGATGTTGAGCTGCGGCAGCGACACGGCTGCCTGCACGTCGTGCAAGGAAGGCAGCGCGAATGCAAGCCCTGCCAGAACAACGAACCTTCGGAACATGGAGAACCTCCATTCCAGATTCATGCTGGAGCCCCTCCCGAAGGGGCCCGGGAGCAGAACGGGCGGTACGCCGTGACGACCGCAACCGCGCGTTCAGCGCTTGTTTCGGACGGGCACAGCCATCTCTTCTGCCTTGATCTCGCGCACCAGCTCAGGCACGCCCCACGGGAAGGCCGGGTCCACCTTGATCTTGAAGTGGTACATCGACTGCAGGGCCTGGTGGTCTTCCTTGCGGAAGGTCATCCTGCCCTTGGGCGTGTCGAAGCTCATGCCCTCCATGGTGCTGATGAGCTTGTTGGTGGCGGTGTCGCCATTCGTCTTCTTCAGCGCCTCGACGAGGGCCATACCGGCCGACATGCCACCGGCGGTGAAGAAGTCCGGCGGCGACTGGAAGCGCTTGTAGTGCTCGGTGACGAGCCAGTTGTTGGCCGGGTTCTTGGGAATGGCGAAGTAGTAGTAGGTGGCGCCTTCCATGCCGGGGAACTGCTTGTAGTTCGCCATCACCGGCAGGATGTTGCCGCCGGTGGCGATCTCGATGCCGTGGCGCTTCAGGTCGAGGTCGGCGATCTTGAACGGGTTGCCTGCGCCGGCCCAGAGGATCCAGATGACCTTGCGCCCCGGCTTGTCCTTCAGCGCGTCGATGAGGCGCTGGGCGCCGGCGGTGAAGTCGGTGGTGTTGGTCGGCAGGTATTCCTCGTGCACGACCTTGGCCTTCTTGATGGATTCCTTGAAGGCCTTCACGCCGTCGCGGCCGAAGGCGTAGTCCTGCGCCAGCGTGGCGATGCTCACGTTGGGCTGGTCGAGCGCCACGGCGTTGGAGATGGCGTCCTGCGAGCTGTTGCGGCCGGTGCGGAACACGTACTTGTTCCACTTGTCGCCGGTAATCGCATCGGCCACCGCCGGCTCCACCAGCAGGATCTTCTTGTTCTCTTCGGCCACCGGCAGCATGGCCAGCGCCACGCCTGAAGAACTGGTGCCCACCGCGATGTCGGCCTTGTCGTCCGCATAGGCGGCCTGCAGCAGCGACTTGCCGACGTCGGGCTTGCCTTGATCGTCTTTCTCGATGACGACGAGTTTCTTGCCGCCCACCGTCATCGTGCCGCCGGTCGCGTAGTCGAGGCCCAGCATCAGGCCGGTCTGCGTCTGCTTGCCGTAAGCCTCGAACGTGCCGGTCTTGCTGTAGACGTGGGCGATGCGGATTTCCTTGGCCTGGGCCCAGGCGGTGGAGGGGGCCAGCACACTGGCTGCCGCCGTGAAGGCCATGGCCGTGGCCACCGCCTTGAACAAGCGATTCATGCGACTGTCTCCTTTGTGGCTCACCCGCTTCGTGTGGCAGGTGTGTCTTGCCGCTTTGCAAGGGCCGTGCCTTTGCGCACCATCCCAGTGCAAACCCTAGCCTGAACCGCTTTGCCGGGAGGGCTTTGACGAGCTCAACCTGTGGAGGTGTTCACGAGCAGCCTATCGCTCGCCTGAAAATCAGACAACATCTGCCTGGAATTCAGGCGATGGCTGCCTGAAAGTCAGACAGTCAGTTCAGGCCAGCGCGCCAGCTTGTCGTACAGCGCTGCCCGCGAAATCTTCAGCAGCCGCGCCGTGGCGAGGCGGTTGCCGCCGGTGGCCTGCAGCGCCGCGCGGATGGCAGCACGTTCCAACTCGGCCACTTGGTCAGGCAAAGACCGCAGGGGTTGCGTCGCGGGAGTCGTGCGCGCCTCGGCGGCCGCCTGCGACGACGGCTGGTCCCTCGTGTCGGCGGACGCGGCCGCTTGCATCGCGAGTTCCGGCAGCACGCCGGCAAAGTGCCGCGGTGTCAGCCGCAGGTCGTCGCTCATCATGCTCACCTGCTCGAGCACGTTGCGCAGCTCGCGGATGTTGCCGCGCCACGGGTGGCGCCGCAGCGCCTCGAAGGCCTCGGCCGAGAGCTCACGATGCGCCAGCCCGCTGCGCCGCGAGATGTCGTCGAGCAGTACCTCGGCCAGCGCTTCCAGGTCGGCCAGGCGGTCGCGCAACGCCGGCAGGCGAATGGGCACCACGTTGAGCCGGTAGTACAGGTCTTCGCGAAAACTGCCTTCGGCCACCAGCTTCGGCAGGTCGCGGCTGGTGGCCGCGATCACGCGCACGTCCACCTTCACCACCTGGTTCGAACCCAAGGGCTCGACCTCCTGCTCCTGCAACGCGCGCAACAGCTTGGCCTGCAGGGCCGGCGGCATGTCGCCGATCTCGTCGAGGAACAGCGTGCCGCCATCGGCCAGCTTGAACTTGCCGTCGCGGCCCTTGCGGTCCGCCCCCGTGTAGGCCCCGGGGGCCACGCCGAAGAACTCGGCTTCGAGCAGTGTTTCCGGCACCGCCGCGATGTTCACCGTGACGAAAGGCCGCGCCGCACGGGGTGAAGCCGCATGGATGGCGTGCGCCAGCAGCTCCTTGCCTGTGCCCGTTTCACCCAGCAGCAGCACGGTGCTGTCGGTCTGTGCCACGCGGCGCGCCTGTCGCTTCACCTCGAGCGCGGCAGGGCTCGCACCGATGAAGCTCGCGATCGTGTACTTGGGCCGGCGCTGCTCGGCCAGCTGCTTGCGCGTTTCGTCGAGCTCGCGCTGCAGCCGCGAGAACTTCTTCATCAGCGGCTGCATCGTGCTTTCCGGGTGGGCCATCAGCACCATGCCCAGCGCGCCGATCACGTCGCCATGGTCGTCGCGCAGCGGAATGCGGCTCACGAGGAAGGTGCCCGCCTTGTTGGTGAGCAGGTCCACCAGGATGGGCTTGCCGGTGGCGATGACCTCGCGCATCAGCGTGTTGGGCACCACCTCCTCGACCGAATGGCCCACGAAGTCGCTCTCACGCTCGAAGCCCAGCGCCGGCAGGAACTGCTTGTAGCCGTCGCTGATCCACACCACCTTGCCCTCGCGGTCGACCAGCATCATGCCCTCGGCCGTGTCGGCGAAGAGCTGGAACATCGAGCGCGCCGCGAGCTGCAGCACGCTGTCGGCGTCTTTTGGCAGCGCGGGGTTGGCGCTCTGGTGCAAAGAGGTGCCAAGCTGGGGGGGCATCGCGTGATGATGCCAGTTTGGCGTGTGCCCCCTTCTGCGCCAGGGAAGCCGGGGTCAGTTCGGTGAACGCAGAGACTTCTCGAGAAAACGCTCGACCCTGCCGAAATAGTCGGTTCTGTTCGCCGGGTTCAGGAAGCCATGCCCTTCCTTCGGGTAGGTGACGTCCTCGATCGAGACACCGGCCCTTCTGGCGGCACTGATGAACTCACGTGCATGCTCGATGGGCACGCGTTGATCGTCCAAGCCGTGCGCAAGCAGCACCGGCACCTTGATCTCCGCAACACGCTTGAGCGGCGAAGCGGCGGCCAGGCGGTCAGCCTCCGTCTTGGGATCACCGATGAGACGGGGCATGCCGTAGCGACGTGCATCGTCGGAAAGATCGCTCCAGTGAATGTCGTACAGCAGTTCGATGTCGGTGACACCTGCATGGCTCACCGCACAACGGTAGGTGCCCGGGTGAATGATCGGCCCCATCAGTGCGGCGTAACCGCCGTAGCTGCTGCCCATGATGCAAACCCGCTTCGCGTCCACCAGCCCCTGGTCGGCGGCCCACTTCACCGTGTCTGCCAAGTCGTCCTGCATGGCACGCCCCCACTGCTTCCAACCCGCCTGGTAGTGCTGCCACCCATAGCCCTTGCTGCCGCGGAACTCCGGTTCCAGCACCCGATAGCCACGTGAGGCAAGAAACTGCGCATCGGCTTTCCATTCGAGATTGCTGCCTCGCACATTGGGCCCTCCATGCACCAGCACCACAGCAGGCAGTGGCTTGTCAGGCATCGCTCCTGGCGGGTGGGTCACATAGACGGGGACCTGCAGCCCGTCACGCGCCTTCAGGCGGTGGAAGGTGCGTTGGCCTTGCTTGGTCTCATCAATCCAGGGCCGTGCAGCCCCAATGCGCTGCAACGAGTGCTTGGCCCGGTCGTACAGGAAGTACTCCCCTGGTTGCCGGTCGGAGCTGGACTGGACGACGATGTAAGGCGAGCTTTCACACTGCCCGCAATACAAGCGGTTGTATCGCCCGGGCAAAGCCGCATCGACGCCCTTCTGAATGCGATTCAACTCTGTGTCGAACCAATAGGTCATCGGACGGTGTGCCATGAAGCGCACACCCACCAGCCGCTTGCTGCGGCTGTCGATCACGGGAGCTGGGCGGAGGTCGAATCCTGCAACGCTGATCAACGGCTCAGGATCGACCCGCTTTCCGACGGGATCGAATTTATGGATTGCCTGCACGCCGCGCCAGGCGGCAAGCACCAACGGCTGCCCATCGCGGTCGATGAGCCAAGGGGTGAAGCCGCCCTTGCGATCCACATCATCGAACTCCACCATCTGTTCCCAGGCACCGTCGGCACCAGCCCGCCAGTACACGTAGCGCCGACCGCCGTGGTAGGCGCTCAGGAAACGAGGATCGTTGTTCGCATCGAGCACCCATTGATCCGTGCCCTCGGGCATGTCATGGCTCAGCATCCGCAACCTGCGCGTCATGCTGTCCAGCCGCCCTAGTGCCATCTCTTTCGTCTCGCCTTTGTTGTCACGGACAAGTTTGTAGACGAAGACATCATTGCTGCCGTCACCCACAGGGGATCTCACACGCCAGCCGAGCGGCAGGATCCTCGACTCGATCGCCGAGTCCGCATAACTTGTCGAATGCCGCGCAGCAGTCAGCGTTCGTTGTTCTGAACCATCGTGGTTCACCGCGAACGTGCCAGCGTCACCTTCGTTGATGAAGTAACCAGACTGCAGGTGTGCTGCCTCGAACACCAGCCGATCGTCATTGACCCAAGACACGTCGGTGATGTCGGCATCGCTGAACCCTGCGGCGAGGCGTGGAATGCCGAGGAGATCGAGATCAATGACGGCAAGCCGGTGTCGTCCGTTGGAGCCGGAAACCAGCATCGCCAGCCGCTTGCCCGAGGGTGACACCACCACGTCGTCGATCTCGGACCACTTGGTGAAATGTTCGATCGGCGGTGGCGCATCGTTTGCAGATGCCACCGCTGCGGCAGCGGCCAACAAGGCTGCACAACCCCACTTCACCCACCGCACACAAGCTGCCCTCACAGCGCCCCCTATTGATCAATCAAAACGCGTCCTCGTACGCGGCGCGGCATTTTCCAGCCGCCAGGCTGGCGCCGCAGCATAGCCAAGGCATTCGTCTCGCTCACTCCCTCCAAAGTGGGCATTGCTGCACGCCAAAGACAAATGGGGCGGCAGTGCTTCCACCGCCGCCCCACGTTCAGGCCCAGCCTGGATGAGGTGTCTCGCTACTTCGAAGCAGCCGAAGCTGCAGCATCCGGGACATGCCCGGCTTCGATGCCGTGCTTCTCACCGCCCATGTCGATGTCGCCGCCGCTCTTCATCAATACAAACATCGCAAGTCCGGCGAAGACGACGAATGCGACAAGGATCTTCCACATGGTCGGTGTTCCTTTCTCTTGGTTTTCAGGTCAGTCGTGCTTGTAGATGTCCACGTCCTTCGTCTCGCGCACGAACAGCAGGCCGATCACGAAGGTGGCCGCGGCGATGACGATGGGGTACCACAGGCCGTGGTACATGTTGCCGTTGCTGGCCACCATGGCGAAGGCGATCGTGGGCATCAGGCCGCCGAACCAGCCGTTGCCGATGTGGTACGGCAGGCTCATCGAGGTGTAGCGGATGCGGGTCGGGAACAGCTCCACCAGGGCGGCCGCGATCGGGCCGTAGACCATGGTCACGTAGATCACCAGGATGGTGAGGATGGCCACCACCAGCGGCTTGTTGATCTTGGCGGGGTCTGCCTTGGCCGGGTAGCCTGAGGCCTTCATCGTGGCGGCGACTTCCTTCTTGAAGGCTGCGATTGCGTCGGCGCTTTCCTTCTCGAACTTGTGACCGCCGGCGGCGCGGGTGGCGTTGAGGGCCACGAGCTCCTTGTCGCCGATCTTCACGCTGGCCACGGTGCCGGGGACGGCCGCCACGCTGCTGTAGCTGGCCGAAGCCTGCGCCAGCGTGCGCTTCACGATGTCGCACGAGGTGAAGAAGTCGACGTCGCGACCCACCGGGTTGCCCTGGAAGGAGCACTGCGCGGGGTCGGCCGTCACCACGATGGGCACGCTGGCCTGGGCCTTGGCGAGGTCGGGGTTGGCGGCTTCGGTGAGTGCCTTGAACAGCGGGAAGTAGGTCAGCGCGGCCAGCAGCAGGCCGGCCAGGATGATGGGCTTGCGGCCGATCTTGTCAGAGAGCGTGCCGAACACCACGAAGAACGGCGTGGCGATCAGCAGCGACAGCGCGACCAGGATGTTCGCGGTGGCCGGGTCGACCTTCAGCACGTTCTGCAGGAAGAAGAGCGCGTAGAACTGGCCCGAATACCACACCACTGCCTGGCCGGCCACGAGGCCCAGCAGCGCGAGGATCACGATCTTCAGGTTCTTCCATTGGCCGAAGGATTCCGTCAGCGGCGCCTTGGAGGTCTTGCCTTCGGACTTCATCTTCTGGAAGGCGGGCGATTCGTTCATCGACAGGCGGATCCACACCGAAACGGCCAGCAGCAGGATCGACACGATGAACGGGATGCGCCAGCCCCAGTCGGCGAAGGCTTCTTCGCCGAGCGCCGTGCGCGTGCCCAGGATCACCATCAGCGACAGGAACAGGCCCAGCGTCGCGGTGGTCTGGATCCACGAGGTGTAGGCGCCGCGCTTGCCGTGCGGGGCGTGCTCGGCCACGTAGGTGGCGGCACCGCCGTATTCACCGCCGAGCGCCAGGCCCTGCAGGATGCGCAGGCCGATCAGGATGACCGGAGCGGCCACGCCGATGGAGGCATAGGCGGGCAGCACGCCGACGATGAAGGTCGACAGGCCCATGATCAGGATGGTGACCAGGAAGGTGTACTTGCGGCCGATCATGTCGCCCAGGCGGCCGAAGACCAGCGCGCCGAAGGGGCGCACGATGAAGCCGGCGGCGAACGCGAGCAGCGCGAAGATGAATGCGGCGCTCGGGTCGAGCGCGCTGAAGAACTGCTTGGCGATGATGGCCGCGAGCGACCCGTACAGGTAGAAGTCGTACCACTCGAAAACGGTGCCCAGGCTGGAGGCGAAGATGACTTTCTTCTCCTCTGCCGTCATCGGCGCGGCTTTGCCGCCGGCCGATGCAAGGGTGGTTGTGGACATGTGAGGTCTCCTCGGAATGAGAGGCCACGACAGTGGCCCGCCGTCACATAGTCGGCGCCAGCTCTGACCCTTCTCTGACACGAAGCCAACAGTGGCTGACAAACCTAGGGGGAACCCTAGGTTTGCGTTTCTCATTGCGAGAACTGCAACGAAAGCTAGGGTTTGTCTCGACGCACGCCCGGAGCCACGGCGACGGCGTCATGCCAATGCTTCGTGAACCATGCCTCACCTGCCAGGCAGGCGGCCAGCATCTCGAGGGAGTCCTGTCCCCAGAAGCGCTTGCCGTCGGGCAGCTCGAAGGTCGGTACGCCGAACACGCCGGCGGCGATGGCGGCCTCGGTGTTGCTGCGCAACTGCCGCTTCACTTCGTCACCCTGCGGGTCGCGCACCGGTTGCAGATGCTGGACAAGCGCCTCGAGGCGCTGTGCATCGGTGGGGTCTGCACCGCCGCGCCAGACATGGCGCAACACCGTCTCGCAGGCCAGCCGGTTGGGCTGGCCATCGGCCGCGGTGGCCAGCAGCAGGCGCAGCAGCGGCAAGGGGTTGAAGGGGTGCACCGGCGGCACCTGCAAAGGCACGCCATGGTGGTGGGCCAGCCAGGCGATCTGGCGGTAGGTCCACTCGCGCTTCGGCGCGATCTCGGCCGGCCCCAGCTGGCCCCAGTGCTTCAAGAGCCCGGCAAACAGCACGGGCCGGTACTCCACCACATACGAGTGCCCGGCCAGCGCCTGTGGCAGGCGCTCGAAGGCCAGGTAGGCGTACGGCGAAACGGTGTCGAAGTAGAAGGTGATGGGCGTCATGTGCGGGGCTGGCCTGCGGCCTGTGGCGGCATGGCGCGTTCGCGCCGTTCATCGAGTCGCGCCCACACGGCGAGCTTGTCTTCATCGCTCATCGTGGACCAGGCCGCGATCTCGTCGATCGTGCGCAGGCAGCCTTCGCACCAGCCGGTGGTCGCGTTCATGCGGCACACGTTGACGCAGGGCGACGGCACCGGCGAGCTCATTCAGTGACCACGTCGGCGGCCGCGGCGCCGGTCAGCCGTTCGAGGTCGGCCGGCGCGGCCTTGAACACGCCGTTGGGGTGCCCCGCCGCGGCCCACACCTCGCTGAAGCGGAACAGCTCGCGATCGATCAGCGTGACCGGCGGCGTGGCATGCGCCACCGGCGACACGCCGCCGATGGTGAAGCCGGTGCGCGTCTTCACGAACTCGGGGTCGGCGCGGCCCAGTGCACCACCCACGAGGGCGGACACCTTCTTCTCGTCCACGCGCTTGTCACCCGAGGCCACCACCAGCACCGCCGCGTCGTCGCTCTTGCGGCGGAAGATCACGCTCTTGGCGATCTGCCCCACGGCCACGCCCAGCGCATCGGCCGCTTCCTGGCAGGTGCGGGCGGACACCTCCAAATACACCGGCTCGTGCGGGTGCCCCAGATCGGCCAGGGTGCGCGACACACGCACGAAGCCCTCGGGGCGGTTGATCATCGTCTCGTTCATCGTCATGCCTGCACCTCGGAAGCAGCCGCCGGCCGCTTGGCCAGCACCGCATTGGCCACGCGCGAGACCGGCTTGCGGCCCAGCACGTCGGAAATGAACTTGCCCGCATCGACGAGCTTGTCGAGATCGATGCCCGTCTCGATGCCCAGGCCGTGCATCAGGAACACCACGTCTTCGGTGGCCACGTTGCCGGTGGCGCCCTTGGCATACGGGCAGCCGCCGAGACCCGCCACGCTGGCGTCGAAGGTGGCCACGCCCATTTCGAGACAGGCGTAGACGTTGCCCACCGCCTGGCCATAGGTGTCGTGGAAATGCCCGCTCACCTCGGCCAGCGGGTAGTGGCGCAGCGCTCGTTCCATGGCGGCCTGCACGCGGCGAGGCGTGCCCACGCCGATGGTGTCGGCCACGCCCACGTGCTGCACGCCGATCTCCTTCATCAGCCGCGCGACCAGCTCCACGCGGTCGGGGTGGACGTCGCCCTCGTACGGGCAGCCTACAGCACACGAAATGGCACCACGCACCTTGATGCCCGCGGCACGGGCGACTTCGACCACCGACGCAAAACGCTCGATCGATTCGGCGATCGAGCAATTGATGTTGCGCTGGCTGAAGGCTTCGCTGGCCGCACCGAACACGACGATCTCGTCGGGCTTGGCAGCCACCGCCGCTTCATAGCCTTTCATGTTCGGCGTGAGCGCCGAGTAACGAACGCCCGGCTGGCGCGTGATGCCAGCCATCACCGCGGCGTTGTCGGCCATCTGCGGCACCCACTTGGGACTCACGTAGCTCGTGACCTCGATCTCGCGCAGGCCGGCGGCCTGCAGGCGGTGCACGAGTTCCACCTTGTGGGCCGTGTCGACGGGCTGCTTCTCGTTCTGCAGGCCGTCTCGCGGACCCACGTCGACGATGGTCACCCGGCTGGGCAGTGAAGCCATGGATTCACCTCATTGAACAGTCATTCATGCAGAGTTGCGGCACAGCGGCCGTCCCGCCTCTGCGTTCGCCGTTTCCCCAAACTTGTGGACAGCACACTAGCAGCACCACCAAAGGGGGTGTCGCCCCCCTCTTTTACCCCCTCGAATGGGGATGGAAGCAGGCCCCCTGCCCACCGAAGATCCCTGCGTTCGAGAGAGAGGGGACCCGCCGTGGACCAAGCCGCCAACCGCCTTCGCATTGCCACCAAGCTGCACTTCGCCGTGAGACGTTACCTCGGCGAGGGCCTCGACGTGGGCGCGATGCTGAAGGACACCGCTTACGCCGCCGAAGTGCTGCACGTGTGCCGCGGCTCGCGCGACCCCGAGCTCTGTGCGCTGGCCGACCAGTTCGAAGCGGCGCCGCGCTTCGAGCCCGTGCCACCCCGGCAGGCACCTGCCGCCACGCACGGACATGGGCACCCAGCGCCACAAGACGCCACCTGGGCACAAAACACCACCGGTTTCGGCCTCACACGCCCCGCCGCCCTGGAGCCCCTGCCACCAGCCGCCGCTGCCAAGGTGCACGGTGGCGCGACCCGCTGGTATCACGAAGCACGCCGCTGGTTCGGCTGACGCGGCACGGCGGCAAGCACCATCAGGCCGCGGCCGTCGCGGCCTCGAAGTCCAGCAGTGCATCGCCCTCGGCCACCTGGTCGCCCACGCCATAGCGCAGTTCCTTCACCACGCCGTCGGCGGGCGCGGCGAGCGTGTGCTCCATCTTCATCGCCTCCATCACCGCCAGCGGCTGGCCGCGCTTGACCGCCTCGCCAGCCTTCACCAGCAGCGCGATCACCTTGCCCGGCATCGGCGCGGTCAGGCGCCCGGCGTCGCCGCTTTCACCCGCATGCGCCAGCACGTCGACTTCGGTGACGGTGGCCGAACCTTCGGGCGCGAACACCGAAACGCTTTCGCCCAGGGCATAGACGCTCAGCAGCCAGCGCTGTGAACCCAGTACGACGTCGTGCTGGTCGCCGCCGCGCGCATGGGCATCGAAGCGCTGGCGTTCGCCGCCGCCCACGCCGAGGGTCATGCTGCCGTCGTGGTGACGCTCCAGCACCACCGCGTGGTGCGCGCCCTGGCATTCGATGTCGAAGCGGCGCGTCGCACCGCCATGGATGCGCCAGCCGTCGGTGCGCGACCATGGGTCGGCCGTTTCACTGCGGCGCTCGAGATCCAGTGTGTACGCCACGGCACCAGCCGCAGCGCAGGGCAGCGCCAGGGGGGGCTGGCCGAACAGCACGGCCCGTTCACGTTCGATGAGGGCCGTGTCGAGATCGGCCGTGGCGAACGAGCGGCTGGCCGCCGCGCGCCGCAGGAAGGCCACGTTGGTCTGAAGGCCGACGATGTGCGTCTGCGCGAGCGCCTGGTCGAGCCGCTGCAGCGCCTGTTCACGGCTTTCGCCCCAGACGATGAGCTTGGCGATCATCGAGTCGTAGTACGGCGAGATGTCGTCGCCTTCACCGAACCCCGAGTCGATGCGCACCGGTGCCGGCTCGTGGAAGGGCTCGGCATCGACATTGCGCCGGAAGCTCACGTGCGCGGGCCAGCGCGCCACGTTCAACGTGCCGGTGGCCGGCAGGAAGTTGGCTTCCGGGTTTTCGGCGCAGATGCGCGCCTCGATCGCGTGGCCATGGATCTTGAGCTCGTCCTGCTTCAGCGGCAGCGGCTCGCCGGCGGCCACCCGCAGCTGCCACTCCACCAGGTCTTGCCCGGTGATCGCTTCGGTGACCGGATGCTCGACCTGCAGGCGCGTGTTCATCTCCATGAAATAGAAACTGCCAACCCCCTGGCTCGGGGCGCTCGCTTGCCTGGGAGTGCCCGGCGCGGCACTCGGGCCGCCCTGCTCAACGATGAACTCCACAGTGCCGGCGCCCACGTAGCCGACGGCACGCGCGGCGGCCACCGCGGCTTCGCCCATCTCGCGCCGGCGCTCGGGTGTCATGCCCGGGGCAGGCGCTTCCTCGAGCACCTTCTGGTGGCGCCGCTGCACCGAGCAGTCGCGCTCGAAGAGGTAGACGCCGTTTCCGTGCGTGTCGAAGAACACCTGGATCTCGATGTGCCGCGGCCGCTGCACATAGCGCTCGATGAGCACCGCGTCGTCGCCGAAGCTGTTGATGGCCTCGCGCTGGCAGGAGGCCAGCGCCGCCGCAAAGTCTTCAGCCTTCTCGACCGCGCGCATGCCCTTGCCGCCGCCGCCCGCACTGGCCTTGATGAGCACCGGGTAGCCGATGCGGTCAGCCTCGCGCTGCAGCAGCTCGGGGTCCTGGTCGGCGCCGTGATAGCCCGGCACCAGCGGCACGCGCGCCTCTTGCATGAGCCGTTTCGATTCGGCCTTCAGCCCCATCGCGCGGATGGCCGAAGGCGGCGGGCCGATGAAGGCGATGCCCGCCTGCGCGCAGGCCTCGGCGAAGTCTTCGTTTTCGCTCAGGAAGCCGTAGCCGGGGTGCACCGCCTCGGCACCCGTGGCCTTGGCTGCTTCGAGGATGCGGTCGGCGCGCAGGTAGCTCTCGCGCGGGGCCGGGCCGCCGATCAGCACGGCCTCGTCGCAGGACTGCACATGCTTGGCGTGCACATCGGCTTCAGAGTACACGGCCACGGTGCGGATGCCGAGACGGCGTGCGGTGGCCGCCACGCGGCAGGCGATTTCGCCTCGGTTGGCAATCAGGATCTTTTTGAACATGGTGCCCTCGGCTCAATCGCCGCTCGCTATGCGAGCCATGCAATTTGGCTGCGGCATCACGTGGGCTCCGCCCACGTGAGCCTTCGCCACAACCTGCGCTGCGCTCCGGTTGTCGCCTCGGTTGGCAATCAGGATCTTCTTGAACATGGGTCTATGTCTCCGTCATCAGGCGGATGCCGTGCCGAACAGCATGCGAAGCCTGCCCACCACCAGCTTGAGGAATTTCGCCAGCACCCAGACCAACGTGACCATCGCGATGACGGCCACCACCAGGAACACGAGGAAGGCCGCAGGGTGCGTGAAGGCCAGCCACATCGCGCCCGGCACGGCCAGGTCACCCAGCAAGGACATGCCGATGTTCGAGAACGGCTCCGGCGAGGTGTTGATGGCCGCACGCGTGGTGGCCTTGGCCACGTGGCTGGTCGCCGCTAGCCCGCCGCCCAGCAGCGCGGCGATGGCCGCCCAGGTCGCGTTGTCGCCACCGAACACGGCCGCGGCGAGCGCGGCACCTGCGGGAATGCGGATCACCGTGTGCAGCAAGTCCCACAGCGAATCGAGCCCCGGGATCTTGTCGGCAAAGAACTCGACGAACAGCATGGAGCCGCTGGCCGCGAGGAACAGCGGGTGCTGCAGCGCCTGCAGGCCGCTGGGCAACTGCACCCAGCCGGCATAACCCACGAGCCCGGTGATCAACAGCACCGCATAGAGGCGCAGGCCGCTGGCCCAGCCGAGCGCGGCGGCCAGTGCGACGAGGCTGGTGGTGTCGAGCTCCTGCATCGCCTCACTCCGAAGGCGGCAGCCAGCCGGGGCTGCGCTTTTCAAGGAAGGAACGCACGCCCTCCCGGCCTTCGTCGCTGGCGCGGATGTCGGCGATGCGCTTGGCAGTGTCAGCTCTCAGCGCGTCGTCGATGGGGCGCGAAGCAAGGTCCTGCACGAGTCGCTTGCAGGCCTTCACGGCCTGAGGGCCATTGGCCACCAAGGCTGAGACGATCTCGTCCACCTTGGCATCGAGCTGATCAGCCGCCACCACCTCGTGCACGAAGCCTATCGCCGCGGCACGCGTCGCGCTGAAGCGCTCGGCCGTGATGAACCAGCGCCGCGCCGCCTGCTCACCCATGGCCTTGATCACGTAGGGGCCGATGGTGGCCGGCAACAGCCCGAGCCTGGCTTCACTCAAGCAGAAGTGCACACCCTCGGCCGCCACCAGCACGTCGCACACCGAGGCCAGCCCCACACCACCGGCATAACAGTCGCCGTGGATGCGCCCCACCACCGGCAGCGGGCAGCTGTAGATCGTCCACAGCATGTCGGCCAGTGCCTGCGCATCGGCACGGTTCTGCTCCCAGTTGTAGCCGGCCATCGCCTTCATCCACGACAGGTCGGCCCCGGCGCAGAAGGCCTTGCCGTGGCCGCCGAGCACGATGACATGCAACGAGGCGTCCTGCCCCAGCTCGCGGAAGGTGGCCGTCAGCTCGGCGATCACGCCGTCGTTGAAGGCGTTGCGCACGTCAGGGCGGTTGAGGAAGACGCGGGCAACGGCGCCCTGCCGTTGGATTTCAAGCGTGCTCATGACGACACCCCGCTCGCCGAATACGGCGATCGACCCTCCGAGAGGGTCGGGCCTTGCTTGGGGCGGCCCGGCGCGGCGGCCTGGGAAGTACAGGTTGACACTGGATGTCTCATGACGGCCTCTTCACATGCGGAACACGCCGAACTTCGTGTCGGGCACGGGCGCATTCATGCTCGCGCTCAAGCCCAGCGCCAGCACCCGCCGCGTGTCCGCCGGGTCGATGACGCCGTCGTCCCACAACCGGGCGCTCGCGTAATACGGATGCCCCTGTTCCTCGTACTGCCGTCGGATCGGCGCCTTGAAGGCTTCTTCCTCGTCGGCACTCCACGCACCGCCCTTGGCCTCGATGCCGTCGCGCTTTACGGTGGCCAGCACGCTGGCGGCCTGCTCGCCGCCCATCACGCTGATGCGCGCGTTCGGCCACATCCACAGGAAGCGCGGCGAGTACGCGCGGCCGCACATGCCGTAGTTGCCGGCGCCGAAGCTGCCGCCGATGATCACCGTGAACTTGGGCACCTGGGCGCAGGCCACGGCCGTCACCATCTTGGCGCCGGCGCGCGCGATGCCTTCGTTCTCGTACTTGCGGCCCACCATGAAGCCGGTGATGTTCTGCAGGAACACCAGCGGCACCTTGCGCTGGCAGCACAGCTCGATGAAGTGCGCGCCCTTGTTGGCGCTCTCGGCGAAGAGGATGCCGTTGTTGGCCACGATGCCCACCGGCATGCCTTCGATATGCGCGAAGCCGCACACGAGCGTGGTGCCGTAGCGGGCCTTGAACTCGTCGAACTCCGAGCCATCGACGATGCGCATGATGACCTCGCGCACGTCGAAGGGCTTGCGCGTGTCGGTGGGAATGACGCCATGCAGTTCTTCGACCGCGAACTTTGGCGCGCGCGGCTCGATGCACTGCAGCGACACGCTCTTGCGCCAGTTCAAGGTGGCGGCCACGTTGCGCGCCAGTGCCAGCGCGTGCGTGTCGTTCTCGGCCAGGTGGTCGGCCACGCCCGAGAGGCGCGTGTGCACGTCGCCGCCGCCCAGGTCTTCGGCACTCACCACCTCGCCGGTGGCGGCCTTCACCAGCGGAGGGCCGCCGAGAAAGATGGTGCCCTGGTTCTTGACGATGATGGTCTCGTCGCTCATGGCCGGCACGTAGGCGCCGCCCGCGGTGCACGAGCCCATCACCACCGCGATCTGCGGCACGCCTTGTGCGCTGAGGTTGGCCTGGTTGTAGAAGATGCGGCCGAAGTGGTCGCGGTCCGGAAAGACCTCGTCCTGGTTCGGCAGGTTGGCGCCGCCGGAGTCGACCAGGTAGATGCAGGGCAGGCGGTTCTGCATCGCGATCTCCTGCGCGCGCAGGTGCTTCTTCACCGTGAGCGGGTAGTAGGTGCCGCCTTTCACGGTGGCGTCGTTGCACACGATCATGCATTCGACGCCATTGATGCGGCCGATGCCGACCACCACGCCGGCGCCCGGCGCTGAATCCGAACCGTCCTTTTCCTTGTAGACGTCGAGCGCGGCCAGCGGCGCGATCTCGAGGAAAGGCGTGCCGGGGTCGAGCAGCATTTCCACGCGGTCGCGCGGCAACAGCTTGCCGCGCGCCAGGTGCTTGGCACGAGGGCCCTCGCCGCCGCCCAGCGCGATCTGCGCCAGCTTCGCGTTGAGGTCGTCCACCAGCGCCCGCATCGCAGCCGCGTTGGCTTTGAAGTCTTCGGAGCGCGGGTTGAGCTTGGAGGCCAGGGCTGGCATCGGGGTCGTCTCCTGGGGCTGTTCTTTGGCCGATGAATTTACCGGGGCGGCGCCGGTGCGTCACGCGCGGCCGCGTCGCGGCAAGGGTAGGCGCCGGTCTGGCGCATTTCGCGCCAGAGTGGTTGCAAATCGTGCCAGCGACGGCGAGACTGCCGTACATGCCCACCAAGGCTTCACCCACACCCCGCAAGGCCGCCACGCCGATGGCCTTTGTCAGGTCTATCTTGCTGGCCTACGAGAAGTACGGCCGCGACCCGGCAGCCGCGCTGGCGCAGGCACAAATCACGCCATCTGCGCTGCGCCAGCCCGAGGGGCTCATCACGGCGGAGCAGATGGAAGCCGTCTCCGGTGCCGCGATGCGCGAGCTCGACGACGAGGCGCTGGGCTGGTTTTCGCGCCGCCTGCCCTGGGGCAGCTACGGCATGCTGTGCCGCGCGTCCATCACCTCGCCCGACCTCGGCGTCGCAATCAAGCGCTGGTGCCGCCACCATGCGCTGCTCACCGACGACGTGACGCTGCAGCTGCAAGTGCGCGGCGAGACCGCGACCCTGGCGATCGACGAGCATCGGCGCCTGGGTGCCACGCGGGAGTTCTGCCTCGTCACGCTGCTGCGCAACGTGCACGGGTTTTCTTCCTGGTTCATCGACTCGCGCATCGCGCTGCGCGAAGTGAACTTTCCGTTCGAAGCGCCTGCGCACAAGGGCGCCTACCCGTTGATGTTCCCTGGGCCGGTGTACTTCGAGGCGCCACGCGCGGGTTTTTCGTTCGACGCGCAATACCTTGCGCTGCCGCTCAAGCGTGACGAGCGAGCACTGAACGCGATGCTGCAGCGCGCCCTGCCGTTGATCGTGCTGCCCTACCGCCGCGACCGGCTGCTGGCTGCACGCGTGCGCGAGCTGCTGCGCACGCGGCCCGGCGAAATGGGTACCGCTGACGCCCTGGCGCGCGAGCTCAATGTCTCGGTGCGCACGCTGCACCGGCAGCTGCACGACGAAGGCACGTCACTGCAGCGGCTGAAGGACGAAGTGCGGCGCGAACAGGCGATGGACCAGTTGCGCCGCAGCGCGCGACCGATCAAGCAGATCGCGCAGGTGGTGGGCTTCGGCAACGAGAAAAGCTTCGCGCGGGCCTTCAGGCAATGGACGGGTGTGTCGCCTGGCGAATTCAGGCGCTCGGCCGCCAACGGCGGCTGAGGCGCGGCCTCAGCTGCTCGTCGTGACCTGCACCACCTTGCCGCTGCGTGGCTCGATTTCGCAGCGGTACTTGAAGGGCTCGGCATTCATGCCCGGCGCACGCTGCACCGCGCCCTGGCCTTCGAGGCCGATACGGTCATTGGGTGCGGGTTGCAGCTTGCGTGTGTCGGAACCGAAGGTGATGCGGCCCACGCGCGGGTACTTGTCCTTCAGTGCCGCAGCGGTAGCGGCTTCGCAGGCTTCGGGCGACACGTTGGTGAGGTCGGGCTGCCAGGGCCTGGTTTCAGCCACGGCGGTGGGGCGTGCACCGGTCTCGCGGAACATCGCGCCCGAGGCCGTGCCGGTCCTGGGGTTGTAGCTGCAGGTGTAGGTGAACGGGAAAGAACCGCCGCCCGCACCGCGATAGCGGCCCGCGCCCTTGACCGCAGTGTCGTCGCCTTCCCCGGGCGACAGCGTGCGTTTGCCGCCCACGAATTCGATCTCGCGCGCTTCGCGGCCGCGGATGGTGCGGATGGTCTCGGCCACCGCGTCTTCGCAACTTTCCGACGCCTTGGCTGCGTCCACCACCGCTGCAGCCGCCTCGTTGGCTTTGGCCGCTTCGGCACCGGGGCTGGAAGCGCCGGGCACGGCAGGGGTCTGGGCCGAGGCCGCGGCGGACAACGCGCAGCACATCAGGCACAAGCCGGAAGCGCGGAGTCGGATGTTCATGGTGGATCCTTGGGTGAAACGCCTGTCGATGTTGTAGCCGGTTTTGCCGCCCGGCACGAGACCGCCGGGCCGGCACAACAACCCCAGGCGGGTCGCCCGGAATGGTTCTCAGAGGGATCCGCGAGGAGCTGGCCCCGCGGCGAAGGAAGTGACCCGCATTCACGCGGGCTTGAAGGCGGCCTTTGCGACCGCCTTGAATCAGTTGTCAGCAGTTGCCTTTTTTCGCCTGGCCGGGCGGGCAGTGCTTGGCCGCGGGAGCGGGTGAGCCCGGGTTGCCGACCACGACGGCGGCGTCAGGGGTGTAGACGGCACAGCCGCTGAACGAAAGGGCCGCGAAGGCAGCCGCCAGAACGGTAAGCAGGGGTTTCATCGGGGTCTCTCCTCGTAATGCAAGAGTGGTGCAGGGCATTCTAGTGAGCGACCGTCTGGCGACAGCCCGAATACAGCCCGCCGTGCAGTTTGCACAACACCCCCATGAAGCCGACGTGGTGCCGATGCGGCACCGACGTTTTCAGCCTCGCCCGGGAAACAGCGTGGATTCGCTCCAACCCAGCTGCGCCACGTCTTGCGTGCGGAAGCGTGCGTCGCTGGGCAGCAGGAATTCGTCCAGCTGCGGCGGTTTGACCGCCGTGCCGGCGAGCATGGCATGCACCTGCCCGCGGTGGTGGTGCTGGTGCATGAAGAGATGCGCGAGCACGTGCGCCACCTGTTCGCGAGGTTTCCACTCGCCGCGGTCGATCACGATCTCGGCGCAAAGGCGAGGTTCGGTCAACGCGTCGCAGCAGGCGATCAGCTCTTCGTCGAATGCGCGTTGGCGCTCGGCGAGCTCCGCCAGCGTGGCCGCGGGAACGAAACATTCGGCCTGCGCCACCATGTCGGCCTCTTCTCGCAGCGCGGCCAGGTAGTAGCGGTCCACGAGGAGGACGTGGTTCATCGTCTCGGCGAGGCTCGGAAAGAAGCTCACGCGCGGCGCGTGGAACTCGGCGTCCGACAGCGGTGCCATCGCGGCATGCAGGCGGCGGTTGATGAGCCGGTTGACCCGCGCCTGCGTGCGCAGCTGGGTGAGCAGCGTGATCACGACGCCCCGCTCGCCGAGTACGGCATCAGAACGGCCCTTGCGACAACCACCGCTCGATCTGCGGCTTTCGATCGTTGCCCCAGAAGAGCTCGCCGTCCACCACGAACGACGGCGCGCCGAAGATGCCGGCGGCGATGGCGCTGTCGTTCTCTTCCTTGAGACGTGCCTTCCACGCCGGGTCGTTCCAGGCGGCCTCGGCTGCGTCGGCATCGATGCCGCTGTCGGCGCACAGCTGGCGCAGCTGCGTCGGGTTGCTCAGCACCACGCCGCGGGCGAAGTAGGCGCGCAGGCCGGCACGCGCCCAGGCGATCGCGCGGCCGGCGTCTTGCGAACGCAGCCACCAGTACACGCGCGCGGCGTTCTGCGTGGGAATGGGGAACTCCTCGGGCTGCTTGAACGGCACGCCTTCGAAACGCGCGGAACGCGCAAAGTCCTGCAGTGCGTAGTCACGCTTGATGGGGTAGGCCACCGGCGGCTTCAGCTCGGCGGCCGCGAAGGTGGCGCCCAGCAGGATGGCGTGCCACTCGACCGTTCGGCCGTGGCGTGCGGCCAGCGCTTCGATCCACTCCGAGGCGATGTAGGAGTAAGGCGACGAGAAATCGAAATGGAAGTCGATAGGGGCTCGGCTCATGGCTATGGCTAGGGCCTGTTGTTGGTGGTCTCCCGCAAGCGGGCAGTATGCGCCGGCACGATCACCTTGCTACTTGTAGAGCAACTGCGGCAGCCACAGGCCGATCCCGGGGAAGAGATACAGCAGCACGATGGCCAGGACCTGGATGCCCATGAAAGGCAGCATGCCGCCGAAGATCTGGTTCAGCGTCACGTGCGGGGGGCTCACGCCCTTCAGGTAGAACGCGGCCATGGCCACCGGCGGGCTCAGAAAGGCGGTCTGCAGGTTCAGCGCGACGAGCAGGCCGAAGAACAACGGATCCACGCCGAAGTTGTCGAGCAGTGGAATGAAGATGGGCATGAAGATCACGATGATCTCGGTCCATTCCAGCGGCCAGCCGAGGATGAAGATGATGAACTGGCTGAGCACCAGGAACTCCGTCTTGGACAGGTTCATGCCCAGCACCCAGCGCTCCACCAGCTCCTGCCCGCCGAGCAAGGCGAATGCCGCCGAGAAGATGGCCGAGCCCACGAACAGCCAGCACACCATCGCTGAAGTCTTGGCGGTGAGAAACACCGACTCCTTGACCATGCCGAAGTTGAGTTGCCGGTAGGCCGCCGCAAGCACGAAGCCGCCGAAGGCGCCCACCGCGGCCGCCTCGGTGGGCGTGGCGAGACCGAAGACGATGGAACCCAGCACCGCGAGGATGAGGATGACGAGCGGGAAGAAGCTCGCCAGCAGCATCTTGAAGATCTCGAGCCGCGTGAAGCTGAGCAGCAGGTAGAACGCCAGCATGGCGGCCGCACCGATGCCGAAGCCGACCCAGTAGCCGCTCGGCGCGGCACGTGCCTCGCCGGTGGGTTGCGATGCAGCCCCGACCGCAGGAGCCGCAGCGCCAGACGCCGCGGCTTGCGAGGCGGCCCCCTCGGGCTCGGATGCGTCGGCCCCGGGCGGCTCGCTGAGCGACTGCGGCTCTGCCGGCGGCTCGGCCAGGCCGCCTTCGGCAGGAGGCTCGGAGAGGCCTCCTTCGCCTGGGGGCTCCTCCAGGCCGCCGCGTGCGCTGCCGTCTGCAGGCGCGGCGCCCTCGCCCATTTGCTGGAGCTCGGTCGCTTCGTCCGCCGGCGCTTCGCGCGTGGCGAGGTGGTAGCCCCACAACGACGCGAGCGCGAACACCATCAGCGGCAGCAGCGCGATGCCGAGCTGGCCCAGCAGGTAGCCGGTGGCAACGCCGTGGTTGCGTTGACCCTTGAGCGCCGCCAGCAGCGCCGGCACGGCACGCTGCTCGCCGGTGGCGCCGGCCTTCACCAGCGGCTCGGGCAGCGGCACGGCGCGCTCGGCCGCCGACAGCGGCGGCGCGAGAGCAGGCTTGAGCTTCGCGAGGATGACGACGTAGACGATGTACAGCCCCGCCAGCATGAGCCCCGGAAAGAATGCGCCGGCATACAGCTGCACCACCGATACGCCGGCGGTCGCGCCATAGACGATGAGCAGCACCGAAGGCGGAATGAGGATGCCCAGGCAGCCGCCCGCGGTGATGGCACCGGCCGACACGGGGATGCTGTAGCCCGCGCGCAGCATGGCCGGAAAGGCCAGCAACCCCATCAGCGTGACCACCGCGCCGACGATACCGGTGGCGGTGGCGAACACCGCGCAGGTCACCAGCGTGGCCACCGCCAGCGAGCCCGGCACGCGCGCGAGCGCGAGGTGCAGGCTCTTGAACAGCTTTTCGATCAAGTTGGCCCGCTCGACCAGGTAGCCCATGAAGACGAACAGCGGCACCGAGATCAGCACGTCGTTGGCCATCACCTTGTAGGCCGACTGGACCATGAGGTCGAGCGTGCGGTGCCAGTCGCGATCGTAGGCCAGCCAGGTGAACAGCATGCCCATGCCCATGAGCGTGAAGGCGGTGGGAAAGCCCAGCATGATGGCCACCACCACGAGCGACAGCATCAACAGGCCGATGTGCCCGTTGGTGATGACCGGCGCCGAGAGGAGCATGTAGACCGCGCCGGCCACGATGAGGGCCATCAGGCTGAAGCCGAACCACAGCTCCTTGCGCAACGTGAACGGCAGCTTCATGCCCGGCCCTCCTTACGGGCGGTGGCAATCTCGTCGAGCGCGGCGATGTCCTCGTCCTTCACGTGCACCATCTCCTTGAGCTTGTCGACGTCCACTTCCTCCACGTCTTCTTCACGCGAGGGCCAGGCACCATCGCGCAGGCAGATCACGCAGCGCACGATCTCCACCAGCCCCTGCAGCAGCAACACTGCGCCGGCCAGCGGAATGACGAACTTGAACGGGTACAGCGGCAGCGGGTCGGCGTTGAAGGTCTGCTCGCGGATGGCCAGCGACTCCTGCGCGAAAGTCCAGCCGGCCCAGGTGAGCGCCACGATGCCGGGCAGGAAGAACACCACGTACAGCGCGAGGTCGATGGCCGCCTGCGTGCGCGGGCGGAAGAACCCATACAGCACGTCGCCTCGCACGTGGCCGTTCTTGGCCAGCGTGTAGGCGCCGGCCGTCATGAACATCGCGCCGTAGAGCATGATCTGCGCGTCGAGCACCCAGCCGTGCGGGCGGTTGAGCGCATAGCGCGAGAACACCTCCCAGGTGACCAGCAGCGTGAGCCCGACCACGGCCCATGCGAAGGCCTTGCCCACCCACGTGGAGAGCCGGTCCACCGCCAGCAGCACTTTCTGCATGCGCGCTCCTCGAAAAACGACAAGGGCGCCGCGATGGGCGCCCTGCGAGACGGAGGGGATCAGCCGGCCTTCTTGGCCCCGCGGCCGAAGTAGCGGCCGTAGGCCATGTTGAAGTCGACCATGTAGTCGTTCTGCCACTGCTTGGCGCGCTGCGCGAAGGCCTTCTGCGAGTCGAGCACCTTCTTGAACAGCGGGTTCTCGCCGCTCTTCTTGGCCATGATGCCGTCCCACGCGTCGAGCTGCGCCTTCAAAATGGCATCGGGCGTCTTGTAGAACTTCACGCCGGCCTTCTTGAGCTCGTCGTAGTCCTTGGAGTTGCGGTCGATGGCCTTCCAGCTCATGTCGGCGCTGGCGGCCTGCACGCCGTAGTCGATGATGGCCTTCAACTCCGCGGGCAGGCCGCTGTACTTCGCCTTGTTGAACAGGATCTCGAACTGCTCGCCGCTCTGGTGGAAGCTCTGCAGCATGCAGTTCTTGGCCACGTCGGGAAAGCCCAGCACGCGGTCGCTGGAGGCGTTGTTGAACTCGGCCCCGTCGATGAGGCCCCTGTCGAGCGCCGGCACGATCTCGCCGCCGGGCAGCGGGTTCACCGCGGCACCCATGGCGGAGTACATGTCGACCGCGAGGCCCACGGTGCGGAACTTCATGCCCTTCACGTCGGCTGCCTTGGCGATGGGCTTCTTGAACCAGCCGAAGGGCTGGGTGGGCATCGGCCCGTAGAGGTACGACACGACGTCCATGTTGATGGCCTTGTAGATCTCTTCGAGCAACGCCTTGCCGCCGCCGTAGTAGTGCCAGGCCAGCACCATGTTCGGGTCCATGCCGAAGGCCGGGCCGGAGCCCCACAGCGCGAGCGCCGAGTTCTTGCCGTAGTGGTAGGCCACCACGCCATGGCCGCCGTCGAGCGTGCCCTTGTTCACCGCCTCCAGCAGCTGAAAGGCCGGCACCACCGCGCCGGAAGGCAGCACTTCGATCTTGAGGCGACCGCCCGCCATGTCGTTCACCTTCTTGGCGAAGTCGTTGGCGTACTCATGGAAGATGTCCTTGGCCGGCCAGGTGCTCTGGAAGCGCAGCGAAATGGTCTGCGCGTTCGAGACCATGGGTGCGGCCATGGCGCCGGCGCCCACGGCAGTGGCGGATGCGCGCTTGAGAAAGCGGCGGCGCGGAGATTGCGAGGTCGATTGGCTCATTGCGTCTCCTAGGGTGTGGCTTCGCTTGGCTGACCTGGCGGCCCGGCACCGATGTCGCACCGGGCCGCGGGTGCGTCACCCATCGTAGACATCGCGAACCAATGTTCATCTGGCGGAAACCCGCGCTCGTCAATGCGCGCAGCGCAAAGCTGCAGCCCGCTTTGGGCAAAGACGGTAGTAGCGACGGTGCTGCTGCGGCGCAGCAGCGAGGAAGTTGCTCAGCCCGTGAAGCCAACGCGCGCCAACATCTGCTGCGCGCTTTCGTTGGCATGAACGACGTCGACCTTGACGTCCGGGTGGGATTGGCGCCACACGCGGAACACCTCGTCGGCAAATCCCTGCTGCATCTGGGAGACACCCGCGAAGTCGAAGGTGACAGCCGTGAATCGCTCCAGGCCCATGACGAGCCGCTTGCCCTGCGAGCGCGATACCAGTGAACCATCGGCTTGCTCGAGGAGCGCGACGCTCACCAGAGTGCGCGTGAATCGCAACTCAGGCTGAGGACAGAACTGATCGAACAAGTCCTTGAGCGCACGCGGGCTCCGGCTGACTCGAAAGCGCAGGCGAGTGCCGACGATCCTCTCATTGGGGCTTTCAAACACCCACGGTGCATCAACGGACGAGACCGATACACCCAGTCCATCAGATTGAAGGCTGAACCACTCGCAAGCACGAGAGGAAAAGAAGATCCCTTCGCCCGTGTGCCGGGCCCAGACACGGAACTCGTCAAAGGGCAGCTGTACCGTGAATTGATGCTGCAATGCTGTGTCCATACGGCGAGTGTATGGCGCGTGCTCTAGCCCAGCGCGCGCCCGATCAGGATGCGCTGCACGTCGGAGGTGCCTTCGTAGATCTGGCACACCCGCACGTCGCGGTAGATGCGCTCGACCGGGAAGTCGCTCACGTAGCCATAGCCACCGTGGATCTGGATCGCATCGGAGCACACGCGCTCGGCCATCTCGGTGGCGTAGAGCTTGGCCATCGCCGCTTCCTTCAAGCAAGGTTGGCCAGCGTCCTTGAGGCTTGCGGCATGGTGGATCAGCTGGCGCGCCGCCTCGATGCGCGTGGCCATGTCGGCCAGGCGGAACTGCACTGCCTGGTGCTCGAAGATGGGTTGGCCGAAGGCCACGCGCTCGCGGCTGTAGCGCAGCGCCGCCTCGAAGGCCGCACGCGCCATGCCCACGGCCTGCGAGGCAATGCCGATGCGCCCGCCTTCGAGGCCCGAGAGCGCGATCTTCAGGCCCTGCCCTTCGTCACCGATGAGGTTCTCGGCGGGCACGCGGCAGTTCTCGAACAGGATCTGCGCCGTGTCGCTGGCGTGCTGGCCCATCTTGTCTTCGAGCCGCGCCACCGTGTAGCCGGGCGTGGTCGTGGGCACGATGAAGGCGCTGATGCCCTTCTTGCCGGCCACCTTGTCGGTGACGGCCATCACGATGGCCACGTCGCCGTTCTTGCCGCTGGTGATGAACTGCTTGACGCCATTGAGCACGTAGCAATCGCCTTCGCGCACGGCGCTGGTCTTGAGGCCCGAAGCTTCGGAGCCCACGTGCGGCTCGGTGAGGCAGAAGGCCCCCAGCATCTCGCCGCGCGCCAGGGGCTTGAGCCAGCGCTCCTTCTGCGCATCGCTCGCCCAGGCCATGAGGATGGAGCACACCGGACAGTTGTTGACGCTCACGACGGTGGACGTGGCGCCATCGCCGGCGGCGATCTCTTCGAGGATGAGCGAGAGGCTCAGGTAGTCCAGCCCCGCGCCGTCCCATTCAGCGGGTACAGCCACGCCGTAACAGCCGAGCCCGGCCAAGCCCTTGAGTTCGGCGGCGGGGAAGTGGCCGGTCTTGTCCCACTCAGCGGCCTTGGGGGCGATGTTGTCTTGCACGTAGGCGCGCACGGCGTCTTGCACGGCGCGGTGGTCTTCGGTCAGCAGCATGGTCGGACTCCTCTTTTCCTGGCGCAGGCCGAGGGTTGATCAGTTCGGCAATTCGATCTGGATGCGGTCGCGTGCCGGCGTGTCGTCGCGCAGTTCTTCCTGCCAGGTGACGACGCGTAGCGTGTTGCCCTCCAGCGTGGAACGTGCGTGCAGCGAGGTCCCCGATGTGCGGTTGGTCAACCACGCGGCGCGCTGGGCCGCCGGCACCTCGGCCGCCAGCATGTCCAACGCGAGCGAGAGGGCAGCTCGATGCAGTTCCACGTCGGCCGCGCGGGCGAAGTACTGCAAATACATCGCCCGCCCGATGTCGAACGACATCCGCATGATGGTGTTCCGCCAGCTCAGGGCATCAAGCAGGCCTTCGCTCTTGCTGGCCTCGTTGGCCTTGACCAGTTCCGCCGTCAGCACTTGCCCGCTACCGTCGACCGCAAGCCTTGAGCTCAGCCAAGCCTGGTCGATGTCCGCATGCGACTGGTTCCGCAGCATGCCGAGCCGCCAACGGCATGTCCATCCGAACAGCCAGCCGCCTTCGTCTTCCGTGGAGCCCGTGGGGCATTTGTCGAGCATCTCGTCCACGCTTGCATGGTGGAAGGCGGCCTCGTATGGAATCCACCGTCCTGCGTCGAGTTCGCCGGGGGCCAGAGGCCTGAGCACTCCAAGCAGCCGTGCGGCCAGCTTCGCGTCCGTCGCCCCGAGTGCAAAGGCCGTCTGCCAGGTGTTGCGCGACAGACGCCATGCGATTGCCTGGCCGATCAACGACCTGCTGCCGACCAGCAGTTGCCGGCTCATCCTGTCAGCATTGGCCACCAGGCGCACTGCCGCATCGACGTCGCCCTCGTGCCAAGCCACCACGGAGCGGGCATTGAACCAACCGATGCATGCCGACGCCCCCAGTGCGTGAGGCGCCATTGGCGCAGCGACCGACGGCGGTGTTGCCAGCAACTCCTCGAACTCGAACTGCGTGGCGGCAATCTCGCAGCGCCGCCCCAGTTCGGCATGCCTTTCCAGCTGGGTCGCCAGCGCGGCCGCATGCCGACGCCAATGCGAAGCGCAATGGAGCTCACCGGGGCACGCATAGGGTGGCCCGCTCATGGCTGGGGCGGGTCGGCTTTCAGCCGCCGCTGCAGGCGAGTGCTGCAAGCGGGACCATGCCTCGATGCCTGCGCGCCGCATTTCTGCCGCGTCACGCGCCGTGGTCAGCCCCAGGAGATCGAAAAACCCGTTGCGCTCGTCAGGCAGGCTCTTGGACGCGACGGCCAGCTCGGGCGGGCGCGGACGAGGCTCGATGTCGATCAAGTTGGTCGCCAGCCAGGCCAACGCAACAACCGCGCAAGCCACCGCCAGCATGGCTGTCGCCCTCAAGCCCATCTTCAGCGCCTTGCGATGACTTTCATTCAGCATGCCGCTTCAGTTCGCTGATGTTTTCCTGGTAGGCAGTGCACAGAACGACGCGCGGCCCGTGCAGTGTGCGGGCCAGGTTGTAGCCCGTGCAAAAGCGCTGCAATACGGAGCCGTCGGGGCGAGTGAGCGTCCAGCGCAGATTGGCAAACGCACTGTCGGCGCCTAGCGGCGTGTGCGCCACGACCTCGAAGTCGGCCCGGTGGTAGTCGCTGCCGCGGTACAGCTCGCACAGCGCGCGGTGGTTGGCTCGCATCGGGCTGTCGTCCGTCCATTGCGTGAGCGTGGCGTACGCCTCGCCGTCGCGCGTGTGCACCATGCCGCTCGGGGTGTGCCAAAGCTCGGCTACCGCATCGCCGTCCAGCCGATTGAACGCATTGCGATAGGCCTCGAAGAAGGCCTTCGTTTCCTCGATGGTCATCGGTGCCCTACCAGTCCAGCGGTTGGCCGTCGTGATTGAAGAAACGTCCGGTGTCGGCGCGGGAGAGTCTTGCCAGCGCGGCCCGCATGTCGCCCACGCTCTGCTCCACCGGCAGGTCGGCGCCCCCACCGCCCATGTCGGTGCGCACCCAACCGGGGTGGAAGGCCACGCAGATGGCGCGATCGGCCAGCACCAGCGATACGTCCTTGAGAACCGAGTTCACCGCTGCCTTGGACGCGCGGTACAGCCAGCTTGACGGGCTGGTGCGCAAACCCATCGAGCCCATGCGTGACGACAGCACTGCGAGCTTCGCGCCGGGTGCCAGGGCGTCGGCCAGCTGCGGGATCACCTGCATGGGGCCGAGCACGTTGGTGCGCATCACGGCGTCGAAGTCCGCCATGCTGGGCGTCTGCAGGCCCGTGGTGCGCGGCCCGATGACACCTGCGTTGACGATGGCGACATCGAACGCTTCGCCGTCGATGCGCCAGGCCAGGCCAGACACGCTTGTGGTATCTGCTACATCAAGGGCGAAGCTCTTGCAGCCGATGGCCTGCAGCTTCTCGATGCCTTCTTCGCTGCGCGCGGTGGCGACCACACGATCGCCGGCCTCGCGGTACTGGCGCGCGAACTCGAAGCCGATGCCGCGCGAGGCGCCGATGATGAGGATGTTCAAGCAGCGCCTCCGCGTCTTGCTTCAGCTCAGAAGAGCTCGACTGCCATCGCCGTGGCTTCACCGCCGCCGATGCACAGCGCTGCCACGCCCTTCTTGAGACCGTGCTTGCGCAAGGCACCCAGCAGCGTGACGACGATGCGCGCGCCACTGGCACCGATGGGGTGGCCCAGAGCGACCGCGCCGCCATGGATGTTGACCTTCTCGTGCGGCAGCTTGTGCTCGTGCATGGCGGCCATGGCCACCGCAGCGAAGGCTTCGTTGATCTCCCACAGGTCCACGTCCTTGGCGGCCCAGCCGGTCTTCTTGAGCACCTTGTCGATGGCACCCACCGGCGCGGTGGTGAACCACTCGGGAGCCTGTGCATGCACCGCATGGGCCACGATGCGCGCCAGCGGCTTCAGGCCGCGCTTTTCGGCATCGGTCTGGCGCATCAGCACCAGCGCCGAGGCGCCGTCGGAAATGCTCGACGAGGTGGCGGCAGTGATGGAGCCGTCTTTCTTGAACGCCGGCTTGAGCGCCGGGATCTTGTCGAGCTTGGCCTTGAAGGGTTGCTCGTCCTTGGTGATCTGCACGTCGCCGCCCTTGCCGGCCACGGCCACCGGCGCGATCTCCCAGTCGAAGCTGCCGTCGCTGTTGGCCTTGAGGGCACGTTCTGTGGAAGCGATGGCGAAGGCGTCTTGCGCCTCGCGGCTGAAGCTGTACTTGGCCACGCAGTTCTCGGCGAACACGCCCATGGCCTTGCCGCGCTCGTAGGCGTCTTCCAGGCCGTCGAGCGCCATGTGGTCGTATACGGCTGAAGCGCCGTACTTGATGCCCTTGCGCGCGAACATGAGGTGCGGCGCATTGGTCATGCTCTCCATGCCGCCGGCCACCACCACGGAAGCGCTGCCAGCGGCCAGCATGTCGTGCGCGAACATCATCGCGCGCATGCCGGAACCGCACATCTTCGACAGCGTCACGGCGCCAGCTGAATCCGGCAGGCCCGCACGGCGCAAAGCCTGGCGCGCCGGCGCCTGGCCCTGGCCCGCCATCAGGCAGTTGCCCAGTAGCACCTCGTCGACGGCATCGCCCGGCACGCCGGCGCGTTCGACCGCCGCTTTGATGGCCACGGCACCCAGTTCCCAGGCGGCGAGCGACGAGAAATCACCCAGCAGGCCGCCGATGGGCGTCCGGGCAGCGGAAACGATGACGATGGGGTCGGCAGACATGAGGCTCTCCTTCACGGGTCTAACGAAAGTCAGTCGGTTCAGGCGGCTGCCGTCGCGGTGGCTGCGGCAGCGGTTGGCAAACGCCGCTGCCGCTTGAAGCGGCGTTCGGCGTCGTAGGGGAAAACGTCGTGCACGTGGCCGGTGCGGATGCGTTCTTGATGGTTCTGCCAGAACGCAGGGTCCAGCAGGTCGGCATGGTGTTTCATGAACACGTCGCGCACCGTGGGGTGGCCCAGCAGGAAGGGGCCGAAGGTTTCAGGGAACACATCCTTCGGGCCCACGCTGTACCAGACCTCGCCGGAGAGTTCTTCCTCTTCGGTGCGCGGCTCGGGCACGCGGCGGAAGTTCACGTCGGTGAGGTATTCGATCTCGTCGTAGTCGTAGAACACCACCTTGCCGTGGCGCGTGACGCCGAAGTTCTTCCACAGCATGTCGCCGGGGAAGATGTTGGCGGCCACGAGGTCTTTGATGGCATTGCCGTATTCGACGACGGCATGCTCGATCTGCTGTTGCGTAGCGTCTTGCAGGTAGATGTTGAGCGGGATCATGCGCCGCTCGATGTAGCAGTGCCTGATGACGAGATCGTTGCCGTCTTCTTCGACCAGGCTGCCGCAGAAGTGCTTCAACTCGGCGATCAGCTCTTCCTCGAAGCGCTGGCGTGGGAAGGCCACGTTCGAATATTCCAGCGTGTCGGCCATGCGGCCCACACGGTCGTGCTGCTTCACCAGGAGGTACTTGCCCTTGATCTGCTCGCGCGTGGTGTCCTTCTGCGGCGGATAGAAGTCCTTGATGACCTTGAACACGTAGGGGAACGACGGCAGGTCGAACACCAGCATCACCATGCCTTTGATGCCGGGCGCGATGCGGAACTTGTCGCTCGAGTGGCGCAGGTGGAACAGGAAGTCGCGGTAGAAGATGTTCTTGCCCTGCTTCTGCAGGCCCAGGGCGTTGTAGATCTCCGAACGCGGCTTGCGCGGCATCAGCGAGCGCAGGAAGTGCACGTACGCTGCCGGGATGTCCATCTCGACCATGAAGTAGGCCCGCGCGAAGCTGAACAGCATCTGCAGGTCGTCTTCGCCGAACAGCGCGGCATCGATGTAGAGCTGGCGCCGCGAGTTGTGCAGGATGGGCAGCGCGAACGGGATCTCGCGAAAGCCGTTGACGATCTTGCCGACGATGTAGGCACCCTTGTTGCGAAAGAACAAGGAGCTCAGCACCTGCACCTGGAAGTTGATGCGCAGCCGCACGTCGCCGAACTCGCGCCGCAGTTCCTTGAGCACGAGGTCGATGTCGCGGCCCAGGTCTTCGAATTCCAGCGCGAGCTGGTAGTTGTTGACGATGCGCAGCAGGGTCTCGCGCAAGGTCTCGCGCGTGGGGTAGTAGGCGCGGTAGGTGGGCAGCGACGCAGGCTCTTCGTTTTCGATGTACTCGGTGGACATCACCGGGCGCACGAAGATGAAGTCGTTGTTGAAGTAGCTGCGGTGCAGGATCTTGGTGGTGACCGAGTTGAAGAAGGTCTCGGCGAGTTCGGGCTGCAGGTGGCGTGTGAGCAGGCCGATGTAGTGCAGCTTGACCTGCTGCCAAACGTCCATCGGCACGCGGCTCGCGCCGAACTCGCGCTCCAACCGCTCCACCGCCTCGTCCACACGCTTGTCGTAGAACTCGATGCGTTCGCGCTGCGCGCGCTGCTGACCGTGCCAGTCGGCCTGCTCGAAGCGCTGCTTGGCCGAAGCGCTCACCTCGCAAAACAGCCGGTAGTGGCGGTCGAAACCTTCCAGCATGGCGCGCGCGATGTCGAAGGCGCGCGAGTCCGTGAGCTGGGTCGGGAACATGGCGGCCTGCGGCTTCATGATGGTTGCGCGCCTCGCCGTCAGGGCTCGCGGATGTCCAGCAACGGCGCGGGCGCGGTGTCCACGGTGTCTTCATAGCGCCGGTGCAGCGCGGCCAGCGCCTGCTCGTAAGCGTGCGGCACGTCCTCGGGCTTGGAGGCCGTCATGCGCAGGTCTTTCAGCAAGCCGTTGTGCAGGCCATAGACCCAGCCGTGCACTACCACTTCCTGCCCGCGCTGCCAGGCGTCCTGCACCACGGTGGTCTGGCACACGTTGAGAGACTGCTCCAGCACGTTGAGCTCGCACAACGCATTGACGCGACGCGACGGCGCCACGGTGTCGAGCCATTGCTGGTGGCGGTTGCGCACGTCTTGCACGTGACGCAGCCAGTTGTCCACCAGGCCGACGCGCAGGTCTTCGAGCGCTGCCCTCACGCCACCGCAGTTGGAGTGGCCCACCACGATGATGTGCTTGACGCGCAGCGCGTCGATCGCGAACTGGATCACCGACAGGCAATTGAGATCGGAGTGCGCCACCACGTTGGCCACGTTGCGGTGCACGAACAATTCACCGGGCAGCAGGCCCACCAGTTCGTTGGCCGGCACGCGGCTGTCGGCACAGCCGATCCACAGGTACTGCGGTGCCTGCTGCTTGAGCAGGCGCGTGAAGAAGCCAGGCTCGCGCGATTCGGTGCTCGCGGCCCATTCACGGTTGTTGTCGAAGAGTTCTTTGAGCTCGGTGGTCATGTGTGAAAGGCCGCGTGGCAGAGGGCCGCGGCGGCCTTCGCCAGTTTACGCAGGGGTGTCAAGGCCTCGCTCGTTACATCGTCTCCGCGAACAGTTCACGGCCGATCAGCATGCGCCGGATCTCGCTGGTACCGGCGCCGATTTCATAGAGCTTCGCGTCGCGCCACAAACGGCCCAGCGGGTATTCGTTGATGTAGCCATTGCCACCGAACACCTGGATCCCCTCGCCCGCCATCCACGTGGCCTTCTCGGCACACCAGAGGATCACGCTCGCGCAATCCTTGCGCACCTGGCGCACGTGCTCGCTGCCGAGCTGGTCGAGGTTCTTGCCCACCGTGTAGCAGAAGGCTCGCGCAGCCTGGAGCACGGTGTACATGTCGGCCACCTTGCCCTGGATGAGCTGGAATTCACCGATGCTCTGACCGAACTGCTTGCGGTCGTGGATGTAGGGCACCACGTTGTCCATGACCGCCTGCATGATGCCGATGGGCCCAGCCGCCAGCACCGCGCGTTCGTAGTCGAGCCCGCTCATCAGCACCTTGGCGCCGCCGTTGAGGTTGCCCAGGATGTTCTCGGCCGGCACCTCGACGTTCTGGAACACCAGCTCGCCGGTGTGCGAGCCGCGCATGCCCAGCTTGCTGAGCTTCTGCGCAATCGAGAAGCCCTTCATTCCCTTTTCGATCAGGAAGGCCGTCACGCCGCGGGCGCCAAGCTCGGGCTCGGTCTTGGCGTAGACCACCAGCGTGTCGGCGTCCGGCCCGTTGGTGATCCACATCTTGCTGCCGTTGAGCAGGTAGTAGCCGCCCTTGTCTTCGGCCTTCAGCTTCATGCTGATGACATCAGACCCGGCGCCCGGTTCGCTCATCGCCAGTGCCCCCACGTGTTCGCCGCTGATGAGCTTGGGCAGGTACTTCTTCTTCTGCGCATCGTTGCCGTTGCGCTTGATCTGGTTGACGCACAGGTTGGAGTGCGCGCCATAGGAAAGTCCCACCGACGCTGAGGCTCGGCTGATCTCTTCCATGGCCACCATGTGCGCCAGATAACCCATGTTGGCGCCGCCGTATTCCTCGGCCACGGTGATGCCCAGCACGCCGAGCTCGCCCATCTTGCGCCACAGGTCCATCGGGAACTGATCGGTCTCGTCAATGGCGGCCGCGCGCGGCGCGATCTCGGCTTGTGCGAACTCGCGCACCGCGTCGCGCAGCGCATCGACGTCTTCGCCGAGCATGAAGTTCAGGCCAGGCAGGTTCATGGTGTGTCTCCTTCGGTACCCATTCAATGTTTCACATCGTCGCGGCCGATCACGGTCATCACGGTGGCCGTCATCGTCGCGATCAATCTCTCTTTGCCGTCAGTGTCGAACTGCAGCGCGCGCCCGTCCACCACGCTGATGGTGCGGCCCGGCTTGACGACCTGGCCTTCGAAACGGAAACGCGGCCCGCGTGCCGGCGCCAGCAGGTTGACCTTGAACTCGATGGTCAGCACCGCGGCATCGGCCGGCATGAGGCTGAAGGCGGCGTAGCCGCAGGCCGAATCGAGCGCGGTGGAAACGATGCCGGCATGCACGAAGCCGTGCTGCTGCGTAAACGCAGCCTGATGCGCCATCGCAAGCACCACGCGACCGGGCTCCACCGCATCGAGCGAAATGCCAAGCGAGCCCATGGCCTGCTGCCGCGCGAAGGAATCGCGCACGCGGCGTTCGAAGTCAGGATCGGCTGGCGACATTTCGAATTGACGTTTACGTAAACGTCAATTCTAGCAGGCAACCCGGCCGGGCGCGACGCGCCAGCGCGGAATGGTCGGGTTTCGTTTCGATTCAGCGGCCGTTCAGGCCGTCTTTCTTGCGCTCGTTCTCGGCCAGCGCCAACAGCCGACGCGATTCCTTTTCGTGAGCACGCACTTCGTCGAGCGTCACCTGCAGGTCGGCCATCTGCTGCTCGAGCTGCTCGCGGTGCGCGGCCAGCACGACGAGGAATTTCTTCAGCTGCGGCCCCGTGTCGCGCGGCGATTCGTACATGTCCACCAGCTCCTTCACCTCGGCGAGGCTCAGGCCCAGCCGCTTGCCGCGCAGCGTGAGCTTGAGCCGCGTGCGGTCGCGGTTGGTGTAGACGCGGCTGCGCCCGTTCGGCCCTTCGCGCTGAGGGCTCAGCAGGCCGCAGTCTTCATAGAAGCGGATGGCGCGCGTGGTGAGGTCGAACTCGCGCGCCAGTTCGCTGATGGTGTAGGTGGGTGCGGCCTTGTGGGCATCGGCTGCAACTTGCGCGACAGCAGGGTTTGACATGGCTGCCTAGAATCGGTCGAGTTGACGTATACGTAAATGTAGACCACCCCCGTAGCGCCTCCGGCGCTCCCCCTCAAGGGGGCGGCCCCAGTGGACCGGCGAAGCCGGATCCACGGCGCCCACTCCGACTTTGCACGATGTAGCAGGAGCAGCAACTTGAACCAGCTCGAACACCAGCTTGGGTATCCGTTGGGAGAAACGTTGCCCGCTCCCGGCGCCGTGCTTGATGTGGCCCCAGGCGTGCGCTGGGTGCGCATGGGCCTGCCCTTCGCGCTGGACCACATCAACCTCTGGCTGCTGCGCGACGAGCTGGACGGGCACTCCGGCTGGACCATCGTCGATTGCGGCATCGCCAACAATGCGACCCGCTCAGCCTGGGAACAGGTGTTCGCGAACCACCTCGACGGCCTGCCGGTATTGCGCGTGATCGTCACGCACATGCACCCAGACCACATCGGCCTGGCGCAATGGCTCACCGACAAGTGGCAATGCCGCCTGTGGGTCAGTGCCACCGACTACAACGCCGCCCGGCTGGCCACCCAGAGCACCACCGGCTATGGCGGCGAGGCGGCGGCCGCGCATTTCGCGCGACACGGGCTGGTCGATCCGGAGTCCATCGCCAAGGTGAAGGCACGCTCGAACTACTACGCGTCGATGGTGCCCGGCGTGCCGGCCAGCTTCCGGCGCCTGCTCGATGGGCAGATGGTGCGCATCGGCGGCCACGACTGGCAATGCATCGCCGGCTACGGCCATGCACCCGAGCACATGAGCCTGTATTGCGACGCACTGCGAGTGATGATCTCGGGCGACATGGTGCTGCCGCGCATCTCCACCAACGTCAGCGTCATCGATGTGGAACCCGAGGCCAATCCGCTCACGCTCTATCTCGATTCGATCGAGCGGCTACGCACACTGCCGGCCGACATGCTGGTGCTGCCCGCGCATGGCCGCCCGTTCACCGGGCTGCACACGCGCATCGACCAGCTCAAGGCCCACCACGACGAGCGCTTTGCCGAAGTGATGCAAGCCTGCGCCGAAGCGCCCTGCAGCGCAGCCGACGTGCTGCCGGTGCTGTTCAAGCGCCAGCTCGATCTGCACCAGACCACCTTCGCGATGGGCGAGGCAATCGCGCACCTGCATGCGCTGTGGTACGAGGGCAAACTCCGGCGCGCGCAAGACGCACAAGGCGTCTACCGCTTCTCCCCTGCATGAGCCGCAACGGTCATGCACGCGGCACTCGCGCCACACCAAGCTGCCAACAATTTGACTGAACCCGGGTGCGCACGCCGCGACGCGCGGTTTTGTACGCAATGCGCCACATGCCACGCATAGCATCGCGACAGCACCTCGCTCGCCGGCCATGCCGGCGGCCGTGCGGGTTGCGTTCCGTTCACCACTGAGACACGTCAGTCAATGAAACAACTTTCCCTCGGCCTGATCGCAGCCGCAGCCCTCGCCGGCTGCGCCAGCAACCCCGAAGCGCCGTCCGCGGCCACCCCGGCAGCGCCTGCCGCCGCACCGGCCCCGGCCAGCACGACGGCCGCAGCGCCGACGCCTGCCCTGGCCAACGCCAAGATGGCCAAGACCGCCATGGAAGAGTCGGCTCGCCTGCCGGCCCCCAGCGTGGCACTGAGCGCTTATGGCAAGTTCGAACTCAAGCCCATGGTGATGAGCGACGCGGTGCAGCGCGAAGCCGGCAAGGTGCAGGCCGCGCAGCAGTTGGACGCCACGGTGCGCGCTCGACTGGAGCCGCTGCTCGCCGAATGGGGCAATGGCCGTGGCGGCAAGACGCTGGTGATCCAGCCGCGTGTGGAGTCGATCCGCATCATCGGCGGCGCCAACCGTTTCTTCGCGGGCGCATTGGCCGGCGATTCACACATCGACATGGACCTGGAGTTGAAAGACGCCGCCACCGGCGCCGTAATCGCCAAGCCGCGCGTGACGCGCAGCTCCAACGCGATGGCCGGCGGCTGGTCCATCGGTGCCACCGACCGCAACCTGCCGAACTACATGGCAGAGATCTGGCGCCAATATCTGAGCGACAACTACAAGAAGCAGTAAGAGAAGCCTATCGCCCGGTTTAAGCCCGGCGACATACCGGCGCCGCTATTCCAGCGCCGGCAGCACCTCGTCTTTGAGCCGCCCCCGGGCGGCGTCCATGTCAGGGATCACCGAGCGCACCACGTCCCAGAAGCGCGGGCTGTGGTCCATGTGGCGCAGGTGCGCCAGCTCGTGGGCCACCACGTAGTCGATGGTGGGCATTGCAAAGTGCACGAGACGCCAGTTCAAGCGGATCGAGCCGTCGACGCTGGCACTGCCCCAACGCGTCTGCGCGGAACTGAGCGCCAGGCGCTTCACGCGCACGCCCAGCCGCTCGGCGAACACCTGGCAGCGTTCTTCGAACACACGCCGGGCCTGGCGTTGCAACCACGACTGCACCACGTCGCGGATCTGCTCGGGTGCCGCGTTGTGCGGCAGGCCTACGTGCAGCGTGAGCCCGGGTACGCCGGGCAACGCCGCTGCGTCGGTGTTGAGCACGGCACCGGCCACGCGCGGATCGAGCACGATGATCACGGTTTCGCCCAGGAAGGGCAGGCTGGCGCCGTCGCGCCATTCGATGCGCGAAGACTCATGCTTGCGTGCACGCTCGCGCTGCTCGGCCAGCTTGCTGCGGATCCACTTCGAGCGCTCCTGCAGCGCCGCTTCCACGTCGGCCAGCGTGACCCAGCGCGGCGCCCGTACCGAAAGGCCTTCGGCGCCCACCACCATGCCGATGGTACGGCGCCTGGCGCGCTGGAATTCATAGCCCACCAGGGCGTCGCCGAGCTGGATCTCGCGATCGGCACGCGGGTGGCGAAACACCGTGGCCGGCGGCGGGGTGGCGAGCAGCTTGGCCACCGGCGCAGCGTGCGCCGGCGAGGCCGGGCGCAGCTCGCGGGAAGGTGGTGTTGCAGCCGGCTCCTCGTCACCGAAGAGCGGCAACACGAACTGTGAGGGATCGGCTTCGGGCGCCCGGCGCGTCATGGGCCGCCAGTATAGGGAGCGTGCGCTGTCAATGTGCGACGCCGGTGGCCGCGGCCGGCTTGCCTGCGACATAAGCCTCGGGGTCGAGGCGCCGCATCTCGGCCTCGACCCAGGCTTCGACCTCGCGCATCAGAGAGTCGGCGTCGCGGCCCTCCGACGGAATCGGCTTGCCGATGGAGATGTCGATCACGCCCGGCCGCAGCACGAAGCTCTTGCGCGGCCAGCAGCGCGCCGAAGTTACCGCGATGGGTACCACCGGCGCGCCGGTGGCCACCGCCAGCCGCGTGGCGCCACTCTTGTAGACGCCCTGTCTGCCACGCGGCGCACGCGTGCCTTCGGGAAACATGATCACCCAGTTGCCGCGCGACATGTATTCGCGCCCCTGCTCGGCCACCTTGTTCCAGGCTTCGGTGCGCTTGCTGCGATCGATGTGGATCATGTCGAGCCGGCTCATGGCCCAGCCGAAGAACGGGATGTACAGCAGTTCGCGCTTGAACACGTAGCACAGCGGGTGCGACATCAGCGTGGGGAAGGCAAAGGTCTCCCAGGTGGACTGGTGCTTCGGGCACAGGATGACCGGCGCCAGCCGGTCGGCCGACGGCAGGTGCTCCATGCCCTGCACGCGGTGGCGCACGCCGCAGATGACACGCGCACCCCAGATCGACACGCGCAGCCAGCCCGCGCACATCCAGTACACCGGGTCGCCGCGCAGGAAGATCGACGCGATGAGCACGCCGATGGCCCACGGCACCACGGTGACCGACATCCACAGAAAGAACAGTACGGAACGCAGCAGTGACAGCATCAGCGCAGCCCTCCAGGGCCGCTGTCGGGCGGCAAGTGCGCATCACCGCGCCCGCCCGACACCGCCTTGGCACGCCGCTCGCGAATGATGATGAATTCGGCAAACGCGCCCAGGTCCTTGTGCACCGTGGTGCCCGGCACCTGCTGCAGCAGCTGCGCCAGCTGCACGTCGCTCATGCGGGCAGCCTTGCCTGTGCGCACGAAGTGCGTTTCGCACCCCACCGCCGCACCAGCCTGCACGTCGCGCAGCGAGTCGCCTACGGTGGGCACATCCTTCAGGTCCACGCCGTAGCGCTCGGAGATCTGCTCGTACAAGCCGGGCAGCGGCTTGCGGCAGCTGCATTGGGCATCGGGCTCGTGGGGGCAGAAGAACACTGCGTCGACCCTGCCACCGTGGTGCGCCAGCATCTGGTTCATCTTGGCGTGCATCGCGTTGAGCGCGGCCATGTCGAACAGCCCACGGCCGATGCCCGACTGGTTGGTGGCCAGCACGATGTGCCAGCCCGCATGGTTGAGCCGTGCGACCGCCTCCAGCGCGCCGGGCAGCGGCACCCACTCGTCAGGCGACTTCACGTAGTCGTCGCGGTCCTCGTTGAGGGTGCCGTCGCGGTCGAGGATGATGAGCTTCATGGCGGCGTGTCCGCTGCTGCGCATCAAGCGGCCAGGCGCGACAAGTCGGCCACGCGGTTCATCGCCGCATGCAGCGTGGCCAGCAAGCCCAGCCGGTTGGCGCGCAGCGCCGGGTCGTCGGCGTTGACCATCACCTTGTCGAAGAAGGTGTCCACCGGCTGCTTGAGTACAGCCAATGCCTGCAACGACGCGGTGTAGTCGCCTCTTTCGAATGCGACGTCGGCTTGCGGCTTCACCTGCAGCAGCGCTTCGCTGAGCGCTGCTTCCGCAGGCTCGCTCAGCAACGCGGCGTTCACTTGTGCCTCCACGGCGCCCTCGGCCTTCTTCAGGATGTTGCCGACGCGCTTGTTGGCCGCCGCCAGCGATGCAGCCTCCGGCAACGCGGCAAAGGTGCGCACCGCGGCCAGGCGCTTTGGCACGTCGCCGAGGCGGCTCGGCGCCAGCGCGAGCACCGCATCCACCTCCTGCGCGCTGTAGCCTTGTTCGCGCAGCGAAACGGCCAGGCGGTCGCTGAAGAAAGCCAGAAGCGTCGTCTTCGTGTCCGGCTGCAGGGTCACCGTCGATGCAGGGAATGCGGCGATGGCCGCCTCGATGAGCTCGGGCAGGTCCAACGGCAGGTTCTTCTCGGAAAGGATGCGGATCACGCCGAGCGCGTGACGGCGCAGCGCGAACGGGTCCTTGTCACCGGTGGGGAGCTGCCCGATGCCGAACAGGCCCACCAGGGTCTCGAGCTTGTCGGCCAGCGCAACCACCGTGCCGCTGTGGTTGCGCGGCAGGCTGTCGCCGGCGAAACGCGGCTTGTAGTGGTCTTCGATGGCGATCGCGACGCCGTCGCGCAGGCCTTCGGCGCGGGCGTAGTAGCCGCCCATGATGCCCTGCAGCTCGGGGAACTCGCCGACCATGTCGGTCAGCAGGTCGGTCTTGGCCAGCCGCGCAGCCTGCTGCACCTTGGAGTCGAGCACGTCGAACTCGTCCTTGGCCTCCACGGTGTAGGGCACCGTGGCCATGCGCAGCAGGTTGACCACTGCGTGCCCGATGGCGCGCACGCGCTCGGCGCGTTCGCCCTGGGTGCCGAGCTTGCCGTGGTAGACCACCTTGTCGAGCCCCGGCACGCGCGACTCCAGCGTCTTCTTGCGGTCCTGGTCGAAGAAGAACTTGGCGTCGGCCAGGCGCGGCCGCACCACCCGCTCGTTGCCGCCGACCACCGCGCTCGCGTCGGCCGGCCGGATGTTGCTCACGATCAGGAACTTGTTGGTCAGCTTGCCGGCGGCGTCGAGCAGCGGGAAGTACTTCTGGTTGGCCTTCATCGTGAGGATGAGGCACTCCTGCGGCACGTCGAGGAAGGCCTGCTCGAACTGGCCGACCAGCACGTTGGGCCGCTCGACCAGTGCGGCCACTTCATCGAGCAGCGCGTCGTCTTCGATCGGCGTGCCACCGGCTTTTTCTGCTGCGGCCTTGAGCTGGCGCGCGATCTCGTTGCGACGCGCCTCGAAGCTCGCGATCACGGCGCCTTCGGCTTCGAGCTGGGTGGCATAGCCGTCGGCATCGCGCAGCGAAATGCGTTCGACTTCAGCCTCGAAACGATGGCCTTGCGTTTCGCGGCCGCTGTTCAGGCCCAGCGCATAGACACGCACGATGTCGGCGCCATGCAGCGCCACCAAGCCGTGCGCCGGCCGCACGAAGTTCACGCTGGTCCAGCCGTCTTCGAGCTGGTAGCCCATCACCTTGGGAATCGGCAGCTTGGCCAGCGCCTCGTCGAGCGCCTTCTGCAGCCCTTCGTCGAGCGTGGCGCCCGGGATCACGCTGTCGAAGAACAGCGCTTCGGCCTTGCCGTCCATCTGGCGCTTGAGCGAGGGCACGGCCTCGGGGCCGGCGCCCAGCGCCGAGAGCTTTTTCAGCAACGCCTGCGTGGCGTGACCTTGCGCATCGAGGCCCACGCTCACGGGCATGAGTTTTTGCGACACCGGCTTGTCGGCAGCCTTGCCTGCCACGCCGGTCACGTGCGCGGCCAGCCGCCGCGGCGATGCAAACGGCGTGACTTTGGCGTTGGCGTCGGCCAAGCCTTGTGCCTTCAACGAATCAGCCAAGGTACCGGCGAACGCCTCGCCCAGCTTCTTCAGTGCCTTGGGCGGCAGCTCCTCGACAAACAGCTCCACCAGCAGGTTCTTGGTCGTGGTCATCTTCAAGCCGCCTTCTCTTTTTTCTTCTCGATCTGCGCGATCACTTCGTCGGCCCAGGCCTTGGGTGCCATCGGAAAACCCAGGCGTGCACGGCTGTCGACATAGCTTTGCGCCACGCTGCGCGCCAGGTTACGGATGCGGCCGATGTAGGCGGCGCGCTCGGTCACGCTGATGGCGCCGCGCGCATCGAGCAGGTTGAACGTGTGGCCGGCCTTGAGCACCTGTTCGTAGGCCGGCAACGCGAGCTGCTGCTGCATCAGGTATTGCGCCTGTTTCTCATGCGAGCCGAAGGCGCCGAGCAGGAACTCGACGTCGCTGTGCTCGAAGTTGTAGGTCGACTGCTCGACCTCGTTCTGCTTGTAGACGTCGCCATAACTGAGACCCTCGGTCCACTTCAGGTCGTAGACGTTGTCCACGCCCTGCAGGTACATCGCCAGGCGCTCCAGGCCGTAGGTGATCTCGCCGGTGATGGGCTTGCACTCGATGCCGCCCACCTGCTGGAAGTAGGTGAACTGCGTGACTTCCATGCCGTTGAGCCAGACCTCCCAACCCAGGCCCCAGCAGCCCAGCGTCGGGTTCTCCCAGTCGTCTTCGACGAAGCGGATGTCGTTCTTCTTCAGGTCGAAGCCCAGCGCCTGCAAGGAGCCGAGATACAGCTCGAGGATGTTGGCCGGCGCGGGCTTGAGCACCACCTGGTACTGGTAGTAATGCTGCAGGCGGTTCGGGTTCTCGCCGTAGCGGCCGTCCTTGGGGCGGCGGCTGGGCTGCACGTAGGCGGCCTTCCAGGGCTCGGGGCCCAGCGCGCGCAGGAAGGTGGCGGTGTGGCTGGTGCCGGCGCCGACCTCCATGTCATAGGGTTGCAGCAGCGCGCAACCCTGGGTGTCCCAGTACTGTTGCAGGCGCAGGATGATTTGCTGGAAGGTCAGCATCTGGTGTGCTTGTGGTGAGAACAAGCCCACCGGGCGGCGGGCTAAGTGCTTGATTTTAGGGGCCGGGCGGCACGCGGCGACCGGCCCACCAGGCCCAGGCCACCACCACCAGCGCCAAGATGAACAACGGCCACAACGCCAGCCGGCCGGCCCACCATGCATAGGGCGTCACGCCGCTGGCGCCCTGAACTTCGGCTTCGAGCACGTCGCGTGTGTAGGGAGGCACGGCATACGTCACGCGGCCGAAGCGGTCGATCACCACGGTGGCGCCGGTGTTGGTGGCACGGATCATCGGAACCTGGAATTCCAGCGCGCGCAGCCGCGATATCTGCAGGTGCTGGTCCACTGCCACGGATTCGCCGAACCACGCGATGTTGCTGAGGTTGGCAAAGATCGTGGGGGCACGGGCCGCATCGACGAACCGGGCGGCCAGCTCCTCGCCGAACAGGTCTTCGTAGCAGATGTTGGGCGCCACGCGCTCGCCCTTCACGCCGAACGAAGGCTGGTTCAGCGCGCCGCGGTTGAAGTCGCCCAGCGGCATCTGCATCAGGTCGACGAACCAGCGGAAGCCGAGCGGGATGAATTCGCCGAACGGCACCAGGTGGTGCTTGTCGTAGCGGTACACCTCTGTGGGCGAGGCGTTGTCGCGCGACAGGCCCACCGCCGAATTCGTGTAACCCGCCTCGAAGCTG
>CAMLLU010000042.1 GCA_946480925.1 uncultured Rivibacter sp.
CGAAGCTCAAGGACGGCGCCTACACGATGAAGCTCGACAACGGCGCGCAGATCGCGGTCGGCATCAAGGTGAACGCGGCCGACCGTAGCGCCGTGATCGATTTCACCGGCACCTCGGCCCAGCTCACCAACAACTTCAATGCGCCGCGCGCGGTGTGCATGGCCGCGGTGCTCTACGTCTTCCGCACGCTGGTGGACGACGACATCCCGCTCAATGCCGGCTGCCTGAAGCCGTTGAAGGTCATCATCCCCGAGGGTTCGATGCTCAACCCCAACCCGCCGGCTTCGGTGGTGGCGGGCAACGTGGAAACCTCCACCTGCATCACCAATGCGCTGTACGGTGCCCTGGGGGTGATGGCTGCCGGCCAGTGCACGATGAACAACTTCACCTTCGGCAACGAGCGCCACCAGTACTACGAAACCATCTCGGGCGGCAGCGGCGCGGGGCCCGACTTCGACGGCACCAGCGTCGTGCAGACGCACATGACCAACTCGCGCCTCACCGACCCCGAAGTGCTGGAGTTCCGCTTCCCGGTGCGGCTCGAAAGCTACGAGATGCGCGAGGGATCGGGCGGTGGGGGCAAGCACAGAGGCGGTGACGGCGGCGTGCGGCGCGTGCGCTTCCTGGAGCGCATGACGGCTTCCATCCTGTCGAACGGCCGCCACGTGCCGAGCTTCGGCGTGGCGGGCGGGCAGCCGGGGGCGCTGGGTGTGAACCGCGTCGAGCGGGCCGATGGACGTGTCGAACAGCTCGACCACATCGGCTCCTGCGAAATGGCGCCGGGCGACGTGTTCGTGATCGAAACCCCGGGCGGCGGCGGCTATGGGAAGCCGTAGCCGCGGGCGAGGTTGATGCTGGCGTTCAAGCTGTCGCTGGTGGCGGCTTCGGTGCTGCTGTCGTCACTGGCCGCACGGCGCTTCGGCCATGCCGTGGCCGGTGCGCTGGGCGGCATGCCGATGATCGCGGCGCCCATCACGGCGCTGCTGCTGTTCGAGCATCCGGTCGATCACGTGCGCAGCATCGCCTTGTCCACGCTGGCCTGCGCGCCCGCGGCGGTGGTGCACATCGTTGTGTTCGCACGCTGCGGGGCCAGGCTGCCGTGGGGCGCTTGCCTCGCGTTGTCGGTCGCCGTGTTCCTGGCGTCCGGGGCGCTGTTGACGTGGCTCGACCTGCCGGCGGTGCTGGTGTGCCTGCTGGCGGCCGTGGCACCCGGGCTGGGGCTGCTGGCCATGCCGGCCGGCAGCCGCGGGGCAGAGCCCGTGTCCATTCCAACCGCTGAACTCGCGCTGCGCGTGATCGCCGCCATGGGCATGGCCACCACCATCCTCGTGGGCGCGGGCGTCCTGCCGGCTGCGGCGAGCGGGCTCTTGCTGGCAGTGCCCATTACCGGCAGCGTGCTGCCGTCGTTCACGCTGCCACGCCACGGTGCGGCGGCTACCGCGTCGTTGCTGGCGGGCTTTGCGCGCGGGCTGCACGGCTTCGTGGGCTTCTTCATCGCGCTGTACGTTGCGCTGCCCCGCATGCACGCGGCCATGGCCTTCGTGCTGGCACTGGCGGTGGCGCTGGCCATCGCGTTGCTCGTATACGCTGCGCGCCTTCGCTACAGGCGCGGGCCATCACGATGAACAAGTGCATCCTGCTCACCGGCTTCGAGCCCTTCGGCGGTGAAACCGTCAACCCGTCGGCCGGCGTGGTGCATGCGCTGCACGGCAGCAGCATCGCGGGCCACGAGGTGGTGGGGTTGGAGCTGCCGTGCGAGTTCGAGCGTTCGCTGGTCGTGCTGGGCGATGCCATTACGGCACATGCACCGGCCTTGGTGCTGGCGCTGGGCCAGGCCGCCACGCGCAGCGAGTTGTGCCTGGAGCGCGTGGCCATCAACCTGAACGATGCGCGCATCCCGGACAACGCTGGCGCCGAGCCCATCGATGCACCGGTGGTGCGGGGCGGCCCGGTCGCCTACTTCTCCACGCTGCCGGTGAAGGCCATGGTGGCCGCCCTGCGCGAGGCCGGTGTGCCGGCATCGGTGTCTTACAGCGCCGGCACCTACGTGTGCAACCACGTGTTCTATTGGCTGCAGCACCGGCTGGCCGGCAGCGAGGTGCGCAGCGGCTTCCTGCACCTGCCGCTGTTGCCCGCACAAGCCACGCGGCGGCCGGGGCAGCCCAGCATGGGGCTGCCGCTCATGGTCGAAGGCGTGCGGCTGGCCTTGCGGACGGCACTGACGGTGCACGAGGACCTGCACACCTCGGGTGGCAGTCTCGGTTGAGGCGCTGGCTCAGTTCTCCCCCGTCTCGCTGTAGTGCCGCCAGCGTTTCATCGAGGCATTCATCACTTCTAGCTGCCGCTCGAAGCGTGGGCATGCCTTGCACGCCACGAAGTGCAGTCGCAATGCAAGTCGCTCGACCCACGGCAGCGCCCGCTCCTGGCGGCTGAGCATCAGCGTGGCGGCCTCACGGCAGGTGCGGCGCAGTCTCATCGGGCAGATCCCTTCTTCGCAGCGGCGACGGTCGCTTCTCCGAACCAGTTGAGCTGCAGGCATTCGCGCAGCCGCAGGCGCGCACGGTGCAGCATGACCCACAGGTTGGTCGGCGTCACGCTCAATTCCTTACAGATCTCGTCGGTGTCGAGCTCGAGCCATTCGCGCATGAGGAACACGCGGCCCAGCTGGTTGGGCAGCTTCTCGGTGCAGGCCTCGATGACGGCCATGAACTGGTCCTGCCGCAACGCTGCCTGCGGGTCGCCCCATTCGGCCGGCAGCTCGCGAAAGTGCCCGTCTTCCTTGAACAGCAGGTCGAACTCGTCGCCTTCTGCGTCTTCGGCGGTCAGGGCGCACTCGCGGCTGTTGCGGCGCAACTGGTCGATCACCTTGTGCTTCAGGATGCCCACCAGCCAGGTGCGCACCTGCGAGCGGCCGGCAAAGGCCTGCGGCTTTTCGAGCGCCGCAATGAGGGTTTCCGACACGGCGTCTTCGGCCCATGCATCGTTGCGCAGCTGCAGCCTCGCATAGCGCAGCAGGTGCACGCGGTGGCTTTCGAGATCGATGGCGAGATCGTTCATGGCACGAAATTGTTCGGCGGCAGTGTAAGTAATCAAAGGCCCGGTGCGACACACGCTCGTCGCTGCAAGGTCTGCGGCGGCCCTTCCCCGAAGGACCAACGAAGTGCCAACAAAGGAGCTCACCATGAACCAACGCCTCATCGCTTCTTCCGCCCTCGCTTCCGTGCTCGCCATGGGCCTCATCGGCACCGCTGCCGCGGCCGACGACAACAAGGCCGCGGGCAAGGAGAAGTGCTACGGCATCGCCAAGGCCGGCCAGAACGACTGCGCCAACATCGCCGGCACGCATTCGTGCGCAGGTCAATCGAAGATGGACAACGACCCCGGCGACTGGAAGTACGTGGCCAAGGGCACCTGCAAGGAGATGAAGGGCCTCACGGCTGAGGAAGCCAAGATGAAGGCGAAGAAGTAAGTCAAGTAAGTCCACCCCCTACGGCCAGCGGTGCCCCCTCGAGGGGGCACCGCTGGCGGACCGGCGAAGCCGGATCCGCGGCGGCCACGCCACCTTTGCAAGGGACAGGGAACATGGTCGATTCATCGAGTCGGTCGGTTGGCATCGGCTTTCGCCAGCCGCACTATCGCGAGCTGCTGGAACGTCGGCCACCGCTGGCCTTCCTGGAAGTGCACTCCGAGAACTTCTTTGCCGAGGGCGGGGCCGCGCTGGCGGTGCTGCACGAGGCGAGGGGGCACTACGACGTCAGCCTGCACGGCGTGGGCCTTGCGCTAGGCTCCGCAGCGGGGTTGGACCCGTGGCATCTGGACCGGCTGGCGCGGCTGGTCGAACGCATCGAGCCCGCGCGCGTGAGCGATCACGCCTGCTTTGCGCGTGCACCGCTGCGGGCTGGCGCAACGCCCACGCACGGCAACGACCTGCTGCCCATGGCCTTTACGCCTGCGTCGCTGGACGTCATGGCCGCCAACGTCTCGGCCGTGCAAGACAGGCTCAAGCGCCCCATCCTCGTGGAGAACCTGTCGGCCTACCTGAGCTGGGCCGACGACTCGATGAGCGAACCCGAGTTCTTCAACCAGCTCGCACGGCGCACCGGTTGCGGGCTGCTGCTGGACCTCAACAACATCGTCGTCAACCTGCTGAATGCGGGTGGTGATGCCATCGAAGGGGCCAAGCGCTTCGTCGACGCCATCGACGTGCAGGCCGTCGGCGAGATCCACCTGGCCGGCTACAACGACAGCGGGGATCTCGTGATCGACGATCACGGCAGCCGTGTGCACACGCCGGTGTGGCAGGTGTTCGCGCACGCGATGCGGCGGTTGCGCGGCACGCCGGTGCTCATCGAGTGGGACACCGAGCTGCCGGCGCTGGACGTATTGCTCGGCGAGGCAGCCACCGCGCAGCGCTGCGCGGCTTTCGAAGAAGAGGTGGCTGCATGAACACACGCGAAGCCGTGCGCCAACAGCTGCTGTTGCGCGCCATCGTTTCGCGCGGCGATGGCCTCGCGCTGAACGGCTGGCTGAACGAAAGCGCAGGGCGACTGCAGCGTGGGCTGGCTGCCTACCAGGCCAACCTGGGTGCCGCGGCCGAGCGCGCCTTGGCCAGCACCTTCCCGACGATGCGGCAGCTCATGGGCGACGAGTCGTTTGCGGCGATGGCACGCGCCTTCGTGCGCACGCACCCGCCCTCGCGCGGCGATCTTGCATGGCTCGGGGAAGCCCTGCCGTCGTTCATTGCCGACAGCGAGGCCTTGCGCAGCGAGCCTTATCTCGCCGACGTGGCGCGCCTCGAATGGGCGGTGCAGCAAGCGGATGCGGCGGCAGACCACGACGAGCCGCCACGAGGGCTCGAGCGCCTTGCCGACAGCGACCCCTCGCAACTGACCTTGCGATTCAGGCCGGGTGTCGCATTGCTCGTGTCGCCGTACCCCGTGGCCAGCATCTGGCTGGCCCACCGCAGCGATGCAGACGACCGCTTCTCTGCGGTGCGCGAAGCCTTTGCCAGTGGACGCGGCGAAACGGCACTCGTGTGGCGCGAAGGCTGGCGCGCCCGCACGTGCGCGCTCGAGGCACCCGATGCTGGCTTCACGCAGGCAGCCTTCGAGGGCCGCGATCTTGCCGCCGCCCTCGGCACTGCCGGCCCTCATTTCGCCTTCGATGCCTGGCTTGCGCGCGCCTTGCGCGAGCGCTGGATCGTGGGCATCGACACCACCACCTCACTGGAGCCCTGAACATGCAAGCCGTCCGTCCCCCAACGACCCTGCAACGCATCGATGCGCTGTGGCAACGCGTCGTGTCGGCCCTCGAAGCCCTGCAGCCTGCCGCGCAATTGGCGGCCCGGCTGTACGTGGCCAAGGTGTTCTTCCTCTCTGGCCTCACGAAGATCCGCGACTGGGAGACGACTCTCGCGCTCTTTGCCGACGAGTACCACGTGCCGCTGCTGCCGCCCGAACTGGCGGCGCCGCTGGGCACCGCCGGTGAACTGGTGTTGCCGGTGCTGCTGGTGCTGGGCTTGGCCGGCCGCTTCGCGGCGGCGGGCTTGTTCGTCGTCAACGTGGTGGCGGTGCTGAGCCTGGCCGAGATCGCCGAGGCTGCTTTGCAGCAGCATGTGTTCTGGGGCAGCCTGCTGCTGGGGCTGCTGCTGTGGGGGCCGGGGCGCTGGTCGGTAGATGCGCTCTTGTGGCGGCGCGCACACCGGTAGTGCCAAACTGCGGGCCATGCTCGAACACACCCGCTTCATGGCCCGCTACAACCGCTGGATGAACGAGCGGCTGTACGCCTGCGCGGCCGACCTGCCCGACGAAGAGCGCCACCGCGACCGGGGTGCGTTCTTCGGCTCCATCCACAACACGCTCGCGCACTTGGTGCTCGCCGACAAGATCTGGCTCGGCCGCTTTGCGCAACAGGGCGTTCAGTTCGACGCGCTGACGCCTTCAGTGCTGGCAAGGCCGGAATTCACCGGCCTCGACCAGGTGCTGTTCGATGACTTCGAAGCCTTGCGCATGCACCGTGCCGAACTCGATGCCGCCATCGAGGCCTGGGCTGCCGAGATCACGCCAGCGTACGTGGCGCAGACCATGCGCTATGCCAGCACGACGGGCGTGCCGCGCGAGCACCCGCTGTGGCAGGCGCTCAGCCATTTCTTCAACCACCAGACGCATCACCGCGGGCAGGTGACCACGCTGTTGAAGCAGGCGGGCGTGGATGCGGGTGTGACGGACCTGATCGCCCTCGTGAATTGACGGCTCAGAAGTCGCGCGCGCGGAAGCGGATCTCGATGGTGGGCGGCACGCGCCCGTCCACGTCGCGCGGCAGCACCTCGGTGCGGTCGATGGCGCGCAGCACGGCGTCGTCCCACCCTTGCAGGCCGCTCGCCTTCGTGATGCGCCGGCCGATGATGGTGCCGTCCGGCGCCACCTTCACTTCCACCACGGCCACAGGGTCGCCGGCGATGGGGTCGGTGAACACGATGTTGGGCTTGACACGCGCAACGATGCGGCCCGCATAACCTGCCGACGGCCCGGCCGACTGCGCCGCGGTGCCTGTGCTGTTCGGCGCGCCCGTGCCGCCGAGCTGGCCCATCATGCGATCGAGGTTCTTCTTGCGTTCGGCCTCCAGGCGCTCCTGCTGGGCTTTTTCCTGCTCGGCCTTCTTGCGCGCGTCCTCGGCCTTTTTCTTCTCGAGCTCCTTGCGCTCCTGCGCTTCCTTCTCGCGTTGCGCCTTGAGCTCGCGTTCCTTTTCTTCGCGCGCCTTCTGCTCGCGTTCCTTGCGGGCCTTTTCGGTGGCGATGTCGGCGTCGCGCTGCACCGGCTTCGGCGGGGGCTCGACCACAGGCTTGGGGGGCTCCACGGGTTTGGGCGGCTGCGGTTCGGGTTCGACGGCCTGCGGCGCGGCGACCTGTGGAATGGCCGCCCACAACTCGGCTTCCACGCCGGCGGTGTCAGCCGCCCGCCAGCTCACGCCCAGGCCCAGCGCCACCAGCAGCAGCAGGTGGGCACCAATGGCCAGCGCGAAGCCCGAGCCCATGCGGTCGGGCGCACGCGGTCGCAGGTTGTACTGGGGCAGGGTGGCGCTGTTCATCGTCTTCGGCTTGTGATCCTCAAGTCCAGGCCCGAGTTCACGTGCCCGTGGTCTTGACGGCCAGGCCTACGCGCTGCACGCCGGCGCGGTTGAGCGTGTCCATCACCTTCACCACGGCCTCGTACTTCACGTTGCGGTCGGCCGAGATGATGACCGGCGCATTGGCGCTGCCGCCTTGCGCTTCCTTCACGCGCGCAGCCAGCGTGCGCAGCGTGGCCCGCTCGGCGTCCTTGCCGTCGATGCGCAGCTTCACGCTTTCGTCGGTGCCCAGCACCACCTCGATCACCTTGTCGGGCTGGCGCTTGGCCTGGCCCACCGAAGGCAGGTCCACCAGGCCGGTGGTGATGAGCGGGGCGCTCACCATGAAGATGATCAGCAGCACCAGCATCACGTCGATGAAGGGCACCATGTTGATCTCGCTCATGGTGCGGCGGCGCGTGCCGTGGCGTTGTACGAGCGCGGGCATCGCGGCTCCTTCAGTGCGCAGCGATGGGCTGGCCGACGTTGCGCGCCAGGATGTTCGAGAACTCCTCGATGAAGGTCTCGAGCTGGATCGCGATGCGGTCGATGTCGCGCGCGAAGCGGTTGTAGGCCACCACCGCCGGAATGGCGGCGAACAGGCCGATGGCCGTGGCCACCAGCGCTTCGGCGATGCCGGGCGCCACGGTGGCCAGCGTCACCTGCTGCAGGTTGGCCAGGCCGGTGAAGGCGTGCATGATCCCCCACACGGTGCCGAACAGGCCCACGTAGGGGCTCACGGAGCCCACCGAGGCCAGGAAGCTCAGGTTCGATTCGATTGCGTCGAGCTCGCGCTGAAAGCTCGCGCGCATGGCGCGCCGCGAGCCATCGATCAGTGCCGAGCCGTCAGTCACTCGCTTTTCGCGCAGCTTGAAGAACTCGCGCATGCCCGAGGCGAAGATGCGCTCCATCGGCGCGCCCTGCTGGTCGGTGGGGGAGACCTTGGAGGCATCGGCATACAGCTCCTGCAACTGGCGGCCCGACCAGAACTCGCGTTCGAACTCTTCGTTGCTGCCGCGCACCCGCTTCAGGCCGAAAAGCTTGCCGAAGATCACCGCCCAGCTGATCAGCGACGTGATCAGCAAGCCGGCCATGACGATCTGCACCACGAAACTGGCGTGCAGTACGAGATTGAGGATGTTGAGATCCTGGTTCATCCGATGCGCTCGAGGATTTGAGTGGGAATGCGGCAGGGGCGGAAGCTGGCCGCCTCGACAAAACCGATGCGGATGCTGCCTTCGGCGAGCACCGTGCCGTCGCGCTTCGCCTGCTGCTCGATGAGCAGGCTGACGCGGCCGCGCTCGACCAGCCGCACGCTGACCGCCAGTTCGTCGTCGAGCCGGGCAGGACGGCGATAGCGCACGGAAGTATCGGTCACGACAAACATCGCCCCTGTTTCCGTGCGCAACCGCTCCTGGCCGAAGCCGAGCGAACGCAGCCACTCGGTGCGCGCCCGCTCGAAGAACTTCAGGTAGTTGGCGTAGAACACCACGCCGCCGGCGTCGGTGTCTTCCCAGTACACGCGCAGCGTGTGCTGGAAATCGTCTGGTCTGGTATCGGTCACGCGCGGGATTATCCCTGCGCGCGAGGACGCTTCACTGGGTAGCTCGGCGGTACACCGGGCCCCACATCGGATGGCCCGCTTCCGACTTGGTGAGCGCAAAGGCCGGGTCGGCGGCGCGCGCGGCCTTGAATGCCGCTTCGCACTGCGAAGTGCGCTCGCTGGTGCAGTAGATGAACGCCAGGTACTTGTAGGCGGCGGCCTTGTCCTTGGACGATGCCAGGCCGCTGCCCAGCGCGGTGTTGAATTGCTTCTCCGCCTCGCCGTACTGCCCGTCGTCGTAAGAGCGCATGCCGGCCAGCAAGGCCTTTTCGGCGGGGCGTTGCGCCAGGTCCATCACGCCGGTGGCGGACTGCTGCTGGGGCATCTGGGCGCAGCCAGCCAGCACGGCCACTGCAAACGCGCCGGCGGCGCAGGCGAGGGAAGAACGCTTCATGATCCGAATTTGTGCTTGAGCAGGATCGGTTGCCCGGCGCTGACGTTGACCGTCACGGTGTGCGGCGGGAACTCGTCGTTGCGTATCGTGACGGTGTGGCGGCCTTCTGTGAGCGTGAGCTTGTTCAGGGGCGGCGTGGTGCCCGCTGGAACACCGTCGACCTCCACGTGACCCCAGGGGCTCACCGCGATCTGCAGCGTGCCGGTGGCCAGCGGCGCTGCTGGTGTTGTGGACTTGCGTGTTTCGCGGGCAGCCAGCAACTCGCGGGCGCGCCGCTCCTTGGCCGTCTCGACAGCTTTCTTGGGACCTGCGGCCGCCGGAGCCGGCTCGACCAGCGCAACCGGTGGTTCCGCTGCCGTGCCGGCGGCATGCACTGCATCTGGTGGGGTTGACGGAGCCGCCGCCGAGGCTGCTTCGGGCGCGAGCGCTTCCGACGCCGCGGGCGCTGGTGTGGGAGCGGGTGCTTGTGCCACCACTGCGGCGGCCGGGGCCGACGCTGCCTGCGCCGCCTGGTGTTGCGCGGGCTCGTCGTCAACCAGGCTGTGCCACAGCCCAAACCCCACCAGCGCCAGGCCGAGCAGGCCCACGGCGCCCAGTACCAAGCGTTGCCTCTGGCGCTGTGGGGGTTCTTCTTCGCCGCTGGTGGATTCCTGCGGGTTCTGGTCGAGCCAGCTGCGCAGGTCGCGCGATAGCGCGCGGGCCGAGCGATAGCGGTGGTTCGGGTCTTTTTCCATCGCCCGCGCAGCGATGTCCGACAGGGCCATCGGCACCGTGGTGTCGGCCTCGTGCGCCGGCATCGGCATGCGGTTCTGCACGGCGTTGGAGATTTCGACCAGCGAATTGCCCACGAAGGGCCGCGTACCGGTCAGCAGCTCGTAAAGCACCACACCGAGCGAGAACACGTCGGTGCGCCGGTCGGTCGGCTCCTCGCGCAACTGCTCGGGCGCCATGTAGTAGGGCGAGCCGGCGACCAGGTCGATGCTCTCGCGCTGGTGTGCCACGCGCGCGATGCCGAAGTCGAGCACGCGCGGCTGCGTGCGCCCGACCATGAAGATGTTGGCGGGCTTGATGTCGCGGTGCACCACGCCCTTGGTGTGCGCGTAGGCCAGCGCGTCGGCCACGCGCCGCACGATCAGCGCGGCCTGCGCGGGCGTGGGGCGCCAGCCTTCCTTCATGAGCTGGCGCAGATCCTTGCCCTTGAGCAGCTCCATTGCGATGTAGGCGCCCTGCGGGCTCACGCCGGCGTCGAACACCGTGACGATGTGCGGGTGGCTCAGGCCCCCTGCGGCGCGGGCTTCGTTCAGGAACAGCGCATTGAACTGCTCACGCTCCTCCAGCGACAGCTGCACGTTCAGCGTCTTGATCGCGATGAGCCGTGAGAGCAGCGGGTCGTGCGCGGCATACACGGTGCCCAGCCCCCCCTCGCCGATGCGGTACTTCAGCGCGTAGCGGCCGATGTGCCCGATGGTGGGCAGCGATTCGGTCGGGGTGCCGGGAGGGACGTTGGTGATCTCCTCAGGCGGCTCGGGTTCGAGCAGCACGGTGTCGGCCTCGTCCCATGGGTCGGCAGCCGGCTCGGTGATCGGCGATGGCGGCACGGATTCGCCGGGTGGCAGCGACAGCAGGTCGCTCGGAGGTTGGCTGGGACGTTCCACGGCGACGAGCTTAAGCGAACCCTATGGGGGTCACAACCGCACAAAAGCGGGAATATGTCGCGGGTTCGTAACAGACACTCACGTTAATGCGAGAGAGCGTTATTTCAGCACGCGCCGCAGCCGGGCCACGGCTTCCTCGAGTTCGTGCATGGCATTGGCAAACGACAGCCGCAGGTAGCGTTCGCTGGCATGCCGGCCGAAGTCTCTCCCCGGTGTGAGCGCGATCTGTGCGCTGCGCATGAGCTCGAAGCAGAAGTCCCAACTGCTGGCCGAAAAGCGCGAGCAGTCGGCCCAGGCGTAGAAGGCGCCGTCAGGCGGCACCGGCACATCCAGGCCGAGTTCGCGCAGTGCCGGCACGATGAAGTCGCGCCGCTGGCGAAATGCGGCGCGGCGACGTTCATATTCGGCCAGCGAGGCAGGCTCGAAGCACGCCAGCGCCGCATGTTGAGCCACCGTCGAAGGGCAGATGTAGAGGTTCTGCGCGAGCTTCTCGACCGCTTCCACCAGCCCGGGCGGCAGTACCAGCCAGCCCAGGCGCCAGCCGGTCATGCTGAAGTACTTGGAGAAGCTGTTGATGGAGACGACGTCGTCGCCCAGGGCGAGTGCGCTGTGGCCGAAACGCTCGTCGTAGCTCAGGCCGAGGTAGATCTCGTCGACCATCGTGACGCCGCGGCGCTCGCGCACGACGTTCACGATGCGTGCCATCTCCTGCGGGTCGATCGACGTGCCGGTCGGGTTGGACGGCGAGGCCAGCAGCACGCCGCGCGTGCTGCCGCGCCATTCGCGTTCGACCATCTCGGCGCTGAGCTGGAAGCGTTCCTGCGGCCCGGCCGGCAGCCCGCGCGGCACGCCGTCGGCCGCGGCCACGAAATGTCGGTTGCACGGGTAGCTCGGGTCGGGCATCAGGATCTCGTCACCCGGGTTCACGAGCGCGAGGCAGGCCAGCTGCAAGGCGGCCGAGGCGCCGGCGGTGATGACGATGCGCTGTGCCGGAACGTCAAGACCAAAGCGCTGCGCGTACCAACTGCTCAGGGCTTCGCGCAGCGCAGGCAGCCCGGTGGCCGGCGTGTACTGCGTGCGGCCCGCCTGCAGGCAGCGTTGCGCGGCTTCCAGCACCGCGGGCGGCGCGGTGAAGTCTGGTTCGCCGATGTTCAGGAAGATCATCGGCGAGCCGCCCTGGCTCGGATCGCACAGTGGGCCTGCCGCGATTTCCGCCGCGGCCTTGGCGCACTCCATCACGTAGAAGGGCTCGATGTGGTCGAGCCGCGAAGCGAGCTTCATGACGACGGGTGCCTCAGCGGAACGATCCGCGCGCAGCTCCCACTTCCGCCGGGCGCATGTCGGCCGCCGCCTTGTCGAGCACGCCGTTCACGTATTTGTGCCCGTCGGTGCCGCCAAAGGCCTTGGCCAGCTCCACGGCTTCGTTGATGGCGACCTTGTACGGAATGTCGATGCAATGCTTGAGCTCGTAGGCGCCGATCAACAGCACGCCATGCTCGATGGGCGACAGCTCGGTGGTCTTGCGGTCCACGTGGCGCGCCAGCACGGTATCGAGCGCCGCAGCCTCGTCGATGCAACCGTGCAGCAGTGCATCGAAGTGTGCGCTGTCGCACTTGTCGAAGCCTTCCTGCTCGCGCATGTGGGCATCGATCACGCCAGCGTCGGCACCGCCGATGAGCCACTCATAAAGCCCTTGCAGCGCAAACTCGCGTGAGCGGCGGCGTGCCGACTTGGGCCTTGCGGCTCCACCACCCGGTGCCGGGCGGCCGGCAGGTTTCTTCTTGCCTTCGGTCACGACAGATCTTCCAGCAAATTGGCCATTTCGACGGCTACGCGCGCGGCGTCGCGGCCTTTCTCTTCGGCTCGAGCCCAGGCTTGCGCATCGTTCTCGACCGTGAGAATGGCGTTGGCGATCGGCAGCTCGCTGTCGAGCGCCACGCGGGTGACGCCGGAGCCGCTTTCGTTGGCCACCAGTTCGAAGTGATAGGTCTCGCCGCGGATGATGCAGCCCAGCGCGATGAGTGCGTCATAGCGCTCGCTTTCAGCCATGGCTTGCAGCGCAGTCGGCACTTCGAGCGCGCCCGGCACCGTCACGTGCCGGATGTGCTTGGGCGACACGCCCAGCACTTCGAGTTCGGCTAGGCAGGCCTTCACCAGCGTGGCGGTGATGTCGGCGTTGAAGCGGGCCTGCACGATGCCGATGCGCAAGTCCTCGCCATCGAGATCGGCCGCCTGGCCTTGGTCTGCACCTTGCATTGGGGTTCTTTCAGAAAGACAAAGATCAAATGGCCGGTCGTGCCTCGGCATCGGCGTGCGGGCGATCGGGCGCCACGAAGCCGGTTACCTCGAGGCCGTAGCCCGTCATGCTGGGCATGCGGCGCGGGCTGCCGAGCAGGCGCATGCGCGAGACGCCCAGCTCACGCAGGATCTGCGCGCCCACGCCGTATGTGCGCAGGTCCATCTGCGGCCGCGAGTTCGCCGCCGCGAGCTCGACCGGTGCGAAGTGCTGCAGCAATCCCTCGCGGTCTTCACCGCAGTTGAGCAGTACGGCCACGCCGCGGCCGGCATCGCGCAGGGCGGCCAATGCACGCGGCAACGGCCACGAATGGCCACATTGCTCGGCGTCGAGCAGGTCCATCACCGACAGCGGTTCATGCACACGCACGAGCACGTCGTCCTGCGCGGACCAATTGCCCAGTGACAGCGCGAGGTGCAGGCCACCGGTGCGGTCCCGGAAGGCCGTGCAATCGAACGTGCCTTGCGCCGTGAGCATGCGGCGATGGCCGATGCGTTCGATGAGCGACTCGTTGCGGCTGCGATATTCGATGAGGTCGGCGATGGTGCCGATCTTCAGCCCGTGCTCACGCGCGAAGACTTCGAGATCCGGCAGACGGGCCATCGTGCCGTCGTCTTTCATGATCTCGCAGATCACGGCGGCAGGCGTGAGGCCTGCCATGCCTGCGAGGTCACAGCCGGCTTCGGTGTGGCCGGCGCGCATGAGCACGCCACCGTCTTGGGCTTGAAGGGGGAAGATGTGGCCGGGCTGGACGAGGTCGCGCGCCCGCGCGTCCTTGGCTGCGGCAGTCTTGATCGTATGGGCGCGATCGGCGGCAGAAATGCCGGTGGTCACGCCTTCTGCCGCTTCGATGGACACGGTGAAGGCCGTGCCATGCTTGGTGCCGTTGCGCTGCGCCATCGGCGGCAGCTGCAGCTTCTCGCAGCGTTCGCGCGTCAAGGTGAGGCAGATGAGCCCGCGGCCGAACTTGGCCATGAAGTTGATCGCCTCGGGCGTGACGTGATCGGCCGCCAGCACGAGGTCGCCTTCGTTCTCGCGGTCTTCCTCGTCCACGAGGATGACCATGCGGCCCGCGGCAAGCTCGGTGATGAGCTCGGGAATAGGGGAAATCGCCATGGGCGGATTGTAGGCGGCGGCCATAAGCCACCGGCCCGCGCCGGGCGTTCTAGAAGTGTTCCCGACCCGGCGGGCGAGCAATGATCCGCAGGTCGTCACCGCACCGGGTGACGTCGACGAAGCGCAGACCGATGGATTCATCCAGCGTTTCGAGCGGGCCGAATCGCAGCATGCCGCGTCCTTGGCCCAGGAGCTTGGGCGCGACATAGATCAAGAATTCGTCGACCAACCCCGCCTGCAGCAAGGAGCCGTTGAGCTTGTGGCCGGCTTCGACGTGCAGCTCGTTGACACTGCGGCGGGCCAAGTCCTGCAGCATGGCCTGGAGGTCGACCTTGCCGTCGGCGCCTGGTTGTAGCGCTACTTCTGCCTTGGCGGCTTCAAGCGCGGCGCGGCGAACTGGTTCGTCTTGCGCTGCATAGAGCAACACCGTTCCCGATGACTGCAGGATGCGCGCGGTCGGGGGGGTTTCGAGCCTCGAATCGACCACCACGCGCAGTGGCTGCCTTGAAGTCTGAACTTCGCGCACATCGAGCCGCGGGTCATCTTCCAGGACTGTGCCGATGCCCGTTAGCACTGCACCGGCACGGGCGCGCCAAGCATGCCCATCCGCCCGCGCCGCCGGGCCGGTGATCCATTGGCTGCGACCGTTTTCGAGCGCCGTCTGGCCGTCCAGCGACGCGGCGATCTTCATGCGCACCCAGGGCGTGCCGCGAGTCATGCGGGAAAAGAAACCGATGTTCAGCTCTCGCGTGCGGCTGTCATCTGGGGCCACGATGGTCTCTACGCCATGGTCGCGCAGGCGGGCAACCCCCTTGCCGTGGACGATGGGGTTCGGGTCGAGACTGCCGATCACCACGCGCCGCAAACCAGCGGCTACCAGTGCATCGGCACACGGTGGTGTACGGCCGTGGTGGCTGCAAGGCTCCAGGGTGACGATGGCCGTGCCACCGGTCACGTCACGGCCGGCAGCCTTGGCTTCGGCCAGCGCCACGACTTCGGCATGGGGGCCACCGGCTTGTTGGGTGTGCCCTCGGGCAGCGATGTGCCCTTGCGCGTCCAGCAGAACGCAGCCTACGCGCGGGTTGGGGTCGCTCAGGCCGATGGACCGCTCGGCCAGCCGATGTGCCTCAGCGAGATAGGCGTCGTAAGCGAGTGGGACTGAGCTCACGAAGCGGTTGTGCAGCCAGTAGCCCCGGTCTTGCAGACACGTGCACGGCCCACGGCATTGAGGATGATGGCGCGCCGGCCCACGCTGTTGCTCAATCCAAGCGAATCAGCATTGAACGCGCCATTGTTCCGCCGTGGGTAACCCGAGGCATTAAACATGATGTACTTGGCACCGTTGTCATCAAAACCCGTGCCTACTGTCGTATCGATAGTGATGGAAGGGTCGAACGCAGGTTGTTCCAGGAGCACGCGGTCAGCTGCCGCTGAATAGGCGCGATCTGCATCCACATCGACGTACACGCGCCAGCCGGTGGCCCAATTGTTGTTAGTCATCGGGACCACGTAAACCTGCAGGCCGGTTTTCAGGGCTTCTGCTCGGGCGGTATTGATTGATGAGAGGACGCTGTTCGCTAACGAGGTCAGTTGTGCGTTGCGCCTGCTTTCAATGAAGGTGGGCGCAGCCAATCCCATGAGGATGGCCACCAATGCGATGGTGACCATCAGCTCGACAAGCGTGAAGCCCAGCTGCATGGCCGTGCGACTGCGCTCGGATCGTTGTTGATACGGCAAAAGGAGCGGCATTTCGATACCCATCAAGTTCATGGCCAGCAGAGCGCCGACGAAGATCCTGTGCAGCCCTTGACGCCGAGGCTTGTATACGTAAGCGTTCCTACAGCCGGGTCGCTAAATCCGCTGACCGGCCGCGCGGAGACTTGAACGCACTGCGCAATGGTGGTTCCAGCACATGCCTGTGCCGAAAGGTCATACCAGTTCTTTCCCGAGTCGCCCGAAATCGTCTTGAACGGCACACCGGTCGCCCCGTAGTTGAACGCCAGATACGTGTTGTTTTGCGTGAGGTAGCGTTCTTGCTGCTGCATCAGCTGCATCAGTGCTTGCCGGCCTTCGGCGCGGCGAGCACGCCGTTGGGACTCTACATAGCTCGGGTAGGCAATGGCTGCAAGGATGCTGATGATGGCGACGACGATCATCATCTCGATCAAGGTGAACCCTCGAAAGCAGCGTGCAGTGTCGTTCTGCAGAGCTTGGCGGAGGCGTGCGCTCATTTCGCGTTCTTCCTTTCAAGGAAGTTGTTGATCTGTCTCCAGCTCAGCCTGCTGACTTGTTGGGTGGATTCGGTGGCGGGATCCTGGATCTGCATGCCCTTGGAGCCTTGCGTGATCACGATGGACCGGATGGTCTTGGTACGCTGGCCGGTCGAGTCGCTGGCGGTGATCGTCATCTTGTTGGACTCGATGACCATGGGTGACGCAAGAATGCCGACTTCCGAAACCACCGATGTCCCTGTGCCACCGGTGATGCCCAGCGTGTAGATCCGGCCGCCGCCCGCCCCGCATCCGGTGGTAGCAGGGATCACTGAGCCGAAGATCAGCTTGCCCGCAACCGGAGTGGCGTCAGTGATGGCGCGTTCGCCGGTGGATTGCGAACTGAAGAAGTCGAAGTACCAGCCGGACATCACAGGCGGAGTCACGCTTGTATTGGCTGGTGTACCCCAGATGAAGGGGGTGCCACTCACAGTCCCATCGTCATCCACCGTTCTCTTAGCAAGAACCTGTCGGCCCTTCAGAGCAACCTCGTGCTCGTCAAGCAGGGCGTAGAAGGTTTGCGATTGATAAGGCGATGACAAATCGAGCGGTTCCAGGAATTTGCCAGTCCCGAACAGCACGATATAGGAGCCCAGTGGGCCAAACACTACGGTTGGCTTCATGGTGATTGGCTGGACCTTGCTGGTAGCCAAAGTACCATCCTTTGCCACAAAGAACGGAGTGGCGACTCCATTGCTCTTGAAAGCTGAGACACCCACTGCAGTCCAGTCCGCCGGAGTCGTGTCCGTGAAATTCAGCTTCCACAGGTTCCCATGCATGTCGCCTGCATAGACATATTGCAACTCGCCGGAGAAATTGCGCACAGTCTCGAAAGTGGCGATTCCCTTGGCCAAGGTGGTGAGAGTTGAGGGAAGGATGATCTTGAAGTAATTGGTATTGAGACTCCAAGCGGTGCCTGCAGGCTTATCCAATGAAAGGATGAAGATCGTAGGATTGCCTTCCGCACTGACCTGTCCACCCGAGGATTTGTCGTCGGCGTAGTTGTTCACCCCGCTGGCGACCATGGCGTACCACTTGCCGTTGGACATCTTCACGATCTGTGGCTGGCCGATCACGTTACCCAAGTCGGCGTCGTCCTTGTCGGTGAATTCCCACATCACCTCCTCGGCGCTGAATGCATTGGGATTCGTGACATTGAGTGCGAAGATGCCTTGAGCACCGCCCCCGACACCTGACACCAGGACCGTGCGCCAAGCTGAGCCGACCTTGGCTTCGGCTACTGCCGGCGTCGCGTCGACAAAGGCTTGGTGCTTGTACTTTGTTGAGGTCAGTTGCCCAAGCTTCGAAACCACAAAACTGGGCACATAGGCAAACATCTCCGAACCATTGTTGTCATTGACAGCGTGAAGCATGCCGTCATTGGCGCCAAAGAAGACCGCAGGAACCCTGGTCTTGTTGGTCTCGTAGAACGCAGCGTAGCCGGTGTCATTGATGGCTTGCGTCGGCGCACCCGAGTACACAAGGCCAGAATTCACTACATCTCCGAGAACGTTGGCTGTTACACCGCTCGAGCGTGCAAACAGACGTTGTCGGAATGCACCTGTGGGTGCTTCAGTCGAGCGGTCGCCACGGAGGAACCGCACTCGGTCTTGCCCAAGGCTGTCTTTGTTGCCGGTATCCGGGCTGAGATTCAAGGCAGTCTGATGAGCTGTTTCCAAATTTGCCCACTCAAACTTCGCGGCCTTGTTGCCTGACGACATGGCAGTACGGCCGACCCAGATATTTCGCTCCTCTGGCTTCTGATTCGTGACGGCAACCCCAGCGTCCCACGCCGGTGTTGTGGCGAGAACGGGGTTCCCAGAGCTGTCGATGGTGATGGCGTACTTGAGTACCTTGCCTGTCCAGAACTTCGGGTCGAAGCTCGCCTGATAGACGTATCCGCCCGAAGTTGTCAGCCGTTGAGTAGAGACAGCACCACCGGCGATGCTGCCGGTTTCTTCCAGCGTTCTCAGGAACACTTCACGCAACGAGGCGAGGAAGGCCTTTGCGTTGTCGACCTTGTAGTAGGTGCTTGCCTCTTTCGAGGTTCCGGATGCCGCCCACTTGGAGTTGTCGGGTTTACCAGTGGCTGGGTCGATGGCATACGGGTTGCCGTCCTTGTTGCGGTCATCAAAACCACCATACTTCGCCGCCAGGAACAGTTGATAGTTCCACCGCTTCGGCTTACCCGAGCCATCCAAGGCGGTGTCACTGCTCTCATTGCGTTCGTTGACGTCAATGGTGAATGTTTTCACTCGCATGCCTTTGCGGTCACTGCGAACGTCATGGGTGTTGGCCCAATAAGCCAGCCCTGCCATGTAGTACGAACCACCGTTGGAGCCGGTGTTCTGACTTTCCATACCCCAGCGCGCCGTATTGACGGGGGTATTGGGGTTTGATGTCGCGCGACTCACCCCTTCGCCGTCCGTGTAGGTGACGGCGTTGTTGCTTTCGAAGCCGCCGACGACCCGCGTCCACGCCTTGGCATCTGGTTCCCCTGTTTTCACGCCACGTACGAAGTCTTGGTTGCCGCCGAGATCGTTGCCTGGAACGCTTCGGTCGCTATGCGTGAATACGTCGGCGATCGTCAAGATATTGTTCTTCTGGCAAGAGAAGTCGCCATCTCCGGCATCTGGATAAGGGTCAGTCCAGGTGCTGTAGTAGGGAAATGAATCCTTCATGTCCGCCGTGACGTTGGACACGGCATCCGGCGTAGGTTGCTGCCCTTGCAGATACCTTAGCGATTCGTAATAAAGCTCAGTAACTGGGTCGAGGGTCTTGTACACCCCATTTGCACCTTCGAGGGGTGAAGGCATGGTGTCGGCTTGGTTGAGGCGACCAAAGCGATTCAGGTAGCTGATGGCGCCGCTCAGTTTTTCCGATGCACTATGTGGATTGAGATTGAAAATTCCCGTATCAGGATCCCACTCAGCTATCGGGTTGGTGCCTGGCAATTCGTTATAAGAGCTGTCAAAAGCTTTTGGTCCGACATATTTCATCGGCGCTCGCAAGACACCACCGTATCGTGTTCGGTTGTTGTCCATCAAATAACCGAACACGGCAACACGGAGCTTGTCGCTGTTCTTCTGCAGCTCGCCGATCGGTTTGGATTTACCGTTCGGGTATGTAAAGCACAGGTCAGGCCTCAGCTCGTTGCTGGAAGGGTCGCAAACGCTGTTTCGTACATAGTAATACGGGCGGCTGGTTTGCGTTAAATTCCCGGCCGCACCGGGTACGTCACAGCTATAGCCTTCGCCTCCAGTCCGGTTGTAGCTGCCCATATAGAGGCGATTCAGGCAGTTGTGAATCCAGATACCATATGTCGAGCGATAGTTGACGTTTGATGCCATCGAACTCGGCACCGCATCGTTGACATATGCATTCGGCAGATTTTTCGCGGGAAAGTAGCTGGCGTTGGCGAAATAATCTTTCGGCAGAACAGCACGCTGCACCACAGTCTTTTGAATGGTGTCTACAACTCGGTCACCGCCGGTAAGGCCATATCGGAGGATGTCAATGGCTGAGGACGTTGCCCAATTCATGAAGTTGCCGCTAAAGTAGGAGCCACCGCATCCTCTGGACACAGCAGCGGCCTTCCACTCGAACTCCTCTGGCCCGGGTTCGTAGTTGTAGCAACCTGCCGGATCGAAATAGCCAATGTATTCTTTGGTCGGGTCGTAACTATCGCGATAAGTGGCCCCCACGGTCGGAAACTCAACCGAGAGGTCCAATGTGAGCGTCGGTTTCGATTTTGCGCCGTTCATGTACAACGGCTCACTGGCTAGGTCAACCAGCGGGATCGAATTTGAGCTGGCGCTAAGCGTATAGCCAGCAACAACGACTGCTGCAATGCCTGCAACCCATTTGAGCGTTTGCAACACGGGGGTCCCTCGCCATGTCAGCATTGTGTTCTTGATGCTCATACAACTATTCCTTCCGGAATACCATTTGCAAGACAACCTGGGTTTCAATTCTTGGGCCAAATCCAATTGCCGTGACCCGGTAAAGCATCGGAATTTTTACTGGTGGCCCTCCCGCCTCATTGCCAACAAAAGATTTGTCTTCGCTGGCTTCAATGATGTAACGGGGGCGCCGTGCCGGCATGATGCCTTGCCCGGTTTGAAAGGTGCGGCCCGTAAACTCTCCAAAAGCGACCGTCCGCGCACTTGTTGATTCGTCCAAGAAGTCCACCGTGTACCAGATCTGCTTTTCTGTTTCGGCCGCCGGTGCGCATAGGCCGCGCAAATTTGTATCTGCATTGCACCCTGCAATGAACGGCATTCGATTGCCTGGAGCAAATACAGTGGTTCGATTTTTGGCGGATGTGTTCGGGCCGCGAATATCAAATTCCGCATCCAGTAATGCGGCTTCTGCGGCCTGAAGAGCAATTTGGTAATCTCGATCGAATCTGCTGGTTTTCTCTCCCATTAACGACATCTGACTTGCGGAGAGGCCTAGCAGAGTGATGATGATCAGCATGATCATCACTACGACCAACGTGGAGCCAGCTTGCTGCTGGCGAAAGCAAAAGTGGCTTACGGACATGATGTGGTTACTCCACATTTCATCGTCTGAGCATTGCGCAAGTGCACGGTGAACGTCAAAACTTGCCGCAAGCGGGAGTCAGGGCCGGGTGTCAGTGCGACGCCGGGATCTTTCGATGCATCGGCGTACATATCCTTCCCTAGTGGGTAGAAAGCTGTTTTTGCAGTCACTGGTTCTGCTGAGGTGCCTTGTGCACCGCGCAGGACCATGCCAACACGGATCGCTCGCACCCTACGCCAGTTTTCGCGGGTTGCAGCAGGTGTTCCTGCAGAAAGTTCATCCGCGCGCACATAACGATCAGGTACTGTGTCTTGCTTGGTCGGATCCGAGGCATCGATGCCGAACAGCAATTGCAAAGATTCAACGCCAGAAATCAGTGGCTGTGGTTGCCCCCATTTGCCGGTCTCGGTGTTGCGATAAGAGCAGTACAGAGTCGGCTCTCCATCCGGGGCCCTGCGCACACTGAAAATGCTGACTGCGCGGTCATTCGTGGAATTGATGACCCCCATCTCGCCATAACCGGCGCAATTGATCATGGAGTTATCTGGATCGCCAGTGGTTGCGTCCGTGCTGCCGTGGTACCTCAAGACAAGCACGTCGCTGCCATTCATGCAGCTTGAATCGCTTATCGAGCCACAACTCGCGGGGCGGCTGTTGTTCTGCGTTTCTGTGATGGGATCCGTGGTGTCCGGAACGGCGTTGTTGAAGCCAATGACATCCGGCTCGGGATCTTCGCCTAGCATTCCCTGGGCTACGGCGTTGGAGAGTGCCCCTGCAATCAAGTCGGTGTATCCAGCCTGGACGGCTACCCGGCTGATGATGTCCGTTGCAAATCGCCCGTTCTCCCGAAGCTGGGTCGCTGCGTCCACCGTGCCATAGGTTTGCCTCGTTGCCATGAACATGGCGACGGCGGCTGCGACCACCAACAATGAGAGCGCCAAGGCAACCAGCAACTCGACCAAAGTGAGGCCGCGGGAGCGTGCATGTTTTCCTGCGCGCGAGCTGGAACGAATCGGCTGTTTCATACGTCTCCTCCCGCAACAACAGGGATTACGACAAACGGCCTCTCCGCAAGATCAAGTGATTCCTTGGTCGACTTCCTGACCCATCCAATCTTGATGGCCATGTTGGGCGGCGGCGCCCCTGGCGCAATCACCGGGGCTGTGCAATCCCACTGCGGCAGCCCACCGTCGTCATACGGTTTGTCATCCAGGCACACCACCACACGTGCGCCCGCCAGTTCGCCTTGCAGCCGGGTAAGCCAGTCCTGCATCTCCCAGGCGGCCATGTTCTTGGCATCGGCGCACTCATTGACCGCGCAGTTCACCGGCGCGGAAGGCACCGTTCCGCCTGAGTTGAAGTTGAAGTTGACGATGTAGGGGTTGTCTGCCGCGTTCTGCTTGATTGCGGTGGCCTTGTTACCCCGCAGCTTTTCACCCAGCTCTCGCCCGAACTGCATGGCGATGGTCTGCTGCTTCGCTTCACGGCTGCCTTGGAGCGATGCCAGCTGCATGCCGGCTGCGCCCAGCACTCCCAGTGAAAGAACCAATACGGCAACCAGAACTTCGATCAGCGTGAAGCCGCGATCCGGTCGTCTCGGTTGCCCCGCGAAATGTCGGTAATCTGGCATCGGCGTTCCCAATTTCTCGTCGGCGCAAGGTTAAAACGAGAGAGCGCGCGCGAGTGGTCCGCCGGGGGCCGCTTGTCTGGGAGGTGTTGCCGCTGGTCTGTTTCTTGAGATCAACCGAGTCATTGGGCTCGGTCCGAGGCCGGCCAAGTGAGGCCTTGCTAGCGCTGGCGGCGTGACGTTTCCCTCACCGCTTCCATGAACTCGCTCACGTCGTCGAAGCTGCGGTAGACGGAGGCAAAGCGGATGTAGGCCACCTTGTCGAGCCGCTTGAGTTCGCGCATCACCCATTCACCCAGGCGGGTGCTGTTCACTTCGCGTTCACCACTATGCAGTAGCGAGGTTTCGATGCGCTCGAGCGCTTGGTCCAGGGCCTCAGCGCTCACGGGGCGCTTGCGAAGCGCCAGGGTCATGGAAGCGCGCAGCTTCGCAGGGTCGAACTCCGTGCGCCGGCCATCCTTCTTGACGATGGCCGGGTATTCGATTTCTGCTCGCTCGTAGGTGGTGAAGCGCTTGTCGCAAGACAAGCACCGGCGACGGCGACGGACGACGTCGCCTTCGTCGGACTCGCGGGTCTCTACGACCTGGGTTTCACCGTGAGCGCAGAAGGGGCAGCGCATGCGTCGCCCCGCTTCCTTAGCGGTACACCGGGAAGTCGCGTGTCAGGGCCGCAACTTTTTCACGCACCGCAGCGATGGTGGCCTCGTCCCGTGGGTTCTCCAGCACGTCGGCAATGAGGTTGGCCGTGCGCACCGCTTCGGCTTCCTTGAACCCGCGGGTGGTCATGGCGGGCGAACCGAGGCGGATGCCGCTCGTGACCATCGGCTTTTCCGGGTCGTTGGGGATGGCGTTCTTGTTGCACGTCATGTGCGCCTGGCCCAGCACGTTTTCCGCTTCCTTGCCGGTGATGCCCTTGGCACGCAGGTCCACCAGCATCACGTGGCTTTCGGTGCGGCCGCTCACGATGCGCAGGCCTCGCTGAGTCAGCGTGTCTGCCAGCGCCGCGGCATTTTTCACGACTTGCTGCTGGTAGGCCTTGAACTCAGGGCTCAACGCCTCCTTGAAGGCCACTGCCTTGGCAGCGATCACGTGCATCAGTGGGCCGCCTTGGATGCCGGGAAAGATGGCACTGTTGATCGGTTTGGCGACGGCGTCCTTCATCAGGATGATGCCGCCGCGCGGGCCGCGCAGGCTCTTGTGAGTGGTGGAGGTCACTACGTCTGCGTGCGGCACTGGGTTGGGGTAGACGCCTGCGGCGATCAATCCGGCGTAGTGCGCCATGTCGACCATGAAATAGGCGCCCACCGCCTTGGCCACCTTGGCGAAGCGCTCGAAGTCGATGCGCAGCGCGAAGGCCGATGCGCCGGCGATGATGAGCTTGGGCTTGTGCTCGTGGGCCAGGCGTTCCATCGCGTCATAGTCGATGTCTTCCTGGGCATTGAGACCGTAGCTCACCACCTTGAACCACTTGCCGCTCATGTTCAGTGGCATGCCGTGCGTGAGGTGGCCGCCTTCGGCCAGGCTCATGCCCATGATGGTGTCGCCGGGCTGCAGCAGGCCGAAGAACACCGCCTGGTTTGCCTGTGAGCCGGAGTTGGGTTGCACGTTGGCGTGTTCGGCGCCGAACAACTGCTTCAAGCGGTCGATCGCGAGTTGCTCGACAACGTCGACGTGTTCGCAGCCACCGTAGTAGCGCTTACCAGGGTAGCCCTCGGCATATTTGTTGGTGAGCTGGCTGCCCTGGGCGGCCATCACGGCCGGCGAGGCGTAGTTTTCCGAGGCGATCAGCTCGATGTGGTCTTCCTGGCGGCGGTTCTCGGCCTGGATGGCGGCCCAGATCTCAGGATCGACGTTGGCGACGGTGGAAATGGAGCGGTCAAACATGGATGGCAGTCCTCTTCATGACTTGAAGATCCCGAAGACACGCGCTTGGAAGCGGGTCCGAGGGCTGCCCAGGCGAACGGCGGAAACGACGCGGGAGCGCCGGCTGCGCTCCCCGGTGGTGCACCACCTCAGCCAATGACGGCCTTATCGCCAGTTGCGCAGCCTTCGCAGTGTAGCGGAGCCGCTGCGAAGGCCGCTCGAAGATTGCCTTATTGAAGCAGCGCCACTTGCTCGGTGGGCCGAGCTTCTTCTTTGACAGGTTGGGGGGCAGCAGGGGCCGCCTCGGTTGCCGCAGCGCCAGAAGCAGCCGCGGAATGCACAGGTACGACGCGGATCGGCACCGTTACCGGTACGAGTCGGCCGGCGGCCACTTGCTGAAGGTATGCCTGCTCGGCCAGCACCTTGGCGGCATATCCGCCGTCGTCTTCCAAGTTGGCGGCGCCCACGTAGAACTTCAGTCCGCCTTCCAGGCTACCCGCCCTGGCGATGCATTCCTTGAGGACTTGTACGCCCACCCGCAGGTTGGTGACTGGATCGAAGGCGGCGTGGTTGCCGCCGAAGCCTTCATATTTGTCGTCGTGCACCCGGGTCATCACCTGCATCAGGCCCTGGGCGCCGACTGGGCTCTGGGCAAACGGGTTGAAGCCAGATTCGATGGCCATGACGGCCAGGATCAGCGTGGGCTCCAGGCTTGCCCGCTGGCCGATGCCCCAGGCTTCTTGCACGAGGCGCCCCACTGGTTCAGGTGCCACCTTGTAGCGGCGCGCCAGCCAGTGGGCGATGGCCGCCTGCTGGCGGGTGAGCGCCGAAGGATTCAAGGCCGTGGCGCGAGTGATGGCCTCAGGCTCCGCCAGGGCCAGCAGCACGTTCGGATCGCTTTCCAGCCGGGCTTCCTGGCGGGCCAGCAGCCAGCCAAGCGCCTTCTGTTCCGCGCTGCGGCGCAGCTCCGGATGGGTGCCGACGAACACCACGATCGCGGCGACGGCGAGGCCCAGCAGGGCCAGGGAGTTGTGGCTGACTTCGAGTAGGCCGTGGCCTACGTCTTTCAGGAACACGCGAACGGAGTCCGCGGCAGCGGCGCCGGATCGCGCCCAGTGTCGATACGCTGACATGTCTCTTCCTTTCCCTCCCTGCCTGACCGCGCAGCAGGCTGGCGGCATGAGGCAGTGATAATTTGCCCGTTACAAAAACGCTCCTGCGCAGAGACAGCGAGAAGCCGGGCCAAGGTTTGGTTTGATCGGGTTCGTGTAGGGACCGAGGGTTCTCCCTAGGTGAGATGGCGCGGATTCTAGAAACGCGTTTAATAACGGGTCAAGCCTAAGGAATCCTTCTCTAATTCTTGTGGGTTATGAAATACCGCGATCTTCGTGACTTTTTGGCAGGGCTGGAAGCGCAGTCTGAACTCATACGGGTCGCAAAACCAGTGTCTACACGGCTCGAATTGACTGCTTTGGGGGATCACGCCCTCAAGTCGGGGGGGCCGGCATTGCTGTTCGAGCAGCCGACAAACGGTCGGGAAAGTTACAAATTTCCGGTGCTGGCGAACCTGTTCGGTACCCCGCAGCGTGTCGCACTGGGCATGGGAGCAGCCGACGTGGGCGAGTTGCGCGACATAGGCCGTGTGCTGGCCAGCCTGAAGGAACCAGAGCCTCCTCGTGGACTGAAAGACGCCGGCAAGCTGCTGCAGATGGCCAAGGCGCTGTGGGACATGAAGCCCGCCCGCAGCCGTTCCGGCCCCTGCCAGGAAGTGGTGAGGACGGGGCCCGACGTGGATTTGGGCCAGCTGCCCGTGCAGTTCTGCTGGCCCGAAGACGCCGGCCCGCTGATTACCTGGGGCCTGGTGGTAACGCGCGGCCCTCAGGGCGTGCCGCAACCTCGCCGAAGGCAGAACCTCGGCATCTATCGGCAGCAGGTCATCGGCCGCCGGCAGGTGATCATGCGCTGGCTGGCGCATCGGGGCGGGGCGCTCGACTTCCGCGAGTTCGCGCTGGCCAACCCGGGCCAGCCGTTTCCGATCGCCGTGGTGCTGGGTGCCGACCCCGCCACGATGCTGGGCGCCGTGACGCCAGTGCCGGACAGTCTTTCCGAATACCAGTTTGCCGGCCTGCTGCGAGGCAGCCGCACCGAGCTCGTGGACAGTGGCGTCGGCGAAGGCGAGCACAAGCTGCAGGTGCCGGCCTCTGCCGAGATCGTGCTGGAGGGGCACGTCCCGGTGGCACCCGCGGGCTACCGGGGCACCAGCGAACACGGTGTGCCGCTGCAAGAACGCGGCGGCTATCTATATGCGCTGGAGGGCCCGTTCGGCGACCACACGGGCTACTACAACGAGCAGGAGTGGTTTCCGGTGTTCGAGATCGATCGCATCACGCACCGGCGTGACGCGATCTACCACACCACCTACACCGGCAAGCCGCCCGACGAGCCAGCGGTGCTGGGGGTGGCGCTGAATGAAGTGTTCGTGCCCATCCTGCAGAAGCAGTTTCCGGAGATCGTGGACTTCTATCTGCCGCCCGAGGGCTGCAGCTACCGTATGGCCGTGATCAGCATGCGCAAGAGCTATCCAGGGCATGCGAAGCGGCTGATGTTCGGGCTGTGGAGCTTCCTGCGGCAGTTCATGTATACGAAGTTCATCGTCGTGACCGATGACGACGTGAACATTCGCGACTGGAAAGACGTGATCTGGGCCATCACGACGCGGGTGGACCCGGTGCGCGACACCACGCTGGCTGGGCAGACACCCATCGACTACCTCGACTTCGCTTCGCCCGAAAGCGGGTTGGGCGGCAAGATGGGGCTGGATGCCACCAACAAGTGGCCCGGCGAAACGCGGCGTGAATGGGGGCGGGTGATCCGCATGGACGCCGCGGTGGAGGCCCGCATGGCGGCGCTGTATGCCGAAATCACGCAGGGCAAGGCGCTGTCAAGCGGCGGTGCTCAATGACGCGTCAAGCTGTCATAGAACTGCAAGTGCCTGTCACGCTTGAAGTTCCGGTGCTGCTCTCCTAATGTAGAAGAGCCTGTCAGCAGGCATTCTCAAAGGCGCAGTCTCTGCGCGCCAGGAGCCCCGGACCCATCTTCCTCTGGAGCCCCGGAACAGTGGCGTCAGCCACTCACCCCTCCCGCCGTAGGCTGGGAGGGGTTTCAGTTTTTGCGTTTCGTTCCGGCGAGGCTTGTCGTCAGGCGCGCACCAGCAGGCCGAGCAGTTCGCGCAACGCAAGGGAAACCTGCTCGAAGCCCGCTTGTGATGGCAGCCAGTCCAGCACCGGGCGGCTGGTCGGTACGAAAAAGCCCATCGGCGCAGGCGTGATGCGGAAGGCCCCGGCCGCAGCTTCCTCGAACACCTTCCTGGCGCGCGGCATGTGGAAGGCGTGCGTCACCAGGACGATCTCCTTGATGCCGCTGCTGCGCAGCAGGGCGACGGTGCGGATGGCGTTTTCGCGGGTGTCGCGCGAATCGGACTCGATCCAGCGCAGTGGGCGGTTGTATTCCTGCTGGGCAATGCGGCCAGCCACTTCGGCTTCCGAGCGGCCGGCGGTTTCGATGTGGGCCCAGCCAAGCCCCCCGCTGAAGCCGGCCGGCAGCCCTGTTTCGCGGCTGAGCCAGATGCCGTAGCGCAGTCTTTCGAGCGACGTGGGCGCGAGGTCCGACACGCCATATTCCGGCGCCCGCGGGATCAGGCCGCCACCGAGCACGATGATGGCGGCGCCCGGGGTCTTGTTCTTGCCTTCCGCCTTGAGGCGGGCGAGCTCATCGCCGAACAACGCGGAGGGCGGCTTGAGCGCGAAGTTCTGCAGGATTCGGCCGGTGCCCTGGCAGGCGCTCAGCCATAGCAGCACCGCACTGAGGAACACCAGGAAAAATCCCAGCCCACGGCGCGGCAGGATCAACCGGGCGCCCACCAGCATCAGCAGCAGCAGCGGCACCGGAGGCAACGCAAGTGCCGTCAGGATGGGCTTCCACGATTCAAGGCCGAACATTGGCTCTCCCTAGTTTGATAGGCGTCTGAAAGGCGCGCCGATTGTGCCGGAAGGGCATGATGCGCATTCCTCACGCCAATCAGGTGATCCCGATGATTTGGATGTCTTCTGCACGGCAGCTGATCGCCGCCGTCTGTACGGGCCTGCTGCCGCTGATCGCGGCCCAGGCCGCGGCTGAAGGGGGGCCGACGGCGCCCACCGCTCCTGCGAGACCGGTGACCGACAAGTTCTTCGGCACGCCGGTGACCGACCCCTACCGCTACCTCGAGAACACCAAGTCACCCGAGGTGGCGGCCTGGATGAGGGCGCAAAGCGCATCGGCGCAGGCAACGCTCTCGCACATCGCGGGGCGCGACGCGATGCTGGCCACGCTCAAGCGGCTCGAAAACGCCAGCCCGTCGCGCGTGGTCGATCCCGTCCGCACGGCGACGGGCCGGGTGTTCTACGAACGCCGCGGCGCCAATGACAACCAGTTCAAGCTCTACGTGCGCGAAGGTTTCGGCGGCGCCGAAACCCTTTTGGTGGACCCGGAAGCGCTGGCCAAGCGCACCGGCAAGCCGCATGCAATCAACTACTTCATGCCGTCGCGCGACGGCCGCTATGTGGCCTACGGCATCTCGGCCGGTGGCTCCGAGGCCGCGTCGCTGGTCGTGCTGGACGTGAAGACGAAAAAGCCGGTCGGCCGGCCCGTCACTCGGGCCGACTACGGCTGGCCGGAATGGTCGGCCGACAGCCGGTGGCTCACCTTCACGCGGCTGCAGGCGATGGACGAGGGCGAGCCCGAGGTCAACAAGTACAAGCGTGCCGAAACCTTCGTGATCGACGTCGCCCGTGGTGGTGCGCTGCGACCTGCGCCGGTGTTCGGCTTCCGTGCCCAAGGCGCCAGGCTGGCCGACGACGAGACGCCGGTGCTCGATCTCACGGCCGATGGTCGCTGGGCCATCGGCCGTGTCTTCAACGGGGTGCAGCGAGAGCTGCGCGTGTTCGTGGCGCCCCAGCCCGAGGCGCTGGCCGGCCGCGCACGCTGGCGCGAGGTGGTGAAGACCGACGATGCGGTGACCGGCATCACCTACCACGGGGGCATGCTGTATGCGATGTCGCATCTCAACGCCCCGCGCTTCAAGGTGCAGGCGCTGTCGCTCGATGACGCGGCAGCGGCCTCATCGGCATGGCGCGAGGTGTTGCCTGCCGGCGAGCGGGTGGTCACTGCGGTGGCCGCCGCGTCGGACGCCCTCTACATCGAGGCACGCGACGGCAACGTGAAGCGGCTGTTCAAGCGCGCCCATGCCGAAGGCGCCGCCGTGCAGGAGGTGCCGCTGCCGGTGCAGGGTTCGTTCGAGCTGAACGGCGACGAGTCCAATTATTCGTCCGCCAGCGCGCAGTTGCCGGGCGTGTTGATCGGCCTGCAGAGCTGGACGCGCGCCAACCAGATCTACCAGGTGGGTGCCGACGGCAGCGTGACCAACACCGGGCTGCAGCCGCAGGGGCCGGAAGATGCGCCGGCCGACGTGGAAGCCGCCGAGGTGCTGGTGAAGAGCCACGACGGCGTGATGGTGCCGATGTCCATCGTGCACCGCAAAGGCGTCAAGCTCGACGGCAGCAACCCGACCATCCTCTACGGCTACGCCTCGTACGGCATCACCGAGGAACCGTTCTTCAGCACCGGCGTGCTGGCGTGGCTGCAGGCCGGCGGTGTGTATGCCTTCGCCAACCCCCGCGGCAGCGGCGTCTACGGGCAGGAATGGCACAAGGCGGGCAAGCAGGCCACCAAGCCCAATACCTGGAAGGACTTCATCGCCTGCGCTGAATACCTCATCGCGCAGGGCTACACGTCGAGCCGGCGGCTGGGCATCTACGGCGGCAGCGCCGGCGGCATTCTGGTGGGCCGGGCGATGACCGACCGGCCGGACCTGTTTGCCGCGGTGGTGCCGGCGGTGGGGGCGCTCGATGCAGTGCGCTTCGAGATCGGCCCCAACGGCCCGCCCAACGTGCCGGAGTTCGGCACGGTCAAGACGGAAGCAGGCTTCCGGGCGCTCTATGAAATGAGCACCTACCACCACATCCGCGACGGCCAGAAGTACCCCGCGGTGATGTTCACGCATGGCGTCAACGACCCACGCGTGGAGGTGTGGCACAGCACCAAGACCGCCGCACGGCTCTTGGCCGCCAGCACCAGCGGCAAGCCGGTGTTGCTGAGGCTCGACTACCAGGCCGGCCATGGCGTCGGCAACACCAAGCAGCAGCGGCTGGCCGAGCGCGCTGACGTGTATGCCTTTTTCCTGTGGCAGATGGGTGTGCCGGGCTATGAGCTGAAGGCAGGAGTCTGATGATGGGCGGCACACGGGCCGAAGAACTGCGCACGCAGCTCATTCGAAATTTCGACCACGCGGAGAAAGAGACGCAACGGCGCGACCCGCTGTACGAAACGCTGTGTGCCCGGCTTGCGCCGGGTACGGCTGCCACGAAGCTGGGTGCCAGCATCGACATCCTGGCGCCTGGCAAACGCGGTTGCCCCTACCACTACCACCACGCGCAGGAAGAGATGTTCGTGGTGCTCGAAGGCCAGGGCACGCTGCGCGTGGCCGGCGAGATGCTGCCGGTGGCGGCGGGCGACGTGGTGTTCATTCCGCCGGGGCCGCAGTACCCGCATCAGCTCATCAACACCTCCGATGCGCCGATGAAGTACCTGTCGATCAGCACGCGAGAAACTCCGGAGATCTGCGTGTACCCGGACTCCGGCAAGTACTCGGCGTGGAGCGGCGCTGCCGGTGCGGAAGACAGCTTCGACAGCATCCAGCGCCTGGGCCCGGGCCTCGACTACTGGGACGCAGAGCCGTGAACGGCGACCTGGCTGTCGCGAGGCCGCTGCCGAGGCGATGAAGGAGGGATTGAAGGCCGCGGTATCGTCGGCCTTTTGATGCGGAGCAAATGCCATGTCGTCCCCTGAAACCATCACCCTCGGCGGCGGTTGCTTCTGGTGCCTGGAAGCGGTGTTCCTCGACGTGGACGGCGTGCTGTCCGTCGAGTCGGGCTACAGCAACGGCCACGTCGTCAACCCGAGCTACGAGCAGGTATGCACCGGCGACACCGGCCATGCCGAGGTGGTGAACGTCGAGTTCGATGCGCAGCGCATCTCGCTGCGCGAGATCCTCGAGATCTTCTTCGTGATCCACGACCCCACCACGCTCAACCGCCAGGGCAACGACGTCGGCACGCAGTACCGCTCGGGCATCTACACGCATGACGAAGAGCAGGCCCGCATCGCGCGCGAGGTGATCGCGGAGCTCGAAGCCTCGCGCATCCACCGCAGCCCGGTGGTTACCGAGGTTTTGCCGGTGGCGAACTACTGGCGTGCCGAGGTCTACCACCAGCGCTATTTCGAGAACCACCCCAACCAGGGCTATTGCGCCTTCGTGGTGGCGCCCAAGCTCGAGAAATTCCGCAAGAGCTTCGCCGCGCGGCGGCGCAAGGCCTGACCGGGGCTGAGCCGGCCCGAGGTGGGCCGCCCCGCTAAACTCGCGCCTCCTCTGATGCGCCTCGCATGAAGCCAACACGCCGCACCGCCTTGCATCGCCGCCGGCCCTGGGTCTCGTCCCTGGCGCTGCTGGCGTTCGTGCTGGCGCAGACGCTGGCGCTCCTGCACGGCGTGATGCACGTGCCGGCGGTGTCGCAGTTGCAGGCCGCCGTTGCTGGCGTGAATGCTGGCGGCGCGCATGGCCATGGCGACCACCTGCTGGGCCATGCCCAGGGCGACCAGCAGGGCCTGAGCTGCCAGCTCTTCGACCAGATCGCACAAGCCGGCGGCACGCTGGCCCACGTGGCGGCAGTCACGCCCGTGGCGCTGCGCACCGTGCTCGTTGCTCCGCCAGCAACGCACGCCGACTCCCGGGCGCTGCTGGCCTTTCGCGCCCGCGCCCCCCCGCTGGGCTGACTCTTCGCGCGGGCCTTCCTCGCGCGGTTCTCCGTACTCGTCGCACCGGTCGCCGCCTGGCTGGCCGGCACAGCCCTTTGGGCATTGAATTCCCGCCTCGGCCCGCAAGGCCGGGCCTTGTTGTCATGAATCGTCCATCCCTTCTTCTGCGTCGTAGCCGCATCGCCGCTGCCATTTCGCTGTCGCTGACCGGCCTGGCCGTGCACGCGCAAAGCCAGGCACCGACTTCGCTCGAGCCTGTTGTCGTGACCGGCAACCCCTTGCGCAGCGACACCCTCACCACGCCGTCGTCCGTGTTGTCCGGCGATGCGCTGGTGCTCAAGCGCGGCAGCAGCCTGGGCGACACGCTCGGCAGCCTGCCCGGCGTCTCTTCCACCTACTTCGGCCCCAATGCCAACCGCCCGGTGATCCGCGGGCAGGACGGCGACCGCGTGCGCATGCTGAGCAACGCCGGTGCGTCGCTCGACGCGTCGGCGCTGAGCTTCGACCATGCGGTGCCCATCGACCCGCTGGTCGTCGAGCGCATCGAGGTGCTGCGCGGCCCGGCGGCGCTGCTGTACGGTGGCAGTGCCGTGGGCGGCGTGGTCAACGCCATCGACAACCGCATCCCGCGCGGCAAGGAAGACGCCGTCAACGGCGCCGCCGAGGTGCGCCTGGGCGGCCCGGCCAACGAGCGCGGCGCCAGCGCGCTGGTCGAAGGCGGTGGTGGTGGTTTCGCCTGGCACGTCGATGCCTTCGGACGCAAGACCGATGATCTGCGCGTGCCGACCTTCGACCGGCCTGTCGACGGCGGCGGCACCGAGCGCCGCAACCGCATCGTCAACTCGGCCAGCAGCGCCAAGGGCGGCGCGGTGGGCGGCTCCCTGGTGTGGGACCACGGCTATCTCGGCGCCTCGGCGGACACCTACCGCAACGACTACGGCACGGTGGCCGAAGAAGACGTGACCATCCAGATGAAGCGCGACAAGCTGGCACTCGCCGGTGAAGTGCGCGACCTGGGCGGCCCCTTCAAGCTCGTGCGCGGCCAGATGCAGCACAACGACTACCGGCATGCCGAAGTCGAAGGTACGGGCGAGGTCGGCACGACCTTCAAGAACAAGGGCACCGACGGCCGGCTGGAAGCCGAGCACGTGTCGGTGCCGCTGGCCGGCGGCACGCTGCGCGGCGTGCTGGGCGTGCAGGGCGAGGACACGCGCTTCTCTGCACTGGGCGAAGAGGCCTTCGTGCCGACCACCCGCACGGAGCAGGGGGCGCTGTTCGCCTTCGAGGAGCTGGCGTTCGATCGCCTCTCGCTCACGGCCGGCGCGCGCGTGGAGCGCACGCGCATCGCTTCTGAAGGCGATGGGCCCGATGTGGTGGAGGAGCGTTTCGGCGACCCGCAGACACGCCGCTTCACGGCCGGCAGCATGGCGCTGGGCGCCTCGTGGAAGCTGTCGCAGCAGTGGCAGCTGCTGGGCAACCTGGCCCGTACCGAGCGCGCACCCACCTACTACGAGCTGTTCGCCAACGGCGTGCACGTGGCCACGGCCGCCTACGAGCGTGGCGATACCGAGCTGGGCAAGGAGCGCAGCACCAACGTGGACGTCGCGGTGCAGTGGAAGGAAGGCGCCCATCACTTCAAGGTGGGCGCGTGGAACAGCCGCTTCACCAACTACATCGCGCTGCTGCGCACCGGCGAGCCGGACTTCGTCAACGACGAAGGCGAGTCTTTCCCCGTGTATGGCTTCGCCGGGGTGCCGGCACGCCTGTACGGCCTGGAGGCCGAAGGGCAGTGGCGCGTGCTCGACGGGCCGCAGCAGGTCGACGTGGACGGCAAGTTCGACCTTGTGCGTGCCGAAAACCGCAGCACCGGCGAGCCGCTGCCGCGCATCGCGCCGGCCCGCCTCACGCTCGGGACGACCTACACGCTGGCCGGCTGGTCGGCACGCGCCGAGGTGCAGCGAGTGGCGCGCCAGACGCGCGTGCCTTCGGACGACGTGCCCACCGACGGCTACACGCTGGTCAACCTGTCGGCCAGCTACAAGCTACGGCTGTCGTCGGCCGATGCGCTGCTGTTCGCCCGGCTCGACAACGTCGGTAACAAGCTGGCCTACAACGCCGCCACCATCAACACGGTCCGGGACTTGGCGCCGCTGCCGGGCCGGAGGCTGATGGCGGGTGTGCGCGTGGCGTTCTGACGACCGTTGCGCCGGCCCGTCAGGGCTAGCGTGGGCTACCGCATGCACGGGGCCGGTCGTTACACTGGCCGTCACCCGTGCGCCACCCCTGTGCAGTAAGCCTTTGCAGCATGTCGAGCCGATTCCCCCCGCCATGCCAGTGCTCACCGGCTCCAGCGTTGATGGTGATCGGCGAAGGCGCTGGCTGCGTGTGGGAGCTCAACGATGCCGCCCGGCACTGGCTGCCGACGCGCCATTGGCGCGACACCGAATGGGCCACGCTGGCCCGCACCGTGGCCGAACAGGCGCAGCGCGGCCTCACCGAGGCCGGCGATCCGGTGCTGGGCCTGCGCTGGCGCGCGGCACCGCACGAAGGCGGCTGGCTCGCCTGGCTGCTGCCCCGTGAAGACACGGCGACGCCCGAACTCGAAGCCTTGCGCGAGCAGATCGGGCTGCTGCGCGAGCAGCTGAACATCGCGCAGGAATTCGGCCGCCTGGCCGTGTGGGGGCGCAACCTCAAGGGCAGCCGCGGCCACTGGGACGACCGCATGTTCCAGCTGTTCGGCTTCGACAGGGCCCAGGGCGTGCCGGAGCTGGAGGAGGCGCTGCAACGCTTCCATCCCGAAGACCGAGCCCGTGTGCGGGAGGACTACTACGGCTCCATGAGCCGGTCCGGTCGCTACGACGCGCATTACCGGCTGATGAGGCCCGAAGGCGGCGTTGCGCAACTGCACAGCCTGTGGGAAGTGAAGTGCGACGCCCAGGGCCAGCCCGACAGCATGGTCGGTGTGCTGATCGACGACACCGAAAGCGTTCGGCTCGCGCAGTGGCACCAGGCGGCCAGCACTCAGCTCGCGCTGGCAGTGGGGCTGGTGGGCATTTCGCTGTGGCGCATCGACATCGCCACGCAGCGCATCCAGCTCAACGACTGGGGCTACCAGCTCATCGGCCGCGCGCCCGAGCCCGACGGCATGCCGCTCGACGAGATGCGCGCCTGCATCCACCCCGACGACCAGGAGGCCATCGTGCGTGCCACGCAGGAAGCCGTGGGGGGCATCGGCATCGTCGATACCGAGGCGCGCTATCGCCGACCCGACGGCAGCTACCGCACATTGCTCACGCGCCGCGTGGCCGTGCGCGACGACAGCGGCAAGGCCGTGGCACTGATCGGCGTGTCGCTCGACATGACGGAGCAGGTGCTGGTGCGCGAACGGGCGCTCGAGGCCGCCCAGAGCATCGAGCTCATTGCCGACGCCACCGGCGTGGGCGTTTGGAGCGTGGACCTCGACACCGGTGCCAGCCGCTGGAACCGGCAGATGCGGCGCATCTACGGCCTGCCGGACGATGCCCCGGCCATGCCCGCGCAGGAAGGGCTGCAGCTGGTTCACGCCGAAGACCGCGACCGCGTCGCGCAGGACTTCGCAGGGCTGCAGACGGGCGGCCCCGCGGCCGCCGAGTCCGAGTTCCGCATCCACCGGCTCGATGGCGAGGTGCGCTGGGTGGTGGCCCGCGCGCGCCACGCCCAGCACGGCGGGCGGCGCGTGGCTTTCGGCGTGCTGATCGACGTGACCGAGCAGCGCAACACCCAGCAGCGCCTGCGCCTGGCCGAGCAGCGCACCACGCTGGCGGCGCAGGCGGTGGGGCTGGCGCACTGGGAGCGCGACCTCGAAACAGGGGATTCCTGGTGGGACGCGCAGATGTACCGCCTGCGCGGGCTGTCGGCCGACGATCCGCGCTCGCCCAACGAACTGCGCCACCAATGCATCCACCCGGACGACGTGGCGCAGGTCGAGCAACGCACCGCGCAGATCGTGCTGCGCGAGACCGACTACTACTTCGAGTTCCGCGTCGTGTGGCCCGACGGCTCGGTGCACTGGCTGGCCGCACGTGGCTCGGTGCTGCGCGACGGCAGCGGGCGCGCGCAGCGCATCATCGGCTTCAACTGGGACGTGACCGACCACAAGGTCAACGAAGACATGCGGCGAGAAAAGGCCGCGGCCGAGGAAGCCAGCCGTGCCAAGAGCGAGTTCCTCGCGCGCATGAGCCACGAGCTGCGCACGCCGCTGAACGCCGTGCTCGGCTTTGCACAGCTGATGCTCGAAGACGCTGGCGAGCCGCTCACCAGCGGCCAGCGGCTGCGCACCGAGCGCGTGCGCAACGCCGGCAAGCACCTGCTCGCGCTGATCGACGACGTGCTCGACCTCACCAGCATCGAGGCAGGCACGCTGCCGCTGTCGCAGGGCCTCGTGCCGCTGGCGCCGCTGGTGAATGAAACGCTGCAGTGGCTTGCGCCCGCGGCCGAGCGTGCCGGCGTGACGCTGCAGGCCGAACCTGCGCATGGCGCCGTGATGGCCGATGCACGCCGGCTGCGGCAGGTGCTGGCCAACCTGCTGTCGAACGCGGTCAAGTACAACCGCGTCGGCGGCAGCGTGGAGCTGCGGGTCGTCGAGGAGCCCACCGACCGCTGGCTCGGCCTGCGCGTGCGCGACACCGGCCGCGGCCTCACGCGTGCGCAGCTGCAGCGCCTGTTCGAGCCGTTCAACCGGCTCGGCGCAGAGCGCGAAGGCATCGAAGGCACCGGCATCGGCCTGACCATCGTGCGCCATCTGGTCGAGCACATGGGCGGGCGCATCGAAGTGGACAGCACGCCGGGCGAGGGCACGACCTTCCTGGTGTGGATGCTGCGCGCGCACAGCGACGCCACCAGCGAGCCGACGCGGCCCATGCCGCTGGCGCTCGAAGCGCCAGTGGCGGCAGAGTCGATCGACCTGCTGTACATCGAAGACAACCCGGTGAACGTGCTGCTGGTGGAACAGCTCGTCGCATTGCGCCCCGGCGTGCGGCTGCACAGCGCGGAAGACGGCAGCTCCGGCATCGCCAAGGCGCTGGCCCTGCGCCCGCGCGCCGTGCTCATCGACCTGCAGCTGCCCGACATCGACGGCTTCGAAGTGCTGCGCGTGCTGCGCGCCGAGCCGTCGATGCGCGACGTCATCTGCATCGCGCTGTCGGCCAATGCCATGCCCGAAGACGTGCAGCGCGCGCTGCGTGACGGCTTCAACGACTACTGGACCAAGCCGATCGACTTCCCGCAGTTCCTCGCGGGACTCGATGCCCTCTGCGGCGTGTGAGCGGCCCCATGCAAGAGCTCTGGCAAACGCTTCCGGCCCCCGCGATCCGGCTGCTGCCTGCCGGGCTCATGGCGCACGGCCAGCCTCGCTGGCAGCTCAACGCCGCGGCGCAGCGGTTCGGGCATGCGCCGGTGCTCTGGCAGCAGTGGGCCGAGGTGATTGCGCAGGCGATTGATGCGGGCGCCAGCACCGGCACCCTGGCCGATGCCGGCGGCAAGGACTGCCTGCGCTGGACCGCTGGTGTGCTCGATCCCGGCTGGCTGGCTTGGCTGGAGCCGGTGAGTGCCGCCCTGGGCGACTCGGCCACCCAGGAGGTGGTGAGCCAGTTGCGCCAGCGCCTGGACATCACGCAGCGCTTCGGCCGCCTGGGCATCTGGGAGCGCGACGTGCGCACCGGCAAGGGCCAGTGGGACCGCTACATCTATACGCTCTACGGGCTCGACCCCGATGGCGGCACGCCCAGCATGGAACATGCGGCGCACGTGCATTTCCACCCCGACGATGCCGAGCGCTCCATCGAGACCTGGCAGCGTTCGGTCCAGCAGCCCGGCCAGTACGAATTGCACTTCCGGCTGTGCACGCGCGACGGCCGCGTCAAGTCGCTGCATTCGATGTGGGAGGTCATCAACGGTGCCGACGGCAAGCCCGAGCGCGCCATCGGCGTGCTGCTGGACGACACCGAAAGCATCGAACTCGCACAGCAGCACATGGCTTCAACCCTGCAGCTGGACCTGGCAGTGAGGCTGGGCGGCATCGTCGTGTGGCGCCGTGAGCTTCACAGCGACCGCGTCTTCCTCAACGAATGGGGCTACCGGCTGCTCGGGCTGCCGCACCGTGAAGACGGCATGCCTGCCGACGAGCTGGCCGAACTGGTGCACCCCGACGACAGGCCGGCGATCGGGCAGGCCACGCAACGTGCGCTCGACTACCCCGAGGCGGTGGACGTGCAGGCCCGCTACCGCCGTGCCGACGGCATCTACCTCACTGCGCTGTCGCGCCGCGTGGCCGTGCGCGACGACAACGGCAAGCCGGTGGCGCTGCTGGGCGTGAACCTCGACCTCACCGAGCGCCGGGCAGCCGAGGAGCAGCTGCGCAGCGTCGAGCAGCGCGCACGGCTGGCCACGCAGGCGGTTGGCATGGGCACCTGGGAGCACCGGCCCGGCCCGGGCGGCAGCTACGGCACCTACTGGGACGACCAGATGTACCGCCTGCGCGGCCTGGAGCCCGGCGGCCCGCAACCGCCGGGCGACCTGCACGCCGCTTCGCTGCACCCGGCCGACCGCGAGCGTGCGATGGCACGGCTCGAAGCAGCCTTGCACGGCAGCGGCGAGGCCTATGAAGACGAGTACCGCGTGGTGTGGCCCGACGGCTCCGTGCGCTGGCTGGCCGCGCGAGGCATGCCGCAGCAGGGCGAGGCCGGGCGCATCGACGGCATGCTGGGCGTGAACTGGGACATCACCGACTACAAGCATGCCGAGCAGGCCTTGCGCGACAAGGTGGCTGCCGAGCAGGCCAGCCGCGCCAAGAGCGATTTCCTGGCGCGTGTGAGCCATGAATTGCGCACGCCGCTCAATGCGGTGCTCGGGTTCACGCGGCTGCTGGCCACCGATTCCGCGCACCCGCTGAACGAATCCCAGCGGCAGCGCGTCGCCATCGTCGAGACGGCCGGCGCGCACCTGCTCGCATTGATCAGCGACACGCTCGACCTCGCCAGCATCGAAGCCGGCACGCTGCCGCTGGACTGCGAGCCCGTCCCGCTGGCGCCCGTGCTGGCGCAGGCGCTGCAATGGGCGCAGCCCCTCGCGGCACGCGTGGGCATCAGCCTCGAAGTGCAGCCCTTCGACGCGATGGCGCTCGGCGACGCGCGGCGGCTGCGGCAGGTGTTCGTCAACCTGCTCACCAACGCCATCAAGTACAACCGCACGGGCGGCAGCGTCGCCGTGTGCCTGCTGCCCACCGCCGACCCGGCCTGGCTGGCCGTGGAGGTGCGCGACACTGGCCGCGGCCTCACGCGAACGCAGATGAGCCAGCTGTTCGAGCCCTTCAACCGGCTGGGCGCCGAACACGAAGACATCGAAGGCACTGGCATCGGCTTGACGATCGTGCACCATCTGGTCGAGCGCATGGGCGGCGCCATCGTGGTGGACAGCGAGCCGGGCGTCGGTTCATGCTTCACGGTCTGGCTGCCGGCTGCGCCGCGACACGGCGAGGCTGCGACGGCTGCGGCCGTGGAAGCCGTCGGCACGGCGGCGGCCGATACGAATTTGGGGAAGACCTTGGACGTGCTCTACATCGAAGACAACGCAGTGAACGTGCTGCTCGTGGAAGAGCTGGTGGCACTGCGGCCCGGCTGGACGCTGCACGTGGCCGAGACGGGCGAGGCCGGCGTGAAGAAGGCGTTGGAGCTGCGCCCGCGCGTGGTGCTGGTGGACATGCAGCTGCCCGATTTCGACGGCTTCGAGGTGCTGCGCCGGCTGCGTGGCCAGGCGAGCCTCGTGGGCAGCCAGTTCATCGCGCTGTCGGCCAACGCGATGCCCGAAGACATTGCCGTGGCCCGCGAGGCGGGCTTTCACGACTACTGGACCAAGCCGATCGACTTCGGCCAGTTCCTGGGCGGGCTCGACGCATTGAGCCGGCCCTGAAGGCACGGGCGCCGAGGGGCGGACTGCCTCACGCCTTGGCCGGCGCTGATGTTGTCTTGCGGCGCTCGAACAGCTCGAACAGCCCCATGCCGGCCAGCATGGCGAGCACGAAGATGAGCGCCTTCGTTTCGCCCATGCCCAAGGCCACGATCCCCGGCCCGGGGCAGAAGCCTGCGATGCCCCAGCCGATGCCGAACAGCACGCTGCCGCCCACGAGGCGCCGGTCGATGTGACGGGCCTGGGGCAGTTGCATGTCAACGCCCAGATAGGAAGTGGTGCGCCTGCGCGCCACGGCAAACGCGATCAAGCCCACCGCGATGGCACCGGCCATCACGAACGCGAGCGACGGGTCCCAGCGGCCGGCAAGGTCCAGGAAGCCCAGCACCTTGGCCGGGTTGGCCATGCCCGACACGATGAGGCCGAGCCCGAAAACCAGGCCCGTGAGCAAGGAGGCGGCAACTTGCATGCGAGCCCTCAGAGGCCGAACACGTGGCGAACCACGAAGACGGTGGCGAATGCGGCACTCATGAACGCCAGCGTGGCGGCCAGCGAGCGCGGTGACAGGCGAGAAAGCCCGCAGACGCCGTGGCCGCTGGTGCAGCCGGCGCCGTAACGCGTGCCCAGGCCTACCAGCAGGCCGGCGGCCACCAGTGCGCCCGTGCCGGCGTCGATCTGCGGCTGGGGCCACTGCGAGAACAGGGCATGGACAGCGGGTGCCGCAACGAGGCCCAGCACGAACGCGACGCGCCATGTGACGTCACCCTTGGCGGGCCGCAGCAAACCACCGACGACGCCGCTGATGCCGGCGATGCGGCCGTTGAGCAGCGCGAACATGGCCACGGCGATGCCGATGAGCACGCCGCCCGCGAGCGAGGCCCAGGGCGTGAATGCGTTCCAGTCGATGGCCATGGGACTACTCCTTCGGGCAGTACAGGCGGTACAGCACTTCGAGCAACCTCAGGGCGTTGGCGTCGGCAATGCTGTAGTAAATGCGCTTGCCCTCGCGCCGCGTGGCGACCAGGCCTTCGTTGCGCAACACGCCCAACTGCTGAGACAGCGTGGGCTGGTGAATGTCGAGCGACTCTTCCAGGTCGCTGACGCACATCTCTCCCTGCGAGAGCTGGCACATCAGCAGCAGCCGGTCTTCGTTGGCCAAGGTCTTGAGAACGGTGACGGCCTGGCCGGCAGCTTGCCGCAGGGTGGCCGGATCGATGCGGGTGCGAGGCATGGCGAGCGTTTTGGTTTGCTTGAAGATATTATGTTGAAAAACATAATGTAAGTCCACGAAGCGTACGCAAACCCATTCACCCTCAGGAGCACCACGTGTCATTCCGCACCACCGTTCAAGCCTTCTTCGACGACAAGACGTGGACCGTTTCGTACGTCGTCTCCGACAACGCCACGCGCAGCGCAGCGGTCATCGACCCGGTGCTGGACTTCGACTTCAAGTCGGGCCGCACGGCCACCGTGCAGGCCGATCGGGTGGTGAGCTACGTGCGTGCACAGGGCCTCACGGTGAGCTGGATCCTCGAAACGCATGCCCATGCGGACCACTTGTCCGCCGCGCACTACCTGCGCGAAGAGCTGGGCGGCCGCATCGCCATCGGCGAAAACATCCGGCAGGTGCAGGCCACCTTCAAGAAGCTCTACAACCTCGATCGCAGCTTCCTGCCAGACGGCGGGCAGTTTGATCACCTCTTCAAGGACGGCGAGGTGTTCAAGATCGGTGAAGTGCAGGCCCAGGCATTGCTGGTGCCCGGCCACACACCGGCCGACATGGCTTATCTCGTGGACGATGCCGTGTTCGTGGGCGATACGCTGTTCATGCCCGACGTCGGCAGTGCCCGCGCCGACTTTCCCGGCGGCGACGCGCACACGCTGTACCGGTCCATGCAGCGCATCCTGGCGCTACCGCCGCAAACGCTGATCTACGTCTGCCACGACTATCCGCCGCAGGGGCGGGCCCCCGAGTGGCAGACGACGGTGGCTGAGCAGCGGGCCCGCAACATCCACGTGCACGACGGCGTGAGCGAAGAGGCATTCGTGAGCCTGCGCAACGCGCGCGATGCCACGCTGGACGTGCCGACGCTCATCCTGCCGTCCATCCAGGTGAACATCCGGGCCGGCCAGCTGCCGCCGGCAGAAGACGATGGCGTGAGCTACCTGAAGATCCCGCTCAACGTGCTGGACAAAGCGGCTGCAGCGCTGGGTGGCGGAACCGCCTGATCCTCAGGGCGCAAGTCGCTCGCGCAGCCATTGACCATCGGGCTGCAGCCGGTAGCAAAGCCGGTCGTGCAGCCGGCTCTTGCGGCCTTGCCAGAACTCGAAGCGGTCGGGCACCAGTCGGTAGCCGCCCCAGTGCGGCGGGCGCGGCGGGTTGAGCCCGTGCTGGACGCCGGCCTTGGCGGCATTGGCCACCAGCACGGCGCGTGACGCGATCACCTGGCTCTGCGGCGAGGCCCAGGCACCCAGACGCGAGTCGAGCGGGCGCGACGCGTAATAGGCATCGGACTCCTCGGCACTGGTCTTTTCCACCCTGCCTTCGATGCGCACCACGCGTTCTTGCTCGACCCAATGGAACTGCAGCGCGGCAAACGGATGCGCAGCCAGCTCGCGGCCCTTGCGGCTTTCGTAGTTGGTGTACCAGACGAAGCCGCGCTCGTCGAAGCCCTTGATCAGCACGATGCGCGTGGAGGGCCGGCCGTCGGGCCCCGCCGTGGCGAGCGTCATCGCGTTGGGCTCGGGCACGCCTGCGTCGAGCGCGGCCTGGAGCCAGCTTCGAAACTGCTCGAAAGGCGCGGCATGGGCGCGGTCTTCGTCGAGTTCGTCGAGTTCGTAACTCTTGCGCAGGTCGGCGAGTTTGCTCATGCCGGCAGTATAGGAATTGCCCTTCCTCTATATGGCCCCCACGCTGCCGGTAACGGGCAGCACGATGCCGGTGATGTAGCCCGAACACATCGGTGCTGCCAGGAACACGTAAGCCGGCGACAGCTCCTCGGGGTGCGCCGCGCGCTTCATGTCGGTGGACTTGCCGAATTCCTTCACCTGCTCCGGCGGCGAGTCGGCAGGGTTCAGCGGCGTCCACACCGGGCCGGGGGCCACGGCGTTGACGCGGATGCCCTTGCTCACCAGGTTGCTCGCCAGCGACTTGGTGAATGCATGGATGGCGCCCTTGGTGGTGGCGTAGTCCAGCAGATGCGCGCTGCCGCGCAGGCCCACCACCGAGCCGGTGTTGATGATCGAGCCGCCGGGCTTCAGGTGCGGCAGCGCCGCGCGGGCCATGTGGAAGTAGCCGTAGACGTTGGTGCGCAGCGTCTCGTCGAAGCGCTCGTCGCTCAGGTCTTCCAGTGACTCGGCATGTTCCTGGAAGGCCGCGTTGTTGACCAGGATGTCGAGCCGGCCGAAGGCCTCCAGGGTCTTGTCCACCGCTTTCTTGCAGAAGGCCGGGTCCTTCACGTCGCCCGCCAGCAGGATGCCGCGCGTGCCCTCGTTCTCGACGCAGCGCAGCGTCTCTTCGGCGTCCGCATGTTCGTTCAGGTAGGCGATCGCCACGTCGGCACCTTCGCGCGCATACAGCACTGCCACCGCACGGCCGATGCCGGAGTCCCCGCCCGTCACGAGGGCCACCCTGCCGCGCAGCTTGTTGCTGCCTTCATAACCAGGGGCCATGAATTGCGGTTTCAATTCGAGCTCGCTTTCATGCCCGGGTTTTTCGATGTGCTGCGCCGGCAGCTCGGCCGGCTGTTCGCGCGCACCGGCCTGCACAGGCGCCTTGGACTTCTGCCCGCCGCCTGCCTTGGACTTCGTGCTGTCGCGCTCGTCCTGCTCGCGCTGGATCTCGCGCTGCTTCGCGGCCACGGCGGTCGTGCCGTCGCCTGTTCGGGACTTGCTGTTTGCCATGACTACCTCACTCGGATGGGTTCTTGCACGGCAGGCAACCGGCAGACAGCGTGCCTGCCGGGGCAATCGGCAGCCCTCATGCACTCTTAACGAATTCGACGTATACCGGCGCCTCCCAGCAAGCGGTCGCTCCACGCGACACAGAGAAGGAGGCCCCCCGATGACCACGAATCTCACCGTGAACGGCAAGGCGATCACCGTCGATGCCGATCCATCCACCCCCGTGCTGTGGGCGCTGCGCGACCACCTCGGGCTCACCGGTACCAAGTTCGGCTGCGGCGCTGCGCTGTGCGGCGCCTGCACCGTGCACATCAATGGCCAGGCCACGCGCTCGTGCGTGACACCGATCTCCGCCGTGGCCGGGCAGAAGATCACCACCATCGAAGCTGTGGGCGCCGACCGGGTGGGCAAGGCCGTGCAGGCCGCCTGGCAGAAGCACGACGTGGCCCAGTGCGGCTACTGCCAGAGCGGGCAGATCATGAGCGCCACTGCCCTGTTGCGCACCAACAAGAAGCCCACCGATGCCGACATCGACGGCGCCATGGCCGGCAACGTGTGCCGCTGCGGTACCTATGCACGCATCCGCGCGGCCATTCACGACGCCGCGCGTTCGCTGGCCTGAACGCTGAACGGAAGAGGAACACACGATGAACTACCTCGCCATGATGGAACGTGTGGGTCGCGCACAGCGCGATGCCGGCACGACCTTGGCCGCGGAAGGCGTGAGCCGCCGCAGCTTCCTGAAGTTGGGTACTGCCAGCGGTTTTGCGCTTGGCATCTTTGCGAGTGCGGAAGTGACTGCGCAGCAGGCCGCCGCACCGGCAGGCGGCCTCAAGCCTTTCGAACAGCCCGCCGCCTTTTTGCGTGTGGAGCCCGACAACACGCTGGTGGTGCAGGTCAACCGCCTCGAGTTCGGCCAGGGCATCCACACCGGCCTGCCCATGCTGGTGGCCGAAGAGCTCGATGCCGACTGGAGCAAGGTGCGCGCCGAGCTCGCGCCAGCCGGCGACGCCTACAAGGACCCGGGCTTCGGCATCCAGATGACCGGCGGCTCCACGGCACTCAACCACTCGTGGCAGCCGTACCGCGAGCTCGGTGCCCGGGCACGCGCGATGTTCGTGGCTGCGGCCGCGCAGCGTTTCGGCGTGGCGCCCGAGCAGGTGAAGATCGCCAACGGCGTGGCCAGCGCCGGCGGCAAGAAAGCCACACTGGGTGAGCTCGCAGCCGATGCGATGAAGCAGCCGGTACCTCAGAAGGTCACGTTGAAGGACCCGAAGGACTTCAAGCTGCTGGGCAAGCGCACCACGCGACTCGACCAGGCCGCCAAGAGCAGCGGCCGCCAGGACTTCGGCATCGACACCAAGCTGCCGGGCTTGAAGGTGGCGCTGATCGCCCGGCCACCGGTGTTCGGTGCGAAGCTGGCGGGGTACGACGCGGCCAAGGCCAAGTCGGTGAAGGGCGTGGTCGAGGTGCTGGAGATTCCGCTCGACCGCGGCGCCACCGGCGTGGCTGTGGTGGCCGACGGCTACTGGCCGGCCAAGCAGGCGCGCGACCTGCTCGAAGCACGCTGGAACACCGACGGTGTCGAAAAGGCCGACAGCGACAAGCTGCTCGCGCAATACCTCGAACTCGCCAGGCAGCCCGGCTTGAAGGCCCGTGAAGCCGACGTGTCGGCGCTGGCCGGTGCGCCGCGCAAGCTCACGGCCGAATACAGCTTCCCCTTCCTCGCACATTCGCCGATGGAGCCGCTGAACTGCACCGTGCACTACAGCGGCGACCGCTGCCGCGTGTGGGTGGGCTCGCAGTTCCAGACCATGGACCAGATGGCCGTGGCCGGCGTGCTGGGCCTCAAGCCCGACCAAGTGGAACTCAACACCATGATGGCTGGCGGCGGCTTCGGCCGGCGTGCAGTGCCTGGCTCGGAATACGTGGCCGAGGCAGCGCAGGTGGCCAAGGCCTGGCGCGCCAAGGGCCGCAGCGAGCCGGTGAAGGTGATGTGGAGCCGCGAAGACGACATCCGCGGCGGCTACTACCGCCCGCTGCACGTGCACCGCGCCGAGATCGGCTACGACGCGCAGGGCAAGGTGCTGGCGTGGAAGCACACCATCGTCGGCCAGTCCATCCTGATGGGCACGCCGTTCGAGGACTTCCTCGTGAAGAACGGCATCGACGGCGTCACCACCGAAGGCGTGGTGGACACACCGTACGACCTGCCGCTGTCGCTCGACGTGCACCACCCGAAGGTCAACGTGCCGGTGCTGTGGTGGCGCTCGGTGGGCAACACGCACACTGCCTACGTGATGGAAACGCTGATCGACGAGATCGCGCGCAGCGTCGGCAAGGACCCGGTGGCCTATCGCAAGTCGCTGCTCGGTGAAAAGCACAAGCGCCATGTCGCCGCGCTCGACCTTGCGGTGGCGAAGTCGGGTTACGGCAAGAAGCAGCTGCCCAAAGGCCGCGCCTGGGGCGTGGCGGTGCACGAGTCGTTCGGCTCGGTGGTGGCCTACGTGGTGCAGGCTTCGCTGCAGGACGGCCAGCCCGTGTTGCACGAAGTGACAGCCGGCGTGCACTGCAACTTCTGCGTGAACCCCATGTCGGTGGAGGCGCAGGTGCAAGGTGCCGCGCTCATGGGTCTGGGCACCACGCTGCCTGGCGCGGCCATCACGTTGAAGGATGGCATGGTGCAGCAGAGCAACTTCGGCGACTACACGGTGGCACGCATCAACCAGATGCCCACGATCAGCGTGCACATCGTGCCGAGCGGTGATGCGCCCACCGGCATGGGCGAGCCGGGCTTGCCACCGCTTGCGCCGGCCTTCGCCAACGCATTGGCTCAGTTGACGAAGAAATCGCTGCGTGAACTGCCGTTCAAGATGGCCTAGTTAACTGGCTGGTCATGCTTTAGTCACGCGGTACCCGCAGGCACGCCGGCTGCTTGCAAGGCCTGCAACGCCCGCGTTGCAGGCCTTTTACGTTTCATCAAGCACTTTCTTCACGGGGTATCGCCTTAGGGAGAGGGCCTTAAGTGAAGTCCCCATTTCGCCGAGCGCGCGAAAGCGGTCCCATAGGAACGGGGAGCATATTTGTCATGTGTGCATGGGGCACAAGCTGTAGCGGAGGTGCCGCGTGAAGACGGCAGAACCTGTCATCGTCGTGTTGGCCGCGGGCAGCGGCTCCAGATTCCAGGGTGAACGGCACAAGCTGGCGCAGCCGCTCGGCTCGCTCAGCGTGCTGGCCACCACGCTGCAGCATGCGGTGGCCACAGGCCTGCCTGTGGTGGCGGTCACCACCGAAGCACTCTCCGAACACGCACGCCACGTGGTGGCCGCGAAGGACGTGGTGCTCCTACCCATGGTGGGCTCGGCCAGCATGGAGCCGCTGGGCATGGGGTATTCCATTGCCGCCGGTGTTACTGCGCGGCCGCATGCCCTGGGCTGGCTCGTGCTGCCCGGCGACATGCCGATGGTGCAGCCGGCCTCGCTGCTGGCCGTGGCGCGTGCACTGGTGCACCACCCGGTGACCTATGCGCAATATCAGGGGCGGCGCGGGCACCCAGTGGGGTTTGCCGCCGAGCTGTATTCGGAACTCGCCACCCTGAGCGGAGACGAAGGGGCACGGCGCCTGCTCGGGCGCTATCCGTCACACGGCGTGGAGGTGGACGACCCCGGCGTGCTGCTCGACGTGGACACCGCGGACGACCTGCATGCGCTGCGCCTCGTGCAAGGCGGTGGCGGCGTGCTGCACAACACCGCGTTGATGCTCAAGTGAGGCCGTGGCGGCGTGCCAGTGCCGCCAGCCGCTCGATCTCCGCATCGCAGATGCCCAGCTTGCGCAGGCCTTCGGCGGTGGCGAGCAGGTAGTCGAGTGTGGTTCCGTAACGCCCGCGTGCATCGCGCAGGATCTTCACCATCTCCTCGTCGCCGATGGGGCCGGTATAGCTCGGGCTGCTCCGGCTCAGCGTGAAGGCCAATGCCTTTATCGCGCCACGCTCCGTGCGGCAGACGAGCCAGCGCGGGTCGTACACGCCGGTGGGCATTTCACGCAACCACAAGCGTTGCAGCTCTTCGTGCCCGCGCTCGCGCGGCACGCGGTACACCATGCCCACGCACGAGCCGCCGGCCAGCAGCGTGAACACGAGGCCCGGCACTTCGGGGGTGCCGCGGTTGACGCGCGAGCGCATGCGCAATGACCGGTGGTAGCCGTGCACGCGGGCCAGCCGCTCTTCGTGCGCCTCGAACTCGGGCCGCCAGATCAGCGACGCGTAACCGAACACCCAGAGGTCTTCGTCGGTGTTCCAGCCGCGCAATGTGTGTTCGAACAGGTGCTGCGGATCGCGCAGCGGGGTGGGGAACGCGGCTTCTGGCGCGCTGCCACCGGCAAGGTCTTCGAGCATGGGCGAAGGTTCCGATGCGGCAGCCGCGGCTGTCAAGCGCACGGGAATTGCCAAGGCGAGGAGGGGGTGCCATCGACGCCGCAAGGGCGGTGCACCGGGTGGTCGAATCGCTGGGAGCAGGTGCCGTTTCGATTTGACGATGTAACCAGGTTACCTAATAATCGACCAATCAGTTACAAGCCGATTCCCATCGGCAACCCTCCCGATGAAACCAGCCATCCTCGAAGTCACGCAGCGCATCCAGGAGCGCAGC
>CAMLLU010000043.1 GCA_946480925.1 uncultured Rivibacter sp.
TGAACCGGTTATCGGCCTCCTGGCCGGCGTCAAGGTGACTTCGCTGCGCGCTTACTTCACTGCCGCATAGGCAGCTCAGAAAATCGCATACCGTTACGCCGATGGGCAGGATAGGTTCACTGCCGCATAGGCAGCTCAGAAAAGTACGTCTCGCGCCGCATCCTCTGCCAGCGCGTTCACTGCCGCATAGGCAGCTCAGAAACAGTCCAGAAACACAGAGCGTCAACGGCAAGCGTTCACTGCCGCATAGGCAGCTCAGAAAATGACCGCGACTTCGACGAGAAAGGCGGCCCCGTTCACTGCCGCATAGGCAGCTCAGAAAGAGCCAAGACACGCACGCGCAGATGCCGTCGTGTTCACTGCCGCATAGGCAGCTCAGAAAAAGCCCCTTCGAAGCCAGGAGCAGGAGCAGGAGTTCACTGCCGCATAGGCAGCTCAGAAAGCCTTGATGGGCGGGTAGATGTTGAGTGATGTGTTCACTGCCGCATAGGCAGCTCAGAAAAGGCGACGCACCCAGCGGTCGTCCTCGATCGCGTTCACTGCCGCATAGGCAGCTCAGAAAAATCGAGAAATCTACAGCGCGATGATCGCTGCGTTCACTGCCGCATAGGCAGCTCAGAAATCGAACTTTTTCACAGCGGCCAGGGCCTGTCCGTTCACTGCCGCATAGGCAGCTCAGAAAGACGAGCGCGATCAGCAAATCTTGCTCGCATAGTTCACTGCCGCATAGGCAGCTCAGAAAATGGCCATCGTGGCATCGCTGGCGGCCATCGTGTTCACTGCCGCATAGGCAGCTCAGAAAAAGGGGACCAAGATCGACATGCCGGACGCCCCGTTCACTGCCGCATAGGCAGCTCAGAAATACCCGCAAGCGGACTTCGAGAAGAACCTGCCGTTCACTGCCGCATAGGCAGCTCAGAAAAGCGCCAACAACGGCAACCGGCAGGTGATCGAGTTCACTGCCGCATAGGCAGCTCAGAAAGCGATGGTCTTGCCGATGGCGCCAGTAAAAGCGTTCACTGCCGCATAGGCAGCTCAGAAATGATCGATGATGATGCCCTCGCCGGTGTACGTCGTTCACTGCCGCATAGGCAGCTCAGAAATCCCCCAAGGATGGACGCCGTGCAGTTCGACCGTTCACTGCCGCATAGGCAGCTCAGAAAAAACCTCTCGTCGATCGGCTCGAAGCTCAAGTGTTCACTGCCGCATAGGCAGCTCAGAAAACCTCAGATCGCCTGTACGCGCAGGCCCGCATGTTCACTGCCGCATAGGCAGCTCAGAAAAAGTCATCGCCGTAGCTCGCCAGGAGGACGCGGTTCACTGCCGCATAGGCAGCTCAGAAATCTTCGCGTGGTTCGGCGGCGTGCTGATGGGCGTTCACTGCCGCATAGGCAGCTCAGAAATCACCTCGGCACAACTCGGGCGGCGCCTGGCCGTTCACTGCCGCATAGGCAGCTCAGAAAGAGGCGGGCGACCCTTTGTAGCGCGACTGCACGTTCACTGCCGCATAGGCAGCTCAGAAAAAGCCCAGGCGGTGCCGATCGCGGTCGTGCGGGTTCACTGCCGCATAGGCAGCTCAGAAAGCACTGAAGACCGTCAAGGCCCACGGCAATGAGTTCACTGCCGCATAGGCAGCTCAGAAAGCTCGTCCTCGAGGTCGTGCCAGATGATTCGGTGTTCACTGCCGCATAGGCAGCTCAGAAATCCTGCGGCACCAGGTGCGCGCGCAGCGCCTCGTTCACTGCCGCATAGGCAGCTCAGAAACTGCCCGGGGTGACGCCGTGGGCGCAGACCTGGTTCACTGCCGCATAGGCAGCTCAGAAACCGAAGCAGGACACCCTCCAGGCCGCGAAGGAGTTCACTGCCGCATAGGCAGCTCAGAAAAGCACGCAGAAGGTCAACGTGCAAAGCGCATCGTTCACTGCCGCATAGGCAGCTCAGAAATTGCCGCGGCTGGCCGTCACCATCTTGAACGGGTTCACTGCCGCATAGGCAGCTCAGAAAGACCGTCCTATCCTGTTCTCTGGCGCGATGGTGTTCACTGCCGCATAGGCAGCTCAGAAAAAACCGCGCAAACCTTGAGCCGTCAGCGCAAGGTTCACTGCCGCATAGGCAGCTCAGAAAAGACCAGAACCAGCACCCGACCACGGCCAGCAGTTCACTGCCGCATAGGCAGCTCAGAAAGCGCCGCATCCTCTGCCAGAGCAGCGGGCTGTGTTCACTGCCGCATAGGCAGCTCAGAAATGGCGACGAACTGCGCGAGCTGGCCATTGACCGTTCACTGCCGCATAGGCAGCTCAGAAAGAATGGCGCGCGGCTAGAGGGGGCTGAACCTTGTTCACTGCCGCATAGGCAGCTCAGAAAGGGCCGAACGTGCCATCGGCCTTGGTGTTTCGGTTCACTGCCGCATAGGCAGCTCAGAAATCCAGCGCACCGGATGCGGCCTCACGCCCACCGTTCACTGCCGCATAGGCAGCTCAGAAAAGCACAGACATCACATCGCCCTTTCGAGGTTGGTTCACTGCCGCATAGGCAGCTCAGAAATCTACGGCCTGCTCGGGCTGGTGGGCAGCGAGGTTCACTGCCGCATAGGCAGCTCAGAAATGCTGCGGCGTCAGAAACTTGGGTGCTTCGCTGTTCACTGCCGCATAGGCAGCTCAGAAAGCAAGCTCTAGCGGCGAGTCGCTCTCGGTGTAGTTCACTGCCGCATAGGCAGCTCAGAAAGTAGAGCCTGGCGAGGATTGCGTCCGCAAGCTGTTCACTGCCGCATAGGCAGCTCAGAAATGTTGGCATGGGTGAGTGCGTCCTTTGCGGGACGCACGCGGGTTGAAACTTGGCGGCCCACTGCGTTTTCGACGGACGCTGCTCTGCGTCCTGCGCCCCTCACCCGACGCCCCTTCTGTTCACACCACCCCACCCCGCGGCCGAATGGAGGCCAGCACCGTGTGCCACAGGTTCATCGCCTTGTCTTGCGACCACAGCAAGCGCCCGGCACGTCCGCAGCGGGCGGCGAGCCTGAGGCGCACGCGAGGCTTGGGCAAGCCAGGCAAGCCCACGCGGGTTTCGCCGAAGAAGAGGAACGCGCCTTCCTTGCCGTCACCCTCCCTGATCAGGATCTCCTGGCTTTCCTTGCCCGGCACCTTGAAGTAGCTGCTGAGCAGCACGTCGGTCTGTTCGTCGTTCAGGTCGGGCAGCATGGGCGGTTCGTCCCAGCACGGCAGGCGCTGCTCCGTTTCCCCGGGGCGCTCGGTCGAGGTGCCGAACACCGTCCATTCGACCCCTGGGGTCGTGCGGTTCGAAAAGCGCAGCCAGGTCCGCTCCCGGTCCACGTCGCCGGCAATGAGCACCGGCCCCAGGCTGCAATCGCAGCCGCCCGCCGCAGGGTCGGTGGTCTTGCGCAGCAGCTGCAATGCCACGAACTTGAGCTGCTGTTCGGTTTCTTTCACGGCCGATGCATGCGAGCTCGCCGAGACCTTGAGGTGCAAGTCATCGAGCAGCAGATGGATCTCGCTGTTGACGACCTCCGCGCGCACGCGGTCTTCATAGGCACGCAGGAGCCACGCATCTGCGAGCCGCGTCTTCTCGATGAGCATGGGTGCCTGCAGTTCGACGTGGATGTCGTTCGAGAGCTCGATCGTCCGCCAGTGGACGGCTCTTTCGAACTGGGCGGGGCGCTGGCGTGCGCCCATCAAGGTCACCGTCACGGCAAAGGGGCGGGAATCGACGGTGTAGTCGAGCTTCGCAAAAGATCCGGGTTCCAGCATGAACCCGACAGGAAGGTCGATAGCGCACCGGCCTAGGCCGTGCGCCTGCATGCGGCAGAACGATTTGGTTGGCATTTCTTCTTGAATGGCTATCCACGCGGCGCACGGCCGGCCACCCTTGTGCAAAGGTCGTGCAATGGGTGGCCGCGCAGGGCGTCGCAGGACTGGCTGGTTCGAATACGCATGCAACGCTCGACCCCAAAAGCGCCAAAGGCGCAATGGGGCGAAGCGTGTGCAGTAGTGGTTGATGACACCGACCCGCGCATGGCGTCCAGGGGGTTGCGCGGGCCCGGCGGGCTCTCAGGCGGATGACGATGACGCGAGCCGCTTCGTGGAAGCGGCGGCAGTTGCTTGATGGAACTTCGCGGCAGCGGCCCCGGCGAGTCGGGGTGTGCTTCTCTGTCGGCGTGTTGCTGACGCCAGGTGCGCGCAGCGCCGCTGGTGGCCTCCCGGCCCCCAGCTTGAAGTGCTTTTCATTATTCCGTAACTCCCTTGTGGTTGTGCCTTACACAACCGAACAAGGTTAACGCGCAGGGCGGCCGAGTCATCGCACAGTTACAGCGGGTTTCGATGTTGACCGCACCACAACCAAGACATGTCCTCTTCGTTCCCTTGACAGCTCGTTCGTGCAGGAAGGGCAATGAGCCTCTGCGCCACACGAGCATGGAGGCAAGACCGCGCCCCACTCTGGCGGGTCACCTGCAGTCAAACAAGATGTCATTCAACGTTGCGAGTTCATCGCTTGCGCCAGCCGCGTCACGACACGCAACCACCACTGAACACCCACACCAGGCTCTCGCTTCCGGCACGGCAGCCGCATCGGTGAACCTCGGCGCGCCGCCACTGTCGCCCCGCGCGGCGCGGCTCGATGACTCCGTGGCTCCCAGGGCGGCTCGCCTCGCCGGCAGAGCATTGCAAGGCCAGGAACAGCCGGCAGCCCAAGGCCCCGTTGAAGCGGCTCACATCGATGAATTGAGCGCCGGGCTTCACCGCGCTTTGAAATTGGAGGCCTCTTCGCCCGGCGAAGTCCGGCGTTCCAAGCCCTATTACTCCGACAAGGCGCCTCACCGGTCTCACGGCAACCTCAATAGCCGGGCCTACTTCTCAGGCCACGAAGACGAAAAGGGCTACGAGATCGTTTGCCGGCACCTCTCGATGGCCTGGCTGCTGCAGGTCGAGTCAGTTGGAAAGCCGGACTATCGGGAGTTCGAAAGCACCGAGGCGATCGCCCGACATGTCCCCGAGTCCATACAAGACGTTCTTGAATCACTGCTGATGCGATCCAAAGACGTCCAAGTCGTCGGTCAGGAAGACTGGAGCCGGTTTGTGCATGAACGTTTCCAGGCCATGGAGCGTTCCGGTGTCCCGGCAACGAGGATGCTCCTGCAGTCCGGCGTGCACACCATGGCCGCCGAGTTCAAGCTGAAGCGCGATGAGCATGGCGCGCCGCAGTATGTGGTCAAGGTGTACGACCCCAACGTGACCGCAGCCCACAAGCGCATCGGCAGCAGCGACCTGGCTCAGGTGGCAGCCGTCAACTTCAAGTACTTCCTCAAAGGGGAGCGGTCCTTCCACCGCACTTTCGGTAAAGCGGACGAGTCTCTCGGCAAGAAGACAGAGTCGGCCATGCTGGTGGTCGGCGTTCCACCCGGGGGCCTGGCCGAACTGCCCGGGCAGCAGCCCGGCCGCCGTGTGTCGCGTGAACTGCCACCGCTCGACGGCTCAGTCATGTACCACCTGGTAGCCAACGGCATGGACGGCACGCTGCGGGAGCAGAAGGCGGCCTTCCTGCAATTGGCCGCCAGCGACCCGGAAACCGCGTTTGACCTGCTGTGCGCGCGGAACCACAAGGACACACACGGCTTGTCGTCTGCGCTCGTCGAAGACAGAAGCGCCGGGGTCGCCGCGTTCTGCGACATCGTCAACACGTCCGCTCTCGGCAGCGAGATGAAGGCCGCCTTGCTGGCTGGTCGTACCGACGAGGAGCACTTGCCCGCCTTGTGTACTGGCATGACGGTGGGCGCGACGGTCGCTTGCAAAGCGCTGATCGACGGCATCGTCGATTCCGGGCTCGATGATGCATTGCGCGCAGAGCTGCTGGCGTCCAAAGCCCACGGGATGCCAGCACTTGCCGCTGTTGCATACCTGGGCTACTCCAACGTGATCCAGGTATTCATCGACGGTGTTTCGCGCTCCGGCCTTGCCACGCCGGTGCAGGTCGAGTTGCTGGAGGCTCGTGACGCTGCTGGCAAGACGGCCCTGGCGATGGCTCTTGAAGCGGGCAACGTAGACACCGTCCGGGCATTGATGCAAGGCATCGCCAAGTCCGGGTCGCTAGGGCCCAAGAGCAAGCAGCGCCTGCTCGCCGGCAACGACGGGCAAGGCAACCCTGCCCTCCTGGCCGCCATGCAGCACGACCAACCGGAGTCCGTGGCTGCCTTCGTGGAGTGCGTCGCGAAGACCGACCTGCCGGACGAAGCGAAGCTCGAGCTCCTGTTGGCCCGGCAGGCGAACGGTGTGTCGAGCCTCGCAACAGCGGTGGAAAACGGCTGGACGGACGTGGCCCGTGCATTCGTCGAAGCAGTGCTCCAGAGCGACCTGCCCTCGCACGTGAAGGACGCCGCGTTGCGCCGGAGTTGACGAGGCTGCGACAGCGAAAGCCTCAAACCCCCGCCTTCTCGATCTGCCCATACGCATGCTGCATCCACAGCTTCAGCCGCTGGCGCTCCATAAGGCCCAGGCTCGGGCCTTCCTTGCCGAGGTTGCGCGCGGCCCAGAAGCTGCTGTTGCTGGCGTCGATCTTCTGCACCGTGCCTTCGTGCAGGCGCTTGAGCTCGATGACCTTGGCGCCCAGCGCCAGCGCGCGCTGCTTTTCGCCTGAACGCTCGAGCTGGCCGAAGTCGTCGCCGCGCAGCTGGTTGAGCACCAGCACGTAGTGCAGGCGCTGGCCGAAGCGGTCGAGCAGCTTCTTCAGCAGGTCCACCGAATCGCGGCCCGAGTCCATGACGTGCCAGTAGTGGATGGCCAGGCCCGACATGTCGGCCAGGTCGAGCACGCCGGACTCGTCCATCCATTTCACGAGCGGGTCGTGGGTCTGTGCGGCCAGGTCCACCAGCACGCTGCGGCCGGACTTTTCGACCGCCGATTCGATGATGGCGTCGAGCGCTTCGTAGTTGTCCACCAGCACGGCAGAGGCGTAGCCGGCGTAGAAGCGCATCAGCGAGCCATGCGAGCGGTCGGTGTCGAAGCCGATGAAGGGGCGCTCCTGGTCGATGAAGTACTGCGCCAGCAGGCGCGAGACCATCGACTTGCCGACCCCGCCCTTTTCGCCGCCCACGAAGTGGACGTTGGTGACGGGCGTGCTTTCGAGCGTCGGGATCTGCGTCATGTCGTCTTCTTCCATTCTTTTCTTCGTGAAGGACAGGCCCTCGCCGGGCTGCCGCATTGTGTTCCGGGCCGCGTGGTTGTTGAAGATGCCGATGGCAAGGCAGAAATTGCACGGCGGCGCTTCGGGCGCTTGTGCTTCTGGCGCTTCTTCTTGGCGCTTCTGTCAGCGTCGGCTGACAGTACATCGAAACGCGGGACGACAGCCCCGGCTGCGCAACCTGCCTAAGCTTTGTTCGTGCCCGCCATGGCACGCAGCAAGAAAGGACTGTCTATGTTGAAGAACCATCTCCGCACTGCGGCGCTCGCGGCTGCTGTGGCATTGAGCCTGGGTGCTGTTACAGGCTGCTCCGTCACGCGCGGCCAGCAGACGACCGGCGCGTTCGTCGATGACGCGCAGATCACCACGGCCATCAAGGCCAAGTACGCGAAGGACCCCGCAGTGGCCGCGACGGCCATCAATGTGGAGACGATGAACAACACCGTCCAGCTGAGCGGCTTCGCGAAGTCGCAGGAAGAGAAGGACCGCGCGGGCGCCATTGCGGCTGACACCGAAGGTGTGAAGTCGGTGCGCAACAACGTGATCGTGCAGCCCTGACGCAAGGCCTCATTGATTCACCCCTGCTGACGGTGCACGCGGCCCGGTGCTGCGTGCACCGTTTGCTTTTCTGCTTCAGTGCCGGCACGTGCCGTGTCGGCGCCTGAATTCGGCAGGCGGCATGGCCGCTGCGTTGGCGAACAGGCCTTTGCGGCCGTGCCGGGCCGCCGCCTCCTGCTCGGCATAAGGGCCCGGCCGGCCGCGGTAGCCCGGCGACCACGCATGGCCTTGCGCCACGAGCCATTCGGCCACGTCGCCGCGCTGGTCACGCACGCGGACGATGTACCTGCCGTGTGCATCGACGGCGCGCGAGTACGCCGTCACGCGGCGGTCCAGCAACCGGGCCTCCAGGGCCTTGCGCGAGGCATCGCCATGCGGCTGGCAGCGCTCGGGCGCGTCGATGCCGGCCAGGCGCAGCTTGAAGGGTGGCGCATCGGCGTCGTCGCTGCGCAGCCACAAGGTGTCTCCATCGGTCACGTAGCTCACCGTGCCGCGCAGCACTTGTTCCTTCTTGCGGGCCGGCGCGGCACCAGCCTCGGAGCTGGCCATCACGGCCGTCACGGCCAAGCCCACCATCACCACCACGGTCCACAGCCGCTTCATGCCGCGCCCAGCCAGCGTGCCAGCCCCCAGGCGGCCAGGCCCAGCACCACCAGCCACACGATCACGATGACGACCGCGCCGCCCACGAGCTTGGGCAGCTTGTCGTGGCTGGCCTCGGCTTCGCGCAGCCGCGCTTCCCACAGTGGCTGGGGCGTGAGCTTCAAGACCAGCGCGATGCCCAGTGGAATGAGCACCAGTTCGTCGAGCATGCCCAGCACCGGGATGAAGTCCGGAATCAGGTCGATGGGGCTCACGGCGTATGCAAGCACCGCCACCGCGACGAGCTTCGCGGCACGCGGTGTTTCCGGGTGTGTGAAGAGCTTCCACAACGCGAGCAGGTAGGTGGCGAGCCGCTCGCGGTTGGCTGCGCCGAAGATCTTGCGCAGGCGGCTCATGCTCGCTTCCGTTTGGCAGGCACCCTCTGGGCCTCAGGTTCGGCTTCGGCAGCAGCGTTCATGTCCTTCAACATGCGTTCCAGTCGGTCCTTGAGTTTTTCGGTGGTGAGCTGTTCCCTGAAGCGTTCCACCATCAGTGGCAGGCTCATGGGGCTGGGTACTTCGAGCTCGACGAATTCGATGCTCTTGCCGTTCATGGACTTCAGCGCGGTCGCGATGCGGCGGATGTCGAGCTCCTGGCTCAGCACTTCGTTGTCGGCCTGGCTCAGCAGCAGGTTGCCGGCATCGTACTTGCGAAACACCTCGTAGAAGAGCGAGCTCGACGCCTGCAGTTGCTTCAGGCTCTTGGGCGCGCCGGGGTAGCCGCTGAACACCAGCCCGGCCACGCGCGCGATCTCGCGAAAGCGCCGCTGCGCCAGCTCGCTCGAGTTGAGGCTGGCCAGCACGTCGTGCAGGAGCTCCGTGGGCGCGAGCACGCTCTTGTCGAGCAAGGGCGTGGGGTCGATGGGCAAGGCGCTCAGCAGCTCGAAGCCGTAGTCGTTGAACGAAAGGCTGAAGGTGTTGGGTGCGTGCCTGGCCAGCCGGTAGGCCAGCAGCGACGCGAGGCCCAGGTGGGCGTTGCGGCCGGCGAAGGGGTACACGTACAGGTGCTGGCCTTCGCGCGAGAAGTAGCGCTCGATCAACAGGTTGTGCGGCGTGGGCAGGCGCGACAGCTTGGCCTGGGTGCGCAGCATGGGCGCGGCCGCGGCCATCTCGGGCTCGAAGAAGTCGCCTTGCGCGGCGCCTTGCAGCATCTGCAGCACCGAATCGGCCAGCTCGGCAGAAAGCTGCATCTTGCTGCCCGACCACGCCGGCACGATGCCCTTCTTCCTGGTGGCGCGGCGCACGTAGGCCGCCATGTCCTGCGTGCGCACGTACTCGAGCACGCGGCCGGCGAACACGAAGTGGTCGCCCTTCTTCAGGCGCGCGATGAAGCCTTCTTCGATGGTGCCGAGCGTGCCGCCGCTCATCCACTTCACCTGCATCGACGCGTCTGAAACGATGGTGCCCACCTGCAGCTTGTGGCGCCGCGCGATGCCGCGGTCGGGCACGCGGTACACGCCGTCGACCAACTCCACGCGGTGGTATTCGGGGTAGGCACCCAGGCTGCCACCACCGCGTTCCACGAAGGCCAGCGCCCAGTCGAACTCTTCACGCGTGAGCTGGCGGTAGGCGTGGCTGGTGCGCACCTCGTCGTACATGGCATCGGCCGTGAAGCCGCCGCCCAGCGCCACCGTCACCAGGTGCTGCACCAGCACGTCCAGCGGCTTGGCGGGGGACTCGCGTTTTTCGATGTGGCCGGCCTGCGCGGCACGGCGCGCGGCGGCGGCTTCCACGAGTTCCATGGTGTGGGTGGGCACGAGCGTCACGCGTGAAGGCCGGCCCGGCGCGTGGCCGCTGCGGCCGGCGCGTTGCAGCAGGCGCGCCACGCCCTTGGCCGAGCCGATCTGCAGCACGCGCTCTACCGGCAGGAAGTCCACGCCCAGGTCGAGCGACGAGGTGGCCACCACGGCCTTGAGACGCCCTTCCTTCAGGCCCAGCTCCACCCATTCGCGCGCGGCCTTGTCGAGCGAGCCGTGGTGCAGCGCCACGATGCCCGCCCATTCGGGCCGCTCCTGCAGGATGAGCTGGTACCAGATCTCGGCCTGCGAACGCACGTTGGTGAACACGAGCGTGGTGCCGCTCCTGTCGATCTCTTCGATGACCGGCAGCTGCATCTGGCTGCCCAGGTGGCCGGCCCACGAGAAGCGGCCCGGCTCGGTGGGCAGCAGCGTGTCGATGACGAGCGACTTGTCGATGCGGCCGCGCACGAGCACGCCGTCGTCGTGGCCCAGCAGCACGCGTGCGGCCTCTTCCAGGTTGCCCAGCGTGGCGCTCAGGCCCCACACCACGAGCTGCGGGTTCCAGCGCTTGAGGCGTGCCAGCGCCAGCTGCACCTGCACGCCACGCTTGCTGCCCATGAGCTCATGCCATTCGTCGACGATGACGAACTGCAGCGAGGCGAGTTCTTCGCGCGCGTTGTCGCGCGTGAGCATGAGGCTCAGCGACTCCGGCGTGGTGACCAGCGCGCCGGGGTAGCGCTTGTCCTGCTTCGCGCGTTCGGCAGACGGCGTGTCGCCGGTGCGCACGCCCACCGCCCATGCAGGTGCGATGCTGGTGAGCGGCAAGGCGATGGCGCGCGTGGTGTCGGCCGCCAGTGCACGCATCGGCGTGATCCACAACACGCGCAGCGGCTCGGCGTGGCGCGCCGCAGGCTGGCCGCCGAGCGCGTGCCAGCGGCTCAGGGCGCCGAACCACACCGCGTAGGTCTTGCCGGCGCCGGTGGTGGCATGCAGCAGGCCGCTGCTGCCCGCGGCCGCCTCGGCCCAGACCTCGCGCTGGAAGTCGAAGGGCCGCCAGCCGCGCGCATCAAACCATTCGGTGATGGCGCTCCATGGCTGCGGTGGCGAAGTCGGCATGCAGCCGATTATTCGCGCTGGCCGCGTTGGCGCCGCGTTGCGCGGGCTTTGCAGACGCCGTGGCCCACAGCAGCGTCAGCAGCCCCAGCACCGGCAGGTTCTTGACGAGCGGGCCGCAGTGGTCGATGGTGAGCTCGGGCATGTTCCACGCCGCCGTGGCCGTGTAGCCCACCACCGCCGCGGCCTGGAAGGCATAGGCCCAGGCATTGGGCCGCAGCAGCAGCCACAGGCCGAGCACGGTATTGAGCGAGCACGAAGCCCACATCACCGCCACGCCCGCGCTGCCTTCGAAACCACAACGCGCCAGCAGCTCCAACACGCGCGACTGCTGCGGCAGCAAGGCGGTGATGAAGGCGGTGTAGAGCCACATGGCCGCCACCAGGCAGCGCAGCGCGAAGTGCAGCGGCGCCGGCAGCGTGCCGGTCGACGGGGCTTCGTGCCACAAGGCCTCCTGCATCGGGGTGGCCTCGCGGCCCAGCCATTCGCGCGCGGCGTTGCGCGGCGTGGTGTTGCCGCGCTCCAGCATGGTGAGCGTGTCGGGGCTGAACACGCGTTGCGGCAGCGCCTGTGCGCACCACGCACCCAGGCGCATCAGCGCCATCGGCACCGGCAGCCACAGCGGGTCGGCCAGGCCTTGCGCGGCGCGGTAGTGGGCCAGCATCTCGCGGTAGCTCAGCACCTGCGGGCCGGCCAGCTCGACCACGCGGCTGATGCGTGCCGGGTGCTCCACCATGCGGCACACGCTTTCGGCCAGCTCGGTCACGTGGATGGGCTGCACGCGTTGCCGGCCGCCGCCGGGCAGGCTCACCACCGGCAGGCTCGCCAGCAGGCGGAACAGCGCCGCGCTCTGGCTGCGCGGGCCGTACACCAGGCTCGGGCGCACCACGGCCCAGTCGATGCGGCCGTCGCTCGCGTGGCCGATCTCGGCCAGCGCCTCGTCGGCCAGCAGCTTGCTCATGGCATAGGGCGTGCGCAACCCTTCGGGCCCGCGGCCCACGCCCAGTGCCGAGATCTGCACGATGCGCCGCACGCCGGCCAGCGCGGCGCCACGGAACAGCGCAATGGGCCCGTGCGTGTGCACCCGGTCGAAGGTGGCTTCGCCACCGGGCATCAAGATGCCCACCGCGTTGACCACCACGTCGAAGCCCCCGGCGGCCTGCAGCCGCCGTGCCCATTGCGCGGGCGTGAACGGCTCGGTGTAGTCGATGGCCAGGTGGTCCGGATGCTCGGGCGCGCCGCGGTGCGCCGCCACCACCATGTGCCCGTGGGCACGCAGGCCTGCCACGATGGCACTGCCGATGCAGCCGGTGGCTCCACACACGAGGACTCTCATGATTGCCTCACTCTCTGGGTTGTCGTCGGGTTGATTCAGTGATTCAGAGGTCGCATCGACCATTGCGGCAACGCTGCATGCGCCGGGCCGTGCGCCACGCGGCAAGCCGCTCGAGGGCCGGCGCCAGCACGGCCGAGATGCCGTAGCGGCGCCGCGCGAAGCCGGCATAGGCGCGGTCGAACAGCGGCTGCAGCAGCGGCCAGCCGGTAGGCCGCAGCACCCAGCCCATACCGGTGGTGGCATAGGCCAGGCGCAGCGTCTCCATGCCGGCGACCAGGCGGCCACTGGCCGTGACGCCGTGGATCACGGCGTTCAGCTCGGCGAGCGTCTTGCCATAAGGCGCCACATCGAAGCCGGGCGCCGCGATGTCCACGAAGCGCAACCGGCCGCGGCCTGCATCGCGATCGCGCAGCGCGTCCATCTCGGTCTTGCAGATCAGGCAGCGGCTGTCGTACAGCAGCGCCAGCGGATACACGGCTTGCGACGGCGAGTCGCTCGGGGCTCGCCGCTCGCGCAGCTCCGGCCGGTGCGGCAGGTCAGCCGGCAAGGCCAGCCCGCTCACCAGCCCTGCACGCCGCAGTGCCAGCAGCACCCACCACCCCGGGTCGAGTTGCCATGCCGCCAGCCCCAGCCTGGACGACGCGGGGAACGCATGGTGGTTGTTGTGCCAGCACTCGCCCATGGTGACGAGCCCGCAAGCCCAGGCGCCCAGAGGCCCCAGGCCCGGCACGCGCACGTTGTAGCCCTGCACCGCGGCCGTGGTGACTTCCCATTGCTGGTGCCCTTGCCGATGCGCGAAGTGGCCGATGAGCCAGTGCCCCGTCACGCCCACCGCCACGCGGGCGCACACGCCCCACAGCACCCAGCCGATGCCGCCCAGGGCAAAGAAGAGCACGGCCCACGGCAGCTGCTGCCACACCCACCAGCGCTCCAGCCGCTGGTAGAAGCGGTCGTCGGCCACCTCGGCCGGCGGCACGAACCGCGGCGGCCTGTCCAGCACGACGTCGCAGTGCAGTTGCCACCACCCGTCGTGCAGCAGCGAACGCCGGTGCCCGAAGTAGTCGTGGCAGGCAGGCTGCCGCTGGGCCCAGTCGCGCAGGTCGTGCGTGCGCATCATGCCCAGCGGGCCGGCCATGCCGACCAGCGTGCCGAAGTAGACGAACAGGTGCTCGAGCCACAGCGGCGCTTCGTAGCTGCGGTGGATGAAGCGCCTGTGCATGCCCAGCGAATGCCCCAGGCACAGCGTGACGGCGGTAGCGGCGAGGAAGAGAAGGAAGCCGCCCCAGCTGAAGTAGCGGGTCGCGGCCAGCATGCCGCCCAGCACCATGGCGCCCCACCAAAGAGACTTGAGCGGCGACCACAGCACCTTTCCGGCGACGGCGTCTGCGCCCTGCGGCCCGGCCACCATGGTGGGTACGTCGTTCCTCATTTCGTCCTCCTCTTCCGAAATTTCAGCCAAAACAGAAATAAAGAGACAAAAAAAGGAGCCGCTCACGGCCCCAGCAAGTCAGCCGCCGAAGCCGGCCGCGAGTCCTGCGCCTCGGGCGCGGCTTCGCGCCCGAGCAGCTTCTTGATCCGCGCGCCCAGTCGCAGCACCTTGGTGAGCGTCTCGGTGTCGAGCCGCAGCATCTCGTCGCTCCAGGCGGTGAGCGTTTCCAGCAGCTCCAGCGTCTCCTTGATGCGCAGCTTGGCGGCGGCCGGATCCTTGCTGATGGCGGGGTCGGCCAGCAGCTCCTGCAGCACGGTGATGGTGGGCGCTATTTCACGCTGCTCGCGCTCGCGCACCACGGTGCGGAACAGCTCCCACACCTGGGTGGAGGTTTCGAAGTGGTCGCGCCGGTCACCCGGGATGTGCACCAGCCGCACCAGCTTCCAGCCCTGCAGCTCGCGGATGCTGGTGCTCACGTTGGAGCGCGCCACCTGCAGGGTGTCGGCGATCTCTTCGGCGTGCATGGGCCGGCCGGTGATGAAAAGCAGCGCGTGGATCTGCGCCACCGTGCGGTTGACACCCCAGCGGGTGCCCATTTCGCCCCAGTGCAGCACGAAGCGGGTCAAGGTCGGTGAAAGCTCCATGGCCCGCATCGTATCCGGGCTGAAATTTCTGTCAACACAGAAATTAAGTTTGCCGCAGCCAAGCTGGCCCAGGGGCTCGCGTTCCGGGGAGGCTCAGTCCGGCACGATGGTGTCGCGCTCGCGCAGCGCCCGGCACTGCGGGTGCTTGTAGTACTGCGGCTTCTTGCACTGGGTCTGCATGCAGTAGTACAGCGAGAACTGCACGCGCCCGCCGCAGGCAGCGCGCGGCGTGGAGACTTCCGCCGCCGCGGCGGACTTGCGGCTGGCGGCCTTCTTGCCGCCCTCGCCCGCTTTCACCGAGGCCACCTTGGTGGAAGAAGACGACTTCTCCTCCGCCTCGTCGGCCGGCTTGTCCTGTGTAGCTTGCGGCGGCGGTGCCGGCTGCTCGCGGGCAGCCGCTGCGGCAGCGACTGCAGTCGCCGTGGCTGCGGTCGGTGCGGTGGTCGTGCCCGAGCCGGTGACCGTCTCCGTACCCACCGGCCTGGCAGCCGAGGCCTCGGCGCTTGCACCTTCGGGCGGGCTGGCCGCAGCCTGGGGTGCCGCAGCGGTGGGCGCACGGCCCAGCGCCGTGTCGGCAGCGGCCAGGCTGCGCTCGGCGGCCGAAGCCGGGTCTTCGGCCGGCGCGGCAGCCACCGGGGCCTGGCTCGAAATCGTCGGGCCGCGTGCCTCTTGCGCGGGGCGCAGCGTGCGCGCCACGGTGTCCATCACTCGCTCAGCCAGCCGCTGGTTGCCCCATTCGGCAGCGCTCAGCCAGGCCAGCGCCGCAACCGCCACCATGCTGGCGCCCCAGCGCATGCCGCTGCGGCGCCACCACGGCGTGCGCCGCCGTCGGCGCGGGCGCTCGAAGGCGCTCTCGGGCACGTAGCCCGGCACCGTGGCGCCGGGCGGCACGTCCATCGGCCCGCCGGCCATGACGCCGGGCGCATCGAAGTTGAAGCGCGAGGGCTGCGCGTCGCCGAAGCGGGAGTTCTCCCGCTCGTCGGCCTCGATGGAACTGGTGGCCGAGCGCAGGGCCTGCTGGATGGACGCCTGGAAATCGGGCTCGGCCCGGGCGTCGGCAGCAGGCGCGCCGCCCAGGTCGCCGAGCTTGGGCTGCGGCGGGCGCTGGGCGCGGTCGAACGCCGGCGCGGCCGTGGCGCTTTTCACCGTGGCGTGCAAGCGCTCACCCAGTTCGCGCGGCGAAAGCGGCGCCGCCGGCGAGGGCGGCACGCCGCCGGCCATCGCCGACTGCGGTGGCTGGGGCGGCGGCACGAACCAGGTTTGTGTATCGGCAAACGAAGGTTCACGCGGCTGCTGCACGGTGGCCTCGAACTCGGGCACGAACGGCTTGCGCGGCTCCTCGCGCCCGGCGGGTTCGGCAGCGTCGGCCGTGCCGGGCGCCGCTGCCGGGCCGCCCAGCACTTGGCGCAGCTGCGCCACGCGTTGCGGCCGGTCCTGCGGGCGCACGGCCAGCGCCCAGTCGAAGGCTTCGAGGAAGTTGCGGCCGTAGCGCGGGCCGATGTACTGCTGGCCCAGCCGGCTCACCAGGTCGGCCAGCGACACCTGCTGGTCACCCACCGCTCGCGCGGTGGCCGGCAATGGCGCGCGGCCACTCACGCAGAAGTACACCACCGCGGCCAGCGAGTAGAGGTCGGTCCACGGCCCCACGCGCAGCTGCTCGGTTTCGGCGTATTGCTCGATGGGCGCGTAGGCCGGGTTCAGGAGGCTCTTGTCGGCGCCCAGGCGGCCTTCGTCGGCGCGCACGCCCAGGTCGAACAGCACCGGCTTGCCGTCGGACTGCAGCAGGATGTGCTCGGGCGTGAGGTTGAGGTGGTAGACCGCGGCGCCGTGCAGCAGCTGCAGCGCCTCGAGCAGCGGCTCCAGCAGCGCGCGCAGCCAGGCTTCGGAAGGCGGCTGCGTCATCTCGTCGCGCACCTGCTGCAGCGTCTTGCCCTCGTAGCAGGGCGTGGCGAGGTAGGCGGTGCGGTTGGCCTCCCAGCAGCGGTACACGCGCATGAGCGACGGGTGGTCGAAGCGCACCAACGCCTGCGCCTCGTTGATGAAAGCCCGCTGGCCGTGCACGAACTCGGCCAGCCTGGCGGGCGAGCGCAGCACCACCTGCGAGGCCGGGCCGCGCGTGGCCCATGCCATGGGCAGGTATTCCTTGATCGTTACGCGCCGCTGCAGCACGGGGTCGATGGCGAGGTACACGATGCCGCGGGCGTTTTCGCTGAGCACGCATTCGATCTCGAACTCGCCCAGCTGGGTGCCGGCCGGCAGTGCGTCGGCACCGCGCGGCCCTTCGGGCTCGCGCCCCGGCGGTGAAGGTTGCGCGGCGGGCTTGCTGGCGCCTGCCGCCGCAGGCGGCGTGGGAGGGGAAGACTGGGTTCTGGAGCTCATGGATCGTCCGGGGTGCATGGGCAGGCGTTCGGCCGGCCGCGCAGGAGGCACTCGGCAGCCGCTCGTTTCGTGCTGCGTTGCACCGGCACTGGCCAGGGTTCAAGTGTCAGGCACGTTGGCGACAAAACACCCGCTTCCACCAGCTTGGTTACGTTACAGATGCCCCTATTCAAGAGCCACCGGCGGCAAACGGGAAGACTGCGTTACGCCTGCTTGCACCCGAGATGGTTGGAGCCTCATGCCGGGCCCTTGCCGCAGCCTCACCGCACGGGTGTGGCTCCCACGATCCAGCCTTCCAGCGGGTCCATGTCGGCCGGCAGCCCCCAGCCCGGCCGTTGCGCGCCCCAGGCCGCCAACATGAGGCACAACACCGCGTCGAGGCGGTCGCCCGAGGCATCGGCCACGAGGTCGTCGCGCTGCGCATGGCTGAGCTTCAAGCGCAAGCCCAGGCGGCTCGCGCCGCGCTCCAGCGCTTCCACGAGGTCCTTGCGGGCGATCAGCCGCTCGGGCGTGTGGCGGGCGCGGTCGTCGCTCTTGTACGAACGCGAGCCCAGCAGCTCCCGCGCCACGAGGCCGGGGTAGCCCTCGAGCGCCACGCGCTGCGGGTCGCCCGCGTGCAGGCCGGGCAGGTGCACACCGGCCTGCAGCAGCAGCGGCACGCCCGCATGCAGCATGTAGGCCACCGGGGGGTTGACCCACTTCATGGACGGTGACGAGCCGGCCGGCGCGTCAGTGGCGCGGTGCGCGAACTTGCCGCCCACCGGCCGCGCATTGCAGAAAGCCGCGAAGGTCTCGCGGATCTGCTCGCGCGTGAGGCCGCTGTAGTGCTGCATCAACGCACGCCATTCGGTGGGCCAGCCCAGCGCCAGCACCAGCTCGCGCGGCAGGCCGAAGGGAAAGTCGAACGCCGCGACCCAGGGGCCCGGCTGCGCCAGCCAGCCGGCAAAGCCTGCGAAGTCCGCAAACGCATCGATGCGCTCGAGCTTCACCACCGAGCCGGCCACCCGCCCGTGCGCCACCGTGATGGGCTTGCGCCGCGTGGGTGCGCTGGTGAAGTCGATGCCCGCCACGGCGGTGGGCGCAAGGTGCGCAAGGTGTTGGTCAATCCCTGGTGAAGACATCTGCCGCACTGTAATTGCCACAATCTCGCGAATGGAGATCGAACCCAGGAACGAGAACGCAGGCCACGAGCACACGGTGAATAGCGGCACCCCTCATGCGCCTGCACGCCGTTGGTGGCTGTGGCTCGGCATCGCGCTGCTCGTGCTCGCAGGAGCGGCGCTCGCGGGCCTGCGCGTGGCCTCGATTGGCTTGCACGCCGCCTTGCAAGAAGCACTGGGGCCGCGCGGCACGGTGGGCGAGCTCAGCATCGGCTGGAGCGGCGTGCATGCGCGCGACCTGCGCATCCGCTCGGTGGGCAGCCCGCGCTGGCCTGCGGCCGACGAGCTGCGGGCCGAGCACGTGCGTGTGGTGCCTTCGCTGCGCAGCCTGTTCACGAGCGGCTGGCACATCGCACGCATCGAAGTCGAAGACGGCTACGTGAGCCTGCTGCGCAGCCGCGACGGCAAGCTGCACGTGCTGCCGGCGCTGCTGGAGCGTCAGCAGCAGGCCAAGGCACGCCCGGCGTCGACCCGCGAGCCGGCAGCCCAGCCCGACGGCCCGCGCGTGCACATCGGCAAGGTGGTGCTCAAGGGCACCGCCGTCGAACTGTTCGATGCCTCGGTGCGCCAACCGCCGCTGAAGGTGCGCCTGCAGGAGCTCGATGCGCAGATCGGCCCGCTGGACCTGCCGGAGCTGGACAGCCGCACGTCGATCGAGCTCGACGCGGTGGTGAAAGGCGTGCAGCGCGACGGCAAGCTGGCGCTTCGCGGCGACATCGTGTTCGCCACGCGCGACAGCGAACTCGACGTGCAGCTTGCCGGCGTGGACCTGGTGGCGCTGCAGCCTTATCTGGTGAAGGTGTCGGAGGCCGGCGTGCGCCGCGGCACGATGGACCTGAAGCTGAATTCGAAGGTAGAGAACAACCGGCTGCGCGCACCCGGTGAACTCACGATCACGGGCCTGGAGCTGGCCGATTCCGGCGGGCTGCTCGGCAGCTTTGCCGGCGTGCCGCGCCAGGCTGTGCTGGCCTTCCTGAGCCGCAACGACCGCATCGAGGTGAACTTCACGCTCGAGGGCCGGCTCGACGACCCTTCGTTCTCGCTCAACGAGAGCCTCGCCACACGGCTGGCTTCGGCGCTGGCCGACAAGCTGGGCGTGAGCCTGGGTGGCGTGGTCGAAGGCGTGGGCGACGTGATCAAGGGCCTGTTCGGCCGATGATCGATGCGGTGGCGATGAGCTCTTCGAGCAAGGCGAGCGAAGCGCAGCCCGACACCGTGAACGGATCCAGCACCGGTCGCTCGCTGTACTTCAGCAGCGTGGTCTGGTTGATCTTCGCGAGGTTGACCTGCCCCATGGTCCAGCCGGCGAAGCGCCGCTCGGCGATCTCGCCGTACCACAGCAGCGTCACGTCCTTGTGGCGCGCGTCTCGCACGATCTCGTTGTACTTGGCGTTCACCGCCTCGCGGCCGCCTTCGAGCACCTGCATGAAGCTTTCGCCGCTCCAGCACAGGATGCCCGTGAGCCCCAGCGCCGGGTTGTGCGCGCGGCACTGCGCGAGGATGGAGTCGATGCCTTCGGCCGTGACCGGCTGGGCCGCACGGCTGGCGTAGAGCAGGCGCACGAGCATGGTCAGCCTCCCTTGCGGTTGTTGACCAGCGCGAGGAATTCGCGGCGCAGGTTCGCGTCTTTCAGGAAGGAGCCGCGCATCACGCTGTTGACCATCTTCGAATCCATGTCGCGCACGCCGCGCCACTGCATGCAGAAGTGGTCGGCCTCCATGACGATGGCCAGGCCGTCGGGCTGCATCTTGTCCTGCAGCAGGTCGGCCACCTGCGTGACGGCCTCTTCCTGGATCTGCGGGCGGCTCATGATCCACTCCGCGAGCCGGGCGTACTTGCTCAAGCCGATGAGGTTGGAATGCTCGTTCGGCATCACACCGATCCACAGCTTGCCGATGATGGGGCACAGGTGGTGCGAGCAGGCGCTGCGCACCGTCACCGGGCCCACGATCATCAGTTCGTTGAGGTGCTCGACGTTGGGGAACTCGGTGACCGGCGGCTGCTTGACGTAGCGGCCCTTGAACACCTCGTTGAGGTACATCTTGGCCACGCGGCGCGCGGTGTCCTGCGTGTTGTGGTCGCTTTCGGTGTCGATCACCAGGCTGTCGAGCACCGTGACCATCCTGCCCTGCACTTCGTCGAGCAGCGCTTCGAGTTCACCGGGCTCGATGAACTCGGCAATGTTGTCGTTGGCGTGAAAGCGGCGCTGCGCGTTCTTCAGCCGTTCGCGGATCTTCTGCGAAACCGGCACGCCTTCGTCCGGCGCAGTGGGCGCGTTTGCGGGCGTGGGCAAGGGGGTGACGTTCATCGGCGGAATACTAGCGCAGCACCGAATGCCCTCTTCGGCACGGGCACCGCCGCAGCGCAGTGAGGGTGCCCCCCGACAAGGGGGCCGAAAGCGTCCACTGCTTCACGTTTGCCCCCCTTGTTTGCTAAAGCCGCGCTGCGCCTCGGCCGATAAAGTGCGCCAAGAGCGCTTCACCGCGCTCGGGTTCACGACAAAAGGCACACCCGCACGAAAGTCGGGGTCGCAAAGCTTCCGGTCTAACGCTTGCAAACAAGCCATGACAGCGGAGTTGCCAGAAACCAGGGATGGATGTTTCTCCCCGGCTGCTTCGATGCGTGCGCGCATCGAAGCAGGCAGCCTCGCCTACCTGGGCGTTTCTCCGGTCTTTGCCCCCGCCGCCGTGCGGTCTGCCGCAACTTTGGCAGACCAACAGATCGGAGAGGTCATGGGGAGCATCGACCATATCGCCTTGACGGGCAGCGCCCAGCTGGCGCACCTGGACATACCCTTGCAGCAGCGCCGCTGGGCGCAGCACGACGTGGCCGCGCTGATGGAACGGCTGTATCCATCGCCCAGCGGCAAGCCCGGTGACAGCTCGGCCCAGCGCCAGCTGCTGTCTTCGGCCTTCCTCGCCGGCGTCGCCGAATCGCAGGACACGCTGATGCTGCGCCCTCGCGGCTCGCTGGCGCAGGCCGCGGTGGAAAAGGCCCGCGCACTGCTGAAGAACCGCGCCGCCACGCAGCAAGACCGCCTGTGGCACGCCTTCGCTGCCGGCGCCCGCGCCGGCAGCACCTTCACCGCGCAGGCGGCCGACACCTCCGCGCTGAAGCTCTTCATCCGCCAGCCGCTCACCGAGTCGGGCCTCGCGCAACAGGCCCTGATCGCCGGCGTGCTCGATCGCATCGAGCGGTGCAACGGCGCGCCGCACACCTTCGACTACCTCACCGGCCACCAGGCCGAAAGCGCGGACACCTTCCGCGCCTCGTTCGAGGCCGAGTCGGGGCAGCCGTTCACGCCGCCGAACTTCCGCGCCTGGCGGCTTGCGCGCCTGGCACAGGCCGGCGCCTTCGTGAACATCCGCGTCGGCATGAGCGAGAGCAGTGCGTTCGAACTGTCGTACCACGTGTTCCGCGGCGCCTGCACGCCGGTGCTCTTCCTCGTGTGGAAGCACGCACCCATCAAGACCACGCTGCTCAAGGACCTTGGCGACCTGTGCGACGTGACCTATCTCGAGTTCGACCAGCCGGAAGACCTCGACACCGGCATTGCCGAGTTCTTCCGCCGCTGCAGGCGCTAGGGCCCGCCGACGCGACATTCGAAACAACATCTGGGAGTTCAACCCATGCTTGCCAACATCAAGATCAGGACGCTGATCATTTCCGTGCTGAGCGTGCTGATGCTGCTCGTCGCGGGCATCGGCGCCTTCGGCCTCTACAGCACGTCGCTGACGCGCCACGCCTACAAGGACATCTCGCTGCGTGACGAGCAATCCGAAACCGTGTTCACGAAGATCAAGTTGCTGATGGAGACCAACCGCAGCCAGGTGCTGCAGGCGCTGCAGCACAACCCGGGCTTCGACTGGGCCAAGCTGCACGACCACGCACTGGACGTGCACTTCTCCGCCATCGACAAGGCCTCGGCCAGCATCCGGCAGCTGTGGGAGGAATACCACTCGGCCATCGAATCACCCGAAGAGCGGCGCCTCGCCGACGCGTGGTACGAGAAGAGCGGCGGCCTGGGCGTGAAAGCCGTGAAGGACGCCGCGGCCGCGGCGCAGGCCGGCAATTGGGACGCAGCCGAAAGCGTGCTCATCGGCACCATCAACCCGAGCTACCGCGTGGGCGGTGCCGCTTCGCAGGAGCTGTCGGACTTCCTTGCGCAGCGTTCCAAGGCCGGTGCGCTGGCGGTGGAGCAGCGCATCACCAACCTGACCTGGCTGCTCGGCGCCGCGGTGGTGCTGTCACTGCTGCTGGCGGTGGGAACGATGCTCGTGCTGATCCGCGGCATCACCGTGCCGCTGGCCCAGGCGGTCGGCATTGCACGCCGCGTGGCCGACGGCGACCTCGGTTCGCGCATCGAGGTCAACAGCAGCAACGAGCTCGGCGAGCTGCTGCACACGCTGAAGGTGATGAACCAGAGCCTGGTGTCGGTGGTGTCGAGCGTGCGTGCGAGCAGCGACAACATCGCCACCGGCTCGACCCAGATCGCCACCGGCAACGCAGACCTGTCGCGCCGCACCGAGACGCAGGCGAGCAGCCTGCAGGAGACCGCCGCTTCCATGGAGCAGCTCACGTCGACCGTAAAGATCAACGCGGACACCGCGATGCAGGCCGAGCAGCTGGCCAAGGCGGCCAGCGACGTGGCCTCGCACGGCGGCGTGACCGTGGGCCAGGTGGTGGCCACGATGGAACAGATCAGCGCGTCGAGCCGCAAGATCGCCGACATCATCGGCGTGATCGACGGCATTGCCTTCCAGACCAACATCCTCGCGTTGAACGCCGCGGTGGAAGCCGCGCGCGCCGGCGAGCAGGGCCGCGGCTTCGCGGTGGTGGCCGGTGAAGTGCGCAGCCTTGCGCAACGCAGCGCGCAGGCGGCCAAGGAGATCAAGACGTTGATCAGCGACAGCGTCGAGAAGGTCGAAGTCGGCAGCAAGCAGGTGGACGACGCCGGCCGCACGATGAGCGACATCGTGACGCAGGTCCAGCGCGTGAGCGACCTGATCGCCAACATCAGCGCCGCCACGCACGAGCAGACCGCCGGCATCAGCCAGGTGAGCGATGCCGTCACGCAGCTCGACGAAGTGACGCAGCAGAACGCCGCGCTGGTGGAGCAATCGGCCGCAGCGGCCGACAGCCTGCAACAGCAGGCGCAGCGCCTGGTGGATGCCGTGGCGGTGTTCAAGCTCGGCAACGCACACGCGATGCCGACGTAAGCGCCAGCCAGGTGGTGTGAACCACTGCGACCTTCGACACCTCAGGCGAACCCACGGTGTCGGTACGCAGCGATGAAGCCGGCCCCTAGGCCGGCTTGTCAGTCACTTCGTAAAACCGGGGCCCCGTCTGTGCCGCCTGCGCAGCGACGCGGCCCGAGGGTTGCCGCGAAGCGGTCGAGCAAAGCTGTCTGAGCTCCGAGCCGCAGGCGAGGGCGAGTTCTTTGCTCGCCCTCGGGACGCCAGCTGCGCAGGGCAGTCGGCCCGTTCAGGGCCGACCGAGCACAGTCGGGGTGCCCTTCTTTGGGTTCCCTTTCTTGGGCAAGCAAGTGTGCGAAGCCGGGGTCCGCTCACTTCGCGTTGCGAAGTTATGCGGACACCAAAAGGGACTGCGCTGCCGGGCGCACTTCCCGGCGGGCTGCCACATCGACAAAACACCCCAGCCCAAAGGCAACCGACTCTCATCAGGCAGCACAGTCCCAAAGCCCCCGCACCAGCATCAACCCCCACGCCAAGCACAATCCACAGCTCCCATGGCTGCTCCCAGCCAGCAGCCCTCCTTCAGCCCTCACTGAAGCCCCCATGCCAAACACAAAACGCCCCCCATCCAGCGGCGTCCCACCCGCCCCCACCAAGCGCTCCCCCGACCCCACCCCCCTGCTCGACGAAGGCCGCACCCTACACGCCCAAGGCCGCCTCGCCGAAGCCTTCAGCCGCTACCAGGCCGCCTATGCACAAGCGCCGCAACACCCAGAGGTGCTGCACCTGCTGGGCCTGGCCTACCTCGGCATGGGGCAGCCGGCCATCGGCATGGCCTTCGTCCGCCAAGCCATCGAGCGCGACCCGCAGGCTGCCGACTTCCGCGCCAACCTCGCCACCGCGCTGGCCGCGGCCAGCCAGCCTGGCGAAGCGCTGGAACAGCTGGAGCATGCCCACACGCTGAAACCCGGCGATGCCGACCTGCTCTCCACGCTGGCGGGCATGCATGCGAGCCTGGGCCACCACGAGCAGGCAGAACACCGCTACGAGCAAGCGATTGAACTCGCGCCTGAAAAGGCACCCTGGCATGCCGCGCTCGCACGGCTGCGCCATGCCCGCTGGGCGATGCCGCAGGCACTGGAAAGCGCCCACCGCGCCTTGACGCTCGACCCGGCACAAGCCGCCACGCTGAACATGGGGCTGGCAGAACCTTCGGCCCAGCCGGCACCACGACCGCCCCTGCCGACGGACGCACTACGCGTATCACCGGCGCTGCAGCCCGAAGCCGTGCAGCGCGCCGCAACCGAACGCGACCTGCTGGTGATCGACGACTTCATCGACGATCCGCTGGCCTACAGGCAGCAGATGCTCAACGAATGCCAGCAGCTGGCGCAACGCTCACGCGAGGTGAACTTCCCCGGCGTGCAGACGCCGCCGCAGCCCTGCACGCAAACCATGCAGCGCATTGCCGACGCGCTGGGCCGTGCCGTGAAGTGGGACTCCATCGACCATGGCGCCGTGCGCCTGAGCCTGGCCCGCGACGAAGCCAGGGCCGACGTGCACGTGGACAACCCGACGCTGGAGAACGTCTACGGCGGCGTGCTCTACCTCAGCCTGCCCGAGCACTGCCGCGGCGGCACGAGCTTCTACCGCCATCGCGGCAGCGGCTGGGACCGCCGGCCCGACGCCGCCACGATGAAGGCCGCGGGCTATGCGTCCTTCCTCGACTTCCAGAAGCGCAACCTGCCGCCCAACCGCAAGATGCCCTTCGCGCAATGGCTGGAGCGCCGCGAGGCTACGTGGGAATGGCTGTTCGAGGTGCCGATGCGCTTCAACCGGCTCGTCGTGTTTCGCAGCGACTTCTTCCACGCGATCACCGAGCTGTTCGGCGACGACTTCAGCAACGGCCGGCTGGTGCAGCTGTTCCACTTCGAGGCGCGGCCGTAGAAGTCCTTCACCCCAGAGGCGCGGAGAACACGGAGCTTCCCTCTGCAGTCCTCAGCGCCCTCCGCGCCTCGGCGGTGAATGCATTGGCGTTGATCAAGCCGGCGTCCACAAAGCCGGCTTGCCGGGCAGCGTGCGCAGCAACGCGGCCAGCGTGCCGTCGGCCACCAGCGCGGTGGCGAGCTCGATGTCGGGTGCGATGTAGCGGTCGCTCATCATCGGCGGGCAATGCGAGCGCAATACCCCATGCACCTGCTCCAGCAGCGCCGAGCTCCTGAGCGGCCGCAGGAACTCGATGCCCTGGGCCGCCGCCAGCAGCTCGATGCCGAGAATGTGCGCGGTGTTGTCGATCATGGCGCCCAGGCGCCGCGCCGCGAAGGTGGCCATGCTCACGTGGTCTTCCTGGTTGGCCGAGGTGGGCAGGCTGTCCACGCTGGCCGGGTGCGCGAGCGACTTGTTTTCAGAAGCGAGCGAGGCCGCGGTGACGTGCGCGATCATGAAGCCGGAGTTGAGGCCCGCGTCCTGCGCCAGGAAGGGCGGCAGGCGTGACACGCCGGCGTCGATGAGCATCGCGATGCGGCGCTCGGCAATGGCGCCCACTTCGGCTATGGCCACGGCCATGGCGTCGGCCGCCAGCGCCACCGGCTCGGCGTGGAAGTTGCCGCCGGAGACCATGGCCACCTCGTCGCCCGCGAACACCAGCGGGTTGTCCGTTACCGCATTGGCTTCACGCAGCAGCACCAGCGCGGCATGGCGCAGCTGGTCGAGGCAGGCGCCCACCACCTGCGGCTGGCAGCGCAGGCAGTAAGGGTCTTGCACGCGGTCGTCACCCTGCAGGTGTGAACGGCGGATCTCGCTGCCGGCCAGCAGCGCGCGGTAGTACTGCGCCACGTCCACCTGCCCCGGCTGGCCACGCAGTTCGTGGATGCGCGGGTCGAACGGGCCGTCGCTGCCGCGTGCCGCGTCCACCGTGAGCGCGCCCACCACCAGCGCCGCTTCGAGCACCGGCTCGAAGCGCAGCAGTGCGTGCAGCGCCAGTGCAGTGGAGGTCTGCGTGCCGTTGATGAGTGCGAGGCCCTCTTTTGCGGCGAGCTTCAGCGGCGTGATGCCAGCTTCGCGCAGCAGCGGCCCGGCCGGGCGGCGGTGGCCGTCGACCAGCATGTCGCCTTCGCCCAGCAGCGCCAGCGTCATGTGAGACAACGGGGCCAGGTCACCCGAGGCGCCCACCGAGCCCTGGCTCGGCACGTAAGGCACGAGGCCGGCGTTGTGCACGGCAATCAATGCATCGACCACCTCTTCACGCACGCCGGAATACCCGCGCGCCAGGCTGGCCGCCTTGAGCGCGAGCATGAGGCGCACCACGGCCGGTGGCAGCGGCTCGCCCACGCCCACGCTGTGCGAGCGGATGAGGTTGAGCTGCAGCGTGTCGAGCTCGGTTTCGCTGATGCGCTTGTTGGCCAGCTTGCCGAAGCCGGTGTTCACGCCGTACACCGGCTCCTGCCCTTGCGCGGCGCGCTGCACCACGGCGGCGCTGGCGCGTATGGCGGCGCGGGCGGCCGGCTCGAGCGCGAGCCGGGTGCTGCCGGAGTGGATGTCTTGCAGTTGCGCCAGCGTGAGCTGGCCGGGCTGGATTGTGAGCGTGCTTGCCATGGTGAGTGCCGTGTGCCGAGGGAGGTGCACCGCTCGGGCTGCTGCGGTGCGGTGGCTGTACTGGTGGTTCACTCTACTTGTATAGACAAGCACGTGCAAGTAGCATCCGCCCATGTCCGCCGACCAGAACCGCCCCGCTTCCCCGTACGCGAAAGTCAAGCACTACCTGAAGCAGGAGCTCACACGCGGCCGCTGGCCACCGGGCGCCTTGATGCCTTCGGAGGCCGAGCTGGTGGCCCGCTTCGGCGTGAGCCGCATGACGGTGAACCGCGCCCTGCGCGAGCTGGCCAACGAAGGCTTCGTCGAACGCGTGCAAGGCGTGGGCACCTTCGCGGCGCAGCTGCACCGCATCTCGTCGACCCTCACCATTCGCGACCTGCACGAAGAGATCGAGGAACGCGGGCACCGGCACGAGGCCGAGGTGCACCTGGTGCGTGCCGAGCGCGCGTCGGCCGGGCTGGCCGAGCGGCTGGACCTGCCCGAAGGCGGCGAAGTGTTCCACAGCATCATCGTGCACCGCGAGAACGGTGCCCCCATCCAGTGCGAAGACCGTTACGTGAACCCTGCCTGTGCACCCGGCTACCTGGGCGTGGACTTCTCGCAGACCACGCCCACCAACTACCTGCTGAGCGTGGCGCCGCTTTCGGAAGCGCACTACTCCATCGAGGCCAGCGCGCCCACCACGCAAGAAGCCAAGCTGCTGGGCATCGGCCGCAGCGACCCCTGCCTCGTGGTGGTGCGGCGTACCATGAGCCGCGGTCGCCCGGTCACGATCGCGCGGCTGGTGCACCCGGGCTCGCGCTACGCGCTCGAAGGCAGCTTCCAGCCTTGAGACATGGCCCACCCCCGTAGCGCCTTCGGCGCTCCCCCTCAAGGGGGCGCCGCCAGCGGCCCGGCAAAGCCGGTTCCGCAGCGTCCGCTGGAGCATGCTGCTGGCTTGCTCGACGTTCAAGCCGTAAGGTGCGCATGCGCCTCTGCGCTGAACGATGGGGAGATCTCATGAACCACAAGGCAGGCGTTCACCTCGTACAAACCCGCGACGTGCCACCCGTGCCGTGGCGCAATGGCGGCGGCCTCACGCGCGAGCTGCTCGCGTGGCCCACGCCGCAAGACTGGGTGCTGCGCGTGAGCGTGGCCGAGATTGAAAGCGACGGGCCGTTTTCGGCCTACCCCGGCATCGACCGCTGGCTCGTCGTGCTCGACGGCGAAGGCGTGCGGCTCATGCAGGGCAGCGAAGCGCCCCTCGAGCTCGGCCCGCAAAGCGAGCCCCACCACTTCGACGGCGCCTCGGCACCGGCCTGCACGCTGGTGGACGGTGCCGCGCGTGACCTCAACATGATGCTGCGGCGCGGCCAGGCGGCCGGCGAGTTCGAGCCCGTGGTGGCCGGCGAACCGCGCTTCTGCGCCGCCGGTGTGCACGCGCTCTACACCACAGTGGCCGGCGCCCTGCGGCGCGACGACGGCACGCAGTGGCTGGTGCCTGCCCAGGCGCTGGCCTGGTGGCAGGCGCCGCCCGACGGGGTGTGGCAGTTCGTGCCGCAAGACCCTTCGATCGAGCCGCTGCGCGCATGGTGGATGGGCGCCATGCCGCTGGACACCTGAACCCACACCATGACCACCACCCCCACCTACTCTCTGCACCGCGGCACGCGCCCGCTGCTCGTGAGCCTGCCGCACGTGGGCACCGAGATCCCGCCCGAACTGCAGCCTCGCTTCGAGCCCCGCGCGCTGGCGGTGGAAGACGCCGACCGCCACCTCGAACGCCTGTACGGTTTCGTGCGCGAGCTGGGCGCGAGCCTCATCGTGCCGCGCTTCGCGCGCTACGTGATCGACCTGAACCGCCCGCCCGACGACACGCCCATGTACCCGGGCGCCAGCAACACCGAGCTGTGCCCCACGCGCTTTTTCACCGGCGAGCCGCTGTACCGCGAGGGCCAGGCCCCCGCCGCGGCCGAGGTTGCGCAGCGCCGCGAAACCTACTGGCAGCCCTATCACGACGCACTGCGAGGCGAGCTCGATCGCCTGCGCGCAGAGCACGGCCACGCGGTGCTGTTCGACGGCCACAGCATCAAAGGCGAGCTGCCCTGGCTCTTCGAAGGCCAGCTGCCTGAGCTGAACCTGGGCACCGCCAATGGCACGAGCTGCGATGCGGGCCTGCGCGACCAGCTCGCCGCGCTGCTGGCCACGCAGCGCGACTACACCCAGGTGGTGGACGGCCGCTTCAAGGGCGGCTACATCACGCGCCACTACGGCCGCCCCGGCGAGGGCATGCATGCCATCCAGCTCGAGATGTGCTGGCACTGCTACATGCACGAAGCGCCACCGTTCGACTACGAAGAGGCCACGGCAAGCCGCGTGCAACCCCTTCTGCGCCGCATGCTCGAAGCCATGCTTGCATGGAGGCCTGCATGAGCGCATCGCATCAATGGCTGTGGGCACAGCAGGCCTGGCTGCAAGACGGCTGGCAGGCCGACGTGCTGCTGCGCGTGGGCGCAGACGGGCACTGGGCCGAAGTGCGCCCCGGCGTGCCTTGCCCGCCCGATGCCCGACGCCTGGCCGGCCCCGTGCTGCCCGGCCTGGTGGACGCGCACAGCCACGCCTTCCAGCGCGCGATGGCCAGCCTGGCCGAACGGCGCGAAACCGGCGAAGACGACTTCTGGTCGTGGCGCGACCGCATGTACCGCGTGGCGCTGCGCATTTCGCCCGCACAACTGCAGGCCGTGGCCGCGCAGCTTTACGTGGAGCTGCTGCGCGGTGGCTACACGCAGGTGTGCGAGTTCCACTACCTGCAGCACGCGCCCGATGGCCGGCCTTATGACGACCCGTTGACGCTGAGCTGGGCATTGGCTGATGCAGCTGCCGAAGCCGGCATCGGCCTCACCGTGATGCCGGTGCTCTATGAACGCGCGGGCTTCACCCAGCCCACGCTGCGCGAAGACCAGCGCCGCTTTCGCACCAGCGCACAAAGCGTGTGGCAGGCCGCGCAGGCGCTGCAGGCCAGCGGCCGGCCACTGCTGAACGCCGGGCTCGCAGTGCATTCGCTGCGCGCGGCCGCACCCGAGTCCATCGCCGAGCTGGAGCGCCTGGCCGGGTCGTTCAACGGCCCCATCCACGTGCACGTGGCCGAGCAGCTGCGCGAAGTGGCCGACTGCCAGGTCGCCACCGGCATGCGCCCCATTCAATGGCTCACGCATCACACGAAGCTCGACGCGCGCTGGCAGCTCGTGCACGCCACGCACAGCACGCCGGGCGAGATTGAAGCCGTGGCCAAAAGCGGTGCCTGCGTGGTGCTGTGCCCCAGCACCGAAGGCAACCTCGGCGACGGCCTGGCCGATCTGCCCGGCTGGCTGGCCGCGGGCGTGCCGCTTTCCATCGGCTCCGACAGCCAGGTCACACGCTCGTGGACCGAAGAGCTGCGCTGGCTCGAATACGGCCAGCGGCTTGCATTGCGACAGCGCAACGTGAGCGCAGCGCCCGAAAGATGCCAGCCCGGCACGGCGGCAAGGTTGTTCAAGCTGGCGCAGCAGGCGGGTGCGCAGGCAGCGGGTTTCGAGCGCTGGGGCCTGGCGCCCGGTGCGCGGGCCGATGCGCTGGTGGTGGACGTGAACAGCCCGAACCTGCTGGGCATTCCGGGCTCGCACGTGCTCGATGCACTGGTGTTCTCAAGCCCTGGGCGGCCGTGGCGCGATGTGATGGTGGCGGGGCGATGGGTGGTTGCGGATCACCGGCATGAAGGGGCGGCGGGGATTAGGGAGCGGTTTGTGGAGGTGATGAAGGGGTTGGGGGGGTGAGGCGTCTGGCATCGGCCATGTCCTGCCGCTGGTGAGTGGCAGCTTGGTGGCACCTATGTCGTTTCGGCCGGATGGCGGCACGTTGATGTCTTTCATCAAGGCAGCCGCGTGTCAGAAGCGATCCAGTTGACTTCCCAAGTGGCGCCCCCATCGACGGAAAATGCCTGCTCGAAACGGCAGTGGTCCGCATCCAGAACATCGATGATGAATCGCACCAGGATCGGCTTGCCCTTGAACGTGTCAGCGCTGTAGAAGATGCCGTGCCGGCCGCCGTTGAACCCTCCGCTCATGGGCAGTTCGAGCGTTCCACTCGTCACATTGGAGTAGTTCAAGGTCCAGCGCTGGCGCTGCGTGTCGAACAGGCGCAACGAAACCCCTTCGATGCGGCCAAGCGGGCCGGCGACTTCAAGCTCCACGAGATTCGCGCGACCGCCCAGCAAAGGATGGACGGTGCTGGTGCCCACGTAGTCACCCCACTGTTGCGAGCCGCTCAACGGCTGCAGGAGCCTTCGCAGCGACGTACGCCAGCGGCCGTGCTCGAAATCGAAGTCGTGCGGCGCGCCAGCCGGCGGTTGGGGGATCGCGCGCGCCATATCATGGCCGGGGCTCGGTTGCAGCGAGGTATCGGCGCAAGCTGCGACAGCTGCCACGGCCATGACAACGACGGCGGTGCGCACAGCGCAGAGAGCAAGGATCGAAGACATGGAAGCGACTGTAGCGAGCGCGATCTCGACCACCAAGAAGGCACCTGCAGGTAACCGTCCGGAAGTCGTCCGCGTCAACGCGGTGTCCGGGTGCGCTCTCACTGCCGCGCTCGCCGCGATGGGTGGGCGCTGGAAGTTGTTCATCGTGTACCGGCTCAGCGATGGTCCGATGCATTTCGCCGCGCTGCGACGCAGCCTCCCCGAGATGAGCGCCAAGGTACTGGCGCAGCAACTGCGCGAAATGCAGACTGACGGACTGGTGGAGCGCAAACCGCGCGGCCCGGCGCCCGCGCCGGTGATCTACACGCTGACACTGCACGGCCAGTCGCTACTGCCGGTGGCCGAAGCGATCCGTCGCTGGGGAACTACGCACCAGAACTTCCATGCTCGCTCGGGAAGACCGGACGTCGCAACGGACGCACGTGCGGTCTGCGGCGCTCGCATCGCCGCAACGTAGCGGGTGCTGCGAGAGTCGACGGCCTGTTGGGTCTCAGCAGTCTGGGACACCGAGTGCGCGGCATCTACACGATCTTCAGGCTCGTGAGTGCGCTGCCAGCTCACAGCGTGTAGGGTGTCCCCGGCCGCTCTCGGCCATCAGCTGCCGCTGTGGACGGGCTGCTTCAGGCGACCTAGTTGGAAGGCCCAAGCGACGGTTGGGAACCACTGGGTGTACAGCCTGCCCGTGGTCAGTCGACATGTGAAGCACGGCGGGCGGCAGAACTTAAGCGCGCGGTGATCCCAGTCTCGACGACAGCCGGTGTCAAGTTGTCCAGCGATGCGGTAGCAACTCAGCGATGCGGCTGGCAGGCTGAGTGGGCAGCCGCTTGAGCACGTCCTTCAGGTACGCATGGGGCTCGTGGCCGTTCAGCCGCGCCGAATGGACCATGCTCATGTTGCGGCTCCGGTTCGTCATCTCAAATTGACGCGCATCCAGAAACGAGCGAAATTCATTCCACAGATGGGTGCCCATTCCAACCTCCTCGACCTCAAGGCCAATGTATTGCTCGACAAGTTCGGCAAAGGCGGGCACGTGCCTGGCTCCGGAAGCGCAGCTGCCTTCATGGGGCTACTTGCGGCAAAGCTGATCGCCACCGTTGGCACGTTGACGCTTCGCCGGTCGAAATATCAAAAGCATCACGACGCGGTCCGCAAAGCCCTTCAAGACATTGAGGAGCGGATTTACCCCGCCCTCAGCGCACTCTTTCAGGACGATGCCTTGGCCTTCGACGCGGCATTTGCTGCGCGCACCGCAAGAGACAGGGCGAAGGACACCCCGGAATTCGAGTCATTGGCGGAAGCTGCGAAGGAGCACCTGAAGCTAGCTACGGACATCCCGCTTCGAATCGCGGAGGCGTGCCTGGACCTGATGACCCACGCGGTTTTGATTTTTGATCACGGATTTGAAGGAGCTCGCGGCGACTCTGGTGCAGGCTTGAGCTCTGCGTTCGCGGGAGCGAATTCGGCCGTCTTCATCGTCAACTTGAACCTCAAATCGTTCAATGGCACTTACTGGGCACGCCATCAACGCACGCGATGCGACGAAGTTCGCGAACGCCTGAAGGTCGCGCACGCAGCGGCCGGCGAGCGAATCGGCGCACTGCGCATCGCCGACCTCAAGCAGGCAAAAGGGAAGGATCTCTCCGGCAACTTCAAGTTCGACATGCGCGACTCGTATTCCGACGACCAGATTTTGGAGGCCGCCCGCAAACTGCAGAACCAGCTGTGGCGCAATCGAGCGAAGTTGTGGAAGGACGCACCGAAAGAACCGCTGGCGACATTCGAGCCGGAGAAGGCTTTGCGCCTGCTCGGGTACTCTTGCGCGGTCGATGAGACGCTCGGCTCATTCCAGTCGCCGTCGGGCCGCTTCGAAGTTGCGGGCCTGTTCGAGGCGAACGTCGGCCGGGTCAGACTATCCCGGCAGTTTCCGAACGACGAAATCCTCTTCACCGCGGCGCACGAGCTCGGACACGCCGTGTTGCATCCGCGGATGGACGGCGCTCATCGCGATCGTCCCAAGAGCGGCGTTGTCGTGTCGAAAGAGCCGAGGGAAAGAGAAGCGGACAAGTTCGCCACGTTCTTTCTTATGCCGCCCAACTTGACCAAGGAGCGCTTCGCAGCGAGCTTCGGTACGGCGCCCTTGATATTGGATGACGACACTGCGTTCAACATGGGAGGATTTCGGCTCGAAGAAGCTCGCGCGAAGTTTCCGCGGTTGCGCGATCTCACTCGCCATCTCGCGGGACTGAACCACTATGCAGGTCGCCAGCTGATTCCTCTGGCAACCCAGTTTCGTGTCTCGAAAGAAGCACTAGCAATCCGGCTGGAAGAGCTTGACCTCGTAGCGTTGTGATCTCCGCCGGCCGAAGTGCACGCTTCGCGGTGCGTTTGCATAGGGTGTGGGCGATGACGCTGGCTGCATGCTGCTGCACCAGACGGTACAGCGTGGTCTGCTCGGGGCGGTGGCGTTCGTAGTGGGGCGGGGCGCCATTGGGGCCCGCTGGGGCTGCCGGCCGATCCTTGCACGCGAGGCTCCCGAGTGGTGAGCCTGCACGGTCTCAAGCTGCGCGCCGATCTGTGTCCTCCGCCGCGGGCCTCTTATGGGTGAGTGTCCGACCGGCAGCTTTTAAGGCTGTGAGATCAGAGCGACCAAGGTCTCTTCAGGGTCGGTAAGCGACTTTGACTTGCCGAACGCGTACACCGGGAGTTCTCGCAACCGTTCAAGGCCACATAGACGGTTGTGTCTCAAGGGTTGAGAAGAACACGGCGGTCAGCTCGTGGCACTTTGAAGTGCTCTAGAGCTCTCACGGCGACCACGTCAGATGACGTTGGTCACCACCTCATTGACACCACCAGCCCGCTGCACAGAATGCCCATCAAGCGTCGCGAGGTGTGCATCGGCTTCTGCCCCACCTCGACATGCCAGCACCCCAGGCAATGCGACGCCCAGCATGCAGCAGTCCTCAGCGCGGGTTGCGCGATCGAAGCGGTGTGGCAGGCGAGGCTCGTCATGGTTCTCGCCTCTCGCCCACAAACACCATGCAGGGAGACACAACATGGCCTGGTCTGATTTGCACAACAACGAGAACGTGTACGGCAAACGCATCAGCAAGATCGACAAGCTGGGCGGCACGCAAGGGTTGCCTGACCAAGCGGTGCTCGGCCAGTTGCTGGCCAAGGCGCAAGGCCTGGGGCTGCCCCGGGTGACCACGGGCATGTCGTTCACGTGGGGCCAGGCAGTGGTTCTGAACGGCGCGGTATCCGTCCAGAACAAGACGGAGATCAAGGACACCGGCAACAAGTCGGCGGCGATCTGCTACGAAGATCGCGCGTTTCCGGTGTCGCCCGGGGACGGGCACATCGTCATCCGCCAGAGCCTCGCACCCTGCACGCGCTGCCGCGCCGCTTTCAGGGCCTGGGCCAGGCAACGAGGCTCCACGATCATCGTTTCCGCCGACAAGGGCTATGACGCTGCGGCGGACAACACCGTGTTCATCTTCGCGCCCACAGGGGGCGTCTATCAGTGGGCTTGACCTCGGCCGCGTGGCCAGCGCGGCCAGGCGCCGCGCGCAGGAGCCAGGAACCGGGCTACCAACTGGCCCATCAAAACCCGCAAGAACTGGCTCTTTCGACTGTGCCGCTGCTGCGCGACAGTGGCCGGCTCATGTACACCTCGACCTTCACTTTCGCCAAGCGCGAGTTCGACGACGCGTTCCATGCGTTGGACCAGGTGATCGCCCAGGTGGCGAAGGCCATTCCGGGCTACCTGGGTGAAGAGAGTTGGGAGAACCCGTCCACCGGGCTCATTTCCAACGTGTACTACTGGGAAACCATGGATTCGCTGCGCGCGTTGATGGAGCACCCCGCCCACCTCGCAGCCAAGCAGCAGCAGGCGCAGTGGCTTCGGGGCTACCAGGTGGTCATCGCCGAGGTGCGGGGCTGCTACGGTGACCAGGGCATTGCGCACCCGCTGGCCCACGTGACGCTGGCCCTGCAGGGGCGCGCTGAATCCGGCCATTGAACAACTCCGAGTCCACCGACACCATGTCGTTCTTCGCCTTCCTGCTCGCTGCCGTCGTGCTGGCCGTGCCAGGGCCCAGTCAATACGCGTAGCGCATCTGCAGGGCGTAACGCCGCCCGGTCGAGAACGCCTCTCGCTGCATCATGCCGATGCCCTGCTGCATGTACTGCTTGTAGATCGCATCGTTGAGGTTCTGGCCCTCGAAGGCGACGGTCAGGTTGTCGTTGACCTTGTATTGCACGCCCATGTCGAGCTGGCCGTAGCTGCCGCCCCAGGTCGGCAGCGCGAAATTCACCGCCCATGCCTGCCCATGGGTCGGGCTGGCGGGGTTGTAGTCGCGGCCGTTGTTGCCGCTGGTTCCGTACGCACTCACCGCCTGCAGGTATCTGGATCGCCAGGTGTAGGCCAGGCGCGCCGAAAACGGACCGCGGTCGTACAGCAGCGTCAGGTTGTAGGCGTTCTTCGACAGGCCGGTCAGCGGCAGGTTGCCGCCGAAGGCTCGCCCGTGGACATCGCAGCCGTTCAGGTCGCGCATGAGTCGCGAGTTGATGTCGCTGCTGGGCGTGCACCACTCGCCGTTCACCGGTGAATACAGGCTCTGCTTGCTGTCGATGTAGGTGTAGTTGGCTTGCACACCGAAGCCCGACATCCATCCCGGCAGCATGTCGAAGTACATCTGCATGGCGACTTCGATACCTCGGGCGTGGCCCTTGGCTCCGTTGACGGGCGACGTGACGAGGAAGTCATGCACCTGTCCGCTCCTGTCCACGAGTTGGCGATGGGTCGTCTGCCCGATCACGATGTCGTCAAGCTGCTTGTTGAACAGCGCCACCGTGAACGACGTGCTGCGGTTGGGGTAGTACTCGGCGGTCAGGTCCACGCTGCTCGCGCGCACCGGCTTGAGCATGGGGTTGCCCGTTGCAGTACCCGTAAGGCTGGTGCGTATCGGGTTGTCGTCGTTCGACTGGTTGAACGTCGTGTAGGCCTGCAGCTGCCCGAAGTCGGGGCGGGAGATCGCTTTCGCGTACGCGAAGCGGAACTGAAGCTGGTCATTGACCTTCATGCGCAGGTTCAGGCTCGGCAGCGTGTTCGTGTAGCTGTTCTTGAAGCTCTGCGCTTCGGCCGAGTCGTCGAACTCGGGCAGGCCTGCTGCCCGCTGGGTGTCGGTCAGGACTGGCGCGTCGAACTTCGCGTAGCCCTGCGCCGTCGCCTTCGTGTGAACCACACGCAGGCCGACGTTGCCGTCCACCGGATAGCGCAGCTCGTCGAAGCCGAAGCGCAGCTGGCCGTAGATGGCCTGCGTGCGCTCGTTCTGCACGTTCCTGCTGGCACTGCCAGGGTCATCGCTCAACGTGGGCGCAGTCCAGGCAAATGGCCAGCTGTCGCACTCCGCCGTGCTCTGGCCCTGGGCCGTGCGCTGCGCGATGCAATTCTGTCTGCCGAGCTCGTGGAGCTGCTGCGTCGTCGCGGGGAAGCCGGTAGCCAGCGACATGTCCGGGAACACGACCGCCGGGGGCGCCGCAACATTGCCTCCGAAGAAGTTCGGGAAGTCGTACAGGCGCGTCGGGCCCGGATAGTCCCGTAGATGCGCCCGGCCCCCTGCGGCCCACGACGCACTGATGGCCTGCCATTGGAGGGCCTGGTTGGTCACGGCCTCGCGATCGGTGAGACGCAGGCCGAAACGCAGATCGCTGAGCACCGGGTGCTCGAACTGGTAGATCGCGTCGGCGCGCCATGCCTTCTGGGTTGCGGTGCCCCGGTCGACGGCTTGTTGCGTGCTGTCCCAGAAGTAGCTGCTCGGGTCGGCCAGCCTGGCGCGGTCTGCGGCGTCGAAGGCCATCCCTGGCGGGAAGGTGGACACGTCCAACTGTTGCTTCAGCATGCCCGTGCCGATGGCGACGTGCGAGTCCAGGCCCTGCGTCTTGGCACGGACGCCTTGCAGCTCGGAGCGCAGCGTCCACCGGTCGTTCACCTTCCAGTCCAGGCTCCAGGAGAGATCACGCGCGTCGGACACGCGGTTCGAGTCGCGCGCGTTGGTGCCGATGGGGATGCCGAAGGGCGCGCCGTTGTCCAGCTCGTTGGGTGCGCGCAGCGTGCCTCTGATGAACACGCCCCGGGCGTCGAACTCGGCACCGGGGTCGAGAGCCAGGTCGAATGGAGCGCCGACCGTCGAGAAGACCGCGTTCTCGTCCCAGTGCATCTTGTACTTCGAGTGGAAGTACGTCAGCGCGGATGAGACACCGTCCTTGCGCCACTGCAGGCTGCCGTACAGGCCCTGCCGCTCGCGCTCGAAGTTCAACGTACGCCACGACGCGCCGGTCGGAATCCATTTCAGGTCTTCCAAGGCAGCGGGGTTGCTGACCATGAAGCCCTCGGGGGCGTACGGATCGGTACGCGGGAAGTAGGGCGACACCTGGTAACCGTCGGTGCGGGTGGCGACCTTGGAGTGGGCGTAATGGACCAGTGCGCCGATCTCGCCCGCATCGGTGTTCCAGCGGTTGGACAACAAGCCGGAGAACGAAGGCGTGGTCTTGCCGGCAAGCTGCGCGTGTGCCGTTTCCAGCGAGAAGGCTCCCCTGGCTCCCTTGAAATCGAAGGGCATCGCCGTGCGCAGGTTCACGAGGCCGCTGATCGCACCTTCGATGTGCTCGGCCGACGGATTCTTGTAGACGTCGATGCCTGACATCAGTTCGGGCGGCACGTCCTCGAAGCTGAGAGCCCGCCCGCCGTTGGCGGAGAACAAGTCACGGCCATTGAGCTCCGAGCGCACGTAACTCAGGCCTCGGATCGCCACGGTGGATCCTTCGGCCGAGAAGTGCTCGATCGCGTCACCGGCCTTGTTCTTGTCAGCAGCCATCGTGCGGTCGATGGTGATGCCGGGCAGGCGCTGCAGCGCCTCGGTCACCGATTTGTCGGGCAGCTTGCCGATGTCGTCTGCGACCAAGGAATCCACGACCTCGTCGGCATTCTTCTTGATCGACTGCCTGCTCTCGAGCGCCCTGCGCTGGCCGGTGATGACGACCGCCTCCAGCTGGTTTTCTTCCTTGTTCCCTTGCTTCTTCGCGTCTGCGGAGGCCGATGCCGCCGCCGGGGGGGCCGGCGCGTCCTGCGCCGGTGCAGGGCCGCTCGACATCAGAACGGCTTGCGCTGCCGAGACGGACAGCGCCGTTCTCTTGAAATTTCGACGAGCCAGTCCTCGTCGATCAGCTCGCTCAACGGCAGGCTGCACGTGGACGCCGTGAACACGATCACCGTTGCCTTCAACGTCCTTGAGCAGTGGCTCATTGCTGGTGACCTCGACGTGCACGATGGTCTCCTGGACTGCGTTGCGCAGTTGGCAGCACCACTGTAGCGATTGGCCAGGGCGGCAGTGCACGAAGTTGGCGAGGACAAACACCTAGCAGGCTGTTGAAAACCGGATACCTTCACCGCGGCGCGCAGAGCACGGAGAGCCGCAGAGAGAAGCCTGCATATCTCCGCGTAACTCCGCGCCCTCCGTGGTGAAGAATTTCAACAGCCTGCCAGTGGCCTCGGCGACGCCGCATGGGCACGGCCAGCGAGCGCAGTGCAGCGTTGCGGCGCGTCGGCCCCCGCCGCGTGGACACCCCACACACTCGGAAGGCTGCGACACGCCCGCTCCCCGTGCCGACAACGCTCAATCTGCGCCGGCAGTCGGCTCGATCCATTGCAGACCGAGCTCCTCTCCGATATGAGCCTGAAGCGTCTGCAGGGACACAGGCTTGGTCAGGAACACGTTGACGCCGGCTTGCAGACAGGCGGCACGGTGCTCGGCAGTGGCCGAGGCCGAGACAGCGATCACGGGCACCGCGGCCAGGTCGGCATCCCGCCGCAACCGGCGCGTGGCCTCGATGCCGTTTACCGACGGCATCACGCTGTCCATGACGATCAGGTCCGGTCGGAAGCTCCTCGCGGCCGCGAGCATCTGGCTGCCGTCGCTCGCCTGCGCCACTTCGAATCCGGCATCGGTGAGGAAGTCGCACATCAGCGCGCGGTTCGCCGCCACGTCGTCGACCACCAGCACCCGCCGCGGCGGCCCCTGGTAGCGCATCACGCCAGGCACAGTCCCGGGGGCGTCCTCCGCGGACTGCACCACCGGCAATGGCAGCCCCACCCGGAACCGGGTGCCGCGGCCGAACTGGCTGCTCACCTGCACCTGTCCGCCCATGTCGTCCACCAGAGCGCGGGTGATCGCGAGGCCCAGCCCGGTGCCACCGCTGCGGCGCTGCACATCGCCCACTTGCTCGAAGGGCTTGAAAATGCGTTCCAGGTCTTCGGGGCGCATGCCGACGCCGGTGTCCTCGACATCCAGGTGCAGCAGCACCTGCGCCGGCCCTTCCGGCTCGGCAGAGGCGCGCAACGTGACCCTGCCGCTGTCGGTGAACTTGATCGCGTTGCCCAGCAGGTTCAGCAGCACCTGGCGCAGCCGGCGTTCGTCGGCCAGCACGGCCTGCGGCAAGCGCCCCTGTGCATCGAACACGAAGTCCAGGCACTTCTCGCTGGCCTTCACCTGCATCAGGTTCACCACCGCCTGCAGGAAGTCCGTCAGGTTCACCGGCTCCGGGTTCAGCTCCGTGCGGCCGGCCTCGATGCGAGCCAGGTCGAGGATGTCGTTGATCAGCGCCAGTAGGTGCTGCCCGCTCTTGTGAATGGTGTCCAGGCCGCGCGCCTGCCTCGCGCTCAGCCCGCCCTGAACGGTCAGCAGTTGCGCGTAGCCGAGCACGGCATTCAGCGGTGTGCGCAGTTCGTGGCTCATGCTGGCGAGGAACTCGCTCTTCGCGCGGTTGGCCGCCTCCGCGGCGTGCCGGGCAGCGCGCTCGGTCTCGATCATTCCGCGCTCGAGCTCGGTCGTCTGGGCATGTGCACGATCCCGGGCATCCAGCTTCGACAGGATGTTCCGCACCTGGCCTTCGACGGTCTCTTCGCTGAGTGCGAGCGCCCGGGCAACCTCCTTGTAGGCATCGCCCTGCGCGATGAATCGCAGCACGCTGATCTCTGCCGGCGTGAGGCCCTCGTCTGCAATCTGCTCGGCCAGTTCGTACGACATTTCCGAGGGAAGCGCCTTGCGGCCGGCGTGGACGGTGCGTATGGCGTCGAGCAGCTCCTTGTGCAACGCGTTCTTCAGGAGGTAGCCGCGTGCGCCAGCCTGCAACGCCCGCTGCGCCTGAACGTCGTCGGCATAGGTGGTGAGCACGACGATCCGCGCGTCGGGGAACTCGGCCCGAATGGCGCCGATGGCGTCGAGCCCGCTCATCCCCGGCATCTGCAAGTCCATGAGCGTGACGTCCGGGCGGTGCACGCGGAACTGCTGGATCGCTTCGCGTCCGTTCGCTGCTTCCGCCACGAGGGTCATGTCCGGCTCCACCGACAACAGCGTCGCGATGCCCTGCCGCACGATCGGGTGATCGTCGACGCACAGAACCTTGATCGGGATCAAGTGTCCGGTCATTCGCTGATCTCGCTGGGTGCGAACTTCTTGTGGAGATGCCGGGGCCGAACCGGCAGTGCCCGACTGTACGCTTGCGACCCCGGAACGCGGAATTCCACTTCCGTTCCGGTCTCCGGGCTGCTGCGCACGGCGAGCCTGCCGCCGACGAGCTCGGCACGCTCGCGCATGCCGCTCAGCCCGAAGTGCCCTTCCTTCCCGCCCTTGCGCAGCACCTCCGGGTCCATGCCCTTGCCGTCGTCGCGCACCGTCACGCCCAGCTGCCGCGCGTCGTAGCGTATCTCGACCACGATCTGCTTCGCGTCGGCGTGGCGAAAGGCGTTGCGCAGCGCCTCGCCGGCGATGCGGAAGGTCTCGTCGCGCACGAGCGGATGCAAAGCCTGCGGCGTGCCGTGCACCTCGACATGCGTCGATACGGCATCGCCGTTCTCGTTGGAGAGATCCTCGGCGAGCGCCCTCAAGGCGTCCGCGAGGTGGTTGGTCTCCAGTGCCGAGGTCCGCAGCCCTTGCACGGTATCGCGGCCCTCGGTGATGGCCTCGGCCACCTGGTCGATGGCGCGAGCGAGGACGTGCTTCGATTCGCGCGGCCGATCGGGCAGCAGGTTGAACGCCGCCTGGAACTGCAGCAGCAGCCCGTGGAAACGCTGCAGCAAGGTGTCGTGCAGGTCGCGTGCAATGCGCGTGCGTTCGGCCACGCGTGCATCCAGCGTCGCCTCGAACTGCCGTTGCAGCCGCCGGATGCGCATGTGCATGCCGAGTTGGAAGCCGCTCCACGCCAGGCCGATGAGCAGGGCCGCGCCGGCCACCCGGAACCAGGTCGTCTGGTAGAAGGCCGGCCGGATCGAGAACTCGAGCTTCGCGCCCTCCTCGTTCCACACCCCGCTGTTGTTGGCAGCCTTCACGTGGAAGCGGTAGTGGCCCGGCGGCAGGTTCGTATAGGTGGCCTGGCGCCGGTCGACGGCCTCCTGCCAGCCGTCGTCGTGCCCTTCCAGCTTGTAGCGGAAGCGCGTGCTCCTCGGATCGACGAGGCTCAGCGCGGCGAACTCGATCACGATGTCGCGCACCAGCGGGGGCAGGCGAAGGCCGTTCGCGACGGCATGGGGCTGGTGGTCGGCGACGAGCGTCTCGATGTGGACCGGCGGCGGCAGCGGGTTGAACGGCAGGTGGTCGGGGTCGACCACCTGGACATCGGCGCCCGACACGAACCAGAGCTTGCCGTCCGGGCCTTTCGCGACCGGCGGGTTGAAGTAGGCCGGCGTGAGGGCCAGCAGCGGAACGCCGTCCGCGGCACCCCAGACCTTGGGGCCCACGCGGTGGCCCGGGTCGGCGATCCAGGTGTCGAGGTCGTCGCGCAAGACCCGCACAAGACCGCAGGCCGTGTACAGCCATAGCGACCCCTTGTCGTCCGACATCGACCAGTGGATAGTGTTGCAGGGCAGGCCGTTGCGGACCGTCAGCGTGGCGACGCGGCCATCCTTGATGCGGCTGAGGCCGCCGTCCTCCGTGGCCACCCACACGGCCCCGTCGGCGTCGAGCCGGAGACCGGCGACGTGGCCCGCTCCCAGCCCTTGCGCGGACGTGTAGGTCGCCTGGACCTTGCCGTCCTTGAAGTACATCACCCCACCGTCCTGCCAGAAGCCCAGCCACAAGCCGCTGCGGTCCGCGACGATGGCCTTGGCTTGCTGCCAGCGGCCGAGCGCCGACCACGGGATGTTCTCGGCGAAGCGGCCCTGGTGCAGCCGCGCCAGGCCTTCGTTGCCCGACAGCCAGAGGTTGCCCGCGCCGTCCCCTGCCATGGAGTAGACCTCCTTGCTGGGCACGCCGCCAGCGGCGACGAAGCGGTCGTTCGCCAAGTAGGCCAGGCCGCGGTCCGTGCTCACCCAGAGCCGTCCTTCGGCGTCCTCGTGCAGGGACTGCACGCCCGCATCCGGCAGCCCGTCGCGCTCCTTGTAGACGGTGGGCTCCCCGTCCTTCCACCGGGCCAGTCCGTCGCTGGTGGCCACCCAGACGCTGCCGTCCGCGGTGGCCAGCACGGACTTCGTGCCTTCGTTGGGCAGGCCCTGCTGCCTGGAAAGCGTGGTGACCGGCAGCTTGCTGAAACGGTCCACGCCCTTCTCGCTGCCGAACCAGATGTTGCCCTCGCGATCCTCGAACAGGCTGCAGGCGATGTTGCCCGACAGGCCGTCCGCGCGGCTGAATGCGTCCGCCTTGCCGTCTTGCACATGGAGGATGCCCAGGCCCTCGGTGCCGATCCACAGCCCACCGTCGCGGTCGCGCAGCAGCTTGTTGGACTTGACGTCGCGGCCGGGCAGCCGCTCGCCGGGCCGGGCCGCGCTGCGCATGGGGTAGGGCACGAGCTTGTCGCCTGCGACCCGCTGGATCCCCGCGCCGCGGATGCCGACCAGCAGCTCGCCCTCGGCCGTCGTGCTCAGGTCGCCCACGCGCATGCCGGGCGTCTCGAATCGCTGCGGCGGCCCGGGTTTCCAGCGCCAGAGGCCGGAATCCGCCCCCGCCCACAGCGCGCCGGCGCTGTCCTCGGCCAGACTCCAGACGAACTGGCCGAAGCCGCCTTCCGGCTCAGAGCACTCGGCTTTCCCTTTCCCTTTGCGAATGGCGCACAGCCGGCCCCGCTCGGCCAGGATGCCAGCCCAGATCGTTCCGTCGCGGTCCTCGAGCAACGACGTCACGAACCCGTTGCCGATGCCTGGAGGCAAGGTCAGTTCGGTCCCGTTCCAGCTGGCCAGGCCGTTGAAGGTGCCGATCCACAGCGTGCCGTCGCGCGATACCAGCAATGCGTAGGGCTTGGCCGGCAGCGACTGGCCCTGCGGCGGCTGCCAGGGCACGAAGCGGAGGCCGTCGAAGCGGAACATGCCAAATGACCCGGCGGCCCACAGGTAGCCGTCGTGCGTCTGCGCCATCGCGAACACCAGGCCCAGCACGGCGCCGTCCCGTGCCGTCCATGAGGTATGCGCGTACTGGGAGATCTGCAGGGGCGGATCGAGCGCCAGGGCGGAGAGCGGCGAGGCGAGCAGTGCCGATGTGACGAGCAGGCCGGGCATGAGGCGTCCTGGACGTTGGTCTTCCGATTGGCTCACGGGAAATCCTCAGCCGCTGGTAGCCTCGGCAGCGTATCGCGAAAGGCTCGCAGCCAGGTAAGTGGTTATTGCCGATCGGAAGGTCTTTCGATCCGTGCCGCTTCTGTGCGAAGGTGGAGGGCATGGCTCGTGCGTCGGCTGCGGTATTGCCGGCTGGTTGCAAGGTGCTGGCCGCGGCATTGGCGTAGCGAGAAGCGTGGAAAGCCGAACGCCGCCTTTGCCACGCTCGCCCTGCTTGCTACGAACGAGAAAGACCGGACAAGAACACAGCACCTGCCGGCAAGGTGTGCCACACGAGCACCGCTTGTTGCCCTAGCTTGTTGCCCTAGCTTGTTGCCCTACCCGTCAGTGCCACCAGCTATCGCGGCGTCGAACCACCGCAGGGCACGCGGCTGCTGATCAGCCATACACAGCGCTTGCCTCAGCGGTTGAAGCTGCTCAAGCGCCGGCAGGTGGTCGAAGCGATGATCGGTCACATGAAGAACGACGGGCTGCCGGGCAGGCTTCCTTGCTGGTGCCGGTGGTAGCTGGTACTGGCGACGCCGCAACGCGCAATGAACAACGGGCTGTCTACGGCCCGTTTCTCTTTGTGGACCAGCGGCCGAAGTTGCGGCAACCGTAGTTGTTCAGCACCATAAGCTGACCAGGGGAACACCTACCCCACCCACCCCAGCTCCGTCACCACGATCGGCCCGTTGCGGCCCACCACCACCGTGTGTTCGTACTGCGCGGTGATGCCGCCCTTGGGGCCCGCCAGCGTCCAGCCGTCGCCGGTGTCTTGCGCCGCGCGCGCCTTGGTGGAAAGAAACGGCTCGATCGTGAACACCAGACCTTCGTGCATGACGCGCCGATCGCGCGGCTCGTGGTAGCCGGTAATTTCGGTGGGCTCCTCGTGCAGCGCCGCACCCACGCCGTGGCTGCACAGGTTGCGCACGATGCGCAGGCCCGTGCAGCGTGCCACGCCTTCGATGGCGTGGCCGATGCGGTTGAGCTTCGCACCCGCCCTCACCTCGCCCAGTGCGGCATCGAGCGCGGCCTGGGTGGCGCGGCGCACGCGGCGCTTGTGCACGTCGTCGGGCGGCAGCACGAAGCTGGCGCCGGTGTCGGCGAAGTAGCCGTTCACGCGGGCCGACACGTCGATGTTGACCATGTCGCCTTCGGCCAGCCGGCGCGCGCCGGGTATGCCGTGCGCGATCTCTTCGTTCACGCTGATGCACGTCGCACCCGGGAAGTCGTAGGTCAGCTTCGGCGCTGATTCGGCCCCTTCACGCTCGAGCAGCTTCGCGCCGATGGCGTCGAGCTCGGCGGTGGTCATGCCCGGTTCGGCGGACCTGGCCATGGCGCGCAGCACCTGCGCCACCACCTGGCCGGCGCGGCGCAGGCCTTCGAGTTGTTCCTGGGTGTGAATGGTCATGAGTGCGTCCTTGGTGCGGAGGTGTGATGCGGTGCGTTGCGTCGTGGCTCAGCCGTCGTGCGTGCTGTGCACGGGCGGGATCTGTGTTTCGGTGGCTTGCTCGCTGTCCATGGCGGCCAGCCGCGAATGGCGCAACCGCGTCTGCGCCAGCGCGCCGGCCGATTCGAGGATGGGGTAGGCGATGGAGCAGATGTGCGAGTTGATGCGCTTCAGGTCGCTGATGAGGTCGAGGTGCAGCGAGCTGGTCTCGATGCTTTCTGCCGTGTTGTCGCGCAGGCGTGCGATGTGGGTGTTGGCGTAACGGTACTCGAGGTCGCGGAACAACGCCTTTTCTTCGAGCAGGCGCCGCGCGTCGCGCACGTTGCCGTGCAGGAACACGCTCATGCCCAGCCGCAGGTTGGCCACCAGGCGTTCGTGCAGGTCGGCAATTTCGGCCACGCCGGCGTCGGAGAAGCGGCGGTTCTTGCGGATCTTCTTGTCTTCCACGTCTTCGAGCACGCGCTCGATGATGTCGCCGATCTGCTCCATGTTGATGGTGAAGGAGATGATGTCGGCCCAGCGCCGGCTCTCCTTTTCGGAGAGCGCCTCGCGCGACACCTGCGTGAGGTAGAACTTGATGGCCGAGTACAGGTCGTCCACTGTGTCGTCCATGTCGCGCAGCTGCTCGGCCAGCACGAGGTCGTTGTTGCGGATGACGGGCAGGATGCCGCGCAGCATGGTCTCCACCACGTCGGCCTGGTGCAGCGCCTCGCGTGCTGCACAAGAGATGGCCAATGACGGCGTGGCAAGCGCCAGCTTGTCGAGGTGCTGCGGGCGCGTGGCACCGGGCGGCGCGGCAGGCACCACCAGCCAGCGTTCGAGCGCCCGCGCCAGCGGGCCGGTGAAGCCCACGAACAGCAGCGCCAGCACGATGTTGAAGCCGAGGTGGAACACCACGACCTGCTGGTGCACCACGTGCACGTGCTCCTGCAGCAGCACGTGGGCCTGCGGCAGCAGCGGGATGGCGATGGCACAGCCGGCCAGCTTGAACAGCAGGTTGCCCACCGGCAGGCGGCGCGTGGCCACGTCGGCCCGCGCGGTGGAAAGCAGGGCCAGGAAGCCGCTGCCGAGGTTGGCGCCCAGCACCAAGCCCAGCGCCACCGTCACCGGCACCAGCCCCTGTGAGGCCAGCGTGGCGATGAGCAGCACGATGGCCAGGCTCGAGTAGGCCATCACGGTGAGCAGCGCGCCCACCAGGATGTCGAGCGATACGTCGGCCGGCAGCGCGACGAGCAGGTCGCGCAGCACCGGCGACTGGGTGAGCGGCCGCGTACTTTCGACGATGAGCTGCAGGGCCAGCGTGATGAGGCCCAGCCCGATGGACACGCGGCCCAGGCGACCCACGGTGGTCTTCTCGCGCGAGATGAACATCACCACGCCCGCGAAGATGAGCAGCGGCGACAGCCAAGACAGGTCGAACGACAGCACCACGGCCATGACGGCGGTGCCCACGTCGGCCCCCAGCATCACCACCAGTGCCGGTCCGGTGGCCACCAGGCCTTTGCCCACGAATGAAGCGACGATCAGGCAGGTGGCGGTGGCCGACTGCACGAGGCTGGCCACACCCATGCCCGCCACCAGTGCCGAGAAGCGGTTGCGTGTGCTCCGGGCCAGCACGTGACGCAGGTTTTCGCCGAACACCCGCAGGATGCCGGTGCGCACGATCTGCGTGCCCCACACGAGCAGGGCGATCGCGGCCAGCAGGTTGAGCAGGTGAAGCATGAAGTCGTTGTTGTGGGGGTGAGGCGAAGCTCACTCCCTTGTAGCACGGTCAATGCCTGCCGTGCATCAGCAGCGCCCGGGCAAGCTCGGCCAAGGCGTCGCGCAGCGCTGGCGGGTGCTGCACTGCAAAACCGAACGGCAGCCGCGAGAGCTCACGCGCCACCCATTGCAGCGAGTCGGCCTGCGTGCGCAGCAGCACGCCGCCTTCGGGCAAGGCCGCCAACACGCCGAAGGCGGCAAACAGCTCGGCGCGTGCCTCCTCGATGCTGGTGTGCAGCACCACTTCCACTGCGAAGGCGCGCGGCAGCGTGGCAAGGGATTCAGCGAGGTAGCCCAGCACGTCGAAGCCTTCGGGACGCAGGAAGCTCGCGGGCACGGGCTCGACGGATTCGATGCGGTCGAGCCGGAACGAGCGCAGGCCGCGGCGCAGGTGGCAATGGCCCACCGCGTACCAGCGGCCGCCGCGGTAGCCCAGGCCGTAGGGGTCGAACTCGCGGGACGAGACTTCCTGCTGCGCCGAGCGGTATTGCATGGCGACGCGCTGCTGGGCCATGGCCGCGGCACTGAGCACGACGAGCGCGGTGTTGTTGGCCGCCGGTGCGCGGGCCAGGTCGAGCGCGATGGTTTCGCCCACGGCGCGGATGCGGCGCTTGAGCGCGGGCGGCGTCACGCGTTCGAGCTTGGACTGCGCGCTGGCCACCGCGGGTGCGGCTTCGGCCAGGCCCAGGTGCCGCGCCGCCGCGAGGCCGATGGTGAGCGCCAGCGCCTCGTCGTCGGTGAACATCAAGGGCGGCAGGCGAAAGCCCGGCATCAGCTTATAGCCGCCATAGCGCCCGCGTTCGGCCTCGATGGGAATGCCCAGCTCGGCCAGCGCGGCGATGTAGCGCCGCACGGTGCGCCGGTCCACCTGCAGCCGCTCGGCGAGCTCGGCCCCGTCGACCGTGCCGCGCGCCTGCAGCAGCTCCAGCACGGCGAGCACGCGGGTGGTGGGGGTGGTGGCCATGCGGCGAGTCTAGTGCGGGCCGCGTTCGATATAGGGCTCGAGCCGCCCTAT
>CAMLLU010000044.1 GCA_946480925.1 uncultured Rivibacter sp.
GCCACCGACAAGTTCGACACGCTCACCGCCATCGTGAACTGGGTGGAAAACGGCGCGGCACCGGCGAGCATCAAGGCTTCGGCTCGCGCGGCGAATGCCGATGCGGCTGCATGGCCCACGCGCACGCGGCCGCTGTGCCCGTATCCGCAGCGGGCCACGTACAAGGGTAGCGGCGACGTGAACGCGGCTGAGAGCTTCACCTGCCAGTGAGCTGAATGAACCCCAATTCATTCACCGCCGAGGCGCAGAGGACGCGGAGGACCGCAGAGGGGACCTGCATTTCTCTGCGAGTCCTCTGCGTTCTCTGCGCCTCTGTGGTGAAGGATGTTGGGTCTTTCGTTGTTTCCGCACAGGCCGCCTTTTGATGACCGGAGCCCAGCACATGCACAGCTCTCCTCGCCGTCTCTGCGTCGCGGCCGCAGTCATGCTGCTGGCCGCCTGCGGCACCACGTCAAGACAACCGCCGCCACAGCTCGCGCCCGCCACGCCCGCGGCCCTGCGTGCCTGCGGCGAGCTGCCCGCGCAGTTCTCGTTTGCCAACGCCACCATCACCGCCGCTTCGGTGGTGCCGGCCGGCACGCTGAAGGTGGGTGGGCGCGACGTGGCCGAGCATTGCCTGGTCACCGGCCGCATGTTCGAGCGCGCGAGCCCGGTGGACGGCAAGGCCTACGCCATCGGCTTCGAGATGCGCCTGCCGCGCGACTGGAACGGCCGCTTCTTCCACCAGGGCAATGGCGGGCTCGACGGCTTCGTGCAGCCCGCCGTCGGCGCGGTGAGCGGCGGCGGGCCGCTCACGCATGCACTGCAGCAGGGCTTCGCGGTGCTGAGTTCGGACGCCGGCCACAACGTGAGCCAGCTGCCGCTGTTCGGCCTCGACCCGCAGGCGCGGCTCGACTACGGCTACCAGGCGGTGGGCAAGCTCACGCCCATGGCCAAGGCGCTCATCCAGGCGGCCTATGCCAAGGGGCCGGACCGTTCGTACATCGGCGGCTGCTCGAACGGCGGGCGCCATGCGATGGTGGCCGCCTCGCGTTTTGCCGACCAGTACGACGGCGTGCTGGCCGGCAACCCCGGCTTCAACCTGCCCAAGGCGGCGGTGGCTCAGCTCTATGGCGCGCAGCAGTACGCGAGCCTTGCGGCCGGGGGGGATCTCGCGAGTGCCTTCACACCGGCCGAGCGCAAGCTCGTGGCCGACGCGGTGCTGGCGAAGTGCGATGCGCTCGACGGCGCGGCCGACGGCCTGGTGAACGCGGGCGCGGCCTGCCAGCGCGCCTTCGAGCTGGCGCGCGACGTGCCCACCTGCAGCGGTGCCCGTGATGGCTCGTGTCTTTCGGCCCAGCAGAAGCAGGTGCTGGGCAACGTCTTCGGCGGTGCGCGCAACAAGGCCGGCCAGCCGCTCTACGCGAGCTTCCCGTTCGATGCCGGCATCACCGGCGCCGACTGGGCGCAATGGGAGTTCGTGGCCTCGGTGACCAACCGCGACCCGGTGGCCGTGGCCTACGTGTTCCAGACGCCGCCGGCCGACGTGAACGCAGCCAAGGACCCGAAGGCCTTCGCATTGGCCTTCGACGTCGAGCGCGACGCACCGAAGATCTTCGCCAGCGATGCCCGCTACACCGAGTCGTCCATGAGCTTCATGACGCCACCGGATGCTGCGGACTTGAGCGCGTTGAAAAACCGCGGCGGCAAGCTGCTCGTGTACCACGGCACCAGCGATGCGGTGTTCTCTTCGGACGACACCGCCGCCTGGTACGAGACCCTGGCCAGGCGCCATGGCGGCAGCGCTTCGAACTTCGCACGCTACTTCGCCGTGCCCGGCATGAACCACTGCCGCGGCGGCCCGGCGGCCGACCAGTTCGACATGCTGGGCGCTCTGGTGAAATGGGTCGAGCAAGGCCAAGCGCCCGACGCGGTGATCGCCGCCGTGCGAGGTGCAGGCAACGCCGGCGGGGTGAACAATGAGCTGCCGCCCCACTGGTCACCCACGCGCACGCGGCCGCTGTGTGCCTACCCCAAGGTCGCCACCTACAAAGGCAGCGGCGAAATCGAATCCGCAGACAGCTTCGTCTGCCGATAGAGATAGAAGCAGAGACAGAAGAGGAAACTCAGTGAACGTCAACGAACTCATCGCCATCGACATCCACACCCACGCCGAGGTGTCGTGCTGGAACCCCTTCGACAAGTACGGCGAGGAATACGACCGCGCGGCCGACAAGTACTTCCGCTCGAGCCGCCGGCCCACCATCCAGGAGTCGATCGACTACTACCGCGAGCGCAAGATCGGCCTGGTGATGTTCATGGTCGACGCCGAGGCCAACCTCGGCCGCCGCCGCATCCCCAACGAAGAGATCGCCGAGGCCGCGGGCAAGAACGCCGACATGATGATCGCCTTCGCCTCCATCGACCCGCACAAGGGCAAGATGGGCGCGCGCGAGGCACGCCGGCTCATCGAGGAGCACGGCGTCAAGGGCTTCAAGTTCCACCCCACGGTGCAGGGCTTCTACCCGCAGGACAAGATGGCCTGGCCCTTGTACGAAGTGATCGCCGAGCACAACATGCCGGCCATCTTCCACAGCGGGCATTCGGGCATCGGCTCGGGCATGCGCTGCGGCGGCGGCCTGCGGCTCGAGTACTCGAACCCCATGCACCTGGACGACGTGGCGATCAACTTCCCAGACATGCAGATCGTCATCGCCCACCCCAGCTGGCCCTGGCAGGACGAAGCCCTGAGCGTGGCGATGCACAAGCCCAACGTGTGGATCGACCTTTCGGGCTGGAGCCCGAAGTACTTTCCGCAGCAGCTCGTGCAATACGCCAACACCCTGCTGAAAGACCGCGTGCTCTTCGGCAGCGACTACCCCCTCATCACGCCCGACCGCTGGATGAAGGACTTCGAGGAAGCGGGCTTCCGCGACGAGGTGAAGCCGCTGATCCTGAAGCAGAACGCGATGCGGTTGTTGAAGCTGGGGTAGGGCCTCGATGCCGGCGAGGGCCGGCCTACTTCCTGGCTGCCTTCGACCCGGTGCCCGGTGCAGATGCTGCGAGCGACGTCTTCGACAGCTGCTGCAGTGTTCCGAGCAGCTCCTTGCCCACCTTTTCGCGGTACACGGTGGCGTCCTCGTTGCCGTATCGCCGCTGCAATTCTTCCCAGCGCGCGCCCAGGCCCTTCTGCTCCTCGTTCTTGACGTGTGCCGCCGTGAGGTCGCTGTGCTTCAGCGCCAGGCACTCCGCCGCGGTGACGGGGTTGGCCGTGTGGAGGTGCAGGTACACCGAGGGCGCTTCCCGGCCGTCGCTCAAGGGGCGGGGCGTGATCTTCAGTTCGAAGAGCGTCCCACGGGCGCCCTGGTCGCCTGCCGATCGAAGCTGGACCGGGGATGACACGCCTGCAATCTGGTCGAGCTGCAGCAGGCGCTTCAAGTGCGAAGCCTTGGGGAACTGGTGCTGCTTCAGCGTATCGCCCTCCCGGGCCTCGAGGCGCTTGTCGATCACTTCGAGCGCCGCGATGCGATCGTCGAGCCTGCTGGCCCTCTGCACGAGGCCTTCGTCCGTGGGGTTGTTGCGAACCAGCGAATCCAGCGCGCTGCGCGCCCGGCGTACGACCGCAATGTTGCCGAACCACCCAAGAGCCGAAGTGCGCAAGGCGCCGGCGATGTCCAGTGGATCGTGCAGCTTTGGCTTCATGTCTTCGATGCGCTTGGGGTCTGCCCTGGGCAGCAAGCGCGCGATGGCGAGCACGTCGGGCGAGCTCCGTGCCATCTCCAAGGTCAGCGGTGAAGAGTCCAGCACGTCGTCTATGCGCAGCAGCAACTGCCTTTGCACTTCATCGGTGGTGCCACGCTCGGGCGCGGTGGACGGGGCTTCGGTTCTGGCTGCCCTGTTGGGGCGTGATCGGCGGCGGCCGGAGCGGGGTGCCTCCGCCTGCGGCGGCTGTGCAGGCCGGCTCGGCACGACGGCCCATTCGTCTTCCTGGCCGTGTGGTTGCTGCACCCCATGGGTCGCCTTGCGGAGTGTTTCGCTTTCCGCCTTGTAAAGGCTGTTCATGGCTTCAGAGAGGGCGGAAGCCAGAACGCTCACGGACTGCACGAAGTCCAGCGCCCGATCCCAGGCGGAAGCATCCGCGCCCGCCGGTTGCGACTGCCGCGCTGCATGCAGTGAAAAGTCGTCTATTGCGGCGCCGAGTTTTGCCAACCCGTCCCACACCTGCTTGCAGGCGTCGAGCTGACTCTTCTGAGGCTGATCAAGGCCTTCGCCTTCGATCAGGCGCTGACATGAAACGTACGCCTCGGTGCAATGGACGAGCACGCCTTCCAGCGGCGACGCCAGCGATGCAACTCCCAGCACCTGCCCGCGTGCGTCTGCCATGGCCAGGTTGATCTTCACTTTCAACGCTTGAACAAGCGTGTCGACGATGGACTCCCTCAACGCCGGGAGCAGCTCTCTTGGCACCGACCCGTACCGGCCTGACTCCTCATGGAGCTGCAGGGCGAACGCGATGTACGGGTCCAGATCGCCAGGCTTCGATTTCGGTGGCGTCGATCGCGTTGCCTCACGCGATTCGGCGAAGGTCAACAGGATCGCGTTGGACGCGTGGCTCAAGGCCGCTTCCAGAAGATCGCCCCGTTGTTCGGCCACTCCAGCCGGGTCCTTCTTGTAGCCGGGTGACATGCGCGAGTGAAGCAGAAGTGCTTCGCGTGCGTCGTTGAACGCCTGTGCGCTCAGGTTTTTCGTCGGCCCGCTTCTTGCGGCCAGCGAAGCGGTGAATTCCAGTCGACTTGCGAGCTGGTCGATCTTCGCTTCCCGTTCCTTGTCGTTTCTCGGCGGCCTTTGTTCGCTCGAGGCACTCGTTCCCGCGGAAGCCAGGGGAAAGCTCACACGGGGCGCGTGCGAGGCCTGCGACGTGCTCCCTCTCGACGACACCCCAGCCGATCGCGAATGAAGGTCGGCGGGGCCGGCTGGCAGGCTCTGCGGGCGGCCCTGGTGGCCGCCTTGCGCCTCGCCCGCCCGGCCTCCCTGCTCCGGGGCGAATGTGCGAGGTCGATTTCCCGTGATTCTGTTGGGCATGGTCAGGAAAGGGGCGCGAGGTCGAGAGTTCGACCCTTCACTATCCGACCCAACCGGCCCCGCATGCGTGCAACGCGCGAAACGAGCGTGCTTGCGCCGAAAGGCGAGATGCCGTTTCGCTTCAGGTGCTCAACGCCCCCAGAACGCGTCTTCCTGCTCCTGGTCGCTCGAGAACAGGCGCGCCTCCACGACCTTGCCGTTCTCGATGCGCAGCAGGTCCACGCCAGCTTGTGCGAGCTGCATGCCGTTGCGTTGCGCCTTGAACTCGAGGTTGATGGCGACCCAGTCGCCGTTTGCCATGAAGTGGTCGGCGCGCGAGATGGTGAAGGTGCCTTCGGACACCACCATCATGCCGCCGAGCATCGCGCCCACGGCCTGCATGCCCCTGTGCGTGCCCGAGAACCGGTTCTTGCCAGGCTGGTGCCACACGATGTCTGGCGAGAGCAGTTTGCCCAGCAGGGCTTGATCGCCCGTCTGGGCTGCGCGGATGTAGCTCTTTGCGATGTCGACGTTGGACATGGTGAATTCCTCTTGGTGATGTTTTCGGGATGTGCGTGGGGTTGTGGTGGCGTGCCTTCGTTCACACCTTCTCAGGCCATGAGGCCTTGCATCGCAGCCGGGTGCCGTGTGAACGACCAGTGCACGTGCACCACGCGCCACTTGCCGTCGATCAGCCGATAGACCTGGGTCGAATTCCACGGCGTGCCGGGCTTTTCGCCGCTGTTGCCGTCGGTCGCGAAATTGACGAGGTTGTAGGTCGCCACCGCGAAATCGCCGCTGCCGCTCACGATCACCTGCGGGTTGGGATAGTCGCTGCGCAGGATGTTCAGCTTGCCTTCGAAGAACTGGCGGAAGTACGCCTCCACGGCTTTGCGGCCATCCAGGCGCGTGGCGGTGATCGGGTCGAAATAGCTCACGTCATCGCTGTAGGTTTCGAGGGCGCCATCGACGTCGCCTTTGTTCCAGCGCTCGTTGATGGCGCGTTCGCTGGCGAGGATGGCCTGGGTGATCTGCTGGGCATCGGGGCTCAAGAATCTGTCCTTCCAAGTTGTCGTGTATGTGGAAATTATTGGACAGAGTATTGGCGGTTGAACGGTATTTCAGCGCCTTTTGATGGTAGTTATCGGACAATATTGGGGCGAGAGTTGATTCACTTCCACTAGAGGCACCAGGGCCGGTCGATGTCACCCATCCGAAAAAAGAGCGCCAGCATCCAGCAGCTGGAGTACGACCCGGCAGGGCCCTACCAGCTCGCCTTGGAGGTGTTTGCCGTGTCCGACCTGCGACGGCGCGGCAGCAGGGAAAAGGTGCGCACGACACACCGGTACACGTTCTTCATGTTCGTGTGCGTCACGAAGGGCACTTGTACCCAGTTGATCGATTTCAGCCCCACTGCGTGCGAGATCGGGTCACTGCTCACGCTGAAGCCTGGGCAGGCCCACAACTTCGGGCACGACGAAGACTGGGACGGCTGGATCGTGCTGTTCCGCCCCGAGTTCCTGCTGCCGGCGGCGGCGCCGGCGGGGGACTTGAAGCTCGCCGTCGATCTGGAGAGGCTGCCGGCGCATCTGCACCTGCACGAAGACGAACTGCGCAGCGTGGCAGCAGCCATCAAGCAGATGCGAAAGGATGCAACGCTCGACGCGCCTGCCGAAGAACTGCATGCGCTGTTGCGCTACCAGCTCTATGCGCTGCTGTCACGGTTCACCATCTTTCACGGCCGACATGAGGTTCGCGCCGCACCGGACTCGCGAGCGCTGCAGCGCTTCAAGCGCTTCCAGCAGCTCGTGGACCAGCGCTTTGCCCAGTGGCACCAGGTGACGGACTACGCGCAACAGCTGGGCTGCACGGAAAAGAGCCTCACGCGTGCCGCAACGGCGGCCATCGGCATGAATGCGAAGACCTTCATCGCCTCGCGCATCAGTCTCGAGGCGAAGCGCCTGCTGGTGCACACGGATACGCCCGTCACCCTCGTCGCCGAGAAGCTTGGCTTCGACGAAGCCACCAACTTCAGCAAGTTCTTCAAGCGGGAAGCGGGCTGCACGCCGGCGGAGTTTCGGCGGCTGCAACGGGCCGGACTGTGAACTTCAACGCTCCTCGAACCGCCCCCATTGCCCGTTCACGTTGACCGGGCTGCATTCAGGCGTGTAGGGCGGGCGGCGCGCCTCGCAGTCGGACAGTGCCTCCATCAAGGCGGCTTCGAGCGAGGGCTTGCCCGCGGCGAAGCCCCAGCCGCCGTGCGACGAGGTGGCGAACACCTTGTGGGTTTGCGCGCCCTGGTACTGGCTTTCGAAGGCGGCCTTGGCCTCGCCGGAGGGCAGCATGGTGGCGGCCATGGCCTGGGCTGCGGCCTGTTCGTTCTGCAGTGCAGGGTTGTCGGAAAGCCCTTCGCCCTGTTTGTCGTAGTACTCGACGAACGATTGCATCGCAACGCCGAGCGACAGGCAGAACACCACGATCGACACGGCGAGCTTCACCCAGCTGCCCTTGGGCGGTTCGTCGCCGTGGTCGTTCGAACCGTTGGTGCCCGGCAGCAACGCCACCACCAGGCCCATCACGTTGCCCAGGTAAGGCACCAGCATCAGGCCACTCCACCAGCCGCTGCGGTTGAAGTCGTGCAGCCGCAGCACCGACAGGCGGACCGAAGCGAGCATGACCACCAGCATGCCCAGGGTGAAGAGCACGAACCCGCTCACGTTCAGGTGCTTCATCAGGTAGAGCGTGAGCAACACCATCGCCGTGAACAGCACGAAGCCGGCCGTCATGTAGCGCAGCCGCCCGATGCGGCCTGAAAAGCTGATGCCCCAGGTGGCTGCGGATTCTTCGCCTGAGCTGGCAGCCGCCAGCTCACCCACCGGTGCAAGCCCGCGCTTCGCGCGCCACTCGGCCTGTCTTGCCTCACGGGCCTCGCGCTCGGCCTCTTCCTTGGCCGCAATGCCCATCGGCATGTTGGTGGCGCAGGCGCGGCAGAGGATGCGCTTGGACTGGCGCTCACCGCAGGTGGGGCAGACGATCTCTTCTTCGGCGGGGGTCGTGGTCGCAGCCACGGTGGCCACCGCCGCAGGGGCCTGGGGCAGGAGCGTCGGGGCGGCCGGGGCCTGCGGGGTCGGCGCAGCAGCAGGCTTCACTGGCGCGGCCACGTTGGCAACGGCGGGCTGCGGTGCATCGGGCTCGACATGCAGCCTGGCGCCGATCTTGGCCAGGTGCTGCACGTAGCGTTCGGCTTCGGCGCGCGTCACCGCGCGCTTGAGCACGCGGCGCGCGCCTGAAAAGAGCTGTGCTCGCTTTGCCTCGTCCAGCTTGAGCAGTTCGCCGAGTCGGCGCTGCACGTCGTCGCGTTGGAAGCCGTCGAGGATCTCGCCGAAGAAGACGAGCTGCACGGAGTCGTTCATAGAAGTTGGGCTGGCCGCAGTGGCGGCGGATTATCCCGAGCGTAGCGGTGCCTACGCGCCCCCCAAACGTGCGATGGGAATACTTCACGAAAACGGCCCGCGCGTTGCTGCGGGCCGTTGCTGTGCGGCGGCTTGTGCGCGGTGGCTATTGCAGCGTCGCGCGGTGTTCCTGCAGCGCCTGCAGCACGAGTTCAGAGAGCCCTTCGCCCTTTTGCTGCTCCACGTGCGCCAGCAGCTGCCGGCGCATGCGCGGGTCCCAGAACTTGCGGATGTGGGTGGCCACGCCTTGCATGGCCTCTTGCTGGTCGGGCATGGCCTGGAAGAACTCGCCGATGCGGTTGGCCATGTGCACGAGGTTGTTCAGGTCCATGAGATCACGCTGAAGGTCATGCTGAAGGAAGTCCGAATCGTTCGGGGAAGGTGTAGGCCACGAAGTCCTGCCCGCGGGCGAAGCCGGCCAGCGCCAGGCCTGCGCAGCGTGCCGTGTTGACCGCCAGCGCGGTGGGGGCCGACACGGCCACGAGCATGGGCGCACCGGCCATCGCAGCCTTTTGCACCATCTCGAAACTGGCGCGGCTGGTGATGCAGAAGAAGCCCCGGGTCGCATCGACCTTGGCCCGCACCATCGCTCCCACCAGCTTGTCGAGCGCGTTGTGGCGGCCGATGTCTTCGCGCACGAGTTGCACGTCTCCCGCGGGGCCGCACCACGCGGCCGCGTGCACGGCGCCGGTGGCTTGCTGCAGCTGCTGGAATTCGCCGATCGAAGCGAGCGCACGGCGCAAGGCCGCGGGTTCCACGCTCAGTGCGCTGGTGGCGGCTGGCGGCAGCGTGCGCTGCACCTGCTCCAGGCTTTCGGCCCCGCACAGCCCGCAGCCGGTGCGGCCGGCGAGGTTGCGGCGCCGTTCCTTGAGGCGGAACTCGCAGGCGCTGGCCACCTGCAGCTGCACCGCAATGCCTTCCGGCGTGTCTTCCACCTCCACGCCGTACAGCTCGCCGGGCCGCTCCAGCAGGCCTTCGGTGAGCGCGAAGCCGAGCGCAAAGTCTTCCAGGTCGGCAGGCGTGGCCAGCATCACCGCGAACGAGATGCCGTTGAACACGAGCGCGACCGGCGTTTCCTCGGCCAGCCGGTCGTGCACGCGGCGGCTCTTGCCGTCGCGGTAGGCGGTCACGTCGGCCGACGCTGCGGCCGGGTGGTTCTCGATGGGCGTCACTTGTTGGCCACGACCTCTTGCGTCTGGGAAGAAGCCTTCGCCAGCAGGTCGAGCTGCTGGTGGTTGAAGGCTTCGTACTGGCGTTGCCATTCTGAAGGCTGCGCCACCGGCATCACCTGCACCGCGGTCACCTTGTACTCAGGGCAGTTGGTGGCCCAGTCGGAGCTGTCGGTGGTAATGACGTTGGCGCCCGACTCGGGGAAGTGGAAGGTGGTGTACACCACGCCCGGCTGCATGCGCTCGCTCACCACGGCGCGCAGCACCGTCTGCCCCGCGCGGCTTTCGATGCCCACCCAGTCGCCCGTCTTGACGCCGCGGTCTTCGGCGTCCTGCGGGTGGATCTCGAGCCGGTCTTCGTCGTGCCACATGTTGTTGGCGGTGCGCCGCGTCTGCGCGCCCACGTTGTACTGGCTCAGGATGCGCCCGGTGGTCAGCAGCAGCGGGTACTTGCGCGTGACCTTCTCTTCGCTCGGCACGTACTGCGTGATGAAGAAGCGGCCCTTGCCGCGCACGAAGCGGCCCACGTGCATGATGGATGTGCCGGCCTCTTCGGTGCTTTCGTTGCAGGGCCACTGCACGCTGCCCAGGCGGTCGATCTTCTCGAAGCTCACGCCGGCGAAGCTGGGCGTGAGCGCGGCGATCTCGTCCATGATCTGCGACGGGTGTTCATACGCCATGGGGTAGCCCAGCGCGTTCGAGAGCTTCACCGTCGCTTCCCAGTCGCCCACGCCCGAAAGCGGCTCCATCACCTTGCGCACGCGCGAGATGCGGCGCTCGGCGTTGGTGAAGGTGCCGTCCTTTTCGAGGAACGAAGAGCCGGGCAGGAACACGTGTGCGTACTTGGCCGTTTCGTTCAGGAAGATGTCCTGCACCACCAGGCATTCCATGGCCGAAAGGGCCGCGGTGACGTGCTGCGTGTTGGGGTCGGACTGCACGATGTCTTCGCCTTGGCAATACAGCCCCTTGAAGCTGCCGTCGAGCGCGGCCTCGAACATGTTGGGAATGCGCAGACCCGGCTCGGGGTTGAGTGTCACGCCCCAGGCGGCGTCGAACTGCGCGCGCACGGTGCTGTCGGAAATGTGGCGGTAGCCGGGCAGCTCGTGAGGGAAGGAGCCCATGTCGCAGGAGCCCTGCACGTTGTTCTGGCCGCGCAGCGGGTTCACGCCCACACCTTCGCGGCCCACGTTGCCGGTGGCCATGGCGAGGTTGGCAATGCCCATCACCATGGTGGAACCCTGCGCGTGTTCGGTCACGCCCAGGCCGTAGTAGATGGCGCTGTTGGGGCGCTGAGCACCGAGCTGGCCTTGTGCGTTGCCCGTGGCGTAGAGCCGCGCGGCGCCGCGCACCAGCTCGGCCGGCACGCCTGTGGCGGCTTCCAGTGCTTCGGGCGAGTTCTCGGGGCGCGACACGAACTCGCGCCATTCGGCAAAGCTCTTGCTGTCGCAGCGCTCGGCCACGTAGGCCTCGTCGAGCAGGCCTTCGGTGGCGATCACGTGCGCGATCGCGGTGATGGCGGCCACGTTGGTGCCCGGCCGCAGCGCGAGGTGGAAGTCGGCCTTCACGTGCGTGCCACTCACGAGGTCGATCTTGCGCGGGTCCAGCACGATGAGCTTGGCGCCTTCACGCAGGCGCCGCTTCATGCGCGAGGCGAACACCGGGTGCGCATCGCTCGGGTTGGCGCCGATCACCATGATCACGTCGGACTTCTCGACCGACTTGAAGGTCTGCGTGCCGGCCGAGGTGCCGAAGGTCTGGTTGAGGCCATAGCCCGTGGGGGAGTGGCACACGCGGGCACAGGTGTCGACGTTGTTGTTGCCGAAGGCCGCGCGCACCAGCTTCTGCACGAGGTAGGTTTCTTCATTCGTGCAGCGCGAGGAGGTGATGCCACCGATCGAGTCGCGCCCGTACTTGGCCTGCAGCCGCTTGAACTCGCTGGCGGCGTAGTCGATGGCTTCGTCCCAGCTCACCTCCTGCCACGGGTCGGTGATCTTCCTGCGGATCATCGGCTTGGTGATGCGGTCCTGGTGAGTGGCATAGCCCCACGCGAAGCGGCCTTTCACGCAGGCGTGCCCTTCGTTGGCCTTGCCGTTCTTCCACGGCGTCATGCGAACGACCTGGCCGCCTTTGATTTCGGCCTTGAAGCTGCAGCCCACGCCGCAGTAGGCGCAGGTGGTGACAGCGCTGCGTTCGGGCATGCCGAGCGACACCACGGTCTTTTCGATCAGCGAGCCGGTGGGGCAGGCCTGCACGCAGGCGCCGCAGCTCACGCATTCGCTGTCGATGAAAGGCTCGTGCTGGCTGGCCGACACGCGCGACTCGAAGCCGCGGCCTTCGATGGTGAGCGCGAAGGTGCCCTGCGTTTCTTCGCAGGCGCGCACGCAGCGGTTGCACACGATGCACTTGGCCGGGTCGTGCACGAAGTAGGGGTTCGATTCGTCCTTCTTGTCGTGCAGGTGGTTGTGCCCGGCGAGCCCATAGCGCACGGTGTCCACGCCAGTGGCCTTCACCATGTCGAGCATCTCAGTCTCGGGGCCCTGCAAGGCCTCCGGTGGAAAGTCCGAGAGGTACAGCTCCATCACGTTGTGGCGCAGCTTCTCGAGCTTTTCGCTTTGCGTGTGCACCACCATGCCGGCCTCGGCGGGCGTGGTGCATGAGGCGGGGAAGCCCCGGCGGCCGTCGATTTCCACCAGGCACAGGCGGCAGGAGCCCCAGGCCTTGAGGCTGTCGGTGGCGCACAGCTTGGGCACGCCGATGCCGGCCTCGGCGGCCGCGCGCATCAGCGAGGTGCCGGCCGGCACGGTGATCTCGCGGCCGTCGATCTGCAGCGTGACCTGCTGCGCGGAGTCGCTCTTGGGCGTGCCGTAGTCGATGTCGATCTCGTTCATAGCCCGAAGTCCTGTGGGTAGTGGTTGAGCGCCGAGCGCACGGGGTAGGGCGTCATGCCGCCCATGGCGCACAGGCTGCCTTGTTCCATGGTGTCGCACAGCTCGCGCAGCAGCGCCACCTGCTGCGTGCGCTCACCGCCGGAGATGATGCGGTCAATGACCTCCACGCCGCGCGTGGAGCCGATGCGGCAGGGCGTGCATTTGCCGCAAGACTCGATGGCGCAGAACTCCATCGCATAGCGTGCGAGCTTGGCCATGTCGGCCGTGTCGTCATGCACGACGATGCCGCCGTGCCCCAGCACCGCGCCCATCGCGGCATAGGCTTCGTAGTCGAGCGGCACGTCCCATTTGTCGGGCGGCACGTAGGCGCCCAGCGGGCCACCCACCTGCACCGCCTTGATGGGCCGCCCCGAGCGGCTGCCGCCGCCGAAGTCGTAGAGCAGTTCGCGCAGCGTCACGCCGAAGGGCACCTCCACCAGCCCGCCGTGCAGGATGTTGCCGGCCAGCTGGAAGGGCAGCGTGCCGGTGGATCGGCCCATGCCGAGCGCCTTGTAGGCCGCGGCACCGTGCTCCAGCACCATGGGCACGCTCGAGAAGGTGATCACGTTGTTCACCACCGTCGGCTGGCCGAAGAGCCCCACCATGGCCGGCACCGGTGGCTTGGCGCGCACAATGCCGCGCCTGCCTTCCAGGCTTTCGAGCATGGCGGTCTCTTCGCCGCACACGTAGGAGCCCGCGCCCATGCGCACTTCGAGGTGGAAGGCCCGGCCCGAGCCTGCGACGTTGCTGCCCAGCCAGCCAGCGGCGGTGGCACGCTCGATGGCCTCGTTCATCGTCTTCACGGCGTGCGGATATTCGGAGCGCACGTAGATGTAACCCTGCGCGGCGCCCACCGCGAGTGCGGCGATCGTCATGCCCTCGATGAGCATGTACGGGTCGCCTTCCATCGTCATGCGGTCGGAGAAGGTGCCGGAGTCGCCTTCGTCCGCATTGCAGACCACGTACTTCTGTGGGGCTGGCGTGTTGAGCACCGTCTTCCACTTGATGCCGGCCGGGAAGGCCGCACCACCGCGGCCGCGCAGGCCGGAGTCGAACACTTCCTGCACCACGGCGGCGGGCTCCATGCCGATGGCGCGCTTCAATCCGGCCCAACCACCGTGGGCTTCGAAGTCCGTAAGCGACAGCGGGTCGGTGACGCCCATGCGCTTGAACACGTGGCGCTGCTGCCTGGCAAGGTAGGGAATGGACTCGGTGGGGCCGAGGCACAGCTCGTGGGCGCCCCCTTGCAGCAGGCCGGCCTTCAGCAGCTTGGGCACGTCTTCAGGCGCGACCGGCCCGTAGGCGATGCGGCCGGCCGGCGTTTCCACCTCGACCAGCGGCTCCAGCCAGAAGAGGCCACGCGAGCCGTTGCGTACCAGCTCCACGTCGTGGCCACGCTTGGTGCATTCGGCGAGCAGCTTTTCGGCCACGGCATCGGCACCGAGTGCCAGTGCGGTTGCGTCGCGGGGAACGTAGACCTTGATGCTCATTGGCCTTGCTCCAATGCCTTGATCAGGCGATCGAACTTCTGCGGCGTCATCTGCGCATGCAGCTGGTCACCCACCATCACCGCGGGCGACACGGCGCACAGGCCCAGGCAGTACACCGGCTCCAGCGTGTAGGCGCCGTCGCCGCGCGTGTGGTGTTCCTGGCAGTGCAGCGTGCGCTCCACGTGGGCCAGCAGCGCATCGGCACCGCAGGCCTTGCACGACTCGGCGCGGCACACCTGCACCACCGTGCGCCCCGGCGGCGTGCTGCGGAAGTGGTGGTAGTAGCTGATGACGCCGTGCACCTCGGCACGCGAGAGGTTCATGCCCGCCGCGATGGTGGGCACCGCATCGGGCGGTATGTGCCCGAGTTCGTCTTGCACCGCATGCAGCAGCGGCAGCAGGCCGCCCGGCACCTGCCGGAAGCGGTCGACCAGTTGCTCGACCAGTTCGATGGTCGGCACGGCTTGTGGCATGTTCATCTGTGGGGTTCGTTTATGTGGGGCGGGCATAAGAACGGCCCGAGCCCCTGAGCGCCAATCTACGTGCGCTCGGTGTCAACCGCAATATGACGAGGTGCTCAGGAGGCTTATGCTGCTGGCCTCTTAAGGGCTAACCCGCATTAGATGCACAAGGTCTCGATCAAGCCGCAATGGACCATCCGCCAGCCCAGCGGCGAAAACCTCTCGCCGCGGCTGCTGGAGCTGCTGGCGCAGGTGCAGGAGTTCGGCAGCCTTTCCGGCGCCTGCCAGCACACCGGGGCTTCGTACCGCCATGCGTGGGACCTGGTGCGCCAGGGCGAGCTGCAGCTGGGCGTGCCGCTGCTGCACATGGAGCGCGGCAAGGGTTCGCGCCTCACGCCCCTGGGCGAAAAGCTGGTGTGGGCCGGCCACCGCATCGTGGCGCGGCTGTCGCCCGTGCTCGACACGCTGGCCTCGGAGCTGGAGGTGGAGATCGAGCGCGTGATCGGCGCCGGGCAGCCGGCGATGCTGCGCGTGCATGCGAGCCACGGCTTCTCGATCGAGAAGCTGCTCGATGCGCTGGCGCGCGAGCAGGTGGCCGTGGAGCGCAAATACGTCGCGAGCCAGGAGGCCGCCGCTTCGTTGCACGACGGTGCCTGCGACCTGGCCGGCCTGCCCATTCCGCTGGGCGAGTTCGAGGAAAGGGCGGTGGCCCACTACGCCCGCTGGTTCGACTTTCGTGCCAGCCGCGTGATCCACGTGGCCACACGCCGCCAGGGCCTGATGGTGGCGCCGGGCAACCCGCTGAAGATCTACGACGTGCGCGACCTCACGCGCCCGGGCGTGCGCTTCATCAACCGCCAGCGCGGCTCGGGCACGCGCTTCCTGCTCGACTGCCTGCTGGAGCGAGAGGGCGTGGACGCCGACCGCATTGCCGGCTTCGAGCAGGGCGAACTCACGCACGCCGCGGTGGCCGCCTACGTGGCCAGCGGCATGGCCGACGTGGGGCTGGGCGTGGAGACACCGGCGCGCCACTTCAAGCTCGACTTCCTGCCCATTGCCACCGAGTGCTACTTCCTGCTGTGCCACGAGCTGTCGCTCACCAAACCGGGCATCCAGGCCACGCTGGCCATCTTGCGCAGCGCCGCGTTCCAGAACGCGGTGAACAGCCTGCCGGGCTATCAGGCCTACAAGTGCGGGCAGATCGAGACGCTGCGGCAGGCGTTCCCGGCGTACAAGCCGAGGCGGGCGGCGGGGCGGTGATGCGATTGCTGTTTTGACGGAGGGGCTTTTGTCGTGCGCGGCATCGGCCGGCAGCCCTGCACGCGGCAGGAGGCGCTGGACGGATCCGCTCCACTACAGCTCCACCGGCCGGAGCAAACCACGCTGTACCGCTTGGTGCAGCAGCACGCGGCCCGCTTCATCGCGCACACCGAGTCCTCGGCCGGCTTCGCAGCCACTTGCGCTGTCCTCAACGTCGAGGAAGCGTGAAGCATCTTGCTGATGACAGGACAAGATGCGCGGCGTATAACTCTTTGCGACAGCGAAAGGGAGCGGAGATGAGTGACCAGCACCGAACGCCAGATCGAGTTGTCTGTGGACGCCGCTTGCTCGTGCCGCCACTGCTTTTACTGATCGCGAGCTGCATGACGATCACCGCTCCGCCCGACAGCGGCAATCTGGTCAACCCCGTCGTAGCAAAAGTGAAAGTGGGCAATGTCTGCGGCACGCCCTTCCGCGCATTTCTGGATGGAATGGATGTCACGTCGCAGTTTTCTCCCTTGTCGCCGTCGTCAACCGAGACCCAAGCGAGTTTTTCGGGGCTGAGCAGCGGAACGCACACCCTCACCGCCAGTGCCGAGGTGCAGCATTGGTTCTTGTTTCCCTACTGCTCCAACGCCAGTGACACCGCGACGTTCAAAGTGAATGCAGACACGCCCTACATGGCCGACTGCCGTGCGCAAGGCGTGCCCGTTCCGCCGGACTGGGCCGAAACCGGTACCGCCTGGGTCAATCAGGGCAACCTCAATACCAACGGCGGCGGCACCAATCTTTTGCTTCGCGCTGATGATGCACACGTATGGACCTACACCGATCCCAACGTTCGAGGCGCTTGCGTCGCCCTGCCACGTGGCAACGGTGGCCCTGGCAGCCTAGCGGGGATCATCTGCCAGAGCGCCACGACGGGTAAGGCTTGCTTCTGGGACAACCAACCCAAAAACGATCCGACCAATATTCTGGGATGGAGCGGGAAAAAGTTGGTCATCTCTGAATTGGTAGACGGGCCGATCATGGCGGCCGGCGGCAATGTCGGCGGACGCTGTACCAACTGCCATAGCGGAAACAATGTCTTCCTGATATCTCCAGATGACCCGACGTGGGCCAAAGTGTTGCGCGGGCCTCTGAACGGTGGCCCCAGCGGCGGCAAGTTCACCACCCAGGTAGACAGTGGCCGCTATACCCCACTGCCGGTGGCCGCCGGCTGGACCAATGTAGTGACGGCAGGAGCCAATTGCGGCGGGGCATGCCATGAGCTGCCGCCCAGCAACATCAGGGCGATGCGCGACATCGTCAACGGCCTAACGCCTCCCATGCGGATGCCCATGCCACCCGCTTGTGGCAGCGGCTGTGTTGGCACACCATGAGGCCGGGGCAAATGCGCGCAAACTTTATCGGGCGAGAGATGCATCATGAGGAATGAATCCGTCCATGTCGCGGCGAGCCTGTTGCTGAGCGCTGCCCTCGGGTGGCCGAGTGCCACGGTTGCCCAAGTCCAAGAGCCGATCGCATTCATCGGACATGGCGTGATGTTCGACGCAGAGGGCAATCCGATTCAAGCCACGCCGACCTTCATCGAAAGAGCGCAAGCCTTTTATATCGAGAGCTTGTCTGCGCGGCTCCAACCCGCGCAGCAGAATGCATTCAACGCAGAGCGCGCGCGCTATCTCGATACCTATAAACGCGCGAGCGATGCAGGGGCTCAGGCAGGAGACAAGCAGAACGCCCTCATCGTCAACGCTGCGTTGATCGACTGGTTGATCAAGGAAGTCTCCCTCGCCGACGCTGGCGATCTCCAAGGAAAGAACAACCTCATCAAGGCCAAGTTGCGCTATCGACTTTTTGCGCCAGAAGTCGGCGCACCCTATGCGGCCCCCAAGGAGATGCTGAATTTGTTGAAGCATCAAGCTCCCGACGCGAAAAAGAACTAGCAGAGCCGCGTCCCGACCAAATCAGCGCAAGTTTGCTCGCGGCCGGCGACTGGCCCCAGCCGCTGCACCGCTGACCCTGTCACCGCTTAAAGCGGCTGTCGTCAGAGCCATCGCCGACAACAAGTTCGTCGATGATGTCAGCGGTGATGTCAACCTCTCCGCCTCGTACTCCTGTTCGTGAGAGTTGCTTCAGCGGCCGTGTCACGGCCAGCTGGTCAAGGCTGCCAAGCTCATCGAATACGCCGGTGGTCTCCACGGCATCACTGACACGCACAAGGATCGGCTGAACCAGGACCTTTTGGAGTTCGGCAAGTAGCAGCCAGGAAAGGCGAGGGTGCAGGCCGACTTGGTCTCTCGGTCTGCGCCTTCGCTTCCTTGCCGACTCGGCACAGGATCTACCTGAGGCAGGCAAGGCAAACTTCATTGTGCGGCGCCACCGCGTCACTGCGCGGGACCAAAGCCTCCCGAGAACAGCGCGAGGAACACCCCACGCAGCCACTCGATGCCGGGCTCGCGGTGAAAGCGCTGATGCCAGGCCATCTCCACGTCGAAGCCCGGAAACTGCACGGGCGATTCGATCACCTGCAGCCGCATGTGTCCCGCCACCACCGCGGCGAGGTTGCTGGGAACTGCTCCGATGAGTATGGTGCTGGCCACCACGGGGCCGACGCAAAGGAAGCTGTGTACGCGAAGCGCGGTCCGCGCCTTCACGCGCGGCCCCGACAGCACCTTCTCGACGGCGATCGCGTGTTGCATTCCGCTGGGCCCCGCCACCACATGCGGGATCGAACGCAGTTGCTCTCGCTTCAGCGCGCCATGAAGCTCAGGATGGCCTTCGCGCGCGATGTAGACGAATCGCTCGCGGAACAGCTTGCGTCGGTGGAACTGCTTGCCCAAGCCACCCAGGTAGCCGACGGCGAGGTCAACCTGGCCGCTCGCCAGACTCTCCTCGAGTTGGCCGAGGGCAGGTGACACCGCCTCCACAGCGACTTGGGGCGCCGAGTGAGAGATATCCTCGAGCAGGCGCGGCAGGAACAGGCGCTCGCCAATGTCGCTCATCGCAATGCGGAAGCGGCGCGACTCGGTCTTGGGCTCGAAAGAAGGGCGACTGAAGGTTGAGCGCAGGGTTTGAAGCGCTGACGCCACCGGCGCAGCCAGAGCCTCCGCGAACGGGGTCGGCTCCACACCGCGTGGGCGGCGGATGAACAGCGTGTCGCCATACATCTCGCGCAGCCGTGCGACGCCGCGGCTCACTGCCGGCTGTGAAAGGCCCATCTGCTGACCGGCCTGCGACAGGTTCTTCGTGCGGCGGATGCACTCGAACAGTTCCAGCAGCGTGACGTCGAGGTTTCGAGGCAGCGGGTCCTTCGTGCGGTCATCCACTTTGTGCATATCGCAATTCCGTTCAAGTCATTTCTCAAAGATTGAGCGCATCCCTAGAGTACATGCCATGACCTTGAGGCATGTCAACCAAGAGCGCTGACGCACCTCGGGGTCGATGAGCCAGATCAAAGACGAAGACATGCCAACGGCCCGGGCTGCGCGACCGCGCGGGGCCGCGGGCGCGCGCACACCACGGTGGACGACGACACACATGATCAAACTCCTTGACATTCGGTACGTGCGTCTCGGTACGCGCGACCGCCAGCAAGCGGACCGCTACGCCAGCGAAGTGCTGGGGCTGCAGCGGGTCCGGCACGAGGCGCGGGCCAGCTACTTCCGCAGCGACGACCGCGATCACACGCTGGTCTATTTCGAAGGCGACCCGTCGGACCACACCATCGGCTTCGAGCTGCGTACTGCCGATGAGTTGGAAGCCGCCGCCGCCGAGCTGAGCAACCGCGGCGTGCCGGTGCGCGCCGGAACGGCCGAAGAGTGCGAACAGCGCCACCTGCGCGCGTTTATCCACTTCCAGGACCCCACCGGCAACAAGATCGACCTGATGGTCGGCCCGCACCACAGCGGGCGCCGCTACTTCCCGTCGCGTGACGCAGGCATCACGGGATTCAGCCACGTGGGCCTGTGCACCACCGACGCGGCCCGCGACGAGCGCTTCTGGACCGAGGTGCTGGGCGCCAAGGTGAGCGACCGGATCGGCGACGCGCCGCTGCTGCGCATCGACGAGGTTCACCACAAGGTCGCGCTGTTTCCGACCACACGCTCGGGCGTGCAGCACATCAACCACCAAGTCGAGAGCATCGACGACATCATGCGCGCCTGGTACACGCTGCAGAAGCTGAACGTGCCGATCGCGTTCGGGCCCGGCCGGCATCCGACTTCGGGCGCGCGGTTCCTCTACTTCCGCGGGCCGGACAACATGGTGTTCGAGTACTCAACCGGTGTGCGCAACATCACCGCCGAGGACGAGCTCACCTACCAGCCGCGACAGTTCCCCCGGGCCAACGAGTCTTTCTGCATGTGGGGCTCGGTGCCCGACATCGAGGAGTTCCGCAAGGTCGAGGCGGCGGCGTGAAGCCCGCTGAACAGCAGCAGCGGCAACTGCGGCTGGCCGCGCGCGCGCTCGGCCGGCACGGGCTGGCGCATGCCTACGGGCACTGCAGCCTGCGCTTGGATGAAGAGTCGTTCCTGGTCTGCGCGGCGCGGCCGATGGGCTTGATTGCCGCAGGCGAGCCGGGCGTCTTCGTGCCCTTGAAAGGGCCGTTGCCCGCCGGCGTGCTGGGCGAGGTGCGGCTGCATCAGGAGATCTACCGGCGGCGGCCCGAGGCACGCGCGGTGGCGCGTTCGATGCCACCGGCCTTGATGGCCTTGGGCACGGCATGCCGCACGCCGAGGCCGCGACACGGCATGGGAGCGTACTTCGGTGCCGGCGCGGCACTGTGGAACGACCCCCAACTCGTGCGCGACGACGCTGCCGCAGTAGCCGTGGTCGATGCGATGGGCGAAGCGAACGCGGTGGTGATGCGAGGCAACGGCGTGGTTGTGGCAGCCGACTCGCTGGAGAAGGTGCTGTGCCTCACCTGGTACCTGGAAGACGCCGCGCGCCTGGAGCTGGCGGTGTTGGGTGCGGGCTTGGAACAGACCTCGATCGTCCTCACCCCGGCCGAGTGCGAGCGCAGGGCGACGGCGGCAGGCGGCATCTTTGAACGCATGTGGGAGCACCTGACCGCGGGTGACCCCGAAGCAGGCCCACGGGAGGCGACATGAAGGACATCCTGAATTTCATCAACGGCGAGTACGTCAAGAACGTCAGCGGCAAGACCTACGAGAAGCGCAATCCTGTCGACAACTCGCTGATCGGCATGGTGCACGAGGCCGGCCGGCCCGAGGTGGATGCGGCCGTGGCCGCGGCCAAGGCGGCGTTGCACGGCCCCTGGGGTAGGTTGTCGGTGGTCGAGCGCTGCAAGCTGCTCGACGAACTGGTGGACGAGATCAATCGCCGGTTCGACGACTTCCTTCAGGCCGAGATCGCCGACACCGGGAAGCCGGCCCATCTGGCCTCGCACGTGGACATCCCGCGCGGCGCGGCCAACTTCAAGATCTTCACCGACACGATCAAGAACGCATCGACGGAATCCTTCGAGATGCGCACTCCCGACGGCAAGACCGCGCGCAGCTACGGCGTGCGTGTGCCCCGCGGCGTGATCGCGATCATCTGCCCGTGGAACCTGCCGCTGCTGCTGATGACGTGGAAGTGCGGACCGGCACTGGCCTGCGGCAACACGGTGGTCGTCAAGCCCTCGGAGGCCACGCCGAGCACGGCCACGATGCTGGGCGAGGTGATGAACAAGGTCGGCATTCCGAAGGGCGTATACAACGTCGTCAACGGCTTCGGCGTCGATTCGGCGGGCTCATTCCTGACCGCGCACCCGGACGTCAACGGCATCACCTTCACCGGCGAGACCAAGACCGGGACGGCGATCATGAAGGCTGCGGCCGACGGCATCCGGCCGGTGTCGCTGGAACTGGGCGGCAAGAACGCGGCCGTGGTGTTCGCCGACTGCGACTTCGGCAACGCCGTGGCCACCGTCACGCGCTCGTGCTTCGAGAACGCCGGCCAGGTCTGCCTGGGCACCGAGCGTGTCTACGTGCAGCGCCCGATCTTCGACAAGTTCGTCGCCGCGCTGAAAGAACAGGCCGAAGCGATGAAACCCGGCCGGCCTTTCGACAAGGACACGAAGATCGGCCCGCTGGTCAGCAAGGTGCACCAGAAGAAGGTGCTGTCGTACTACCAGAAGGCCAAGGACGAGGGCGCCACCATCGTCACCGGCGGTGGCATCCCCGACATGCCCGCCGACCTGAAGGACGGTTGCTGGGTGCAGCCGACGATCTGGACCGGCCTGCCGGAGACGGCCAGTGTCGTCACCGAGGAGGTGTTCGGCCCCTGCTGCCACATCCAGCCCTTCGACAGTGAAGAGGAAGTGCTGGCGATGGTGAACGCCAACCGCTATGGCTTGGCGACGTCGATCCACACGCAGGACATAGGCCGCGCGATGCGGCTGGCCTCAGCCATCGAAGTCGGCCTGTGCTGGGTCAACAGCTGGTTCTTGCGCGACCTGCGCACCCCCTTCGGCGGCTCCAAGCAGTCGGGCATCGGCCGAGAGGGTGGGCTGCATTCGCTCGAGTTCTATACCGAGCTGCGCAACGTGATGGTCAAGTACTGAGGGGCCTATGGACACGAAAGAAATCGAACTCGCAGCAAACCTGCTGTGGAACTCCGCGGCATGCCGCGAGGCCGTCCCACCGCTGCGTGAGACCTTCCCGGGTATGGGCGCCGAAGACGCGTATGCCGTGCAGGACTTCAACACCGAACGCCAGCTCAAGGGCGGTGCACGTCTTGTGGGCCGCAAGATCGGTCTCACCGCGCGGGCCGTGCAAAAGCAGCTCGGCGTCGATCAGCCCGACTTCGGCATGCTCTTCGCGCACATGGCGGTCGCCGATGGCGAGCCCGTGCTGTGGTCGCGCTTGATGCAGCCCAAGGTCGAGGCCGAGGTGGCGCTGGTGATGGAGCGCGACCTGCCCGAGGCGGGCGTGACCATTGCCGAACTGATCCGCTCAGTGGCCTTCGCGCTTCCGGCCATCGAGATCGTCGGCAGCCGCATCGCTGACTGGAACATCCGCTTCGTCGACACCGTGGCCGACAACGCGTCGAGCAGCGCGTTCGTGCTCGGCAACACCCCCGTCAGCCTGGCGAGCCTGGACCTGCGCCTGGCCGGCATGGTGATGGAGCGCTCGGGCGAGCAGGTATCGCTGGGCGCTGGCGCGGCCTGTCTGGGCCACCCGCTGAATGCGGCGCTGTGGCTGGCGAACAAGATGGCCACGCTCGGCCGCGGGCTGAAGGCCGGCGACGTGGTGCTGACCGGTGCCCTGGGGCCGATGGTCCTGGTGCGGCCCGGTGATGTATTCGAGGCACGCATCGAAGGGCTCGGGTCGGTGCGCGCCGTCTTCGAGGAGAAGCAGGCATGAACGCAGGCATGAACCAGCAACGCATCGCCGCCCTGGCCGAGATGGTCGACTCCGCAGCGCACCGCGCCAGCGCCATCGCGCAGTTTGCCGAGCAGGAGGGCATCGGCGAGGCCGAGGCCTACGCCATCCAGGCCGCTTCGATTGCACGCCGCCTGGCGCGCGGCGAACGGCGCACGGGCATGAAGATGGGCTTCACCAGCCGCGCCAAGATGGTCCAGATGGGCGTGCACGACATGATCTGGGGCCGCCTGACCGACGCGATGGCCGAGACTGACGGCGCACCGGTTTCGCTGCGCCGCTTCGTGCATCCGCGCGTGGAGCCCGAGCTTGCGTTTCTGCTCGCCAAACCGCTGCCGGCCGCCGTGAGCCTGCCCGAGGCGCTGGACGCCGTGGCCGCCATCGCGCCGGCGCTGGAGATCATCGACTCGCGTTTCGACAACTTCAAGTTCACGCTGGGCGACGTGGTGGCCGACAACGCCTCGTCGTCGGGCTACGTGATCGGGCCTTGGCGTGACGCGCGCCGGGACTTCGCCAACCTGGGGCTGGTGATGTCGATCAACGGCGCAGCGCGCCAGGTGGGCAGCACGGCCGGCATCCTGGGGCACCCTCTGCGTTCGCTGGTAGCAGCTGCACGCCTGAGCGCGGCCGCCGGCGAGCCGCTGCAGGCCGGCTGGATCGTGATGGCCGGCGGTGCGACCGCGGCCGAAGCGCTGCAGCCTGGCCAGCATGTGCTGCTGGAGATGCAGGGCCTGGGCCGCGTCGAGTTCAACACCGTGGCGTGAGCGTTCCATGCCGGTCGTCGTGTCCATCGCCGCTGCGCTGACCGCCGTGCTGATCGCCACCTCCTGGGCGACCAGCGCCAGCGTGCAGCACGACATGAGGCCGCCGCCGGTGTTCCCTGCCGCGGCAGCGTTCAGCGCCGAGCATGCGCCTCTGTCGGCACGCCAGCATCGCGAGATGGTCCCCATCGCGGCGGGCAGCTACACGCTGGGCGCGCCTTCCGGGCATCCCCTCGCCAGCGCGGTGGCACAGCCCGAACACCGCGTGGAGCTGCGCGGCTTCCGCATCGACCGCACCGAGGTCACGAACGCGCAGTTCGCCGAGTACCTGAACCAGCTGCCTGTCACGCTCACCGGGACCGCGACAGGGCGGGACATCGGCGCGGCCCACATTCCGGCGGCGTTCCGCGGCCTGCTGCTGATCGCGGGCCGCTACCCGATCATCCAGATCGACGACATCGACGCCCGCATCGGCGTGCGCAACGGTCGCTTCGTGCCCTTCGATGGCCATGATGAGCACCCGGTGAAGGAAGTCACCTGGGCCGGCGCACTGGCCTACTGCCAGTGGCGCGGCGCCCGCCTGCCCACCGAAGCCGAGTGGGAAGCGGCTGCACGCGGCCAGCAGGCGCGTGTCTTCCCTTGGGGCGCGGCGGCGGTGTCACCGTCTCTGGCCGCCATCGGCCACGGCCAGGGCGTCACCCAGCGCGTGGGCAGCCACCCACAAGGCGCCACGCCCGAAGGCATCGTCGACATGGCCGGCAGCCTGTCGGAGTGGACCAGCACGCTCGACCGGCCCTACCCCTACCGCGCCGACGACGGGCGCGAAGACCCGCGCACCGGCGGGGAGCGCATTGCCCGCGGTGGCGACGCCACCTTCAACAGCACGCCGGAACGGTTGGTGAGCTGGAGCCGCACCACGGTCTCGCCCAGCCCCGTGGATGGCCACCACCACATCGGCTTCCGCTGCGCCGCCGGCTGAAGCGGCTGCTCTGACATCGGACCCCACAGGAGACTGCCCATGCCCATCATCAACGTCGCTTTGCTCGAGGGGCGAAGCACCGAAGCCAAGGCCGCGCTCATCCGCCGGCTGACCGACGCGGCCGTCGAAACCATCGGCGTGCCACGCGATGCCGTGCGTGTGCTGCTGAGCGAGATCGCGCCCGAGCACTGGGGCACCGCGGGTGTCACCAAGGCGGAGAGCAGCAAGGAGCCCCGCCATGGCTGAGCGCAAGCTGAAGGCCGCCATCATCGGAAGCGGCAACATCGGCACGGACCTGATGATCAAGGTCCTGCGCCATGGCAAGCATGTCGAGATGGCGGCCATGGTCGGCATCGATGCGGCTTCCGACGGCCTCGCGCGTGCCGTGCGCCTGGGCGTGGCGACCACGTTCGAGGGCGTTGAGGGCCTCACGCGGCTGCCCGTCTTCGCCGACATCGACATCGTCTTCGACGCCACATCGGCCGGCGCGCACGTCAAGAACGACGCCTTCCTGCGCAAGCTCAAGCCGGCGATCCGCCTGGTGGACCTGACGCCGGCGGCCATCGGGCCTTACTGCATCCCGGTCGTCAACGGCGAAGAGCATCTGAACGCGCCAAACGTGAACATGGTCACCTGCGGCGGCCAGGCCACCATCCCGATGGTGGCCGCGGTTTCGCGCGTAGCGCGCGTGCACTACGGCGAGATCGTCGCCAGCATCTCCAGCAAGAGCGCCGGCCCGGGCACACGCGCCAACATCGATGAGTTCACCGAGACCACGTCCAAGGCCATCGAGGTGGTGGGCGGTGCCGCGAAGGGCAAGGCCATCATCGTGCTGAACCCAGCCGAGCCGCCGCTGATCATGCGCGACACGGTCTACACGCTCAGCGAGATGGTCGATGAAGCGAAGGTGGCCGAGTCGGTCCAGCAGATGGCCGCCGCCGTGCAGAGCTACGTGCCGGGCTACCGCCTGAAGCAGCAGGTGCAGTTCGACCGCATCGACGTCGAGAACCCGATCCGCATCCCGGGCGTGGGCGACCGCATGCACGGCTTGAAGACTTCCATCTTCCTGGAAGTGGAAGGCGCCGCGCACTACCTGCCGGCCTACGCGGGCAACCTGGACATCATGACCAGCGCCGCGCTGCGCACGGCTGAATCGATGGCCGCTCGCATGCAGGCCAAGCTCACCCAAGCCTGAGGGAGACGACCATGGTTCACGACCCCGCCAAGAAGATCTACATCTCCGACGTGACGCTGCGCGACGGCAGCCACGCCATCCGGCACCAGTACAGCGTGGCTCAAGCGAGGCAGATTGCCCAGGCGCTGGACGAAGCGCGTGTCGACTCCATCGAGGTCGCGCACGGCGACGGCCTGCAAGGCGGCAGCTTCAACTACGGCTTCGGCGCGCACACCGACCTCGAATGGATCGAGGCCGTGGCTGACGCGGTGAAGCACGCCAAGGTCGCAACGCTGCTGCTGCCGGGCATCGGCACCGTGCATGACCTGAAGGCGGCCTACCAGGCCGGTGCGCGCATCGTGCGCGTGGCCACCCACTGCACCGAGGCCGACATCTCGCGCCAGCACATCGAGTACGCGCGCGAGCTGGGCATGGACACGGTGGGCTTCCTGATGATGAGCCACCTGACCACGCCGCAGGCGCTGGCGCAGCAGGCCAAGCTGATGGAAGGCTACGGCGCCACCTGCGTCTATGTCGTGGACTCCGGCGGCGCCTTGGGCATGAACGACGTGCGGGAGCGCTTTCGCGCCTTCAAGGACGTGCTCAAGCCCGAGACGTTGACCGGCATGCACGCGCACCACAACCTGAGCTTGGGCGTGGCCAACTCCATCGCGGCAGTGGAAGAAGGCTGCGACCGCGTCGATGCCAGCCTGGCCGGCATGGGCGCAGGTGCCGGCAACGCGCCACTGGAGGTCTTCATCGCCGCGGCCGAGCGCCTGGGCTGGAAACACGGTTGCGACCTGTACAAGCTGATGGACGCCGCCGACGACATCGTGCGCCCGCTGCAGGACCGGCCGGTGCGCGTGGACCGCGAGACGCTGGCGCTCGGTTATGCCGGCGTCTATTCGAGCTTCCTGCGCCACTCCGAAGCCGCAGCCAAGAAGTACGGGCTGAAGACGGTAGACATCCTCGTCGAGCTGGGTCGCCGCCGCATGGTGGGTGGGCAGGAAGACATGATCGTCGACGTGGCCCTGGACCTCTTGAAATCTCGCTCCAACGCTGCCGTGGCCTGACACCGCAATCAATCAAAGGAGACATGTCAATGAACAACCGCCGCCAGGTCCTGCAAACGATCGCCGGCTGCAGCGCAGCAGCACTCTCGCCGCTGATGGCAGGCCGCGCCTATGCCCAGGCCTTCCCAGGCAAGCCGATCCGCGTGACGACCCCGTTCCCGGCTGGCAGCGGGCCCGACGCTGCCCTGCGCCTGATCGGCGAGCACCTGGGCAAGAAGTGGAACCAGCCGGTGATCGTGGACAACAAGCCGGGCGGTGGCGGCTTCATCGCCGTGAGCCAGTTCAAGCAAGGGGTGACCGACGGCCATGACTTGATTCAGCTCGACAGCAATCACATCACGACGCACCCGCACACCTACAAGAAGCTGCCGTATGACGTGCAGGCCGACTTCGCGCCGCTGGGCATGATCCTGCGCACGCCGTTTTTCGTGGTGGTGGCCGCGGACAGCCCGATCAAGACGATCGACGACCTGATCACCAAGGCCAAGGCCAAGGACGACGGTGTCTTCTACGGCTCGTGGTTCGTCGGCAGCCCCGGCCACATCGGTGCGCTGCGCCTGCAGGCCATGACCGGCACCAAGATGGTCCACGTGGCGTTCCGCGACTTCGGCGCCCTATACGCGGCCGTGGCTAACAAGGAAGTCGAGTGGGCGCTGGGCAGCGCCGCGAGCGCGGGCCCGCTGGAGAAGGCAGGGAAGCTGCGCTTCATCGCGCTGGCCGCGGCCGCCCGCGATCCGCTGTACCCGAACGTGCCCGCCACGGCGGAGCTGCCGTCGGCGCGCGGCTTCGAGGTCAGTGCCTGGACCGGCCTGTTCGCACCCGCGGCTGCGCCTGCCCCGGTGCGCGCGCGCCTGGCCGCCGACATCGCCGCCGTGCTGGCCAACCCCGCGGTGGCCGAGCGCTACCGCACGCTCGGCTACGAGCTGCCCAAGGTCCCGGCCGCGCCATTCGCGGACCTGATCAAGCGCGAAACCGCCTCCTGGCGCGACGTGATTGCCGCGGCCAACCTGAAGCTCGACTGACCCTTGCCATGCGCTGGGCGAGCCGCGCACTCGGCGCACGCCACCCGACCACCGACGCTCTCACCCGGAAGCCCGGAAGGAACCATGAAATCTGCTCCCGTTCTCGCGATCGCGCTGCTCGGCGCCTGCGCGCAGGTCAGCAACGCGGCATGCCCGAGCGACGCCGCCGTTGCCGAGTACTTCGAAGCCTACAAGGCGCCGCGCGAGAGCACGGTGCTGGGCGACGACATGACGCTCGAAGAAGCCCGCTGCTCGCGCGACAAGCTCGCCAAACTGCTGCCCGGGGCCGTGGGCAAACCGGTGGGCTACAAGGCTGCCTTCACCAACCCGGCAATTTGGGAGCGGTTCAAGGTCAAGGGCCCCGAATGGGCTTACATGTTTGACAAGTACATGCTCAGCTCGGGCGCCAAGGTGTCGCCGACGATCGGTGCCAAGTTGCTGTACGAGGCCGACATGGTGGCCGTCGTCAAGGACACCCGTCTGGCCACCGCCGAGACGCCGCTCGAAGCGCTGCAGCACATCTCGCACTTCGTGCCCTTCATCGAGATGCCCGATTCGATGCGCTCGACGCCCGCGGTGGGCCCGGCGCTGATCGCGACGAACATCCTGTTCCGCGGCGGCGTACTCGGCTCGCGCATCGACGTGCAACCGACGCAAGCCTTCCTCGATTCGCTGGCCAACACCACCGTGGTGATGACTGAAGACAAGAGCGGCAAGGAGCTGGCGCGCAGCAAGGGCAGCGCGCTGCTGGGCAACCCGGCCGCTGCAGCGCTGTGGCTTGCCAAGGCATTGCGCGAGGCCGGCATTGCCCTCAAGCCCGGTGACCTGCTCAGCTTGGGCAGCTTCAACGTGCCGGTGCCGGACACGACCGTCACGCTGAAGTTCCTGAGGTTGCCCAACGAGCCTTCGGCAACGGTGCAGTTCGTGCCATGAAGCAGTGGCGGTCTCCTGGCGCTTGGCATCGCGCCCGGCGGCACGCTACGCATGCGATGAAGCCGGCTTCAGCCCGGACGAGGAGAGCCAGCTCAGCGAGTCTCCTATGCCCGGCAAGTCCCCATCACGCCTGTCCTTGGGCCGGCTGAGCATCGGGCAGACATTCCCGGGAAATGGGAATGTCCTTCCGCAAGTGCGTCTGTTTCTTCTGCGCGCGGGAGACTAATTTCGATGGCGCGCTCTGCAGGCACCAGTCGCGAGTGGGAACCGGTGCTGCGACGTGGCGCGAACGGCCAAGCCGTCGCACCGTTCACCATTGAGGAGACAACATGCAGGCTGCTCATTCCTCAGGTAGAGGCGGGGCGCCGGTACGCCCGAGGTTCCGTTTGGTGCGCGCCGCGCTGGGCATTGTTGTGGGCCTTGCGCTTGCCGCGCCCGCCGTCCAAGCGCAAGGCGCCGAGGTCCTGAAGATCGGCCAGACGGCCCCCCCGAGCGGCCCGCTGGCCGGGCTCGGCAAAGACGTGATCGCCGGTGTGCAGGCGCACCTGAAAGAGGTGAACGCGGCCGGTGGCATCGGCGGGCGCCGGCTCGAACTGATGCAGCTCGACGATGGCTTTCGGGAAGACGAGGCCGAGCGCAACGTGAGCCGCCTCGCAGCCGACGGCGCGGTCGCGCTGCTGCTGCCCATCGGCACGCTGCCCACCCTCGGCACGATGAAGGCCGCGGCGGCGAACGGTCTGGCCTGTGTCGGTGCCTTCACCGGCGCGGAGCCGACCCGGGTCTACTCGCCGGCAATGTTCCTGCTGCGGGCGAGCTTCAAGGACGAGCTCGAGTACATCGTCCAGCACCTGCTGACGCTGGGCATCACCGAGGTGGTGGTGGTCCACAACGCCAACCCCGGCTCGGCGCCGGGCGCGGGCTTTGTCAAGGCTGCGCTGGAGCGCGCCGGCAAGACGCTCAAGGGCGCCCTGGCGGTCAAGGACGATGTGTCCGACGTTGACGCCGCCGTGGCGGCGCTGAACCGCCTGCTTCTCCAGGCGGTCGTGTTCTCGTCGAGCACACGCGTCGCGGCGGAGGTGATGAAGCGATTCAAGCCCGGGGCTGGCAGCACGCAGTTCTATGCGTACTCCTTCGTGGACGGGCGCGCCGTCGCGGCCCAGATCGGCCCGCTGGCGACGGGGCTGGTGGTCAGCCAGGTGGTGCCCGATCCCTGGAACGGCGGGAGCCGGCTGGCCCAGCAGTACCGGGCCGGGATGCAGGCTTTCGGCACGGCCGAGTACAGCTACCAGAGTTTCGAGGGCTACATCGCGGCTCGTGTCCTCACCGAGGCGCTGCGCCGCGCCGGCTCGGCACCCACGCCCGCGCGTGTGCGCAGCGCGCTCAGCGGCAGCGGTGCGTTTGCGTTCGGCGACTTCCGGGTCGAGTTTTCAGAGCGCCGCAACATCGGCCGGCAGCAGGTGGAACTGACGATGGTGTCGCGCGACGGCAGGTACGTGAAGTGATGCTTGCCCACGTGCAAAGGCCCTGTGTCATGAACGACCGAACGCTGCTCTTTCACCGCGTTGGCGAACGCCTGGTCGACGATGTGCTGCAGAGCCTGACCGCGACAGGCCGCATGGCCCCGCGCGTCTTCGTGCTGGGCAGCGACATGAACCTGCTCGGCGCGCTCGACACGTGCTGGAAGGATCAGTTGGCCTTTCACATCGTGCTGCTGCCGGCGACAGCAGCCGACCTGTCGGATGCGATAGACGTCATCCTGGAGCAGGAGCAGGTTGACACCAACACGTTGGTCTGGATCGACGGCGCCGAGGCGGCCAAGCTCAATCATCCGACCCGAGGTCAGCTCCTGTGCGCAGGACAGCTCGGTGCCGAGGACGTCGTGGCTGCCCTGACCATTCTGTGTGATCCACCCCCGCCACCATCAACGACTGCAGGATCTCCATGCGATTCGTGACCTACCGGACTGCGAAGGCGAGCACGCCGCACCTGGCGCTGCAAACGGCAGCCGGGCTTCTCTCTCTCGACGGCGCCCCGGTGCATGTGCCCGATCTGCTGACCCTGCTCAAGGCCGGCCCCGCTGCCCTGCAGCAGGCGGCAAGGCTGATCGAGCGGCACGGCCGGCCGGTGCCGTTGACCGGCATCGAATACCTGCCGCCGGTGCCGGCGCCGGGCAAGATCATCTGCGTGGGTCTGAACTACGTTGACCACACCAAGGAGAGCAACTTCGAGCAGCCCGACTACCCAACCCTGTTCCTGCGGCTGCCGGGCAGTGTGGTCGGGCACGAGCAGCCGATCGTGCGGCCCGCCTGTTCGACCCAGTTCGACTACGAGGGCGAGATGGTGGCTTTCATCGGCCACGGTGGGCGGCGCATCCCGAAGGATCGCGCGCTTGAGCACATCTCGGGCTACTCCGTCGGCAACGAGGGATCGATTCGCGACTACCAGTTCAAGTCGCCGCAGTGGACGGTGGGCAAGAACTTCGACGAGACGGGCTCGGTCGGGCCCACGTTCGTGTCGGCCGACGAAGTGCCAGCGGGCGGCGCCGGGCTCACCATCCAGACGCGCATCAACGGCGAGACCGTGCAGTTCGCCAACACCGGCGAGATGGTGTTCGATGTGGCGACCATCGTTTCGCTCGTCAGCGAGGCCATGACCCTCGAGCCCGGCGACGCGATCTTCACCGGCACGCCCGCGGGCGTCGGCTTTGCGCGCAAACCGCCGCTGTTCCTGAAGGGCGGTGATCGGGTGGAGGTGGAGATCGAGGGCATCGGCCTTCTTGGGAACCCGGTCGTGGACGGGGCCGTGGACTCGGCAGGCTGAATCAGACGCACCCGGCGTCGGCATCGCAACCGCCCGGGGCGCCGGCTCGACAGAGGCCGGCAACAACAAGCGGGAGACAAGACCGTGAAACTCAACTGCCTCGACCTCAACCTGTTCCTCGTATTTCAGGCGGTGTATGCCACCCGCAGCGTCACGCTGGCCGGCGACCGGTTGGCACTGACGCAGTCGGCGGTGAGCGCAGCCCTGAAGCGCATGCGCGACCGGTTCAAGGATCCCCTCTTCGTGCGCACGGCCGACGGCATGCTGCCCACGGCGCTGGCGGATCGGCTGATAGGGCCCATCCAGGAAGACCTGGTACGCCTGCAGCAGGCGGCCGAGCAGGGCTCTGGTTTCGACGCGCAGAGCTCGGACCGCACCTTCAGAATTGCGATCAATGAGATCGGCCAGATGGTGGTGATGCCGCGCCTGCTGGCCGAGGCCCGGCGCCTGGCGCCGGGCGTGGCCTTCGAGACCATCGATGCCCGCGTGCCCGACGTGCGCATGCGCATGCAGGAAGGCGAGATCGACCTGGCCATGGGCAGTTGGGAGCTGATCGGGCCGACCTTCTACCAGCAACGCCTGTTCGAGGAGTCGTTCGTGGTGCTCATGTCCCGGGGCAGCCATGCCGCACAGCAGGGCGCCCTCGACCTCGATGCCTACCTAGCGGCCGAACACATCGCCTATCGGCCCAACGGCACGACCGACCTGGTGTTGCAGCAGGCGCTTGAGACGGCTGGCATCCTCAGCCGGCGGCGGGTCGTGTTCTGCGCCGCTCACTCCTCGGGCCTGGGGCAGATGGCTGCGAACAGCGACCTGCTGCTGACACTGCCCGGCCGGCTCGCCGAGCGCCTGGTCTCCCAGCAGGCGCTGCTGATGATGCGGCCGGTGCCGTTCGCTGTCACGCCCTTCGAGATCCGGCAGCAGTGGCATGCCCGGCTGCACCAGGACGGTGGCAATCGCTGGCTGCGCCAGCTCATCTTCCAGCTCTTTCACACCCCGTCGGCGCACGCCCGCGCCTCGGAGACGGACCTCGACGTCGCAGCGCTCGCGACCCCGGCCTGAGCGTCACGCAGCAGCGTCGAGCCACGGAGCACCGCGCGGCAGCATGGACATCAGGAAACGAGTCTGGTCCACCGATGCTGTTCCTCCGGGCCAGCGCCTGGACTACTGGATCGGCGCGATCTGCGAAGCCTTCCTCCAGCAGCATGCGCGGGTGGGCAATGCAGCGCGCTTCGCGGCGCGCCTGGAAGGCATCGCGCTTGACACACTGAGGGTGAACTGGGTCACCGCCGAGGCGCAGAGCGTCTTTCGCCGCGATTGCGACATTGCGCGCGGCAGCGGGAACTACTACTACCTGCTGTGTTGCACGACCTCGGCCTGGCGCGTTTGCCAGGAAGGCGTGCAGGATCGCTTGCTGCCCGGTGACGTGGCTTTGATCGATTCGCGCCGCCGCTACGAGCTGCATTTCCCGGAGTCGTACAGCAATTTGGCGGTGCAACTGCCCATCGACTGGCTTGAGACCTGGCTGCCTGCCCCCGAGGCGTTGTTGGGCCGCCGTCTGGACGGCCAGCATGGCTGGGGGCAGGCGCTGAGCAGCCTGCTGTGCCAGATGACGCTCGATCGTGTCGCCGCACTGTCGCTGCCTGCCCACCTGGTGGCGGACCAGGTCGGTGGCTTGCTGGCCTTGGCGTCCGGTGGCCTTGCGTTGACGGCCGCCGGCTGTGACCGACGCGATGGCTTGCTGAAGAAGATCCAGCAGGAGATCCGCTCTCGCTGTGTCGAGCACGGCCTGGTCGCCGCCAGCGTCGCGCATGAGTTGGGCATGTCGGTGCGCACATTGCACCGACACCTGGCGAGCGCCGGCACGACCTTCGCCGATGCGCTGATGGCTGAGCGCATGGCGGTGGCCGATCGCATGCTGGCCTCGGCGGTGTTCAACCGGCTCAGCATCGCCGAAATCGGTCGCCGCGCCGGGCTCGTGGACCCTTCCCACTTCGCTCGCGCCTACAAGCGGCGCCGAGGTCTCACGCCGGCGCAGGCGAGGGCCGTGGCTTGACGGGCGGGCCGCCTGCCACGGCGGAGTGGCGTAGCAGAAACCGTCGCGATCAGTCGACCGGGTTGGCACTCGGCGGCCACCGGCCAGCTTCTCATCGGGCTACGCTGAATCTCCTGAACCCACCAAGGAGACTGTCTTGTCCGATACCTACGTTCTCGTGCATGGCGCCTGGCACACCGGCGCCCACCTCGAAGCCACGGCCCAGCACATCCAACATGCGGGCCATGTGTGCCATTGCCCCACGCTGGCGGGCAATCGGCCTGACGACGACCGCAGCAAGATCACGTTGGAAGAGGCGGTGCAGTCACTGGTGGACTACATCGTCGACCACGACCTTCGCGGCGTCCGCCTGATGGGCCACAGCTACGGCGGCATGGTCATCGCACAGGCGGTGGATCGGATCCCGGAGCGCATCACGCGCCTCATCTTCGCCAACGCCTTCGTGCCGCTCGACGGGGAGTGCCTGCTGGACATGGTGCCGCCTCACTACGTCGAGTTGTTCGAAGGTGTCGCGGCGCAAAACGGCCAAGCCGTGATGCTGCCGTTTCCCATCTGGCGAGAGGCGTTCATGAACGATGCGTCACTTGAGCAGGCCGACACCACGTACCGCATGCTCAATACCCATCCCTACCTTACCTTCAAGACCAAGGTTCGCCTGAAGACGCCGCTGGCCGCGATGCCCGTGGGCAAGTCCTACGTCAATTGTCAGCAGGACTCGGCCTTGCCCGCCAGCCTGCCGTGGCATCCCCGCCTGTCAGAGCGGCTCGGCCTGTTCCGCCTGGTCGAGTGCCCGGGCGGCCATGAGTTGCTGTTCAACGACCCGGACCGGTTCGCGCAAGCCCTCATCCACGCCGGCCGGGACTGAACTGCAGAGCGTCTTCACGGCAGCTGCAGCTCGCGCAAAGCGGCTGCGACGTGCTTGGTGAAAGCGCGGATTCGACCGGCCTTGCTCAAATGCTGATGGGTCAGCAGCCACAACGGCAGGGCCTGTTCGTCGGGCAGGCTTGCCAGGCACACCAGACCGGCGCTGGGCTCGGCCACGAATCGCGGCAGGACGACGGCACCGAGGCCCTGCTCGGCGAGCCGCTTCAGCACCAGGAACGAGTCCGCCGAGGCTACGACGCGGCCACGCCCGACCCGCGACCGGAACCAGCGCGTCAGCTGCAACTGGGCCAGCACGCCATCAGGCACGACCCAGTCCGTTCCGTCACCCCAGTCCGCCTGCTGGTACTCCTGCAGCCGGGACGCGTGCACGTAGATCCCGGAACCGAGCCGGGCCGTTTCCCGGCCCACCCACTGCTCGGGCGGAGCACTCGTGGGGCGCAAGGCAACGTCGGCTTCCCGGCGGTCGAGATCGAGGTAGCCGTTCGTGATCCTCATCTCCACTGAGATGGCGGGGCACTGGACCCGAAATGACTCCAGGATCGGCGGCATCAGGCAGTACGCGATCGAGTCGGAGGTGGTAAAGCGAACCGTTCCAGCGAGCTCGTTCATTCCGCCTTCGACCTCGCGTTTCACGTCGGTCATGGTGCGCTCGAAGCTCTCGGCGGTCTCGACAAACCGATACCCTGCCTGCGTCGGCACATAGCCTCCCGCGGTCCGGGTGAAGAGTGCCGTGCCCACCGACCTCTCGAGAGCCTGCACACGCCGCAGCACCGTCACGTGCGATACGCCCAGCTGGCGCGAAGCCCCGGCCGCTGATCCAGCGCGCGCGATGGCCAGCACATAGCGAAGATCGTTCCAGTCGAGACCGTTCATTCTTGAAAGCGCGATTGACAAAACTGGCCGTTCTCAAGCGAGAGGCCGTGGCCCACCATTCGTCTCACAGGATGCCGCCGATTCATGCGCATCACGCGAACCTCCCGCGTTCTTTCATCACCCGGACCGGAACACCCATGAACCGATTCTCCTTCCTCAGCAAGCCCCTGTTGGTCACGGTCGCCGCCGCTGCCCTGTCTGCGCCGGCGATGGCGTCCTGGGAGGTGGATCCGACACACACGCACATCAGCTTCCAGGTGTCGCACCTACAGCTCACGAAGACCCCCGGCATCTTCAAGCGTTTCAATACGACGCTGGACTTCGACGAGAAGAAGATCGAGCGCTCCAGCGTGCGCTTCGTCATCGATGCAAGCTCCATCGACACGGCGCACGAGGGCCGCGACAAGGACCTCCAGGGCCCGGACTGGTTTGACGCTGTCGCGAATCCCAGCATCACCTTCGTCTCGAACAAGGTGCGCCCCGCGGGTGGCAATCGGTATTTCATCGATGGCGACCTGTCGCTGCGTGGCAAGTCCGTTCCAGTGACTTTCAGTGCCAGGCTCACCAATCGCGCGGAGAACCCGTTCCTGAAGATTCCCGCCGTCGGATTCGAAGCCACGGCGACGATCAAGCGCAGCGCCTTCGGGATGGCGAGCTACCTGGCGGCCATCTCCGACGAGGTGGAACTGCGCGTGGCCCTGGAACTGCTGAAGAAGCCCTGATCCTGACGAGTCGGCGCGCCTCATGAACACCCGGTACGACATCTTCGCCCGCGGCCTGCATTGGTTGATGGCTGTGCTCATCTTCGGCCTGCTGGTGCTCGGCCTGTACATGGAAGGGTTGCCGCTGTCGCCGGCGAAGCTGCAGTTGTTCTCGTGGCACAAGTGGGCTGGCGTCACGGTGTTCCTGTTGTTGCTGATTCGGCTGGCATGGCGCGTCACGCACCCGCCACCGGCGTTCGCTTCGACGCTGTCGAAGCGGGCCCAGACGCTCGCACATGCCGGGCATCTGGCGCTGTACGGGTTGATGTTCGCCGTTCCGCTCAGCGGCTGGCTCATGAGTTCAGCCAAAGGTTTCCAGACGGTGTGGTTCGGCGTGCTTCCCATCCCCGATCTGGTCAGCCGCGACCAACAGCTCGGTGACCTTCTGCAGCAACTGCACTGGGCGCTCAACATGGCGCTGATTGCCTTGCTGGCGGGTCATGTGGCTGCGGCGCTGTGGCACCACTTCATCCTGAAGGACGGCACGCTCGTCCGCATGACCGGAGAACGAACGTGAGAACCATCATCACTTGCCTGGCGCTGGCCGCCTTCGCCTTGGGGCCGTCGGAAGCACAGGCGGCCGTGTTCCGCTCTGTCGTGCTCGACAAGAGCAGCGTCACCTTCGGCTACCGGCAGATGGGTGTGCCGATGGAAGGCCGGTTCGGCAGTTTCGCGGCGCAGCTCAGCCTGGACACCGACAAGGCCGATCAGGCCACGGGCCGCATCGACATCGAGCTGGCCAGCATCGACACCGGTTCCAGGGAAGCGAACCAGGAAGTGGTGGGCAAGAGCTGGTTCAACGTGGCCGGCCACCCGCGCGCCAGCTTTGTTCTGCAAGGGCTGAAGCCGGCGGGTCCGGGTCGGTTCGAGGCCACGGGCCAGCTCACCGTCAAGGGCCAGACGCGCGAACTTCGCGTGCCCATCACGCTTACGCCACAAAACGCACTGAGCGGCGGCTTTGTGCTCAAACGGGCCGACTTCGGCATCGGCGAGGGCATGTGGTCGAAGTTCGACATCGTGGCCAATGAGATCAACGTGAAGTTCAACCTCAACCTCAAGTGACCACCTGACTTCCCCATCACAAGGAATGAACATGAAATCGTCCCAACGCCCCTTGCTGGCCCTGGCCGCGCTCGTTTCGCTCAACGGTGCGGCCTTGGCGGCCCCGGTGACATACACCGTGGATGCGAACCACACTTTCCCGCGCTTCTCCTACTCGCACTTCGGCTACTCGACGCAGTTGAGCAGCTTCAGCAAGACTCGCGGCTCGGTGGTGCTCGACGCCGACGCCCGCTCGGGCAGTGTCGATATCACCATCGACGCGCGGTCGGTCAACACCGGTTCGACCGAATTCAACGGCGGCATCCAGGGCGAGGACTTCCTCGATACGGCCAAGCATCCCACAGCCACCTTCAAGTCCACGCGGGTGGTGTTCGACGGTGACAAGCCCAAGAGCATCGACGGCGTGCTGACCATCAAGGGCGTGTCGAAGCCCGTCACCCTCGCGGTCACGTCGTTCCAGGCGATGCCGCATCCGATGAGCAAGAAGCCGGCTTTGGGTGCGAATGCTTTCGCAATGATCAAGCGCTCGGAATTCAACGCTGGCAAGTTCGCGCCCTATGTGGGCGACGAGGTGCGCATCGACATCGCAATCGAGGCGATCGCAGAGTGATCACAGGGAAATCTCCGCAAAGCGCGTGATCCGAATCTGACAAGAGACGTTGCATGTCCGCATTGTTCACCCCGTTCACCCTGAAGGACGTCACGCTGCGCAACCGTATCGCGGTGCCGCCGATGTGCCAGTACAGCGCCGAGGAGGGATTCACCAACGACTGGCATCAGGTCCACTATCCGTCCATCGCCCGTGGCGGCGCGGGTCTGGTGATCGTCGAGGCAACCGGCGTGTCGCCGGAAGGCCGCATCACGCTCGGTTGCACCGGCCTCTGGAAGGACGCCCAGGCCGAAGGGATGGCACGCATCGCCGCTTCGATCAAGGCTGTGGGCGCCGTGCCCGGGATTCAGATCGGCCACGCGGGCCGCAAAGCCAGCGCCAACCGCCCATGGGAGGGAGATGATCACATCGCCCAGGGCGAAGTGCGTGCATGGCAGCCCATCGCTCCGTCGGCCATTGCCTTCGGCGGCAGCCTGCCGCGTGTACCCCAGGCCATGACGCTGGATGACATCACGCGCGTCACGGCCGACTTCGCTGCGGCTGCACGCCGCGCCAGGGACGCCGGCTTCGAGTGGCTGGAATTGCACTTCGCGCACGGCTACCTGGCGCAGAGCTTCTTCTCCGCGTACAGCAATCAGCGCAATGACCGGTACGGCGGCAGCTTCGACAATCGCACGCGCTTCCTGCTCGAGACGTTGGCTGCGGTGCGTGAGGTGTGGCCGGAGAAGCTTCCACTGACCGCGCGCCTGGGCGTGATCGAGTACGACGGCAAGGACGAGCAAACGCTGGCCGAATCCATCGAACTCGTCAAGCTGCTGCGCGCTGGTGGCCTCGACCTGCTCAATGTCAGCGTCAACTTCGTGATCCCCGACGTGCAGATCCCGTGGGGCACCCCAGCCTTCCTGGCTCCGGTCGCCGAGCGCGTGCGCCGCGAAGCCGCGCTGCCGGTGGCGTCAGGCTGGGGCATTGGCGACGCACGGGTTGCCGAGCGCGTGATCGCCAACGAGCAGATGGACTTGGTGATGGTCGGCCGGGCTCTGCTGGCCAACCCGCACTACCCATACGCCATGGCCCAAGCGCTGAAAGTGGATCGCCCGGACTGGGTGTTGCCGGCGCCTTACGCACACTGGCTGGAGCGCTACAGCGGCGCAGGCAAAGTCCCGGTGCAGTAATCGCCGAAAGTGCGGCCCGTTGAGCGGGTTGGCCGGCCGCGTTGGAGATCACAGACTGACAGAGCCTGCCGGATCAAGTTCGGCAGATTGGCCCTCTGCCGGGTGCTCCATTCCAGAATAAGGACACAGCAATGAACAATACTTACAGTAAGCCTTCGCGGTGGGTTGCACCCATGGCCGGTGCGCTGCTGGTTCTGTGCGCGGTCGACGCGCATGCCCAGGAAGTGCCGCAGCATTGGAGATTGCCAGCCGTTGCCCCGTCTGCCCGCACATCGCCACTGTCCCTGGTTGCGGCAGCACAGATGATCACGATCCCCGCCGGCACATTTCCGATGGGCCGGGATGATGGATCTGCCAGCGAGCGGCCCCGCCACTTCGTAGTACTCAAGGCGTTTCGAATCGACCGAACCGAGGTCACCAACGCGCAATTCGCTGAATATCTGAACGCGCTCAAACTTCCCGTGCGTGGCTCGTTTGGCATCGGTGGTATGTCGCAGGCGAATGCAGACATCGCAACATACCGCCTTCTGACCACGACGCTGCGCGACTACAGCCCCTATCCCATCATCGAACTCGAAGACAGTGACGCACAGATCGTACTTGTCGATGGCGGGTTCAAAGCAGCACCCGGCTTGGAGAGCCATGCCGTTACCGAAGTGACTTGGGCGGGTGCGCGTGCATATTGCGTCTGGCGCGGAGCGGATCTGCCCACCGAAGCGCAGTGGGAAGCGGCGGCACGTGGAGCCGATAACCGGACATATCCGTGGGGTGAAGCAGCGCCAGACGCGGATCGCGTCTCTGCAAGCGGAAGCCCGCGCCGTACCTACCCGGTCGGCCAGCGTCCTGCCGGTGCGTCACCATTCGGTGTTCTCGACATGGCCGGCAGCCTCGCAGAGTGGACAAAGAGCCTGAAGCGGCCCTACCCATATCGGCCCGATGATGGACGAGAAGATCTCTCGATTGCCGGCGAGCGCACGACCCGTGGCGGCGACTATGCGTATGACGACAAAGCCTTCAACTACCGGGTCAGCTTCCGCGACAGCTGGTCAACGACTCCATACAACGGGCATGGTCACATCGGATTTCGCTGTGCTTCGTAGGGACTTCTCTAGAGAGCTGCCTTCTCTCGGGGGCGCTGCTTCTGGTCCGGGGGAAATCCAGGCGCTGAGATCGACAAGGCGCTCAACACCGTCTTCGCACAAGTGCTGTCCCACAGCGCAGCGCAGTTCGGACCAAGGGAGCATCGCATGACTACGCTGCCTTCAGTCTTCGTGTCCCACGGTGCTCCTACCTTTGCGACTGAACCCCGCAAGGCAGGTGCACAGCTAGGAAGACTCGGTCAACGGCTCGGAAAGCCGAGCGCGATCCTAGTCGTGTCGCCGCACTGGATGACGCGGGCGGTGCGGATCAGCGCCGCGCCGCGCCCGCGCACGATGCATGACTTTGGTGGCTTCCCGCCAAGCCTCTATGCCATTCAGTATCCCGCGCCTGGCGCCCCAGAACTGGCGGCGCGCGTGGCGCAACTGCTGCACTCAAGCCAGATCGCAGCATCGTTGGACGCCGACCGGGGTCTGGATCACGGAGCCTGGGTGCCTCTGCTCCATTTGTACCCAGATGCAGACGTTCCCGTTGTGCAGGTCTCGCTCCCGTTCGACATCGACGAAGCGAGGGCATTTGATCTCGGGCGGGCGCTGGGGGCGCTCAGAAACGAGGGAGTGCTCATCATCGGCTCGGGCACCCTCACGCACAACCTGTCCGACTTTTGGCTGGACCAAGCGGAGGAGGCTGACTATGTCCGTGAGTTCTCCGACTGGATCCGGCAGGCTGTCGTAGCGGGCGACGCGAAGCGTCTGCTCAGGGCGCTGCAGCTTGCGCCGCACGCCGCGCGTGCACATCCCACGAAGGAACACTTCCTGCCCCTTCTGCTTGCCGCCGGCGCGGCCGCCACATTGACGCCAGCAACGGTGCTGGATGGAGGCATCTGGCACGGCGTCGTTGCGATGGAGTCATACGTTTTCGGCCGGGCGCTCGAACTCGATGAGGCGGTCAGAAAGCCGGCTCAGCGAGTCTCCGACGCCCCATAAGTCCCCATCACGGCTGCACCTTTGGCCGGCTGAGCAGTGCGCAGACATTCCCTGGAATGTGTCCTTCCGCAGAGAAGACCGCGACTCCGAGCAGGTAGATGCGGTGTGGCCCGCGGCCGAGTCGCCGGACATGTGCGTCGCCACCGATGCGGCTCTGACGCGCGTTGTCAACGTGTTCGGTGCCGCGCGCCCGCACCGCGCCCACTGGCTCACTGCGGCGTCAACTTTGAGCCATTCTCTCGGAGACATCGCTGTCTGGGCGCGGAACGCTCGCGACAGCGCTGCTTCGCTGCCGTAGCTGACGTCGCTGCAGATCTGCTTGAGGGTGCGGCCCTGGCGAAGGTGTCATACCGCGGCGCCGGCGCGCGGCGTTCACGGGCTCTTCAGTTGTCGAGCTTCTGCTCGCGGATCCACCGATTGATCGCGGCCGCGACCTGCTCGGCGTTCGTATCGGCATAGGGGTAGTGCGTGTTGCCGGTCACGCCGACTTCCGGCAGGAACAGGTTTTTCGCGTTGCCGCCGTGGCGGTTCACCGCGTCCACCCACGCGATCCAGCGCTCGCGCATGATGCGGCGGGTATCCAGGAAGAGGCGCGGGCCGACGTTCTTCGGGTCCATCTTCCAGGGAATGAAGTCGCCCCAGACGAGCAGGATCGGCATCTTCGTCAGCTTCTTGAACTCCGCCAACGGAACGGTGCCGCAGGTGTATGGGAACACACTGCCATCGGCCTGCACGGCTGGCTTGGGTTCTTCACCCTCCGGGAAACTCATGCATAGCGGCTCGAATGAAACCATGGCGCCGACCTTGTCGGTCATCATGCCGGTGCGGGTGCTGCGCGTTCCGCCAGAGGAGTGCGAGAACAGGATGCCCTTGGTGCCGTGATCTCTGTAGACCTCTTCCATGAGGACGGCCTGGGCCTTGGCTTCGCGAACGATGTCCGGCTCCTGGATGAACTCGGGATATTGGACGCGTGAATACTGGTTCCATGCCTCCGGGTCCTTCGGGAACGCGACGCCGGGCCAGAAGGTGCGGGTCTTCTCGTCCTGGCCCGGGTCCCACTCACCGATGCGGTTGATGAACACGAACCGCGCGGACCACAGTTCCATGTGGGGATCCCAGGTGTACTTGTCGCAACTGAGACCGGCACGCCCTGTACGGGGCAAATCGACGAGATAGACCGGGAAGCCCGCCTTCAGGTAAAGGCTCTGGAAGCCGGGCTTGCCATCGAAGGTGGTCTGGTAGCCCGTGGTGCCGGAGCCGTGTGTCAAGACGACGGGCGTCTTCTTCGCGCTGACCGGAATCATGGTTCTCTAGGCAAAGGCCCCTGAATGACTGATGAGTGGCGGAGATCGCCGGTTCAGAAGTACGCCGCGAGCGACCGCACACGCTGCACTGCTGTAGTTCGCTCGCTGGAATCGAGCGCCAGCTCCTGGCCGTCTCCTGCCAAAGAACCTGCGCTAGTGCCCAAGCCAAGCGCAATCGCCAGACAGCCGACCGCAAGCCCCAGCCCGCCCATCCACCTTGCGTGCAGTTCATCCCGGCTTGCCTGCAACTCGTCGCACGCCGGTTTGAAGCGGTGTTCCCGCTGCCTAGAGTTCGCTCCATCGCAAACGACGCAACGCACCAGGAGCCCGAAATGATCAGCCGCCTTTCTGCCTTTGCCGCCACCTTCGCCGTGCTCGCCACCGCCTCGCTGGCCTTCGTCGTCGAGTTGAGCCAAGATGAAGTTCAGGCGGCCGAGCCGGCGGTGAAGGTCGTGCGCACCGTCGAGCTGCCGCGAGTCGAGATCTCAGGCAAGCGCCTGCCCCAGGCGCAAGGCTGAACCGGCAACGCGCACGACATTGCGGAGCCAAGCACCATGTCCCTTTCCGACGAACTGGCCAAGCTGGAAGAGCTGCATCAACGCGGCGCATTGACCGACGACGAATACGCCCGTGCCAAGGGCAGGGTGCTGGCCGGCGAGCCGGCGCCGCGCAGCACGCCGGCCGCCGTGTCTGCCGTCAATGGCCTCGTGCGCAGCCGCGACGACCGCTGGCTCGGTGGCGTGTGTGGCGGCCTGGCGGCCACCACGGGCGTGGCCAGCTGGATCTGGCGCCTGCTGTTCGTGCTGGCGGTGTTCTGTGCCGGCGCGAGCGTGGTGGCCTACGTGCTGCTGTGGATCTTCGTACCCGAGGCGCCGGCCGTGCCTGCCGCAGGCGTGCACCAGGAAAGCGCGCCGTGAGCACGCTGTTGGGCCTGATCGGCGGGGCGCTGCTGTTCGTGCTGTGTTGGCCATTGGCGCTTGCCGTCCTCGTGCTGTGGCCCATCGTCTGGCTGCTGTTGTTGCCGCTGCGCCTGCTCGGCATTGCGGTCGAAGGCGTGTTCGCGCTGCTGCGTGCCATCGTGTTGCTGCCGGCGCGGCTGGTGGGCTTCGGCCGCGCCTGAGATCGCCCCTCACTCCATCTCGAATGGCGGCACCTGCCGGCCGTCGACGTCGGTGAAGCCGTATTCGCGCGCCAGGTCGCCCACGCGGTACACGCCGCCCGTCTTGTTCATCACCTGCGCATCGGCCGCCAGCGAAACCACCGCGCGGCCCAGGTAGCGCGGCGACTCCGTGCGCGCCAGTGCGGGTTTTTCTTGCCAATGCGCTTCGTCGGTCTGGTGGCCGGCCAGCACGAGCTCCGTGCGCATCCACCCCGGTGACAGCGCCAGCGACGCCACGCCGTGGGCCTTGAGATCCTGGGCCATGCCGAAGGCCAGCCGCGTCATCGTGGCCTTGGCGAGGTCGTAGAACAGGTTGCCGCGCATGTAGCGGTCGCGGTCCCAGAAGGTGGTGGTGACGATGAGGCCGCGCTTGCGCTCCACCATCATGGGCGCGGCAAGGCGGCTGGCCAGCAGGTGGTTGCGCACGCCGCGGTCGAAGAACGAATCCCAGTGCGCGAGCGGGTGCTGCCAGAAGGGCGCATCGAACACGCCGTCGAAGGTCTCGTGCCCGCCCCAGGCGTTGTTCACCAGCAGGTCCACGCGACCCTGCTCGCGCGACACGCGGTTGAACAGCTCGGCGACCTGCTCTTCACGCGTGTGGTCGCAGTGCACCGCGATGCCGCGCCCGCCGGCACGCGTCACTTCTTCGGCCGTTTCGTCGATGCTGCCGGGCAGCCTTTGCATGTGCGACAGCGCCATGATCTGCCCATAGCTTTGCGCCGGCTGCTCGCGCGTGCTGCGCCCTGTCACGTAGACCGTGGCACCGGCGGCGCCGAGCTCCATGGCGATGCCACGGCCGGCACCGCGGCTGGCGCCGGTGACGATGGCGATGCAGTCTTTCAGCGGTGCGGCGGGCATGGCGGTGCTCCTTCGTCTTTGCGGCTGTGTGAGTGCCCGCCGACGATAGCCTCGCGTCAACCGCCCGTATTGGAAGAACCCGAAATCCCGCGTTGCCCGTGCCGCTCGACGAAGAGGCCGGGCGTGAGGCCGCACAGCGACTGGAACTCGTTGATGAGATGCGACTGGTCGTAGAAGCCGGTGTCGGCCGCCAATGCCGACCAACGTGGCGACGGTTCGCCGCGCAATGCGCGCAGGCAGGCATGCAGGCGCGCAAGCCGGCTCCAGGCACGCGGCGACAACCCCACCTGTGAATGGAAGAGCTGCTGCAGGCGCCGCTCGCCAACGCAGAGTGCCGCGGCCACCTCGCGCAAGGAGCGTTGGCCGCCTGATTGCGCGATGAGCTGTGCGGCGTGCCGCGCCTGCTGTCGTGCCGTGTCGCTGAGGGCTCGGGCCTTTTGTACGCGGTGCAGCAGTGCGGCCTGCAGCAGGCCCACGCGAGCGGCATCGTCGGGCGCTTCGGCCAGTTGCTCCATCAACGCAGTGGCCATGTGGTGCGGCCACAGGTCGTGCAGCGCGATCGCACGGCCGGTCAGCTCGCCTGCGGGCACGCCGAGCAGTGCGGCAGCGGCACCGGGCCGCAGCGCGACCGACAGGCCTTCGATGTGCCCCTGCAGCGTGAGCAGCACGGGCTCGGCCGAAGCACCCGCCACGGCGGCCGGGGCTTCACCACCCGGTGCGTTGCTCAAGTGAAAGATCAGCCGCACAGAGCCATCGGGCAACACACGTTCGTGCAGTTGCTGGCCGTGCGCGATCGTCTCGCGGTACAGCACGATGTTCGACACGTATTCGCGCAGCGGCGCACACACAGCCGCCTCGTGCATCGCGCCCGCGGGCACGCTGGTTTCGGGCGCATACAGCGGGTCGCCTTCGAGCCGCAGGAACAGTCGTTCAGCCATGCGGGGGCGGTTTCGGTTGGCTTCAGTCGTCCAGCTGCGCAACGAGTGCCTTGGGCGCGAGGTGTCGATAACTCGCACGCAGAAGGCCGGCCACTTCGTCCCAGTCCGCATCGGCTTCGTCGAGCCGCATGCCCACGATGTCGGGGAACCACACGGGCCGGAAGAAGGGCTCCCAGGTGTAGGCGTGCACGTCGAGCTGAGGCAGCGGTGAGCGAAAGGTCAGCACGCACAGCGGGCCATTGGAACCCGCGGCCTGCGCATAGGCCGGCGGCGAGCCTTCGTTGACCATGAGCACGTGCGCGAAGGTCTGCTGCCTGATGCGCCAGCGCGTACCGACCCAGGCGGCTTCTTCACGTGCATCGGGCAATGCGGCGCAGGCAGTGCGAAGCTTCTGCAGAACCTCAGCCGGAACTTCCAATCGCTTTGGCTTGTTCATCGTGCCAGCCTCCAGTGCGCGGCAGTCTAAGCGCTGCCTGAGAGTGGCGGTGTGCCGATGTGCCGCCCTGAAAAGAAAACGCCACGCTCAGCGGCGTGGCGTTCGTTCAAGACCGTGCTGCGGTATCAGCCGCGGCGACCATCGCGGCGGTCATGCCAGTTCGGCACGCCGTCGCCATCGCGGTCGTAGCGGCGGTTGTCGTAGCGGTCGTGGCGGTTCGGTACGCCATCGCCGTCACGGTCCCAGCGCGGGTTGTAGAGGCGGTCGTGGCGGTTGGGGATGCCGTCACCATCGTTGTCCCAGCGGGTCTGGCGGTAGTAGTCGTGGCGACGGTCGTGCTCGTAGTGGCGATAGCGGGGTTCATTGTTCACGACCACCGGTTGCGGGGCCACGACCACTGCAGGCTGAGGGTAGTGCCGCACCACCACCGGTGCCGGTGAGCCGATCGTGACCGACCATTGCACGTCTGCGCCCTGGGCCTGTGCCATGCCTGCGCCGAGCGCGCCCGTCAGGGCCAGTGCGGCGGTGATCAGCAGCTTGCTCTTGCTCATGAACTCATCTCCTTTGCGTGCGGCCGGTGCCTTTGAATGAAGGTGGCGCGGCCGTACTCACACAACGAGGCAGGCGCGACGGCTGTTCACCGAGGTATGCAAACGCCGTGTAAAGCTAAGTGAAGCGCGCGGTGGTCGAGGCTTACGATGGCTCTCATTCGTTGAGCGCAGGAGGTGGGCATGGCGAACGTGCAAGCGGTGCGGCCCGAGCATGAAGTGCTGACGCGTCAGCAACTGCCGTATTTCGTGGGCATCTCGGGCAGCACGGTGGGCTCGGCGGGGCTGTCGATGCACATGGTGGTCATTCCACCGGGCGGTCGTTCGCAGCCGCATTCACACATCGGCTATGAAACCGGCATCTACGTGCTGCAAGGCCGGGTGCAGACGCGATGGGGCCGGCAGCTCGAGCATTCGGTCATCAGCGAGGCGGGTGACTTTCTCTTCATTCCGCCGGACGTGCCGCACGAGGCCATCAACCTGAGCAGCACCGAACCGGCTCGCGCCATCGTGGCGCGCAACGATGCGGCCGAGCAGGACAAGGTGGCGCCTTACCGGCCGCCGGTGCTTTGAATCATCGCGGTCGATATCATCCGCAGCCCTTGTCGTTCCCAGGCCGTTCGAGATGTCGCTGCCGACCACTCCCATCGAAGACGATCCGCCGCCCGTGGCGCCCCAGCCCCCGCAGGACGGCGAATGCTGCGGCAGCGGCTGTGACCCTTGCGTGTACGACCTCTACTACGAAGCGCGCGACCGCCATCGCATCGCGATGCGTGAATGGGAAGAGCGCCAGGCGCGGCGAGCTGCAGTGACTGCTGCGGCAATTGAAACGGCGCGCGGTTCCGAGAAGTAATCCCGCGCAGCAACCTTCGTTACGTGCCGGGCGGGCACACAGCTTGAATCCTCTCGCCAACAATGCCAGCACCAAGCTGGGATGGGCGATGGATTACACGAACACGAACCCACAACAAACACTTGCGACGATGTCGTCGCACGAGCGCGTGCGCGAGTTCACCTTGCTGCTCGCACAGCTCGCAGCGCAATGGCACATGACGGAGGGGGAGCTCGCGGCAGCAGCCGGCGGCGCGTGTGCGATCGGCCGGCTGCTGCGCCGCGTGACGGCAGAAGAGCAGGGCATCACCGCGGCCGAAGAAACCTCGGCCGAGCTGCTGGTGATGCTGTTCGACGCACGCCTGCGCCAGCAGGTGCTGGTAGGCGCCGGTGAAGAAAACCCCGCGACGGAGCCGATGGTGTTGATGCCGCCGGCGGTGTCTTACCAATAAACGCCGAGGGCAGACCGAAGCAAGCCGAGCGCCGGGCCGCTCCCAAGCTGGCTTGCACCCCCTCGGGGGATCGCGCATGTATTCATGCGCGAGGGGCAGACCGAAGCAAGCCGAGCGCCGGGCCGCTCCCAAGCCGGCTTGCATCCCCTCGGGGGATCGCGCATGTATTCATGCGCGAGGGGCAGACCGAAGCAAGCCG
>CAMLLU010000045.1 GCA_946480925.1 uncultured Rivibacter sp.
TGCGCAAGCTGGCCGGCAACCGGCCGCTCAAGCTGCACGGCGAGGTGCCGCACCTCGACGAGGCTTTCGTCTCGGGCGGTGGCGCCTCCATCAAGCCGGTGCCGGCTGCGAAGGTGGGCGACCATGAATGAGCGCCGGCCACAACAACGACAAGGAACCGCAATGAAGTTCACACGCCATGTGGCACCGCTGCTGGCCGTGCTCGTGCTGGCCGGCTGCGCTTCGGTGCCCGACATCGACCCGGCATCGTTGCCCGCCGCGCCCGCCGCCTTCAAGGAAGGTGACGGCCGCTGGACGACAGTGCAGCCCGCGGAAGCACAACCGCGCGGCGAGTGGTGGAAGTCCTTTGCCGACCCGCAGCTCGATGAGCTGGTCCAGCGCGCCGCGAGCAGCAACGCCAGCGTGCAGGTCGCCGCGGCGCGCCTCGCGCAGGCGAGGGCACTTCTCAGGAACGCCGACGCCGATCGCGCCCCGCAGCTGGGCGTCTCGGCCGGCGCGGTGCGCCAGGCCGAGCCGCTGGCGCAGGGCCGTGCCGGCACATTGATCAGCGCAGGGGCCAGCCTGTCGTACGAGATCGACCTGTTCGGCCGCCTGAGCCGCGCCAGCCAGGCTGCCGCGCTCGATGCCCGTGCGAGCGAAGGGCTGCTGCAGAGCACCCGGCTGCTGGTGCAGGCCGACGTGGCACAGACCTATCTCGCGCTGCGCGCGCTCGACGCCGAACGTGCGCTCGTGCGCGACACCATCGAGGCCTACCGCAACACGCTGCGCCTCACCGAGCGGCGCTACCAGGTGGGCGACATCTCCGAGCTCGACGTGGCGCGCGTGCGCACCGAGGTGGCGGTGACCGAAGGCGAGGCGCTCGCGCTGGACCGCCAGCGTGCCACGCTCGAGCATGCCCTCGCCGTGCTGGTGGGCGAGGTGGCGTCGGGTTTCGAAGTCACGCCCGCCGCGCAATGGAGCACGGCCTTGCCGGTGGTGCCGGCCGGCGTGCCCGCCACCGTGCTGGCCCGCCGCCCCGACGTGGCCGCCGCGCAAGACCAGCTGAAGGCCGCGCAGGCCCGCGTCGGCGTGGCGCAGGCGGCCTGGTTCCCCAACCTCGCGCTCACCGCATCGGGCGGCCATGCGTCGCCCGAGCTGTCGGACCTGTTCAAGTGGTCGGCCCGCACCTGGGGCGTGGGCGCCTTGCTCTCGCTTCCGCTGCTCGACGGCGGCCGCCGTGAAGCCGGCGTGGCCAATGCCCGCGCCGACTTCGACGCCGCGCTGGCGCGCTACCGCGAGCAGGTGCTGGTGGCCTTCCGAGATGTGGAGGACGAGCTCGCGGCGCTGCGCCTGCTGGCCGACCAGTCCGAGGTGCAGGCCCGCGCCATCGAGTCGGCCAGCCGTGCCACGGCGCTGTCGGAGTCGCGCTACCGCAACGGGCTGGTGAGCCAGCTCGACCTGCTGGACGCGCAGCGCAGCGAGTTGCGCAATCGCCGCCAGTCGGTGCAGGTGCGCTCGGCGCAGTACCAGGCGACGGTGGGGCTGATCCGCGCGCTGGGCGGCAGTTGGGGGGGATGATCACACCCCCGATATCAAGGGGCAGGACCGTGGTCCTGCCCTTTGGTGCTATGGAGTACCCGCCACCCCTTGCCTAATCTGCGGGGCCTTGACTTCTGGTGAACAGAGAGAGGCCTTCGTATGAATTCAGTTGTACGGTCCGGCGGCCACGCGCGCGCCGGGCGTTGGTGGCGTTCGCTGATGGTGGCCGCGGCTGCCGGCGTGCTCGCGGCATGCGGCGGTGGTGGCGGTGGCGGTGGCGGTGGCAGCACGCCGCCCGCGGGCACGCAGCACACGCTCGGTGTGTCGGTCAGCGGCAACGGCAGCGTGGGCTCGCAGCCCTCGGGTATCCAGTGCGGCGCCACCTGCTCGGCCAGCTACGACGCCGGCACGCAAGTCACGCTGACCGCCACGCCGGCGGCCGGCCAGGTGTTCGGCGGCTGGGGCGGCGAATGTGCCGGCAGCACCGCGACCTGCACGGTCACCATGAGCGCGGCGCGCACGGTGACGGCACGTTTTGATCCACCCGCGGCCGCGCGCGCCGTGCTCAACGTGAGCGTGAGCGGCGGTGGCGTGCTGCGTTCGCAGCCCGCCGGCCTCGACTGCGGCAACACCTGCAGCGCCGAGTTCGCCATCAACACGAGCGTGGTGCTCAGCGCCACGCCGGCGGCCGGGCAGGTGTTTGCCGCCTGGGGCGGCGCTTGCACGGGCGCGGGCCTCACCTGCACGGTGACGATGAGCGCAGCGCGCAGCGCGAGCGCCAGCTTCACGCAGGCACCGGCGGTGCAGCGCACGCTGACGGTCACGCGCGGCGGCACCGCCGGCACGGTGCGTTCGCTGCCGGCGGGCATCGACTGCGGCAGCACCTGCGCCGCCACCTTCGGTGACGGCGCGAACGTGGTGCTCACCGCCGAGCCGGGCGCCGGCCAGCGCTTCGGCGGCTGGACGGGGGCGTGCTCAGGCACCACCGCCACCTGCACGCTGGCGATGTCGCAGGACCGCAGCGTGGGCGCCACGTTTGCCGCCGCGCCGGCCGCGCCCGTGTGGGGCACCGCGCAGCTGCTGGAGGCCAGCAACGACTTCAACGTCAACGAAGACCGCGTGCTCACTGCCACGTCGGCGAACGGCCATGCCGTCGTGCTGTGGGAGCAGTCCGACGGCTCACCCAATGGCGACACCCGCAAGGTGTTCGCGCGGCGCTACATGCCGGGGCAGGGCTGGGAGGCGGCGGTGGCGGTGCCGGGGGTGTCGACCTCCAGCAGCTCGACGCCGCTGGTCGAAGGCCGGCTGCTGATCGACGGCAGCGGCACCGCGACCTGGCTGCGCCCCAACCTCGAAACGCGCCGCTTCACCGGCAGTGCATGGAGCAACCCCTTCGTGCCGCCGGCACGCAGCGGCGGCCTGCTGAGCGCCGCGGTGGTAGACGCCAACGGCAACATCGGCGTGCTGATCTCGGGGGACGACGTCTACAACAACGCCTTGTCCGCCGGCAGCAACAACTGGGGCACCTGGGCGCGTGTCGATGCCAGCGGCACGCTGGCCGCTCGTGACGCCGACGTGGCGCTCAGCAGCAACGGCACCGCGATGGCCATCTGGCGCGAGCGCAACCCCGGCGACAACCTCTACAGCATCAAGGCGGCCCACTATCTGCCGCAAGGCGGCTGGCAGGCACCGCAGACCATCGACACCAGCTTCGACAACGTGAGCATCGAAACGCCGCCGCGTGTGGTGCTCGACGCCGCGGGCAACGCCATCGCCGTGTGGCACCAGGGCGACTCGATGTACTACAACGTGTTTGCCGCCGCCGCAGGCTGGGGCACCGCCACCGAGTTCGATGCACGCGCCGTCAGCGCGTCGTTCTCGGCTCGCATCCGCCTGGCCATCACGCCGGCCGGCCGCGCGGTGGTGACCTGGAACAGCGGCATCTTCGCGCTCAAGACGATGCAGTACGCGCCGGGCACGGGCTTCTCGGCACCGGTGCAAGTGGCGCCCTACGCGGCCGACCCGCAGCTCGGCATGGATGCCGACGGCAACGCGGTGGTGGTGTACGTGGCGCCCGACCGCTGGCCCAGCCCGAGCACCGGCTCGGACGTGCTGTCGCGCCGGCTGGCCTGGGGCGGCAGCTGGAGCGATGCGGTGGCCATCGAGCCCATCGATGGACTGGGAGCCGACCTGTTCGCCAGCTTCAACAGCGCAGGGCAGGGTGTGGCCGCCTGGGTGCGCGGCGACGTGGCCGGCAGCAGCGCACGGCGCAGCCTGTGGGTGAACCTCTTGCGCTGATCTGCACAGGGCGGGGGCGGCCGTTCGCGCCGCCCCGTCAGGCGCGGGCCAGGGCCTGGCTGAGGAAGGCACGCAGCTGGATCGGCCGCACGGGCTTGACGATCACGGTGAGGCCGGCGGCCTGTGCCGCCTGCATGTGCGCGCTGCCCACGTCGCCGGTGACGATGGCCACCGTCAGCTTGTGCGAGACCGAGTCGCGCACGGCGCAGGCCGCGTCGATGCCGCTGGCGCCGTCGGCCAGGCGCAGGTCGGCCAGCAGCACGTCGGGCGTGAAGCCTTCCCGCAGCAGGGCCAGCGCCGCGGGCAGTGCCGGCGTCGCCTGCACGTCGCAGCCCCACGATTGCAGCAGCCGCGCCAGCGCTTCGCGCGAATCGGCGTCGTCTTCGATGAGCAGCACCCGGCCGGTACCGAGCGACGGGACCGGCGCGGCCTGCTCCGCCGTCAGCACCGCTGCGGCGGCCGACGTGTCGGCCAGCGGCAGCGTCAGCGTGAACACGCTGCCCGTGCCGGGGGTCGAACCGACACGGACGGCCAGGCCGAGCAGATCACTGAGTCGCTTGACGGTGGCCAGCCCCAGGCCCAGCCCGAGGCGGCGGTCGCGCGCCGGGTTGCTGACTTGGTAGAACTCTTCAAAGATCAACGGCTGGTGCTCCAGGGCGATGCCGATGCCGGTGTCTTCGACCCGCAGCATCAGCGCTCCTTCGCCGGCCGGGCGGCAACTCACGCTCACCGTACCGGCGCGTGTGTAGCGGATCGCGTTGGACACCAGGTTGGCGACCACGCGCGCCAGCATCGCGCGGTCGCTGTGCACGACAAGCCCCGGGTCCACCTCGACCGCGAGGCGCAGCCCCTTGGCGCGCGCCAGCGCGGCAAACGGGCGACAGCACTCGCCCACCAGTTCGCCCAGCGCAAACGCGGTTCGCTGCGGCGTGAGCGTGCCGGCGTCCATGCGCGTGATCTCCAGCAGGTCGTCGACCACCTGCGTCATGCCCTCGACGCAGTCGCTCAGGTGCGTGGACACCTCGCGCACTTCGGCCGCCGAGTGGGCGTTGGTCAGCGTGTTGGCCAACAGGCCCATCGCATGCAGCGGCTGGCGCAGGTCGTGGTTGGCGGCAGCAAAGAAGCGCGAACGGGCGGCGCTGGCTGCTTCGGCGGTGCGGCGCGCGGCCTCGCTGCGTTCGTTTTCGGCGCGCAGCGCATCCACCAGCTCGGCGTTGCGGCGGCGCTGGGTCATCACCTCGGCCAGGGTGCGTGACTGGCTGCGGCCGTTGAGCAGTGCGTACACCGCGATCAGCGTGCACAGCACGGCCATCAGCCGGTGGTAGCCGCTCGGCAGCATCAGGTCGCGCAACACCAATGGACCGATCACGAACAACACGTAGGTGGCGAGCACCGGATACACCACCGACAGGTGCACCGCCGCGCCCATGGCGACCGACGCGAGCACGATGTGCAGCACCGACTCGGCCTCGATCGAACCCGGCTGATGCAGGATCACGGCCAGCGAGCACCACTGCAGCGCATGCACCAGGCTGCAGCCCACGCTCCAGAGCAGCCAGCGGCGGCGGTTGCGCCGCGCCGGGTCGGTGTGCGCATGGACCTGCGCCACCGCGATGCGCGCCAGGCTGATCGCCACGAACAGCCACAACCAGAGGGTCACGGCAGCGCCGGCCGGGCCGTCAAGGAAGTAGTAGCAAGCGGTCACCGCCGCCGCGGCACTCCACACGGCGGGAGTGACCTGCAGCAGCCGACCCATCACCTCCGGTTCGATGTCGCCGGCCGGCACCGGCCGGAACCACTGCGCGAGGCCCACGGCTACAGCAGCCCCAGTTCGCGGGCACGCACCAGCAGGTGCGTGCGGTTGCGCGCAGCCAGCGTGTCCAGCAGCGCGGTGATGTGCAGCTTCACCGTGCGCTCGGCGATGCCCAGCGCGTCGGCGATCTGCTTGTTCTGGCGGCCCTGCGCCACCAGTGACAGCACTTCGAGCTGGCGTGCGGTGGGCCCGCCGGCCGCCGGTATCGCGGGCCCGGCCCCGGCGGCGAAATGCTCACCGCCGGCGGCCACCCGGTCGAGTGCCTGCAGGATGTCGGCGATCGGCAGCGACTTGCCCAGGAAGGCAGCCGCACCGGTGGCCTTGGCGCGTGCTGCCAGCGCCGGGTCTTCGTCACCCGAGATCAGCACCCGTGCCACCAGCGGGTGGCTCGTACCGAAACGGCGCAGCCCTTCGATGCCGTCGTTGTCGCCCAGGCGGTAGTCCATCAGCACCATGTCCAGCGGCGTTGCCGCGGCGCATTCCAGGCCGGCTTCGAGCGTCAGTGCGGCGTGCACCTCGATGCCGGGGCGGGCGTGCGCCAGCGCGTGCACGAAGCCGACGCCGAACAAGGGGTGGTCATCGACGATCAACAGTTTCATGCCTGCAGCGCTTGCACCACGCCTCTCTTTGCCGGCCGCTGGTCGGCCGGTCGGCATTTTCGCCGCGAGGTCGGCGGCAGTACCTGCCCTTTGGGGCAGGTGCACTCCGCCAGCCGCGAGGAATCTCCGGCCGGCCGGCGCGAACACCGACAGTTCTTCGCCGCGAGCCGGCCTAGAGTGATCTTCATTCCAGCGCCAACGCCAGCAGGAGGCCCGCCATGAAGATCGGTGTTCCACGCGAGATCAAGGACCACGAATACCGTGTCGGCCTCGTGCCCTCGTCGGTGGCCGAGCTGACGCGGCGCGGTCATGCGGTGCTCGTGGAGCATGGCGCGGGCGCCGGCATCGGCTTCGCCGACGCCGACTACGCGGCCGCCGGGGCCGAGATCGTGGAACGCGCGTCGCGCGTGTGGGCCGAGGCCGAGATGGTGGTCAAGGTGAAGGAGCCGCTGGCCGACGAGCGCCGGCAGCTCAAGTCGCACCAGGTGCTGTTCACCTACCTGCACCTCGCGCCCGATGCGCCGCAGACGCGCGACCTCGTCGCCAGCGGTGCCGCCTGCATCGCCTACGAAACCGTCACCTCGCCCAGCGGCGGCCTGCCGCTATTGACGCCCATGTCCGAAGTGGCCGGGCGCCTGGCCCCGCAGGTCGGCGCGCATTGCCTCGAAAAAGCCCAGGGCGGCCGCGGCGTGCTGCTGGGTGGCGTGCCAGGCGTGCCGCCGGCCGACGTGCTGGTGCTCGGCGGCGGCGTGGCCGGCACCCATGCGGCCACCATCGCCATCGGCATGGGGGCCGAGGTCACGGTGGTGGACCGCTCGGCCGAGGTGCTGCGGCGCCTGTCGGCCCAGTTCGGCGACCGCGTGCGCACCGTGTTCTCCACGCGCGACGCGATCGAGCAGTTGGTGGCACGCGCCGACCTCGTGATCGGCGCGGTGCTGGTGCCGGGCGCCGCCGCCCCCAGGCTCGTGACCCGCGCGATGCTGGCCACCATGAAGCCAGGCGCCGTGATGGTGGACATCGCCATCGACCAGGGCGGCTGCTTCGAAACCTCGCGGCCCACCACGCATTCGGCGCCCACCTTCATGGTCGACGGCATCGTGCACTACTGCGTGGCCAACATGCCGGGCGCGGTGGCGCGCACCTCCACCTTCGCGCTCAACAACGTCACGCTGCCTTTCGTGCTGGCGCTGGCCGACAAGGGCTGGCGCCGCGCGCTGGCCGAAGACCCGCACCTGCGCGCGGGGCTCAACGTGGCAGCGGGGCAGGTGACCTGCGCGCCGGTGGCCGAGGCGCATGGGCTGGCGTACATGCCGGCAGAGGCGGTGCTGGCGTAGCGGCATGGACGGCGAACCGAAGCAGGATGTGCGGCGTTTGCCGCTTGCTCACTTCTACAGCCGGTCTGGCAGCGTCGTGGTCGTGGTCAGCTTTGGCTCATTCAAGAGCCTGGCCTTGTAGGCCATCAATTCGCCGTCGTCGACGTCGAATCGCTTGAGCCATTGCTCGGCACCCCAGCCGATGATGCGCGGCTCACCCTCCTTCGAGGCGTAGTGCAGGCTCACCTTCGACGTGCGTACTTCCTTGAACACCATGTTGGGCAGCACGAGTCGGGCGGGTTTGGGCTGATCGGCGGGCGCGGCTTCGGGCTTCGGCCCCGCTTGGATCACCAAGCCGGCGCCGTAGTCGTAAAGCGCAAACCAGTTCATCGGGAGCTCGGAGCGTATCGCCGATAGCCCGCCCACCTTCTCCACCATCTCGTAGTTCACGGCAGTCAGCCATGAAACGGTCTTGATCCCTTCGTGAGCGTGGGTTGCACCGCCCACTGGGTGTCCCACGTCGAGTCCATTGAGCATGTTGGCCAGGTACGCCTCGAACGGCTGGTTGTCGCTCATGCGCACCGCCGAGAGCACGAGGCCGTGTCCGCCGTAGCCGTGGATGGCTTTCAAGCGCCTGGCGAAGCTCAAGAACATGGCCTGGAAAGCGGTCGGGTTCTCCTCGACGTACAGCAGCGGCATGCTGAAGCGCAGTGCGGATGTGCCGCGCACGACCATCTTGGCTTCCCAGCCGCGCCGGCCAAACACTTTGAACTCCCAGTCACCCGCTTCGTGCGGCTGCTTGCCGCTGATGTAGGCGAAGCTCACCAGATCGTTTTCGTTCATGCGCTTCACCATGCTGCGCATCGGTGGTGCTTTTGCATAGGCGAACTTGTCCGGACCTTCCGGCGGTTCTGCGCGCCACAACCAAGTCAGGTGTTCCTTGGCGATGGTCTCGTACTCATCAAAGCAGGCGCAGAGGGCCTCGCGGACATCGGGAATATGGGCGTCATTGAAGAACAAGGTGCCGGTGATGGCCGGCACGCTGCCCACGTAGTCCTGAGGGCCTTGCTTGGTGAGAAGACCGCCGAGCACTCGCATCTTTTCGGGATGCTCGCGCATCAACTGGATCGGATCAAAGGGAAGGTCAGTCATCGCGGGTCCTCAGTACGCCGGCATCGAACCAGGCGGCGGGCGCTTGGTCAGCAGCAAGTAGAGCAGTCTGGCAGCGCCAGCCGCTGGGCCTAGCTGTTCGACTGGAATCTTGGGTGGATTTGGATCGGGTTGGTTGCAGTCACAGTCATCCGGCCCCATTTCGACAAGCTTGTTGTCGCCTCCAGCAATCTGCGCATACGCCTCTCGTTGAGGGTCATCCATCTTGTCCGGCGGAAACTTGATTTCCACGACCTGCTTGATGTTGTCCTGTGTAGGGCCCCTGGCCGGGTCGTTCACGATGACCACATCAGGGCGGCGCACCATGCCTTCGCCCGCTTGGAACGGCGGGCGCTTGTTGCCTTGCTCGTCTGGCGTATCCCACCACTTCCTGATCCACCCCGGCAGCCAGTCATGGCCCTTGGTCTCCACGCCGCTGTCCATGATGGGCGCAGGTGGCTGCTGCGTCATGTCGTAGTTGACCTCGGGTTTGTAGGGGCTGCGGTGCTCGAGTACATCGTCCAGTTCCTTGAGCCGGTTGGAGACGCACGACTGCTTGAGCGAGCGGCCATCCTTGCCGGTGCCGGGCGTGTTCTTGCACTTGCAGATCGCAGAGCACAGTACCTTCTTGTCTACGAAATCCACGTTGGGCCGGTTGATCCGGACGGCCGTGGTGGTGCCCTCGCGGGACATGCCTCCAGTGGCGAGCGGCGGCGTGGGCTTGGTCGGCTCGGTCATGCCTGCCCCGGCTCGATCACGTCGAAGGCCAGCACTTCGCCAGCGTCGCGCTCTACCCATTGCGTGAAACCTTCAGCGTCGGTGCTGCCGGTGAAGGACTGCCCCCCGGTGGAGCGCACGCGCACTGACTGGATGGCAAGCGGCTCGCCGGAGGCTAGGTCCAGCACCTGGAAGCGGCCCCGGAAGCGCTGATGGGCGTCGTCAAGTGGTTCGTCCTCGTAGCCGGCCAGCAGGCCGCTGCCGATGGCACCGAAGCCGTGAGGGGCTGCGGGCGTGCGGTCAAGGCCGTTCGTCGCTCCGGCGCCGGCGCCGCCTGAGGGCGTGGTGGTCGCCACCGCCTGCGAGGACAGCAATGCCGCGCCGCAGGCTGTCCTGCAGCCGTGATAGGCCGCAGGCGCGCCGTCGATCACCATCGACGGGTCGCCCTGGGAGATGGGAAACACGCCTTTGCACCGCGGGCACGAGACCATGTCGCGGATGCGGGCGATGCGCTTGCCGTGCACGTCGCTGCCGATGGTGCCGCCGATGACCACGCCGCCATGGTCCGTGCGGTCGCCCAGCACGATGAAGGGCTGGCCCAAGATTTCCTCCTGAATGTTGTCGCATGGCCGGGTTTGCCCGGCGGCGGCATTGTGCGTAGGCAATCCTGGCGATGGCGTCCCGATCGTGTGACAAGTTGTGCGGGCGGCGGGGCGAAGCGATCTGATGCGGGCGGCCTCATGACCGCTTTGTCGGCCTGACGTGTTGCGCTGTGGTTGCCTCCGGCCGTGGTGCCTCGTGCACTCCTGCGCGTTCCACGAAGTAGCGCAGGTGTCGCAACTCCATATCTGCAACGTATCGGAAAGACGGTTTCAGTGTATTTGACCGCCTGGCCGGCCTTGCCTACCGTGGCGGCACAACCGAGCCCATGCACAACGGAGACGAACCTTGCTGTACCGCCTGACCCTGGCCGCGGCCGCCGCGCTGCTGGCTGCCTGCTCCACCCACACCACCAACCCTTCGCCCGCCGCTCGAACCGCCGCAAAGAGCGGTGAAGCCGCACCGCAAGCAGCGCCCTGCCCGAAAGGCGTGCCCGCAGGCGCGCGCTGCCTGCGCGGCGTGGACTCCGCCGGCGCGCCGTACCTCATTGCCATGCCAGAGCGCTGGAGCGGCGTGCTGGTGGTGCACGCCCACGGCGGCCCGGCGCTGGGCGAGCCCAAGCCCGAGCGGGCCGATGAAGACATCGAACGCTGGGCCATCACCGTGAAGGCCGGCCACGCATGGGCCGGCTCGGTGTTCCGCCAGGGCGGCGTGGCGGTGCGCAGCGCCGCCGAAGACACCGAGCGCGTGCGTCGCATCTTCGTGGAGCACGTGGCGCAGCCGAAGCGCACGCTGCTGCACGGCCAGTCGTGGGGTGCCAGCGTGGCAGCCAAGGCCGCCGAGATGTACGCGGCCGACGCGGCAAGGTCACCTTACGACGCGGTGCTGCTCACCAGCGGCGTGCTCGGCGGCGGCACGCGTTCATATGACTTCCGCCTCGACCTGCGCGTGGTCTATCAATACCTCTGCGCCAACCACCCCAAGGCCGACGAGCCGCAATACCCGCTGTGGATGGGCCTGCCGCCCGACAGCAAGCTCACGCGTGCCGAGCTTGCCAGGCGAGCCGACGAATGCCTGGGCCTGCGCAAGCCTGCTGCCGAGCGCAGCGCCGAGCAGGCGCAAAAGCTCAAGACCATCGTCGACGTGATCCGCATCCCTGAAAGCTCGGTGCTGGCCCATCTCAACTGGGCCACCTGGCACTTCCAGGACATCGTGCAGAACCGCACCGACGGCAAGAACCCCTTCGACAACGAACGCGTGCGCTACACGGGCTCAGGCGACGATGCCGAGCTCAACGCCCGCGTGCTGCGCTACCGCGCCGACCCGCAGGCCGTGGCGGCCTTCAGTGTCGACGCCGACCTCACCGGCCGCATCGGCGTGCCTGTGCTCACGGTGCACGGCGTGAACGATCCCACTGCATTCGTCGAGTTGGAGTCGAAGTTCCGACAGACCATGGAGCGGGGCGCGGGCGGAAAGAAGCTCGTACAGACCTTCGTGCAAAGCCGCGAGCACAGCTACCTGGGCGACCCGATCTATCCCACTCTCTTCGATGCGTTGCTGCAGTGGGTCGAGCTCGGCGACAAGCCCACTCCTGAAGGCGTGGCGTCGAGCTGCAAGGGCTACGAAGCGCGCTTCGGTGCGGGCTGTGCGTTCCTGCCGGGCTATCAGCCCAAGCCGCTGGAGACGCGCATGGCGCCTCGCGGGTGAGGCAACGGCATCACCGGCTGGAGCCGGCAGCCGCTGCGATCAGTGCTGTGCTGGGGCTTTGCAGACGGATTCCAACGCCGCAAGCGTTGCAACAGGGATGGTGGTTTCGAAGAAGCTGCCACCGTAGGAAACAGCAGCCCAGCGACCATCAGGCGCTGATCGAAACTCCATCGCGGATATCGGCTCGCTGACAACGCTGTCTTTCAGCTGAAGCGTTCCCAGCCGAATGGGGTGCTGTGCTGCCACCTGATCCATTGGCACGACTCGCTTCACGACGAGCTTCGTCAGCGCGGGCAGGTGCCCTTCCAGCGCCGGTGATGCAAGGCATTGTTGAGCTGCCTTGCCGTCGGCATAGGTCAACTGCACGGCGAACCTGTCGTTGGGTCTCGACCTCTGTGCTGTGAACGTCAACCGTTCCGTGCTGTACGTCAGAGAGAGCACTTCTTCGTCCACCACTCCAAAGATCTCTTGCCCCGGACTCGGCTCTTCAGCGCGAAACACTGAGCCCTGCCTGGTGAGCCACAAGGTCAGCCCGGCGCCCAGGGCAAGGCCGAATACGAACGTGGCAATCGGCACGGCGCGTTGCCTGGTGTTGGAAGCGCTCATCAGTTGGACCTTGCATGAAGCAAGGCCGCTCGCGGTTGTGGATATGGCACGCAAGCTTATCGCCGCGATTGCGCACCGGTGTCCCAATCTCGAGCGGGAAAGGCCATGTGCTGAAGCAAGGGAGAGACATGCACCTCACGCAGTGCCATGTCTCGAACCCTTTTGCGCTGAACCCTGCCGGGCCGTTGCTGCTACTGAGCGTCAGGCGTTTTCCGGCATCGGGTTGCGGAAGCTCACGTTGAGCAGGTTCCACGCGGTGATGTTGGCGATCACGAAGCCGAGCTCGGCGATCTCCTGGTCGGTGAAGTGCTGCTTCAGCTCGGCGAAGTCTTCGTCGCTGGGGTCGCGCTGCGGAATCAACGTCACGGCCTCGGCCCAGCGCAGCGCCGCACGCTCGCGGTCAGTGAAGAAGGGCGCCTCGCGCCAGCCGGCCACGGCGTTGAGGTGGCGCGGGTCGGCGTCGAGCTTGATCAGGTCGCGCCAGTGCATGTCGATGCAGTAGCCGCAGCCGTTGATCTGCGAAACGCGCAGCAACACCAGGTCCACGAGGCGGGCGCCCAGCAGATCCTTGCGCAACGCGCCGGAGAAGTTGAGCATGGCCTGAAAGGCCTTTGGAGCGAGCTGGAAGTAGGGCAGGCGGGCGGAGTGAGCGGTCATGACGGAGTCCCTTTTGGTTTGGCTTGCGTGGCGGCCGCACCTTGCGGCCGTCTACATCCATCAAGACGTGGTGGTGTGCTGGGTTGTGACAGCGCTTGAGCAAGAAATTCGAAAGGGTTCAGTTGCCCTTGACGGAGATGTCGGGCCTCTGGGCTGGACCTGATGGACCTAGTTCTTCGGGACTGCGAAGAATGACGAGTTGATCACTGACCTTCGGCAGATTCAATTCACTGCGAAGTTCTTCGCGGAGAGCGTTGAGCAACTCATTGATCGTGACAGGCTCTCCGGTGCCTGTACCGAGCGCACTCGCCATCTTGCGAGCAATCGCAACTTGAGTGGGAGAGCCAAGAAGTTGAATGTCTGCGAGGGCAGAGTGAAAGGCTTCAGAGTACTTGGCCGCATTTGGTCCACGACAGGAGCCGCTCTCAAGCTTTCGGTAGGCTTCAATCATGAAGGAAATCCGCACTTTTCTCTTTTCGGCGCTGATATCACGCCTTGACGTGAGTGTGTGCGTGATGCCAAAGCCAACAATTGCGACTAGCGCGGCAAGCACGGGACCTAGAAGTGGCGCACAAGTAAGGAGTGACTTCATGAGGCCTGATGCCGATTGGCCGATGTTATCTATCATCTCGCGCTCCCTTCTGTATCTTGGATTAGCTGCACCACTCCCGGTATCGATCCTTGGCCGCAGGTAGTAGGTGAGCGGCGAGTCTTTGGGGTACTTGAAGAGATTTTCATATGGCGATCAGTTGGCAACGCTTAACTGACGCAAGTGATCTCATCGAGCCCCTTCAAGCCCCGCAAACTCCTCGCTCGTGTGGTTACCCTCCTGCCCGCGCAATCCCCACCAACTTGTCAGGATTCCTCACCGCATAAATCGCCGTGATCCGCTCCCCATCGGTCGCAAACGCCTGCGCCGACTCCAGCTGCCCGTCCACATACCGCAGCAACCCCGGCTCGCCGTTGATCTGCACCAGCCGGTAGCTGACCCCGTCGCCCAGCCGCCGCCACAGCGCCCAGAACAGGTTGGCGATGCGATGGGCGCCGCGCAGCACCTTGCCGAACGACGGCACCTTGCCGCCGCCGTCGCCGACCAGCTCCACGTTGTCGGCCAGCAGTGCTTTGATCGCGTCGCGCTGGCCGCTGCGCGCAGCGTTGATGAACTTCTCCAGCAACGCACGGTGTGCGGCGGGCGTCACGTCGAAGCGCGGGCGTTCTTCCTGCACGCGCTTGGCGGCGCGGCTCACCATCTGCCGCACGGCCGCTTCGTTCTTGCCCAGCAGCTGGGCCACTTCGGCATAGTCCTGCTCGAACATCTCGCGCAGCAGGTAGGCGGCGCGCTCCTCAGGGGCCAGGCGCTCCAGCACCCACAAGAAGGCGACCGACACGTCGCTCGCCTGCTCGAGCAGCGCTTCGGGTGAACGCTCGTCGATCTCTTCGACCAGCGGTTCGGGCAACCAGAAGCCCACGTAGGTTTCGCGCTCGGCCTTGGCGGCGCGCAGTCGGTCGATGGACAGCCGCGTGACGATGGTGACGAGCCACGCCTCGGCAGACTGCACGCTCGCCGCGTCGCTGCCGTGCCAGCGCAGCCATGCGTCCTGCAGCACGTCTTCCGCGTCGGCGCGGGTGCCGAGCATGCGGTAGGCGATGGAGAAGAGGCGCGGGCGCAGGGCAGTGAAGACGTCCGTGTCGGACAGGGGGGCCGTTGTTGTGGTCAAAGAAGTGTCCCTTGTCATGTCGAAAGCAAAGCTGTCAAGACTCCTTCACCGCAGAGGCGCAGAGAGCGCGGAGGACTCGCAGAGAAAGACACGAGTTCCTCTGCGGATCTCCGCGTCCTCCGCGCCTCCGCGGTGAATGAATTCCTGCAGCACTTCAAATGCACCGGCCGCCGTCCACTTCCATGGCCACGCCGGTGATCATCGACGCTTCATCGCTGCACAAGAAGCACGCCGCGTTGCCCAGGTCTTCAGGCGTGGAGAAGCGCCCGATCGGGATGGTGGACAGGAACTTCGCGCGCAACTCGGGCGTGTCGCCACCCATGAAGGTGGTGAGCAGCGGCGTTTCGCCGGCCACCGGGTTGAGCGCGACGACGCGTATGCCCAGCGGCGCCAGCTCCACCGCCATCGAGCGCGTGGCGGTGATGACCCAGCCCTTGCTCGCGTTGTACCAAGTGAGCCGCGGCCGCGGGCTCACACCAGCGGTGGAAGCCATGTTGAGGATCACGCCGCGCTTGCGCTCCTTGAAGTGCGGCAGCACGGCGCGCGCCGCAAGGTAGATCGCCTTCATGTTGACCGCGAACAGCCGGTCGAACTCTTCTTCGGGCAGCTCTTCCATCGGCTGCGGCACGTGGCCGATGCCGGCGTTGTTCACCAGGATGTCGAGGCCGCCGAAGTGTTCCCACGCGGCTTCGACCATCACCTTCGTGTCGACGGCGCTGCTCACGTCCACGCGCAATGCACGGGCGGCCGGGCCCACCGAGGCGGCGACGTCGAGCGCGGCTTCGAGGTTGCGGTCGGCAATGAGCACCTGCGCGCCCTCGGCCACGAACTTGCGCACGATGCCGGCGCCGAAGCCCGAGGCCCCGCCGGTCACGATGGCGATCTTGTCTTGCAGTCGTCCGGTCATGCGTGCCTTCTCCTCATAGGCTGTGGAAACTCTGCGCCTCCGCGGTGAATGAATTCGTCGCCGATTCCCCATCAACCATGGTGAATGGCCACCGTCTTCAAACGCGAGAAGCCGTACAGCGCCTCGAAGCCTTTCTCGCGTCCATGGCCCGAATGCTTCACGCCGCCGAAGGGCAGTTCGATGCCGCCGCCGGCGCCGTAGTTGTTGACGAACACCTGGCCGCACTTGAGGCCCTTGGCCATGCGCCACTGGCGGGCGCCGTCGCTCGTCCACACGCCGGCCACCAGGCCATAGGGTGTGCCGTTGGCAATGCGCAGGGCCTCGGCTTCGCCGTCGAATGGCATGAGCACCTGCACGGGGCCGAAGATCTCTTCCTGCGCCAAGGCGTGCTCGGGCGGCACGTGGTCGATGAGCGTGGGCCGCACGTAGAAGCCTTCTTCCGGCGCATCGCCCACCAGCTCGCCCTGCGCCACGATGGGCAGGCCGCTGTCCACCGCGAGCTGCAGATAGCGCTCGATGACGGTCTGCTGGCGCCTGGCGATCACCGGGCCCACGTCGAGGTCGGCCAGGGCCGGGCCCACCTTCAGCGCGCGGTAGCGCTCGGCCAGCAGGTTGCGCACGGTGTCGTACACCGGCCGCTCCACCAGCAGGCGCGAGGTGGCCGAACACGTCTGCCCGGCGTTCTGGATGCCGGCGTTCACGAGGTAGGGCAGGGCGGCCTCGAGGTCGGCATCGGCAAACACGATCTGCGGGCTCTTGCCGCCCAGCTCCAGCGTCACCGGCACCGCGTGCCTGGCGGCAGCGGCCTGCACCATGGCGCCGGTGGCCACCGAGCCGGTGAACGAAAGATGGTCCACGCCGGGGTGGGCCGAGAGCTCGGCCCCCGCTTCTTCACCCAGCCCCGGTACCACGTTCAGCGCGCCGGCCGGCAGGTGCACCTCGGCCGCGATGCGCGCGAAGGCCAGCGCGGTGAGGCAGGCCTCTTCGGCGGGCTTGAGCACGCAGGCATTGCCCATGGCCAGCGCCGCGCCCACGCTGCGGCCGATGATCTGCATGGGGTAGTTCCACGGAATGATGTGGCCGGTCACGCCATGCGGCTCGCGTAGCGTGAGCGCGGCGTAGCCGTTGGCGAAGGGCAGCGTCTGGCCGTGCACCTTGTCGGCCGCGCCGGCATAGAACTCGAGGTAGCGCGCCAGCGCCACGGCATCGGCCCGGCCCTGTTTCAGCGGCTTGCCCACGTCCAGCGCTTCGAGCCGCGCCAGCTCGTCGGCATGTTCGAGCACGCGCTGGCTCATGGCCAGCAGGAAGCGGCCGCGCTCGGCGGCGCTGAGCCGGCCCCAGTCGCCTTCCAGTGCACCGCGCGCGGCACTCACGGCTGCGTCCACGTCGGCAGGCCCGCCGCGGGCGATGTCGGCGAGCCTGCTGCCGTCCGACGGGTTCACGAGCTCGATGGTTTCGCGGCTGGTGCTTTCGCACCACAGCCCGCCGATGTACATGCGGCGCGTCTCGAACGGGATGAGCGCCTGGTCGTCTGCTGGTCGTGTCGTCACCACGGACTCCTGCTGCTGACTGACTGCTGGCTGGCGTGCTTGTCGACCCAGCAGCAAACAGGATACGCTGCGGCGCCCCTCCTCGCGTAACGCGGCTTTCCCTCTTGATGAGCTGGTTTCTGTTCAAGCGCGTGCTCACCTTTGCCGCCACCTTGCTGTGTGCGTCGGCGGTGATCTTCTTCGTGCTGGAGGTGCTGCCCGGCGATGCCGCGCTGGTGAGGCTGGGCGACACGGCCACGCCCGAGGCGGTGGCGGCCCTGCGCGCCGAACTCGGGCTCGACGAGCCGGCGCTGGTGCGCTACGGCGCGTGGCTCCTGGGCTTGTCGAGCGGCGACCTGGGCACCAGCGTGGCCTACGGCACGCCCGTTTCAGAGCTGATCGGCGAACGGCTGGTGGTGAGCCTGCCGCTGGCCGTGCTGGCGATGCTGCTGACCACCGTGGCGGCGCTCGCGCTGGGCCTGTATGCCGCGGCCAACCACAACAAGTGGGGCGACTTCGGCGTGATGGCCTTCAGCCAGCTGGGCATCGCCATTCCCAACTTCTGGTTCGCCATTCTGTTGATCCTGGTGTTCTCGGTGCAGCTGCGCTGGTTTTCGGCGGGCGGCTTCCCGGGCTGGACCGAAGAGGCCGGCGGCGGCTTCTGGCCGGCCTTGAAGGCGCTGGTGCTGCCGGCGGTGGCGCTGGCTTCGGTGCAGGCCGCCATCCTGGCGCGCATCGTGCGGTCTTCGGTGCTGGAGGTTCAGCGCGAGGACTTCGTGCGCACGGCGCGGGCCAAGGGCTTGTCCGCACGGGCCGCGTTGTGGCGGCACGTGTTGCGCAATGCGATGGTGCCGGTGGTGACGGTGATGGGGTTGCAGTTTGCGAGCTTGCTGACGGCGACCATCGTGGTGGAGAACGTGTTCTATCTGCCGGGGATCGGGAGGTTGGTGTTCCAGGCGATTGCGAATCGGGATCTGGTGGTGGTTCGCAATGTGGTGATGTTGTTGGCGGGGGTGGTGGTGGCGGTGAACTTTGTGGTGGATGTTTTGTATGGGGTGATTGATCCGAGGTTGCGCCGGTATGGATAGGTGCTTCTTTGCGGGGGGTGTCTTGTCGATGTGGCAGCCCGCCGGGATGCGCGCCCGGCAGCGGGGTAGCTTTCTTTTGCGTGCCCAAGAGCTCGCGAAGCGGGGGCCTGCTCACTTCGCGCAGCGAAGTTACGCAGGCACCAAAGTCACCAAAGAAAAGGGCACCCTGCCGTGCTCGGTCCGCCCTGAACGGGCGGACTACCCTGCGGAGCTTGTGCCATGAGGGCAGGCAAAGAACTCGCGCCTGCGGGGCTCAGACAGCTTTGCCTGACCGCTACGCGGCAACCCTCATGTCACGACGCCCCGCAGGCGGCACAGAAGGGGACCCAAAAGCTTGTTCGACGAGCCGGCTTGGGGCCGGCCGCCCCGCGCAGACCGCTGCGGCCCTTCGGTACATCAGGGCGAACGGACTGTGGCGGTTCGCCACGAACCAGATGAAGGCCAGGACCTTCACGCGCCGGCCTGGGAGGCCGGCACTAGCAGCGCTACTGAGAAGCCAGCGGAACGACGGTACCTTGGGCGAGAGAGCCAAGGCGTATCGCGGTGGATGTCGGGCGGGGTCTCAAGAGAAGCAAGGGCCGAATGCGGTTCAGGCCCTCTTCTTTGGTGACTTTCTTCTGGGCCCCCGCAGAAGAAAGTTACCCGCCTGCCGGGGCGGATTCCCGGCGGGCTGTCTCCTCGACAAAACACACCCACAACAAAAACAAAGAACACATGAAAACGTTCTGGCCCCAAGCCAAACACCACCGCAGCTTCCTCCTGGGCGCAACGCTGGTCACGCTCCTGCTCCTCACAGCAGCCCTGTCGCTCATCTGGACCCCCCACAACCCCACCGACCTCAACATCCCCCAAAAACTCCACCCCCCCACCCCAACCCACTGGCTAGGCACCGACTCCCTAGGCCGAGACGTCGCCACCCTCCTCATGGTCGGCGCCCAGAACTCCATCGCGGTCGGAGTCATCGCGGTAGCCATCGGCGTCCTCCTGGGCGTCACGCTGGGCGCCATCGCCGCCGCCCAGAAAGGCTGGGTGGAAGAACTCGTGATGCGCGCCTCCGACTTCACCTTCGCCTTCCCCGCGCTCCTCACCGCCATCATGCTCACAGCCATCTACGGCCCGGGCCTCGTCACGTCGGTGGTGGCCATCGGCATCTTCAACATCCCCGTCTTCGCGCGCATCACCCGCGGCGCCGCCAACGCCGTGTGGGCACGCGAATTCGTGCTCGCGGCCCAGGCCTGCGGCAAGGGCCATGCGCGCATCACGCTCGAGCACGTGCTGCCCAACATCGCGCCCATCCTCATCGTGCAGATGACCATCCAGTTCGCCACCGCCATCCTGGCCGAGGCGGCGCTGTCCTACCTGGGCCTGGGCACGCAGCCGCCGCAGCCTTCGTGGGGCCGCATGCTCAACGAGGCGCAGACGCAGATGTTCCAGGCACCGCAACTCGCCATCTACCCGGGGCTGGCCATCGCGCTCTCGGTGCTCGGGCTCAACCTGCTGGGCGACGGGCTGCGCGACCTGCTCGACCCGCGCCTGGCCAGGCAGCGCTGAACACACCACGCATACCAACAACAAACACATGGCACGCAACATCGAGATCAAGGCACGGCTGCCGCAAGGCATCGAAGCGCTGCGCCCCGCGGTGCGCCGCATTGCCGGCGTGCGAGGGCCCGAACGCATCGCGCAGGACGACACCTTCTTTCCCTGCGCGCAGGGCCGTTTGAAGCTGCGTGCGTTCTCTGCCCATGAGGGCGAGCTCATCTTCTACCAACGCACCGACGAAGCCGGCCCGAAGGCTTCGTTCTACGTGCGCTCGCCCACCGCCTCGCCCGACACGCTGCGCGAGGTGCTCACGCTGGCTCATGGCGGCGTGAGCGGCCGCGTGCGCAAGCGGCGCGAGCTGTGGCTGGCCGGGCGCACGCGCATCCACCTCGATGCCGTCGAAGGCCTCGGCCAGTTCCTCGAGCTCGAGGTGGTGCTGAAGGAAGGCGAAGACGAAGCGGCCGGCGTGGCCGAGGCGCAGGCATTGCTGCAGCAGCTCGGCATCGACGAGGGCCAGCTGCTGCGCGGTGCTTACGTGGACCTGCTGACAGCCGCCGCATGACACCGCTGAACCCTGTGACGCCGTTGCTCGAAGTCGAAGACCTGCGGGTGCGGCTGCGCACGCCGCGTGGCGAGGCGGAAGCGTTGCGGGGCGTGAGCTTCACCATGCAGCGCGGCGAAACGCTGGGGCTCATCGGCGAGTCGGGTTGCGGCAAGTCGATGACGGCGCTGGCGGTGATGGGGTTGCTGCCCGAAGGCGCGGCGGTGGGCGGCAGCATCCGCTTCAACGGGCAGCAGCTCGTCGGCATGGCAGACGCATCGCTGTGCACGCTGCGCGGCCACCGCATCGCGATGGTGTTCCAGGAGCCGATGACGGCCTTGAACCCGCTGCACACCGTCGGCCACCAGGTGGCCGAGCCGCTGCGGCTGCACAAGGGCCTGGGCGCGGCTTCGGCGCGGGCCGAGGCGTTGCGCCTGCTGGAGCGCGTGCAGCTGCCGCAGGCCGCGCAAAGGCTCGACGCCTACCCGCACCAGCTGTCGGGCGGCCAGCGGCAGCGCGTCACCATCGCCATGGCGCTGGCCTGCGGGCCCGGGCTGCTGATCGCCGACGAGCCCACCACGGCGCTGGATGCGAGTACGCAGCGCGAGGTGCTCTCGCTCATCGGCGAGCTGGTGCGCGAGGCGGGCATGGGGCTGCTGCTCGTGTCGCACGACCTCGCGTTGATGGCCGGGCACGTGCAGCGCCTCATGGTGATGTACGGCGGCAGCGTGGTCGAAAGCGGGCCCACGGCCGAGGTGTTCAAGCGGCTGGCCCACCCCTACAGCCGCGGGCTCTTCGCGGCACGCCCCCGCCTGGGGCGAGGGCGCGGCGAGCGGCTGCCCACCATTGCCGGCCGCGTGCCCGACCTCGCCGACCTGCCGCGCGACAGCTGCCCGTTCGCCGACCGCTGCCCGTGGGTGGTGCCGGCGTGCCGCACCGCGCTGCCGCCGGCCTTCGACGTGGGGCCCGGCCACCATGCGCGCTGCATCCGCATCGACGACGTGCTGGAGACGTGCGCATGAACGGGCCGCCGCTGCTCGACGTGCGCGACGTGGTGCGCCATTACCGCCTGCCGCGCGAGAGCCTGTTCCATGCGCGGCCGGTGGTGCACGCGCTCAACGGCGTGAGCCTGCGGCTGGAGGCCGGCCGCAGCCTGGGCATCGTGGGCGAATCGGGCTCGGGCAAGTCCACGCTCGCGAGGGTGGTGATGGCGCTCGAGAAGCCTGACGCCGGCCAGGTGCTGCTGGCCGGCACCGACCTGCATGCGCTGCCGCGCGCCGGGCTGCGCCATGCGCGGCGCGATTTCCAGATGGTGTTCCAGGACCCATACGGCTCCCTCGACCCGCGCCAGCGCGTGGGCACCATCGTGGCCGAGCCGCTGGCGGCGCTGGGCGGCGTGCACAAGAGCGAGCGCGATGCGCGCGTGGCCGAGTCGCTAGAAGCCGTGGGCCTGCGCGCTGGTGATGCGCAGAAGTACCCGCACGAGTTCTCCGGCGGCCAGCGGCAACGCATCGCCATCGCGCGGGCGCTCATCACGCGGCCCAGGCTCATCGTGGCCGACGAGCCGGTGAGCGCGCTCGACGTTTCGGTGCAGGCGCAGGTGCTCAACCTGCTGCAGGACCTGCGCGAGCAGTTCGGCATCAGCTACCTGCTCATCAGCCACGACCTCGCGGTGGTGGACCACGTGTGCGACGAGGTGGCCGTGATGCAGCACGGGCGCATCGTGGAGCAGGGGCCGCCGCAGCAAGTGTTCTGCGAGCCACAACACGCCTACACCCGCACGCTGCTCGACGCCTTGCCGCCGGTTTTGTCATGATGGCGCGTCCGTGACCGCCAGCCCCAACAGGAGAAAGCATCCATGAGGTTCCCGCTTCGTGCCGCCGCCGTGTTCGTCGTTTCGAGCGCACTGGCGCTGGCCGCTGCCGCGCAAGGCCGCAAGGACACGGCCGTCATCGGCATCACGCTCGAGCCGCCGGGCCTGGACCCCACCACCGCGCCGGCCGCGGCCATCGGCGAGATCGTGCACTACAACGTGCTCGAAGGCCTCACGAAGATCAACATGGACGGCACGGTGAGCCCGCTGCTGGCCGAAAGCTGGAAGCTCGAGCCCGACGGCAAGACCTACACCTTCAAGCTGCGCCGCGGCGTGAAGTTCCACGACGGCGAAGCCTTCGACTCGGCCGACGTGAAATGGAGCTTCGAGCGGGCCAAGGCAGAGGGCTCCACCAACAAGGCCAAGAAGCAGGTGTTCGACAACATCGCGCGCATCGATACGCCCGATCCGCACACGGTGATCGTCACGCTCAACAACGCCGACGGCGACTTCCTGTTCCGCATGGGCGAGAACACCGCGGTGATCCTCGACCCCAAGAGCGCACCCGGCACCGCCACCAGGCCGGTGGGCACCGGGCCTTTCGTGTTCGGCAGCTGGGCCAAGGGCTCGGCCGTCACGCTCAACAGGTGGGACGGCTACCGCAACGCCGCCGCGGTGAAGCTGAAGCGCGTGACCTTCCGCTTCATCAACGACCCGGCCGCCCAGGTGGCTGCGCTGCTGGCCGGCGACGTGGACGCCTTCCCGCGCTTCCAGGCCTCGCAGAGCCTGGCGCAGTTCAAGAGCGACCCGCGCTTTTCGGTGGCCGTGGGCGGCACCGAAGGCAAGACCATGCTCAGCATCAACAACCGCAAGAAGCCGCTCGACGACGTGCGCGTGCGCCGCGCCATCGCCCATGCCATCGACCGCAAGGCGCTGATCGACGGCGCGATGGACGGCTACGGCCAGCCCATCGGCAGCCACATGGTGCCCAGCGACGCGGGCTACGTGGATCTCACCGGCACCTACCCCTACAACCTCGAGAAGGCCAAGGCCTTGCTCAAGGAAGCGGGCGTGGCCACGCCGCTGCAGCTCTCGCTCACGCTGCCACCGCCGCAATACGCGCGCAAGGGCGGCGAGATCGTCGCGGCGCAGCTGGCCAAGATGGGCATCGTCGCGAAGATCGAAAACGTCGAGTGGGCGCAGTGGCTCTCGGGCACCTTCAAGGGCAACTTCGACCTTTCGATCGTGAGCCACGTCGAGCCGCTGGACGTCATGGTCTACGCGAACCCGCAGTACTACTTCGGCTACGACTCCAAGCCCTTCCAGGCGCTGATGAAGAAGTACAACGAGACCACCAACGCGAAGGAGCGCACCAGGCTCATCGGCGACGCGCAGCGCATGCTCGCCACCGACGCGGTGAACGCCTGGCTGTTCCAGCTGCCGCAGTTCGCGGTGGGCAACGCGAAGCTCAAGGGCTTGTGGAGCAGCTCGCCGGTGTTTGCGAACGACATGGCCACCGTCTCGTGGCAGTGAGCGAACGCCATGGCTGATCTGCATGAACTGGGCGCGGTCGAGCTGATCGGGCTCTACCGCAACAAGCAGGCCTCGCCGGTGGAGGCCACGCAGGCCGTGCTCGATCACATCGCGCGCTGGGAGCCGCACCTTGCGGCCACCTACGCACTCGATGCCGACGTGGCGTTGGCGATGGCGCGCGATTCAGAAGCGCGCTGGCTCGCCGGCCGGCCGCTCGGCGAGGTGGACGGTGTGCCCACCATGCTGAAGGAGAACATCGCCACGCGCGGCGTGCCGGTGCCGCTGGGCACCGCGGCCACCGAGCTGGTGCCCGCGCCTGAAGACGCACCCCCGGCGGCGCGGCTGCGCGAGGCCGGTGCGGTGTTCCTCGGCAAGACCACCATGCCGGACTACGGCATGTTGTCCTCGGGCCTGTCGAGCTTCCACCCGCTCACGCGCAACCCCTGGGATTTGCGCAAGAACCCCGGCGGCTCCAGCTCGGGTGCCGCAGCCGGCGCGGCCGCGGGCTACGGCCCGCTGCACGTGGGCACCGACATCGGCGGCTCGGTGCGGCTGCCGGCCGGCTGGTGCGGCCTCTTCACCCTGAAGCCCAGCCTGGGCCGCATTCCCATCAAGCCGCCTTACCCCGCCCGCGTGGCGGGGCCGATGACGCGCACCGTGGCCGACTCGGCGCTGCTGATGCAGGTGCTCTCGCGCCCCGATTGGCGCGACCACATGAGCCTGCCGTACCAGTCCATCGAATGGCAGGCCCAGCTCGAAGGGCGCGAGCTGAGGGGGTTGCGCGTGGGCCTGTGGCTCGACGCGGGCTGGGGCACGCCGGTGGAGCCCGAGGTGCAGGCCGCGGTGGTGGCCGCGGCCCGGCAGTTCGAAGCGGCCGGGGCCATCGTCGAGCCCATCGCGCCGTGGTGCCAGCGCTCGATGATCGAAGGCGTGGACCGCTTCTGGCGCATGCGCTCGTGGATCGACATGGGCGCCTTGCCCGAAGCGCGGCGCAACAAGGTGCTGCCCTTCATCCGCGCCTGGGCCGAAGGCGGCGCCCACCTGAGCGGCGAAGAGGTGTTCAAGGGCTACAGCCAGATGCTCACCATTCGCGAGGCCACCGTGGCGGCCACGCAGGCCTTCGACTACGTGCTCTCGCCCACCGCACCTATGCCGGCCTTCGCCGCCGAGCTGCCGTGCCCCACCAACGACGTGACACGCCCGTTCGACCACATCGCCTTCACGCTGGTCTACAACATGAGCGAGCAGCCGGCCGCGTCCATCAACTGCGGCTACACGGGCGAGGGCCTGCCCATCGGCCTGCAGATCGCCGGCCGCCGCTTCGACGACCTGGGCGTGCTGCAGGTGGCCCGGGCCTGGGAGCAGATGCGCGGGCCGCAAAGGCCTTGGCCGACCCCACCGCAAGCGTAGTCATGCGGGCGGCGTTATCGTCGCCCGCAGCCCATGAGTGTCCCCACGGCCGCGCTGCGCCCAGCCGCCCCCGCGGGGGCAAGGAGAGTGAGCCATCCATGAAAACCGATGCTCGCGGCTGCGCGGTCAGCACCCGGTCACAGGCCGCGGTGGACCACCTCGAACGCGCCTACTGGCGCCTGGCCTCCTTCTACGGCACGCCGCTCGAAGACCTCGACGCGGCCAGCGTCGCCGACCCGCAGTGGATGCTGCCGCACGTGGTGCGCGCGGGCTTCCTGCTCTCCATCACCGAGCACAAGCTGCTGCCCGACGCCCACGCCGCGCTCACCAGGGCCGAGGCGTTGGCCGCCGGGGCCAACGAGCGTGAGCGCGCCCACCTGGCGGCCGCCCACCGCTGCTTCGGCGGCGACTGGCACGGCGCCTGTGCGGCCTGGGACGCCGTTCTGACCCAGCACCCGCGCGACCTGCTGGCGCTGCAGCTCGCGCACCTGTTCGACTTCTACCGCGGCGATGCGCGCAACCTGCGCCAGCGCGTCGCGCGCGTGCTGCCCGAATGGGACCGCTCGGACGAGCTCTACCCCTATGCGCTGGGCATGTATGCCTTCGGGCTCGAGGAATGCAACCTCTACCCGCAGGCCGAGCAGGTGGGGCGTGAAGCGGCAGGCGGCAGCGTGTGCGTGCCCTGGGCCATCCATGCGGTGGCGCACGTGATGGAGATGCAGGGCCGCCACGAAGAGGGCCGCGCCTGGCTCAGCACGCGGCGCAGCTGCTGGGCCGAAGACGACAACGGCCTGGCGGGCCACAACTGGTGGCACCTCGCGCTCTTTCACCTCGAGACACTGGACTTCGCAGGCGCCCTGCAGATCTACGACGAGCAGATCGCCACGCAGGCCGCGGTGGACGTGACGCTGCAACGGGTGGATGCCACGGCGATGCTGTGGCGGCTGCACCTGCTGGGGGCCGATGCCGGCACAGAGCGCTGGGCGGCCAATGCAGCCGCGTGGCGGCAGGACGCCGCGGCCACCGGCTTCTATGCCTTCAATGACCTGCATGCGCTGCTGGCGTTCATCGGCAGCGGCGAGGTGGCGCAGGCCGAGGTGTTGCTGGCTGAATCGGCCAGGCGGGCCGAGCGCCACGAAGGCGCCAACAAGGCGATGGCACGCGAGGTGGGCCTGCCGCTGATGCGCGGGTTGCTTGCGTTCGCCATGGGCCGGTACGAAGAAGCGATCGCCCAGCTGCAGCCGGTGCGCTCCATTGCGCACCACTTCGGCGGCAGCCATGCGCAGCGCGACTTCATCGACCAGACGCTGCTGGCCGCCGCGGCGCGCAGCACGCAGCACAAGGGGCTGGGGCGTGCGCTGCTCAACGAGCGGCGGCTGGCCAAGCCCACCACGCCGCTCACGCAGCACTGGGCTGCGCAACTGCACTGAACGAACACGCGCATGCCCACGCTCGACGAAGAGATTGCCCGGCACCTGGGCGAAAGCGAAGCCTCGGGTGAGCTGAAGGCCGCACCCAGCTACGGCAAGCCGCTTCGCTTCGGCGACGGTTACGAGGAAACGCCCATCGAGTTGCGCATGGGCTTCAAGATCCTCAAGGATGCGGGCGTGGTGCCGCACGAGGTGCAGATGCTGCGCGAAATCGAAGCACTGAAGCGACGGCTGCAGGCTGCAACGGACGAGACCGAAGCCGCCTCCTTGCGGCAACGCGTCGTCGACCTGCAGCAGGAGGTTGCGCTGCGGCTGGAGAAGCTGCGCGTCACCGGGCGGTTTTGAAGCGCCGCTACGGCAGCGATATGTGCTCGGCCAGGTGCGAGGCCACCGTGGCGATGCGTCGGAGGTGGCGTGACTCGGGGTGCGTGAGCAGCCAGATCTCGGTCTCGCAATCGGCCAGTGGTTCGGTGAGGGCCTGCAAGCCCGTGTGCCGCTCGGCCAGGAACACCGGCAGGAGGCCGATGCCCAGGCCCGCCACCACGGCGCCCACCACCATCGAGATGCTGTTGGCCAGCAGCATGGGCGTCACGCGCGGCAGCTGCTTGCGGCGCCAGCGCACTGAAGGGTGCTCGGGCAGCGCTTCGTCGGGGGCGATCCACGGGTAGCCGTCGAGCGGGCCGATGTGGCCCTTCAGGCATTCGGCGCGGCCGTACACCGCCACGCGCAATATGCCGAGCTGGCGGCCCACCAGGTGGTCGGGCGGGCGCTTCGTGGCGCGCAGGGCGATGTCGGCATCGCGCCGTGTGAGGTTGACCACTTCGTTGGTGGCATTGAGCTCCAGCCGCAGCTCGGGGTGCCGGGCCTTGAGGCTGCCGAGGTGCGGGATCACCAGGCCGTGCGCCAGCGTGTCGGTGGTGGTGATGCGCACCAGCCCGGCCACCGCATCGCCAGGCCGCTGTGCTGCGGCTCGCGCGGCTTCGAGCGCGGCTTCGATGCGCTCGGCATGTTGGGCAATGGCCAGGGCCTGCTCCGAAGGCAGGTAGCCGTTGCGCGAGCGTTCGAACAGGCGCGTGCCCAACTGCCGTTCGATGCGCTGCACCGAGCGGAAAACGGTGGAGGCATCCACGGCCAGTCGCCGCGCGGCATCAGCCAGCGTGCCCGTGCGGGTGAGCGCCAGCAGCACTTCGAGGTCGGCTGCCTGCAGGCGGTATTGCGCTGGTGCATTCAGTGCTTGCATGGTGGCCTATTTCCATTGCGTGGCTGCAATCCTAATCTTGCGTCACCCGCTCAACCCCTTTTGACGAAGAGGACCCGCATGAAGCTCTACTTCACCCCGAACGCCTGCTCGCAGGCCGTGCACATCGTGGCCCGCGAGGCCGGCCTGCCGCTCGAGCTGGCCAAGGTCGACCTCATGGCGCACAAGCTCGAAGACGGCACCGACTACTACACCGTCAACCCGCGCGGCTACGTGCCGATGCTGGAGCTCGACGACGGCAGCCTCCACACCGAGGTGGGCGCGTTGATCCAGTACCTGGCCGACCAGGACCCGAAAGGGCAGCTGATGCCCAAGCCCGGCACGCGCGAGCGCTTCGAGGCGCAGCAATGGATCACCTTCGTGAGCAGCGAGCTGCACAAGGTGTTCAGCCCCTGGCTGTGGCACAAGGAAACGGCCGATTCCACCGTGAAGACCGCAAAGGAAAAACTCGCCACGCGCCTTGCGGAGCTCGACCAGCGCCTGGCTTCACGCAGCTACCTGCTGGGTGAGCAGTTCACAGCGGTGGACGCGTACTGCTACGTGATCGTCAACTGGGCCAACCTGCTGGGCATCGGGCTCAAGGGCTACCCATCGTTGAGCGCATACCTGCAACGCGTGGCGGCGCGGCCGAAGGTGCGGGAGGTGCTGGTGGCGGAGGGGTTGTTGAAGGAGTGATGTGGACCGCTGCGGCCCCTCGATACAAGCAAACGGATGGGGCCGGTACGCAGCGGTGTAGCCGGCCCCTAGGCCGGCTCGTCAATCACTTTGTAAACCGGGGCCCCGTCTGTGCACAGTCGGGGGGCCCTTCTTTGGGTTCCCTTTCTTGGGCAAGAAAGTGTGCGAAGCCGGGGTCCGCTCACTTCGCGTAGCGAAGTTATGCGGACACCAAAGGGGACTGCGCTGCCGGGCGCACTTCCCGGCGGGCTGCCTCCTCGACAAGATGAACAGCAACAGCAAGAACCAGGGCCTTGAGACTCCAACTCCCTCAAACCCACGGCAAAGGCAACCGCTCCGCCTCGAACGCCCGCCCGATCGCCGGCCGCTTGAGCACGCGCTGCAGATAGGGCCCCAGGTGCGGCAGGTTGCGCGCCGGCCGGTCGAAGCCACGCGTCCAGCGGCACAGCATCAAGGCGAACGGGTCGAGCGCGGTGTAGTGCTCGCCCATCAGCCAGAAGCCGCGGTGGCGTGCGAACTCGGCATCCAGCTGGTCGAGCATGGCGCCGACCTTGCTTTCGGCCAGCTCCTTCACCACGCGCGTGCCGGCTTCGCCATTGGCCCAGCGCTCTGGGTAGAAGTAGAGCGTGAGCGTGGCCTGCAGCGTGTTGGTGAGCCACATGAGCCACTTGTAGAAGTGGCCGCGTTCCGGCGTGCCGACTTCAGGCGCCATGCGGGTATGCGGGAACTTGTCTGCCAGGTGCAGGCAGATCGCGGCGGACTCGTAGAGCACGAGGTCGCCGTCCTGCAGCACCGGAATCAACCCGTTCGGGTTGAGCTTCAGGTACTCGGGCGACTTGTGTGCGCCCTTCGTGCGGTCCACCAGCACCAGTTCGTAGGGAGCACCGATCTCCGCGAGCAGCATGTGCGGGGCCATGCTCGCGTTGCTGGGGTAGTAGTGCAGCTTGAGTGTGGTGTGGTGGGTCGTCATGGTCTTGCCTATCGAGTGCCCTGGGGGCCGGCTGGCCCGGCGTTCGCTCGGGAGAGGGGGCGCAAGGCCCAGCGGCTGGCCAGCACGTTGAGCGAAAGGCCGGCCAGCACCAGCGTGGCGGCCAGGAGCTTCCAGCCGGGCAGGGGCTCGCCGAGCATCCAGGCCGAGGCGCTCATGCCGAACACCGGCACCAGCAGCGCCATCGGCGTGACGGTGGCCGCGGGGTGCCGCGCGAGCAGCCAGTTCCAGGCCCCGTAGCCGAAGAGGGTGTTGCCCAGTGCCTGCCAGGCCACGGCGGCCCAGGCCACCCAGCCGGCGTGCGAAAGGCCGTAGGCAATGGCCTGCGGCCCGTCGAAGACCAGGCTCAGCATGGCCAGCGGCGGCACGGCGAACACGCTGCTCCACACCATGAAGCCGAGCATGTCCACGCGACCGGCCGACTTGGCCACCATGTTGGCGCCGGCCCAGTGCAGGGCCGCCAACAGCACGAGCACCAAGCCCCACAGCGTGACGGTGGCGTTGTCCAGGTGCGCGACGATCACCAGCATGCCGGCCACGGCCAGCGCCAGGGCGACGCCCTGCACGCCGCGCGGGCGCTCGCGGTGCATCAACATCGAAAGGCCGATGGTGAAGAACACCTGCGTCTGCACCACCAGCGACGCGAGGCCGGGCGAGATGTCGGCGAGCATCGCGTAGAACAGGAGGCCGAACTGGCCTGCCCCCAGCAGCACGCCGAAGAGCGCGAGCTTGTGCAGCGGCACCGCCGGGCGGCGGATGAACAGCAGGAACGGAAAGGCCGACAGCGCAAAGCGCAGCGTCGCGAACAGGAAGGGCGGCAGCTCGGCCAACCCCAGCTTGATGACGACGAAGTTGGTGCCCCAGACGAAGACCACCGCCAGGGCCAGCAGCAGGTGCGCAGCGGGCATGGGCGGCAGTGTAGGGGCCACAGGATGTCAGGCCGGCTTCCGGGGCCTCTGCTGCGTTTGCTGCGGTGCAGCGGGGGGCGGCGGCTCGATGCCGCGTGCGGCCATGAGCTTCAACACGCCGGCCGGCACGGGGCGGCAGCGGCAGTGCTGCGCGTGCTGCTGGTGCCAGGCGATGCGCTCGTCGGCGCTGGCCTTGGCGCCCAGGCGATGGGCTTGGTGCCATTCGCGGTTGATGGTGCCGCTCATGGCGCGGAGTCTTGCCGTTCCGCCGGCGCGGAGCCGTTGCGTCCCCACTCCTCGCGCGCGGCTTCGTGCTGCCGGAAGAGATCGGCCAGCGTCTTGCCCGGTTCGTCGCGAAAGCGCTCGTCGAGCACGGTGAGTTCGCGAATGCGGTCGATGCGGAAGCTGCGGAAGGCCTGGCGGGTTTCGCACCAGGTGGAGAGCGTCCACACCGCGCTCCAGTAGAAGCAGCCCAGCGGCCGCACGGTGCGCTCGCTCGGGCGGTCTTGCAGGTCGGTGTATTGCAGCCTCACCTTGCGGCGAGATTCCGTGGCCTCGCGCAGCTGCTGCAGGCGCCAGCGCGTGGCATCGTCGGGCCCGACCGGTGGGGCGTACACCGCAAGGCTCTCTGCCGCGGCGCGTGAAGCCGCCGGCAGCACCGCGAGGATCTTGCCCAGCGCCAGCTCGGCCTGCTGGGCCAAGGCCACGTCGAGCCTCGACTGCGCCAACCGCACGGCGGCGACCAGGGCCTGGGCTTCGTCTCGCGTGAACATCAGCGGTGGCAGGTCGAAGCCGGCGCGCATGCGGTAGCCCACGCCGGCTTCGCCTTCGATGGGCACGCCCTGCTGTTGCAGGTCGGCGATGTCACGGTAGACGGTGCGCTCGGAAATCTCGAGCCGCTCAGCCAGCCACGCGGCCGTGGAAAGCCGGCGGCTGCGCACCAGCTGGACGAGTTGGAACAGGCGGTCGGCACGGCGCATGCGGTGGGCTCGGGAGGTGCTCAGTCCATCGGGGTGCAGATCTCGACCAGCAAGCCGTCGGGGCAGCGCACGTAGGCCACCGTCTGGCCCCAGGGCTTGTGCTGCGGGCCTTTGAGGGGCACCGCACCGGCGGCCACGGCATGCCGGTAGGCGGCCTCCACGTCGTCGGTCACCAGGCCGATCTCCATGCCCAGCGGCTGCGGCGAGCCTTGCGCGCTCACGTAGTCGTGCCCGAGGTTGTCGCGCGCGATGTCGTGCCGTGCAAACGCCAGCTTGGTGTTGCCGGTGATGAGCTCGCCGTATTCACCGCTCTCGTGCACGAAGCCGCGTTCGAGCCCGAAGGCCCGTTCGCAAAACTCGATGGAGGCGAGCACGTCGTTCACGAAGAGGATGGTGTAGCCGAGCTTCATGTGAGGGGTCTCCAGCGGGCGCAGGCGGAAGGGCACGGTTCGCAACCGCGCCACTGGGGCGGTTGCAAGGCCGGTGGTGCGCATCCACGCCAGCGGCGAGCAGGCCAGGCGCAGCATCTGCGGCACGGACAGCAAGAACAGCAGGACGAGCGGCTGGACCATGCTACGCCATCGCATGCAGGCCGATGCGGTTGCCGTCGGGGTCCTTCACGTGCGCGAAGCAGCCCATGCCGTCGGGCAGCTCGGTGCGCGGCGTGGCTACCTGGCCGCCGGCCGCTTCCACACGGGCGAGCACCGCGTCGAGCGAGGGGTCGGCATTGAGGTACACCACCGTGCCGGCCTCCGACGGCTTGTAGGCCATACCGCCGGCATACAGCGCGCCGGCCACGGCCTCCTTGTCGGCCGGAAACACGGCGAGTTGCGAACCTTCGAACGTTTCGCGGCGCAGCGGCCTGGCGAGGATGCGCTCGTAGAAGACCTGGGCGCGGTCGATGTCGGAAACGGGAATCTCGAACCAGTTGATGGCGTGGCTCGGCATGGTGGCCTGGGTTGTCATGGCGGGCTCCTGAGGGGTTGGTTGGGAGAGCCGCCATGGTGCGCGGGGGCTACTGACAGCGTGTTGGCAGGAGGGCTGTCAGGTACCGGTCGCAACGACAGGGCCGCCTTGCAATGCAACAGCCCTTGAGTGATGCAGCGCTAGCGCGCCGGGCGTCTGAGCCCGAGCAGGTCGCGCCCGCTGGGCCTTGCGACGGGGGCGCTTGGGCTCACCTTGTCGATGGCGCCTTGGAGGGCTGCATGCTGATCCGACGGGAGCATTGCACCGGTCACCCCTGAGCGCAGCGCGTCGCACACCGATCGCCGTTGTGCTTCAGCCAGGGCCGCAGCCTCGCCGAGCACGTGGCCTACGGCGCGCCCGAGTTCCTGAGGAAGGAAGAGACCCAGCTGCCTTGCGATGTGTTCCAGCAGTTGAACCCGTTGAGGGTTGGCGGCGGCCGGTCGAGTGGCGCCGAGCACGGCTTCCATGGCGGCCAGGCGGCTCGCGACGGGCAGAGCGCGCAGCTGGCGGCCCAGCACCAGGAGCGGCTCCACCTGCATTGAGGTGGGCAGCTCGGCGATGCCGCGCCACAACTGGCGGAAGCTCCGTTCGGCCTGAGGTGCCGCCGCCTGTATGTGCGCCTGCGACGACGTGGCCCACTGCGCGACGTCGCCCACCCGGCCAGCCAGCTCCCGGAACAGCTCCGCACGCGGCGCCTCGGGCTGCTGGCGCGTCTGGTCAAAGACCACCATGAAACTCTTGAAGTCTGTCGCGCCCCGCGCTGCTTCTTGCAGGTGTGCGAGCGCCTGGTCCGGTGTGGTTGGTGTGGTCGCAGCAAGCGCGGCCGTGTTCGCCAGCGTGAAGTGGATCCGGTCGCTGGGTGAAGGTATGTGCGAGTGCAGCTTGTGCAGCAGCTCCGGTGGCATTGCGCCGATCGGCTGCTGTGGTTGCAGAGCGCCTGATGCTGCCTGGGGCAGCGGGCGCCGGGCGAGGGCGGGGTTGTGCGAGCCTCCCGGCCATGCGGGCGCTGCAGTGGTGCCGGCGCCGTGCTGCCCGCGAAGAGCGTTTTCATTGCCCGCCGAGGTGTTCGTGCGGGCGACGGTGGTGGTGATCCTTTGCATTTCTTCCTCCCTGGAAGGTTTGCGTTCATTCAGGCCGAGATGTTCATCTCGGAACGGGGACGCTGACGAAGATGGGCGGGCGTGTCGGACGGTCGAGGTTCATGGCGGCGTCCAGCGTTGCGGCGGAGGTGTTCACCTTCGTTGCCTCTGCCACGTTGAGGTCGTAGCCCTGGCGTGCCGCGGCCACCGCCATCACTTCTCTCTCGAGCGGTGAGTGTTCCGCCATCTGCTCCTGCGCCTTCTTGGCAAGAGGCCCGCTGACGACCGAGTTCGGCGCGAACGCCGAGTACTTCGGTGGGTTCTGCATGTGCTGGGCAAGCAAGGCCGTGGCGTGAGGGTGCAGCGGGCCGCCTGGTGTGGTCGTGTCCGTCCAGGCCTGGTTCATCTTGTTGAACTCCTGCGTGCCGTGCTGCTGGTCGAGCCGCTCCACGACTGTGTTGCTGGCGGCTTGGGGAGCCCAGGCTGAATCGCCAAGGCGCACCGCAGGGCCGTCCGCCCAGGAGTCCATGACGATGGTCGGTCTTGCCTCGGCTCGCCCGTTCGCGGCGGTCTGCGGTGGCTGGTTGATCTGAGCCCAGCAGTGGTGATAGGCATCGTTCCTGACGGTGTCCACCGTCTCGCCTTCGCCCAGCAGTGGCGCGTACCGGCGGGAATTGATCCGGCCGTTCTGGTCACAGTTGCCTGCACCGCTGGCAAGGGCCACTCCCGCCGTCACGGCAGAACCGTTGAGCATGCCCAGGTCGTATGAGACCTGCGTGCGTGCGGAGGACTCTCCATTCGACGCTTGCACATCGGGGGTGATGTTGCCTCGACCGAACATGAGGTTCGTTCTCGTCTGGTGCATCACCTCGGTGCCGGCACGCAGGTGTGCGAGGTCCGAAGGGTTCTCGATCGGCTCGACGGGAAGTTCACCTTCTCGATGCGGGGCCATGCTGGCAAGGCGCGCGCCCAGCTGATAGCCCGTCTGTTGATATTCATGCTGCTGCAGTGGTGCCGTCCTGTTCGGCAACGCGGTAGCGGGCTGGTCGGCTCCGTTCCATTTGCCGGTGCCCACGAAGACGCCGGACTGAGGGTCCAGCTGCCCCAGGTGCGAGGCTCTTGGATCCTGGCCCAGCGGGCCGCTGCCGGCGACGGGATGCAGCTTGGGGTTGTGGCTCGGAGCATGAAGCTCCGCGGGCCGGGGATGGTTGAACCCCTGCGGCGGCAAGGGCGGCGGCAGCGGGATCCGCGGTGCCATCCCGGCGCAGGCGTCTGCAGCTGGCTTCGGAGGCTTCGAAAACTCGGCCAGTTGGTGATGCATCTGGCCGGTGATCCGCCCATTCAGCGCGGTCGTCCGTGCGAACTCCGCCTGGTGGTGGTTTCTGGCTGCGTCGATCCGTCCGTCCAGGGCCGCGGTTCGCGCGAACTGGTCGGCGTTGCGATGGATCTCTTCGTCGAGGCTTCGAGTCGAGCCGGGAAGCGCGAGGGGGGAAGACGCGATGCGGGTCATCGAGCCTGCTCCCGCTGTGGGACGAGGCTCTCATGGGTAGATCGTGGAACGGCGTGGGAACTGCTGGAAATCATGCGAGTGGGTTCATCGAGGACCGAAGTCAATGACGGCAGGCGCAGCGCCTACCCATCCTGTACGGATGGCGCTTGCCGTGGAGCTGGCCCGGCACACGGGTTGATGTTCCCTCTCAACTGTTGTCTCAGCCTTGAACAGGCTAGCGGTGGGGCCGGAGCTGCGGGCCGGCGGCGCGAAGCGGAATCCGTCTTTGCGAAGGCCATGGCCCGGGGCGGCGAAGCCAGCATGGCGGGCTCGGTATGCCTGGCCGGCGTCCCCTGTCAATCCAAGCGTTCCTCCACGCCTTCGGGGAACGTGATGCGCCTTCGTGTGCCTGCCGCGCAGCGCAGGGGTGGGTCCCTACCGTTGCTCCATCAAGGAGTACCCGCCATGCCTGAATGGCTCAATGCGCGCCCGGTGAGCGCAACCCTCGTCGTACCGGGCACCGAGCGCACGCGCGAACACCCGGAGCGGCCTGCCGCCCCGAAGGTGCTGGGCGATGCGAACCACCCGCTGCGACCACGCAACCAGCGCGAGCCCGACGTGGCGGAAGTGGTGAAGGTGTCAGGGCGGGCCACGGCCGATGCGCCGTCGAACATGGAACGGCCTGGGGCTTCGCAGCTGCGCCGCCGCATGGCCGCGCATTCGCCGGCGGGGTTGATGCCTTCGGTGGCCGCTGCGCCGATGTCGAGCTTTCTCACAGGGGAGGTGGGTGGGGCCGTGGTGCCGTTGGGCCCCACGCAGCCGCAGGGTGGTATGTATCCCATCAACCACAGCCGGGCAGACGAGGTGGTGCGAGCGCCGGTGGACCCGGGCTTCGGCGAGCGCCTCGACGCCGCCAAGAACGGGCTCGATGCCGCGAGGCTCGCGCACGCCGCATCGCCTAGCGAGCAGACGCATGAGGCCCTGCGGGCCGCCGCGCAAGAGCTCGATGGTGCGCTGTCGGCTTCGCAGCTGCGCAACCTCGCGGCGGCGGCGCGCATGCACACGGCCACGCGGGTGCGTGTGGACTTCGCTGTCGGTGAGCTCGATCGCATCGACCAGCGCCTCTCATCGGCCGACGTGTCGCAGCACCAGGCGGTGCTCGATGAGGTGCGAAACCAGCGGCCGGCCGTGGAGGTCGCGGCCATCGGCGCCCAGAGGATCCAGGCGCGTCACGATGAGGCTCTCCATGACGCCGAGCACCGGTTGGTGGGGCTGATGCTGGTGCACCCGCCGGGCTTCGCCGCCATTGCGGAGGTGCCGGCCCTGAGCACGCAACTGCAGGTCCTGGCCAACCGGCTGCTCGACCTGCCGCTGAAGGAGGCGATGTCGCGCGCGTCGATGGTGGAGGCGACGTCGCGCATGCTGGCGCACGTGACCGGAGGCGACACCGCGCGGGCCACCGACGCGCTGCAGGCGCTGATAGGTTCGCCCACGTCGAAATGGATGTCCGGCGATGCAGGCACAGCGGCCGCTTCGCAGGCCGATGCCGACGTGAAGGCAATGTTCCGCATGATGAGCGGCGTGCACCGGGGCACCGAGGTGCTGATGCTCGCGGCGCGCGACAAGGCCTCGGTGGCCGAGGTGACGCCGCAGTCGCTCGACGTGCGTGCCTTCTGGCGCGCCGACAACGCGCTGCAGCAGGAGTCTTCGCAGCCGGTGCGTGCGTGGCTCGAAGGCGCGAAGCGCGCGGCCGTGGTGAGCGCGGAGTCCGGCGCCGAGGCCGTGACCAGTCAGCGCGACCTCTCGGCCCTGCGCGCCGTGCGCATGGGGTTCGTCTCCAATGCGCCGGACTCGCACTATGGCCGCATCAACAAGCGGCTGACCAAGATGGTCACGCAGTGGGTGGACCGCGCGCAGGCGCCGGACGTCGGCATGGCTGGCCGGCTGCAGCAGGCGCTGGGCTTCGGCACCACACCTGCCTCGGACATCGAGCAGGCCGTGGTGCGCCGCCAGCAAGAACTCGACCCGCCTAAGCTGAACCCCTTGAGCAAGAAGACGCCGCTGCGCCCCGGCGTGCTGGAGCGGCTCGACACGGTGGGCGCTTCCGTCGGCGTGCGCACGCCTTCCGTGCAGGTGCGCGAACACTTGAGCGCCGCCGCGCAGGCGCTGCAGCAGGCGGGCGGGCAGCTCATCGACCAGGCCTTTGCCCGACGGGAGGCGCCATCGCCCGAAGCGGCCATCGCCCAGGCGCTCGGTGCCTTCATGAAGGCGAACCCGGACCTGTCGCCGACCCACACGCCCTCTGCGGCGGAGATGGCGACCGTCCGCGCCCATGCCCGCGAGGCATTGCAGGGCGCCCCGGTGCCCATGCCGCCAGCCGGGCCGCTGCTGGCGATGGCACAACGATCCGCCTCGATGCTGGAGGCGATCTCGGCCAGGGGGCCTCAGCCCGCCACACGCGAGGAGGCTCAAACGGCCGCCCTGGCCGCCAGTGCCAACGAGCACGCGGCTACCGCGGTGAAGCTGCAGTCGCCCGCGGAAGACGGTCGCCAGCGCCTCGTGGACGACCTCTGCGCCAAGCTCGACACATGGGACCTACGCACGCGGCTGCGTGCCACCGATGGCGCAGTGGCCGGGTTGGGGTGGCCTTCCAACCTGTCGATCTCGACACCGGGCACGGGCCACCCGCTCATTACGCCGGTGGCCAATACCCAGGTGCGGCGCGAAGCCTTCATCGACATCTTTCACCCTATGCAAGGCTTGCAGATCACTGCCGGCTCGATCCGCCAGGCTGGCGGTGAGCTGGGCGCGAGCGCAGGGCCTAGCTTCAAGCTGGCAGAAGGCTTGTTGAGTGCGCGGTTATCCATCGGCGCGAAAGCTGGACTCAGCAACACGCATGTCGAAGGCGCCATCCTGCGCATTCGCCGCGAGCCGGGCCGGCTTCCCGAGATGATCGAGAACCTGAAGAACGTGGTGCGCGACCTTGGCAAGTGGGAAACGCTGCGCGACGAGCGCGGCCAGCCTTTCGACGATGCGATGTCGGCCCTGCTGGCACGCAACGAGAAGCTGATCATTTCCGACATGACGCAAGACACAGCCAGTGTGGTGGCGGAGGCCTCTCTTTCCGGGGGCTTCAACCTGGGCGACCCGCGAGGCGAAGAGCGCAACACCATCTTGGGCGCCAACGGTTCTCTACAGGGTGTGACAGAGCGGCAGGCGCAGGTGTATGCAGATCATTCGGGCAGCGTGCGCGTGCTCAACGAGCAGGTCTCCACGGCACATCACAAGCTCCGTGCATCGGCCGGCGGCACGCTCAACATCGGCGACCCGAACAGCTACCCGCGCACGCCGCATGTCGCGCCTGCTGCGCCCCCTACCCCGGCCGCGGCTACCGCACCGAGCCCGTCGCCAGCGCCCGAGACGACACAGGTCACCGGCGTGAAGGTGCCGTTGATCGTCTCCGGCACGCGTGAGTTCGGCCAGGACTACGAGAAGGTCTCGGTGACGGTGCTCGACTTCGTGGGCACCATCGATGCCGACCACGATCGCTTCTACAACTCGCCGCACCCGCTGGTGGCTGAGGTGGAGCTCAACCGCGAGCAGTGGATCCAGCGCTACCTCGAAACGCTGAGCGGCTGGACCGAAGAGCAGAAGCAGACGCAAGGCCGCGACCTCGCCCACCGCGACCTCGACCGCTTCCTCGAACAGGCGCAGGCCTTGCAGAGCAGCAACTTCGCGCTCTACAACATCCACGACACGATGATGCCGCAGGCCTCGGGCCACTTCGAGACGCTCTACATGCTTACCGACGTGGCCAAGGTGACGGGCAACGAGGCGATGGTGCAGGCCGTGAAGGCCGATCGCGACCAGCTGCTCAACGAACCTTCGACCTGGCGCCGCTCGACGATGAACCTCTTCGAGCGCGGCAAGTCCTCGGCGACCGATGGCATCAACTTCGTGGTGAAGGCCGGCCGCACGCAGGGCGCGGACGCGCAGCTGCAGATCGCGGAATACCCGTCACGCAACCCGGCGCCGCCGCCGCAGGCGGTGATCCGAGCTTGAAGTTGGCACCTGTGCCATAGGGGTACGCCGTCGCGAGGGCGATTCCTATATTCCCGCGACAAATTCAGGGAGCACAAATGGGAAGACCCCTCATCGTCATCGGCGACATGACGGATCACGGCAGCAAGGTCGTCGGCTCTTCGGCGGTATCTGACACGCATGGCAAAAGGATCGCCCGTGTCGGTGACCTCGTGACCTGCCCGAAGAAGGGCCATGGAGGCACGACCACCATCGCCTCCGGCGACCCGACGTTCATCATCGATGGAGCGGCTGCAGCAAGGCACGGAGACAAATGCGCATGCGGCGCAACGCTCATCGCGAGCCAAGCTGTCACGACAGCGCAAGGCGGCGGAGTGCAGGGTGCCTCCGGGCCTGTCAGCAACGCAGCGCGTTTGCAAAACGCTTCTGCTGAAACGTTTCACGACTTCGACGAGCAAGTCGAACTGGTCGTCAGTTCCATCTTCGCGGCAGGCGTGCCGTACTTCATCCAGACCACTGACGGCCGCACGCGCGCAGGCCGTGTTGGCCCAGATGGACGACTGCCGCGCATAGAAACTCCCGGCAAAGAAACCTACACGGTGTGGGTCGGCGACGAGGCGCTGGTACTGATGAACGGCGGGACGGCATGAGCGGCGGGGTGAAGAAGGAAATCTCGACCAATGCGCAGAAGGGGTCGGTCTGCAGGGTCGACGTGCCGCCGGTCACTTTTGATGCCCTGTGGGCGGCATACCCCGCCGGAAAGCCCTACGTCGATCCGAAGACGGGGAAGCCGCCGCCCGGCTCCACGAACCAATGCGCCATCAAGGTGAGCGTGGCGCTCCATGGCGCCGGCGTTGAGTTGAAGTCGTTCACAGGCAACAGCATCAGCTCAATGGAAAGACCACCGCCATCGGTGCCACGGAGTTGGCGAACTGGCTCAAGAAGCAGCCGTTCTGCGGCATATCACCAAGGGCGGAGACCGTGACAGGCAAGGAATGGCAGACGAAACTCAAAGCGCGCCAAGGCATCGTCTACTTCTCCAACTATTGGCAGCGACAAGGGGAGACAGGGAGTGGAACGCTCGCCACGATGGGGCGGTATCTCGGTCTTCGAGAATTCCTGCCAGGCACGGACTTTGGCTATTCCGATCTGGCCGGTTCCGATGAAATTCTGTTCTGGGAGATCAGGTGAAGCGTGTTGCCTTGATTGTTGGCTTCGGGCTGTTCGGTGCGCTTCTTGGCTTCGCCAGCGCAGCGCTTTTGCTGTCGCTCAATGAACGTTGCGGTGAGCCATGCGCCGGGGAAGCTGCCGGTACGGCGATGTTGACCATCGCGGGCATGGCCATTGTTTTCGGGTTGCTGGCCTGGTGTTTGAGCAAGGCGCCAAGGCCACGTACCACATGGCTCAAAGCGCTTGGGGGGGTGACCGTGGCTGCCTACGTCGCGGTGCTGACCCTCTTTGCCTGGCGACAGCACGAGGACCGGGCCTATCTCTATTCGATTCGCGAGATTCAGCCGTCGGTGGATTTCTCGACTGCTGTCATTGCGCGCGAACCGGTCGAAGTACTGGGGGGCGCAAACGTGCTCTTCACGGTGCGGCGCCACGAGAGATGTGCTCTCGGTATGGAGAATGACGAAGCCCGCCCTCCCACGATCGAGATCGAGTGTCGGGCCGGCATCGGGAGTATTCGCAAAGTCGATCGCTCGAAGTTCGAGGACGTAGCCGCTGGCAGTTAGTCAGCAGGTGCTTTTTCGAAACTGCTTCACTCCAGCGTCGTCTGCCTCACCGCATGCTCCCAGCGCTGCATCAGCTCGGTGGCGCGCTCGCGCGACATCGTGGGCAGGAAGCGCCGCTCCACCTGCCATTGCGCGGCCAGTTCATCGAGGTTCTTGTAGACACCGCATGAGAGCCCCGCGAGGTACGCCGCGCCCAGCGCGGTGGTTTCGATGACCTGCGGGCGCACGACCGGGATGCCGAGGAGGTCGGCCTGGAACTGCATGAGCAGGTTGTTGACACAGGCGCCGCCGTCCACGCGGAGTTCGCTCACCGGCGCGCCGCCGGCGGCCACGGCATCGCGGCTCATGGCCTGCAGTAATGCTGCGCTCTGGAACGCGATGCTTTCCAGCGCCGCGCGGGCGATGTGCGCGGCGGTGCTGCCGCGCGTGAGGCCCACGATGGCGCCGGTGGCGTTGGGCTTCCAGTACGGGGCGCCCAGGCCGGTGAAGGCGGGCACGAACATCACGCCGCCGGCGTCGGGCACGCTTTCGGCCAGGCCCTGGACTTCGCTGGAACCCTTGATGGCACGCAGGCCGTCGCGCAGCCACTGCACCACTGCACCAGCGATGAACACGCTGCCTTCGAGCGCGAACTCCGGTGTGCGCGTGGGTTGCGCGGCACTCGTCGTGACCAGGCCGTTGGCGCTGATCTGGAAGGCGTTGCCGGTGTGCATGAGCATGAAGCAGCCGGTGCCGTAGGTGTTCTTCGCGAAGCCGGGCTTGAAGCAGGCCTGGCCGAAGAGGGCGCTTTGCTGGTCGCCGGCGATGCCGCCGATGGGCAGGCTGCGGCCGAGCAGGGCCGCGTCGGTGTCGGCGAAGTGGTGGCTCGAAGGGTGCACCTTGGGCAGCAGCTTGGCCGGGATGTCGAGCGCAGCGAGCAGCTCGGCGTCCCACTCGTTGGTGCGCACGTTGAAGAGCATGGTGCGCGAGGCGTTGCTCACGTCGGTGGCGTGTACCTTGCCGCCAGTGAGCTGCCACACGAGCCACGAATCCACGGTGCCGAAGGCGAGCTCGCCGCGGCGAGCCTGTTCGCGCGAGCCGGGCACGTGGTCGAGGATCCACTTGAGCTTGGTGCCTGAGAAGTAGGCATCGATGATGAGGCCGGTCTTTTCCTGCACCAGCGGGCCCAGGCCGCGTTCGCGCAGCTCGGCGCAGGTGGGCTCGGCACGGCGGTCCTGCCAGACGATGGCGTTGTGGATGGGCTCGCCGGTCTCGCGATTCCACACCACGGTGGTCTCGCGCTGGTTGGTGATGCCCAGCGCGGCGATGGCGGCGGCCTTCTCGCTGCCGATCTGCTGCAGCACCTCGCGCGCCGTGGCGAGCTGCGAATCCCAGATCTCCTTCGCGTCGTGCTCTACCCAGCCGGGTTGCGGGTAGATCTGTCGGAACTCGCGCTGCGCCATCGCGACGATGCGGCCGTCGCGGTCGAACACGATGCTTCGCGAGCTGGAGGTGCCTTGGTCCAAGGCGAGCAGATAGGTCATTTCTCTCTCCACGTGACGGTTGAATTCACCAGTCACAAGTCACTGGTCACCAGTCACTACCTGCACCCCGGCATCTGCCAGCAAGGCCGGAAAGGGCTCGGGCGGCGGTGCGTCGGTGAACAGCATATCCAGCTGGTCGAAACGGGCCAGCTCCACCATGGCGGGGCGGTTGAACTTGCTGTGGTCGGCCGCCAGCCACACCTCTCGCGAGTGCTCGACGATGGCGCGGGCCACCTTCACTTCGCGGTAGTCGTAGTCGCGCAAGGTGCCGTCGGCTTCGATGCCCGAGATGCCGATCAGGCCGATGTCCACCTTGAACTGGCGGATGAAGTCCACCGTGGCTTCGCCGACGATGCCGCGGTCGCGGGTGCGCACCACGCCGCCGGCCACGATGACTTCGCAGTCGGGGTTGTCCGACAGGATGGCCGCCACGTTCAGGTTGTTGGTGATGACGCGCAGGCCGCGGTGCCGCAGCAGTTCGCGCGCCACCGCCTCGATGGTGGTGCCGATGTTGAGGATGAGCGAGCAGCCTTCGGGCACGCGCGAGGCGACGGCACGTGCGATGCGCGACTTGCCGTCGGCCTGCAGCGCCTGGCGCTGGCGGTAGGCGATGTTCTCGGTGGTGGAGCTGGGCACGCGCACGCCGCCGTGAAAGCGCGCCAGCAGGCCCGCTTCGCTCAGGCGCTGCACGTCGCGGCGCACGGTCTGCAGCGTTACGCCGAACTGCTCGGCCAATGCTTCGACGGTGACGCTGCCGCGGGCGCGCACTTCGTCGAGCAGCTGGGATTGGCGGGGGTTGGGAGTCATGAAGTCGGGCCTGGCTTGGCGCGGCCCGGCGCGACGGCCCGCGAAGAATGGCTTGACGCTGTTTTCATGAAGAGAGCTTAGCCGTTCGCACAGGGACGCGAGCCTAAACGAACGAAAACGAAAACAATCGCGGGAAAACGCTGATACGATCCCGCCCGCTTTCGCGTAAAACGAAAAAAGAAGAACGCGGAACGATGCTTCCTGGTGCGCGCTCGTCGCCGCTGTTCGGTCGGCCTCTGCAGCCCGGCCCCACCCTCAGGAGAACTGGTTTGACCACGCTGCCGCCGACCCAGTCGGCGTCTCTGACTTCGCCTGCCGCAGTGGCTGATGTGAGCGGTGCCTACGACGTGCTGGTCGTGGGCGGCGGCATCAACGGCTGCGGCATTGCGCGCGACCTCGCGGGCCGCGGCTGGCGCGTGCTGCTGGCCGAACGCGACGACCTGGCGGCGCACACGTCATCGTCGTCCACCAAGCTCATTCACGGCGGGCTGCGCTACCTCGAGTACTACGAGTTCAGCCTGGTGCGCAAGGCGCTGATGGAGCGCGAGGTGCTGCTGAAAAGCGCGCCGCACATCATGTGGCCGCTGCGCTTCGTGATGCCGCACGACCCCAAAGCCAATTTCCTGCGGCCGGTGTGGATGATCCGCATCGGCCTCTTCCTGTACGACCACCTTGCACGGCGCGAGGTGCTGCCCGGCTCCGAAGGCGTGAACCTGCGCACCCATCACGTGGGTGCGCCGCTGAAGCAGCAGTTCACGCGCGGGTTCGTCTATTCGGACGGCTGGGTCAACGACGCGCGGCTGGTGGTGCTCAACGCGATCGACGCCGTGGCCAAGGGCGCCACGGTGCTCGCGCACACGGCGGTGGTGTCGGCGCAGCGCAACGAGCAGGGCTGGACCGCGGTGCTGCGGTCGCGAGACGGCGCGCAGCACACCGTGCGGGCGCGCGCGCTGGTCAATGCCGCGGGGCCGTGGGCGGAAAGCTTCTTGCGCGACGTCGCGAAGCCCGCGCATGGCGAGGCGCTCGCCACCAAGAGTCTGCGGCTCGTGAAGGGCAGCCACATCGTCGTGCCGCGCGTGTTCGAGCACGACCATGCCTACATCTTCCAGAACCCCGACAAGCGGATCATCTTCGCGATTCCCTACGAAGACCGCTTCACGCTCATCGGCACCACCGACGTGGAGCTCGACGGCGAGCCCGCGCAGGCGCATATCGACGCGAACGAAACCGCCTACCTGTGCGAGCAGGCGAGCCGCTACTTCAAGCAGTCCATCACGCCGGCCGACGTGGTGTGGAGCTATTCGGGCGTGCGCCCGCTGCTCGACGATGCCTCGGGCGACCCCTCGGCCGTGACGCGCGACTACCTGCTCGAGGCCAACCACGGTGGCGGCGCTCCTTTGCTCAGCGTGTGGGGCGGCAAGATCACCACCTTCCGCAAGCTCGCTGAAGACGCGGCTGACGAAGTGGGCCGGCTGCTGGGCGACCAGCGCCGTGCGTGGACGGAAGGCGCCTTCCTGCCGGGGGGTGACCTGTCGGCCTACATCGGCAAGCCGCAACGGCCAGACACCGATTTCGAACGTTTCGTCGCCGAGCTGCAGCGCCGCCATGCGTGGCTGCCCGCCTCGCTGGCGCGTCGCCTGGCGCGTGCCTACGGCTCGCGCATCGACCGCGTGCTGGGCGAAGCACGTTCGTTGGCAGACCTGGGCACCGAAGTGGCACCGGGCCTGCACGAAGCCGAGCTGCACTATCTCAGGCAAGAGGAATGGGCCGTGGATGCGAGCGACATCCTCTGGCGCCGTTCCAAGCTCGGCCTGCACTACACCCAGGGTGAACAACAACAAGTGACGCAATGGCTGGCACAAGCCGGCGATCAACCGAAACGAAAGGTCGCGTGATGCAACTCACGCTGGAAGAAGTGAGCAAGCAGGTGGGGCCCAGCACCCACCTGTACCCGATGAACCTCACGCTGCAGCCGCGCGCCGTGACCGTGCTGCTGGGCGCCACGCAGGCGGGCAAGACCTCGCTGATGCGCATCATGGCCGGGCTGGACGCGCCCACCAAAGGCACCGTGAAAGTGGACGGCACCGACGTGACCGGCAAGCCGGTGCGCGAGCGCAACGTCGCGATGGTCTACCAGCAGTTCATCAACTACCCGTCGATGAAGGTGTTCGACAACATCGCCTCGCCGATGAAGCTGCGCGGCGAGTCGAACGTGGATGCGCAGGTGCGCGCACTGGCCGAGAAGCTGCACATCGACCCGTTCCTGCAGCGCCTGCCGGCCGAGCTGTCCGGCGGCCAGCAGCAGCGCGTGGCGCTGGCTCGCGCGCTGGCCAAGAACGCACCGCTGATGCTGCTCGACGAGCCGCTGGTGAACCTGGACTACAAGCTGCGCGAAGAACTGCGCGAGGAACTCTCGGCACTGTTCGCGGCCGGTGACTCCACCGTCGTGTATGCCACCACCGAGCCGGGCGAAGCACTGCTGCTGGGTGGCTACACAGCGGTGATGGATGCGGGCGAACTGCTGCAGTACGGGCCGACCGCCGAGGTGTTCCATGCGCCGAAGTCGCTGCGGGTGGCGCGTGCCTTCAGCGACCCGCCGATGAACCTGATCGCGGCCGAGGCGGCCACGCTCGGTGTCGTTCTCAACGCCGGCCCGGCACTGCAGATTCCGCTGCCGTCGGCCGCCAGCAAGTCGCTCACCATCGGTGTGCGCGCCGGCGCCCTGCGCGTGCAGCCGCGCGACGGCGACGTGGCGCTGCCCGGCAAGGTGGAGCTGGCCGAGATCTCCGGCTCCGACACCTTCGTACACGTGCACACGGCCGTGGGCGAACTGGTGGCCCAGCTCACCGGCGTGCACTACTTCGACCTGGGCGCCTCGATCACGCTGTACATGAACCCGGCGCAGGTCTACGTGTTCGACGCGGCAGGCAACCTGCTCGTCGCGCCTGTGCGTATCAAGGGGAGCCGCTGACATGGCCCGCATCGACCTCGACCTCGCACACGCCTATCGCCCCAACCCGAAGGAAGACAGCGACTACGCGCTGCTGCCGCTGAAGATGAGCTTCGAAGACGGCGGCGCCTATGCGCTGCTGGGGCCTTCGGGCTGCGGCAAGACCACCATGCTCAACATCATCTCGGGCCTGCTCGAGCCTTCGCAAGGCACGGTGCGCTTCAATGGCATGGACGTCACCAGGCTCTCGCCGCAGGGCCGCAACATCGCGCAGGTGTTCCAGTTCCCGGTGATCTACGACACCATGACGGTGGCCGAGAACCTGGCCTTCCCGCTGCGCAACCGCGGTGTCGCACCCGAGAAGATCAAGCAGCGCGTGGGCCGCATCGCCGAGATGCTCGAAATGTCGGGCCAGCTCAACCAGCGCGCCGCCAACCTGTCGGCCGATGCCAAGCAGAAGATCTCGCTGGGCCGCGGCCTCGTGCGCGAAGACGTGTCGGCGGTGCTGTTCGACGAGCCGCTCACGGTGATCGACCCGCACCTGAAGTGGCAGCTGCGCCGCAAGCTCAAGCAGATCCACCACGAGCTCAAGCTCACGCTCATCTACGTGACGCACGACCAGGTCGAGGCGCTCACCTTCGCCGACCAGGTGG
>CAMLLU010000046.1 GCA_946480925.1 uncultured Rivibacter sp.
GTGCAGGTGCAGGTGCAGGTGCAGGTGCAGGTGCAGGTGCAGGTGCAGGCGCGGGCGCGGGTGCGGGTGCGGGCGCAGGTGCGGGCGCAGGTGCGGGCGCAGGTGCGGGCGCCGGTGCGGGAGCAGGCGCCGGAGCAGGCGCCGGTGCCGGTGCGGGAGCCGGTGCGGGTGCAGGAGCCGGCGGCGGCGCACTGGCTCCACCATCGTCCCCACCACCGCCACACGCGGACAGTGCGGCCACCGCAAACAAGGCGGCCAGGGTCTTCAACTTTCCGGACCGGACATCAGGCTGATGCATCAACGCTCTCCTCGGGCGGGCTGCCCACAAACAGGCCCGCAAGGATGCCCAAAGCCCTTCGTCCGCCATAGCCCACATCGATGGGACAGGGCGGCACCGTCGCTCGCCCCTGTCCCACGTAGAAGGGACGCAACTCAGCCTTCAGCCTTCAGCCCTCAGCCTTCAACGTGCCCCTTTGACTCATTCCCTTCACTCACCCCGCCCCCACCGGTCGGGCCGGCACGCCCACCGCCACACACCCTGCCGGCAGATCCTTCACCACCGCCGCCCCGGCCCCCAGGGTGCAGCCCTCGCCCACCCGCGTCATCGGGCGCACGCTCACCCCCACCCCCACATCACAGCCCGAGCCCACACAGGCCCCTCCGGCCAGATGCACCCCCGGACCCAGACTCACGAAGTCACCCAGTTCGCAGTCATGGCTGAGCGTGCAGGCCAGGTTGAGGCTGGCATGCACCCCCACCGTCACATCCACATTCAACAGGCACCCGGCAAACACCAGCGACCCCTCGCCCAGCTTCACGCTCGACGCCACCCACGCCCGCGGATGCACCAGCGTCGCAAAACGCACGCCCGGCACCAGCGAGCGCAACCGCTGAACGATCGCACGCCGCTTGGCCGGGTCTCCCACGGCCACCACCACCCAGGTATCAGGGTGCTGCACCAGCCATTGCGCATCACCCAACACCGGCAAGGCCGCCGGGTAGTGCGCCACCGCCCCCGCATCGGCCAGCAAGCCGCGCAGGTCCCATTGCGGCACCACTGCATTCAGGTCCCGCACCAGCTCGGCCACTTCTTTGGCATGGCCGCCGGCGCCGAAGATGGCCAAAGGTTGCGGCGCGGGAACAGAGGGCGTGGTCATGGCAGGGAGGCAGGTTGGGGTTGAGATTGGCGCCAGATTATGGGTGGCAGGGGCCAGGCAGCGGGTGCAGGCTGGCGCATCCATCAAGCCACGCCAGCACCGCCTTCATCTTCAAGCAACCCCCAACGATGCCGTGAGGGGGTAATCGTATCTTTCCAGCAAATTGACACGGTGGCCGCTGGCCTGGCCGGCGCCGGCCCGTTGCGGCGACCGGGCAGGTGGGGATTCGGGCCACGCCCGACTCAGGTAGATTGGCGGTTTGGACTGGTTGCGGGTGTCGACGTGTCCTTCGCCAAGCGCTTCATCGGCGCCGAGAACCTGCCCACCAGGCTGTCGGAGTTCGACGTCCAGCAAGCGTTCTGCCTCAGCGCCGACGACATCGCCGCGGTGGCCGAGCGGTTCCGCCACGATCGCCGGGTTGCGGCCGCCATCCAGATGCTGTTCCTGCGGGCCAGCGGCCGCCCTATGGACCGGTTCGCATCCGTGCCGAAGGCGCTGCTGCGTGCCGTTTGCGAGGCGTTCCAGACCTCGACTGTCAGCATCGCCAGTCTGCGGACCCTCTACGCCCGCCGCCAGACGCTGTACGAACACCAGGCCTGGGCTCGCACCTACCTCGGCCTGCAGGATCTGGACGAGGCCGGCGTCGATCAACTTCACAAGGTCCTGGCGGTTGCAGCGATTGAGGCCGCGCATCCTGACGACCTCGCCGAAACCGCCCGCATGTGGCTGTACGAACGCCGCATCGTCATCCCCGGTCCTCGCCGCTTGGCGGACTGGGCGCGCGCAGCTTTCGACGCCACGGAGGCGGCCATCGCCGCCACGATAGAGGCAGGCATCGGCAAGGCTGTTCTGCTCAAGGCCATCGACTGGTGCTATGCGCCACAAGCGGGCCTTTCCGGAAGCCGGCTTGAATGGCTCAAGACGCCACCCAAGCGCCACTCGCCGAGCACGATGTCCGAGACGCTGGAGAAGATCCGGGCGTTGAAAGCACTGGGCGTGCACGCCTGGCCATTGGACGGCGTGGCGCTGAGCAAGCAGCAGGCCTACGCCGCCCACGTCCAGATGCGCCGCCCTTCGATGACCGCGCGCATCGAGCGGCAGCGCCAGACGGTCGAGATCACCTGCTTCCTGCACGTGACGTTGCTGGAACTGACCGACATGGCGCTGTTGCAGGCGTCACGGCGCAGCCAGGACCTGGTTCGGCGCGCAGCCGAGCGGGTCGAAAAGGGCCGCTGGTGCAGCAGCGGCGCGATCCTGCAGCAGGCCCTCAAAGCAAAATCGGTCCTCCACGACGAGTCCAAGCCCTGGCGCGACCGCGTGCTCGAAGCCCGCGCCCTGCTGGACGACATGGGTGAAGCCGGAACCAGCACCTTTGCTTCCCAGGTCCGCAGGGCGCTGGCCGAGGACAACCGGCGCGTTCACGCGCACTTGGCCGGCCTTCGCGACATCGAGTTTGCCGGCGCAACAGGTGATGCGGGCTACGACCAATGGCAAGCCTGGGAGCGTCTCCAGGCGCATGGCACCAAGGAGGTCCCGCAGGACTTCGAACTGCCGCCAGTGGGCGCGGCATGGAACACGATCGTCAGCGACCTGGATCCGCAGTCCCGGTATCGGGCGTTCGAGGCCAGCACGATGATGGCGTTGCGCAAAAGCCTGCGGCGCGGCAGTGCCTGGGTGAATCACTCGATCAGCTTCCGCGCCCGCGAGTCGATGCTGCTGGCGGACACCGACTGGACCCGCTCCAAGGAACTGCACCACCAGATTCTCGGTCTGCCCAACCAGGCCATGGTGTTTCTGGAGCCGATCCTGGCGGGCGTCTCCGTTGGCCTGACAGCCTTGGCCGAAGCCGCCGGCCGTGGCCAGATTGAGATCGGCGCCGACAAGCTCCTGCACCTGCCGCCGATCCGCCCACTGGACGAGGAAGTGGAGCCACGCAAGACCAGGGAGGCGGTCTTCAAGCACATCGGATCCGTTCAGTTGCCGGACCTGCTGCTGGAGGTCGACGCCGCCACGCACTTCAGCGAGGCGCTCCTGGCCCGCCGTCCGTCGTCGAGTAACGAGCTGCTGGCCGTTTACGGTGCGCTTCTGGCCCACGGCACGGATCTCGACGCCAAGGGCGTGGGCTCGATGATCCCCGGCATCGACGCGGCGCACATCTCGACCGCGATGCGGGCCGTCGAGCTGAGCGGCAGGCTGCGCAGGGCCAACGAGCGGGTGTCGGAGTACCAGAACGCGCTGCCGATCGCGGCACTTTGGGGCGACGGCACCAAGGGCTCTGCCGACATGATGGCCATGGACGCCAGCCGGCACCTTTGGACGGCCCGGGTGGACCCGCGCCGGCGCACTTATGCCGCGGGGCTGTACACCCACGTCCGCGACCGCTGGGGCTTGTTCTACGACCAGCCCATCGTGCTGAACGAGCGCCAGGCCGGCGTGGCCGTCGAGGGCGTCGAGCAGCACAACCGTGCCGAGGACCGGATTCGCATCTCTCTGCTGGCCGTCGATACCCACGGCGTCACGAACGTTGCAATGGCCATCGCCAAGCTCTTGGGTTTTGACCTGTGCCCGCGCCTGCGTGACCTGCGCGAGCGAAAGCTGTTCGTGCCCAGGGGCTGGCCGGTGCCAGAGAGCCTGGAGGGCGTCACCGTACGCCGGGTGTCGGTCAAGGCGATCGAGCGCGGCTGGGACGACCTGGTGCGCCTGGCGGCGTCGATTCGGGCGGGCAAGGTGTCCGCGGCGCATGCCATCCATCGGCTGGGATCGGCGGCGGTCGGCGACCCGCTGCACCGCGCTGCAGAACACCTGGGGCGCTTGCTGCGAACGCTGTTTCTGTGCGACTACCTGGCCATCCCTGACTATCGGCGCGAGATACACACCTTGCTCAACCGGGGCGAGTCGGTGCATCAGCTGCAGCGTGCCATTCATGGCGGCCAGGTGGCCCCCGAGCGTGGCCGCCGGCGGCAAGAGATGGTGGCCATCTCTGGCGCGCACGCGCTGCTGACGAACATCGTGCTGGCCTGGAACACGAGTCGCATGGACGGCGTTGTGGCAAAGCTCACCCGTGACGGCATCGGAATCGAGGCGGATTGGCTTCGGCGGATCGGGCCGGCGCATTTCTCGCACATCAACTTCCGGGGCACGTTCCGGTTCAACGTCGAGAGGTATGCGGACGTGTTGGTCGAGCGCGCCGCCGGGCGTGGCGCGGCCAAGCCTGGCCGGTGAGGCCTGCGGCCACGTCCCGGAGACCGGGATGTCGGCGATGGGACGGTCAGCTGACCTTCGGCGGCGACTGATCACGGGCAACCAAAGTTAAGGCTTGTGCGACACCTGCCCACCCGCGCAGGCGTTCGAGTGCCCTCGTTGCCGCCGGGCAGGTGTTGCATAAGCCTCGAGGGAGGAAACCGCGGCGAACGCCACGGTGCCGGTGAGCGCAGCGGCTATGGCGATTGAGTGACGCTGGTGCTGCAATCGAGCTGTCCGTGGCGCCTCCTCATGACCGCACCGCTGAACACGAATCGCCGACGATGCGCCGCTGTGCCATGGCAGAGCTCGGCAACGCGTCGTGCAGGCGCCGTCATCACGGAGTGCGCGCAGCGATCCACCGGGCGCCATGGTCGGCGTCGAGTGGGTCGACGGTGATCGGACGCGGTCATGGTGCCGGCGGTGCTCGGATCGAGCAGTCGCGCAAGAAGACCCGGAGCACGGTCATCGCGTGGCCACAGTGGGCGCAGACGAAGGTCGGCCGTGACGAGTCCGATCCATCGTCGGTCCCCGCCTCGGGCGGTGGGGGTGCCACCTGCAACAACTCGCGCGCGAGCGCCAGGTTGTGCCGCCGCTGGCTGTTGGTCAGCAGGCCGTAGTGCCGGATCCTGTGGAAGCCGCCAGGCAGCACGTGCAGCAAGAAGCGGCGCATGAACTCCTGCGGGCTCAGCGTCATCGCCTTGTGACGTGTCTTGCCCTTGGCCCGGTAGTCCTTCCATCGGAAGGTCACGCCGCGCTCGTCCATCGCGAGCAGCCGGCTGTTGGAGATGGCTACACGGTGCGTGTAGCGCGACAGGTAGGCCAGTACCGCCTGCGGCCCGGCGAATGGCCGCTTGGCATAGACCACCCACTCGCTCTTGCGCAGCGGTGCCAGCCATGCCTTGAAGGCCGTGGCGTCGGCCAGCGTCGCTTGCTCGCCGAAGAACTTGAGCGCGCCGCTGTCGTGCAGCCGCTGCAGTTCCTCCAGGAAGCGTCGCCTGAACAGCCGGGACAGCACGCGCACCGACAGGAAGAACCCCGGTCTGCAGGCCACCCAACGCAAGCCGTCCGGCGCCAGTCCGCCGCCCGGCACGATGCCGTGCACGTGCGGGTGATGGGTCAGCGCCGAGCCCCACGTGTGCAGCACCAGCGTGGCGCCGATGTTGGCGCCCAGGTGCTTGGGATCGGCCGCGATCCGCAGCAGCGTCTCGGCCGCAATGTCGAACAGCAAGCCGTACAGCGCTGCCTTGTTCTGGTACGCGATGTCGGCAACGGGCGCCGGCAGCGTGAACACCAAGTGGTAATACTCCACCGGCAGTAGATCGGCTGCTCGCGCATCCAGCCAGCGCTTGGCCGCGCTGCTCTGGCACTTCGGGCAGTGCCGGTTGCGGCACGAGTTGTACGAGACCTCGCCTTGCCCGCAGCCGTCGCAGCGCAGGACATGGCCACCCAGTGCCGCCGTGCGGCACTGGGTGATGGCCGACATCACCTTGAGCTGAGCCAGGCTCAGGTGGCCGCGCTGGGCCTCACGCCAGACGGCGCCGTGGGCGCGGAAGATGTCGGCGACCTCCAGGGCGGGTCGCTCCTGCACGATGGGGGGTGCTACAGGACTGGCGGCGTGGCTGAGGGGTCTGGCGCAGGTTCGCCCGCAGACCTGTCGGACGTGTGATCCAGCGGGCTGATCACCCGGCGCAGCAAGTCGGTGGCCACGGCGGCGTAGAGCGTCGTGGTGTCCAGCCGCTTGTGCCCGAGCAGCACCTGGATGACGCGGATATCGACCTTCTGCTCCAGCAGGTGGGTGGCAAAGGCATGGCGCAGGCCGTGTGGCGTGATGCGCTTGTCGATGCCGGCGGTGGCTGCCGCCAGGTGCACGGCGCGGTTGAGCTGGCGTGCGGTCACGTGGTCGGTGGGGTCCAGGCCGGGGAACAGCCAGCCACCGTGGCGAATCTTGCCCTGGGCGTGGCCCAGCTTCCACCAGGCGCGCAGCCGCTCCAGCAGCACGGGACTGAGCATGGCGTAGCGATCCTTGCGGCCCTTGCCTTGCTCGACGCGCAGGGTCATGCGCTCGCCGTCGATGTCGCCGACCTTGAGCGAGACCACCTCACTGACGCGCAGGCCCGCGCCGTAGGCCACCGACATGGCGGCCTGGTGCTTGAGGTTGGGCGCGGCGGCGATCAGGCGGCCGACCTCCTCGGGGCTCAGGATCACCGGCAGCTTGCGTGGCACGGCCACGTGCGGCATCTTGAGCATCAACTCGGGCCGGCCCAGCGCAATCTCGAAGAAGAACTTCAGCCCGGTGATTGTCGCGTTGATGGTGACCGGGCCGGTGCCGGTATCTACCAGATGCAACTGGAAGCGGCGCAGGTCCTCGGCCGTGGCGGTGTGCGGCGAGCGGCCGAGGAAGGTGGCGAGCTTGCGCACCGCGCGGATGTAGCCCTCCTGCGTGTGCTCGGCGAACTGGCGCATGCGCATGTCGTCGAGCATGCGTTGGCGCAGCGGCGAGACGGCCGCGGATGGGGTCGGGGTGGAAACGTCCATGATCCTGCTCCTGTTGGTGACCGAGGCGGATTGCCTCGATCACCAACATCGCAGAGTCACGGGCGCAACGAACCACCACCAACGTCGACGGAGCGCCTACCGCGCGAGCGGTTTAGTCCAACGACCCAAAGGAGCCTGTGGCGGCTTTCTGGCCGACTGACAGGTCCACCCAGCAAGCTGCCGGTCGGCCAACGCTGCGCGGAAGCGATGTTAGTAAGCAGCGGTCGTTCGTGAGGGCCTCGCGTTGGCACGGAACGGCTCAAGGTCGAACAGCAGCTTTTCCAAGTGCGAGCTTGCGCTGGGCTGCTGCCGGTTTCAAAGACACCTTGTTAAGGTGGAAGATGGAACCGGAGGTGCATTATGGGAACGAGACGGCAGTTCAGCCGGGAGTTCAAGCTTGAGGCGGTGAAGCTAGCAGGCTGTTGAAATACCCGTCGACACGGCCACCCGAGTCAGCGAACATATCGACGTTGAACGAAGAGAGGTGATCCGCCAATGCGAGGTGCCGACAGCTACGACGAGAGCCTGTTCACGACGGTGACGCTGGAGAAGTTCGTCCCGGCCACGCACCCGCTGCGCCCCATCCGCGAATGGGTCAACGCCGCGCTGGCCAGGATGAACACCAAGTTCTCGGCCATGTACGAGGCCGACGTCAAGGGCGGCCGCCCGAGCATCGCGCCGGAGAAGCTCATGCGGGCCATGCTGCTGCAGGTGCTGTACAGCGTTCGCAGCGAGCGACAACTCGTCGAGCAGATCCAGTACAACCTGCTGTACCGCTGGTTCGTCGGGCTGTCCATTGAAGACACGGTGTGGAACCACTCGGTGTTCAGCAAGAACCGCGACCGCCTCATCGATCACGACGCCGTCACCGATCTGTTCAACGCCACGGTGGAGATGGCCGACAAGCGCGGGCTGCTGTCGGGTGAGCACTTCAGCGTGGACGGCACACTCATCCAGGCCTGGGCCAGCCACAAGAGCATGCGGCGCAAGGACGGGTCGGACGATGATCGCCCTCCTGAGGACTGGCGGGGCGAGCGTCGAAGCAACGACACGCACACATCCACGAGCGACCCCGAGTCGCAGTTGTACCGCAAGAGCAATGCTGCACCCGCGCTGCCGAGCTACCTGGGCCATGTGCTGACGGACAACCAGCATGGCTTGGTGGTCAATGTGCAGGCCAGCACCGCGGACGGCACAGCCGAGCGCGAGGTCGCCGCGCACATGCTGTGCGATGTTGCTGCACCGGGCAAGCGCGTGACGGTGGGTGCGGACAAGGCGTACGACACCAAGGGGTTCGTCAGTGCGTGCCGAGAGATGAACGTCACGCCGCATGTCGCGCAGAACCTCAACCGCAAAGGCGGCAGCGCCATCGACAGCCGTACGACACGGCACCCTGGCTATGAGGTGAGCCAGCGCAAGAGGAAGTGCATCGAACAGTGCTTCGGCTGGGGCAAGCAGATTGGGCCGATGCGCCAGGTGATGGTGAGAGGGCTGGACAAGGTTGACCAGCTTCTGACCCTGACGATGGCGGCCTACAACCTCACGCGGCTGCGGACCTTGGCGCAATTGCGCCCGCAGTGCGCCCAATGAGCGACGAAAGGGGCGAAATGGCTTCTTCCAGGCCTCGAATGAGAGCGAAATGGGCTGTTTGAAGTCCATCTGGTGAAAATTGCACGCTGGATGAACAAGTCGACTCGAATTGCAATGGGCGACTTCGTCCTCAACGGCGGTTCTTCAACATCCTGCTAGGGAAGCGCTGATTTATCCGGGCAGACCTCGATGGCCGAATGTGCCTGGGACGGTCAAGATGATCGCATGAAGCAGACCAGCTTTGCCAGCGCGGAGTTCGCTGGCAAGAAGCGCCAGACGCGACGCGAGAAGTTCCTTGGGGACATGGAGACGGTCGTTCCGTGGTCACGGCTGGAAGCACTCATCGAGCCGCACTATCCGAAGAGCGGCAAGGTCGGCCGGCCGCCGGTCGGTCTGTCAAAGATGCTGCGCATGTACTTCCTGCAGCAGTGGTACACGCTGGCCGACGAGGCGCTGGAGGATGCGCTGTACGACAGCCAGGCCATGCGCGAGTTCGCAGGCATCGATCTGTCGCAGCAGGACGTGCCGGACGCCACGACGATCATCGCCGCGCCCAGCTCGACGAAGAACTGCAAGGCCGAGCGCGATCCCGAGATGCACCAGACCAAGAAGGGCAACGAGTGGCACTTCGGCATGAAGATGCACTCGGGTGTTGATGCCGACTCGGGGCTGGTCCACAGCGTGGTCTGCACAGCCGCCAACGAATCCGACATTGCGCGCGCGCACGAGTTGCTGCACGGACAGGAGACGACGGTGGGTGCCGACAGCGGCTACACCGGGCTGCACAAGCGCGACGAGATCAAGCAGGCCCAGCGTGAAGGCAAGCTGCGCAACGACATCCAGTGGAACATCGCCATGAAGCCCGGCACGGTGCGCGGCATGCCGCAGGGGCCGCTGAAGGCGCTGACGCAGATCTGCGAGCGCATCAAGGCACGTGTCCGGGCGCGGGTCGAGCACCCGTACCACGTCATCAAGAACCTCTTCGGCTACCGCAAGGTCAGCTACCGCGGTCTGGCCAAGAACGCGGCCCGCGCGAAGGTCCATGCGGCGCTTGCGAACCTCTACATCGCCAGGCGCCGACTGGGAACTGCGGGCGTTGGTGCGTCCGCAGCTTGAAGGGCGAGCCACTGTGGACCTTGAAACCGCGCGTCATCAGCCTACGAGGCCTCTCATCACCAAAACAAGGCCCATCGAGCGCAGCGGCGCCTCGTCGGCAATGTATTGATCAGCGCTTCCCTAGTCTTACTGTGTCATTAAACTCGTCGTTAGCGTATGACACCCCCACAGCATCGACATCGGAACATGCGCATGGAGAGTGCATGGGCGAGTTCATGGCGCAGCGTCGGAATCGAGTGCGCGACGTGGCGCTGCGCGCGCTGGGCTGCCACGGGGGATGTAATCTGCGGGAAGGGCAAGCGCCTGGCGTTCGAGGAAGTTTTTTTTGACTGCGGCAGGCCGCTGCGCCATCAGCCGCTCGGCCATCAGGAATCCATAGGCTGCGATGCACAGGCTGGCGTGGTGATGGAAGCCGCGCCAGCCCCTGCCCTCGTAGTGCCCCAGCCCGAACTCCTGCTTGAGGTCCTGGTAGTCGCGCTCGATGCGCCAGCGCTGGTGTGCCACGGCAACCAGCTCGTTGAGTGGTGTGTTCTCGGGCAAGGTGGACAGCCAGTACTTCGTCGGCTCGGGCTCGTCGGCCGGCCACTGGATCAGCAGCCACTGCTGCGGCTGCAGGCGGGCCCTGCCGGCGTTGCCGCCCGCGTGGCGCACGCGCACCGCGGCGAAGCGCCCGCTGAGCGTGGCGTTGGTGCCTTCGCGCCAGCTGATGGACTGAAATGCCTGGGGCGGCAGTTCCATCGCGAGCGTCTTGACGCTGACCGGCTGCAGGTCGGCGGTGCGCCGCGGCTGCACCGGTGGGCGGCCTCGCCCCTGGTATGGCACCGGCGGCAGCGGCTCGATGCCCGGCGGCCAGACCACGACCGCCGAGGTCACGCCCACCACGTAGGGCAGGCCCAGGTCGGTCAATGCCTGGCGAAACGCCGCATCCACTCCATAGCCCGCATCTGCCAGCACCGGGTGGGCGGGTGCCCCTTCGGCCAGCAAGGCCTCGATCTGCGAAAGCGCGATCTGCGTCTTCGTCTCGAACCGAATGGACTCGGGTACCCCGGCCTGCTTGCGCCGCTCGGCATCCTCGGCCCAGGCCTGTGGCAGGTACAGCCGCCACGCCACCGGCAGGCTGCCCTGCTCGCTGGCCAGCGACACGCTGACGGCCACCTGGCAGTTGTCCTGCTTGCCCAGCACGCCGCAGTACTGGCGGGTCACTCCCACCGAATGCCTGCCCTTCTTCGGGAAGCCCGTGTCATCAATGATCCACCAGCCCCCGGCGGTGAAGTCCATCTTCGGCACCACCCACTGCGCCACGCGGCGCAGCATCTCCTGGTCCGACCACTCGGCCTTGGCCACGAAGTGGTGCAGTGCCTGGTGCCTTGCGCTGGCGCGCGTGGGCTCCAGGTGCGCGGCCATCGGCTCCACGCTCTTGCGGGCCAGAGGTTGCATCAGTCCCGTGCAGTACCCGCGCAGCCCCGAACGCCGATCCGCATGGCCCAGCCCTGCTGACAGGTGCTCCAGATACTCGTCGAATCGCTGCGCAGCCCCCATCGCCTTCCTTCTCTTGCTTCTGGTCAGGCGTATGGTCTCATGAAATTAGTGACATAGTAAGACTAAGGAAACTCTGCAAAACCCCGGGCAGATCCGGTAGCGCGACTGCGCGGTAGCTGTGACGATGGCAGTCATGAAGCAGCTCGCACTTGGCCTGAACCTGTCGACGAAGAAGACGCGCAAACGCGAGTTCCTCGAAGAGATGGAGCGCGTTGTCCCGTGGGATGCACTGGTGCAGGTGGTCCAGCCGCACTACCCGAAGGCCAGGACGGGGCGACCCGCATTTGCCATCGAGACGATGCTGCGGATCCACTACCTCCAACAGTGGTTCGCGCTGTCGGACCCGCCGATGGAAGAAGCGCTGCACGACATGCCGGTGTTCCGCGAGTTCGCCAAGCTGGAGGACGCCGCTGCACGACTGCCCGACGAGACGACGATTCTGCGGTTTCGTCATCTGCTGGAGAAGCATGACCTGGCTGTCGATATGCTGCGGGTGGTCAATGACATCCTGCAGGCCAAGGGTCTGACGATGAAGAAGGGCACGGTGGTCGACGCGACCTTGATTGCAGCACCAAGTTCGACCAAGAACGCCGAGGGTGAGCGGGACCCGCAGATGAAGCAGACGAAGAAGGGCAACCAGTGGTACTTCGGCATGAAGGCGCACATCGGCGTGGACGCGCACTCCGGGCTGGTGCACAGCGTGGTGGGCACGGCGGCCAACGTCAACGATGTGACGCAAGCCGGCGCGCTGCTGCATGGGAGCGAAGAGATGGTTTTCGGCGATGCGGGCTACCAGGGCGTGCACAAGCGCATCGAGGCGCAGGGGCCGCAGTGGTACGTGGCCATGCGCCCGGGTCTTCGGCGGCTGCTCAATCCGTTCATCCAGCCGCAGTTCGAGGCGCTGCAGCTGGAACAGTGGAAGGCCAGCGTGCGCGCCAAGGTCGAGCATCCGTTGCGGGTGCTCAAGCGGCAGTTCGGGTACGTGAAGGTGCGCTACCGTGGGTTGGCGAAGAACACGGCGCAGATCGTCACGCTGTTTGCGCTGGCCAATCTGTGGATGGCGCGACGGCAGTTGATGGGGATCCAGGGATGAGTGCGTCCGCAGGGTAACCGGCGGGCGTGTTGCACGACCAGAAGTGCATGCGGCGTGGTTCGATGGCGGGCTTTGAAGCGCGTTCATCGGGGCGATCTCGCGTCACCGCGTCCCTGAAGTGCCTGGCGTCACGTTATGCAGACCTTCCCTAGAGGCCTTCGATTTCCGCGCCGCGCCCGTGCGCCAGGCGCTGATCGACGCCATCGATGTGCTGCGCGACGTGAACCGCCGCGGCGACCGCAAGCTGCCGGCCGATGCGCCGCTCGCCTTCGTTCCACCGCGCTGGAAGCGCGTCGTCGTGACCGACCAGGGAGTCGATCGCCGGTGCTACGAGATGGCCGCGATGTGCGAGCTGAAGGATGCGCTGCGCTCCGGCGACGTGTGGGTGGTCGGCAGCCGACAGTTCAAGGACTTCGAGGAGTACCTGCTGCCGCAGGCCGTGTTTGAGCAGCAACTGGCAGATGGCACGGTCGAGATGCCGGTGCCACTGGAGGCGAAGGCTTACCTGGACGAGCGGCTGGGCGTTCTGCGCGACCTGTTTGACGAGGTCAACCAGCTGGCCGGCGCCGGCGAACTTCCCGACGTACAGATCGATGACCGCGGCCTGAAGATCTCGCCGATCGAGGACGACACGCCGCCGGAGGCGAAGGATCTCGTGGCGCAGGTGTATGGCATGCTGCCGCCGGTCAAGATCACGCACCTGCTGCAGGAGGTGATCGGCTGGCTCGACTTCAAGCAGCAGTTCACCCATCTGAAGGCCGGTGAGCCGTCGAAGGATCGCAAGCTGCTGCTGACGGCGATCCTCTCGGACGCCTTCAACCTTGGCCTGGAGAAGATGGCGCAGGCCACGCCCGGCGTGTCGAGCGCACGGCTCGCTTACCACGTCGCCTGGCACGTGCGCACCGACACCTACTCGAAGGCGCTGGCCGAGCTGGTCAACTACCACCACCGGCTGCCGTTCTCCAGGTACTGGGGCGACGGCACTACCTCATCGTCCGACGGGCAGCGCTTCAAGGCTGGCAGCCACGCCGAGCAGTCCGGGTTTCGGAACGCGAAGTACGGCGATGAGCCCGGTGTGCTTTTCTACACCCACGTCTCGAACCAGTACGCCGGCTTCCACATCAAGGTGATCAACGGCCCGGCCCGCGATGCGACCCATGTTCTCGACGGGCTGCTGTACCACGAGTCGGACCTGAGGATCGAGGAGCACTACACCGACACCGCCGGCTTCACCGACCACGTGTTCGCAATGTGCCACTGGCACGGTTTCACATTCGCGCCGCGCATCGCCGACCTGAAAGACAGGCGGTTGTACGTGCCGGGCAAAGCCGGCGACTGGCCGGCGCTCGCCTCCATCATCGGCGGCAGCCTGAACCTGAAGGCCATTGAGGAGCGGTTCGAGGAGATCAAGCGCATGGTGGCCTCGACGGCGCAGGGGACCGTGACGGTGTCCTTGCTGCTGCGCAAGCTCGCCGCCTATCCCCGGCAGAACGGCATCGCGCTCGCGCTGCGCGAGATGGGCCGCATTGAGCGCGGCATCCACACCCTCAAATGGTTGCGGCTGCCGGCCTTCCGGCGGCGTGTCGGCGCCGGTCTGAACAAGGGCGAGGCGCGTCACAAGCTGGCGCGAGCCGTGTTCTTCAATCGGCTCGGCGAGGTGCGTGACCGTGCCTTCGAGGACCAGCAGAACCGCGCCAGTGGGCTGAACCTCGTCATGCAGGCGATCACGGTGTGGAACACGGTCTACATCGATCGCGCGATTGACGAGCTTCGCAAGCACCGCGCGATCGACGACGCGCTGCTGCCGCACGTGTCGCCGCTGGGGTTGGGGGCACATCATCCTGACCGGCGACTACGACTGGGGCGGCGACAAGCAGCTCAAGCCGGGCGAGTTCAGGGCGTTGAGGCCCGTGCCGGCCCAGCAAGTGCCAACCGAAGTGGTCGAGCAACCGGACAACCCGGTTCAATTGCCCGTGGCCGATGACGCGTAGGCAGGCGGACCGGGCTTAACGTACAAAATTTTCCGTTTCTTGAGGGCACCCCAATGAGCGGCAGGCCGGCGTCGCGGTCGAAGGCATCGAGCAGCACAACAGCGCGGTGGATCGGATCCGCATCTCGCTGCTGGCGGTCGACACCCATGGCTACACGAACCCGGCGATGTCCATCGCCAAGCTGCTGGGCTTCGATCTGTGCCCCCGGCTGCGGGACCTGGCCGAGCGAAAGCTCTACCTGCCGCGAGGCTTCAACGTGCCTGAGGGCCTGGAGGCCGTCACCGTCAGGCGCGTCTCCATGGCCGCCATCGAGCGCGGCTGGGACGAGTTGTTGCGCATGGCGGCATCGATCCGATCGGGCCGTGTCTCCGCGACGCTCGCGTTGCAGCGTTTCGGGTCGGCCGCCCAGGGCGATCCTTTGCACCGGGCCGCAGAGCACCTGGGAAGGTTGCTGCGCACCGTGTTTCTGTGCGACTACATTGCCATCGAGGACTTCCGGCGCGAGATCCACACCCTGCTGAACCGCGGCGTGTCGGTGCATCAGCTTCAACGCGCGGTGTACTCCGGCAAGGTGGCGCCGGAGCGAGGTAGGCGGCGCGACGAGATGAAGGCGATCTCCGGCTCGCACGCCCTGCTGACGAACATCGTGCTGGCCTGGAACACCGCACGGATGCACGAGGTGGTCGAGCGGCTCAAACGCGACGGGATCGCCGTCGAAGACGACTGGCTGCGCCGCATGGGGCCGGCGCACTTCTCCCACATCAATTTCCGCGGCACGATGAGATTCGGCGTCGACAAGTTCGCCGCGGCACTGATCCAGCGCGCGCCGGGCCAGGCAGATCGGTCGGCGTCGTGACGAGACCCGCAGCAGCATCCCTCGAACGGGCAAGATGTCGGCCAACGTAGTTGACAACCGTTGTCAAGTGGCCCAAGATTCGTGCATGAGCCGCCAAACCATGAGCTTTGCCTTGCCCGAATCGATGCGCGAGTACATCGACAACCGGGTGGCCGCAGGCAACTACGGCAACACCAGTGAGTACATCCGTGATCTGGTCCGGCGTGATCAGGAAGAGCAGGCCAAGAAGCGCCTGCGCGATCTAATCGAAGAAGGGCTGGCCTCCGGGCCCGGTCGGCGTCGCACCAAGGCCGACGAGAAGGAACTGCTGGCGCTCGCTCGCGGCGAGATCGATTGAAGCCGGCGGTTCTGCGCCCACAGGCGCTGCGCGATCAGCAAGGCGAGGTGCGGTACTACCGCAAGGAGGGCGGCACCCGCCTTGCGGTGAGAGTCGCCAGGGACACCAACAAGGCGCTCGACCAGATCGAACTTGAGCCGGGCATCGGCTCGTCGAGGCTCGGCAAGTTGCTAGGCATACCAGGGCTGCGGACCTGGCGGGTGGGGACGTTTCCGCTGTTGTGGTGCTACTTCGAGCGCGGAGAAGACTTGGACGTGGTCCGGCTCCTGGGCGAGCGTCAGGACATCCTTGCGATCCTGGGGCACGAGTTCGGCTCGAACTGACGCCGCCGCTTGCGCCGACGCGGCGGCGGGGCGAACACTGAGACGGTCACCCTGAAGCGGTACATAGCCGGCGCTCACGACCTGAACATCGCCCCACCCGACCTGCCGCCGAAGTGGCGGTCGGCGACCATCAGCGCGCCGTCACGTCCGCGATGAGTCTCGCCTTCAGCGCTCGCGCGCGGATCGCGTCCTCGGACTCGGTTGCCCAGCTGAACGTACTCTTCCAGGCCCAGACCACGCCATCGATCCGAACGAACCGCACTTCGTTCGTCCTGCCTGCCACGGTAGTGACCGAACGCTGCCCTTCGGCGTCGAAAGCAAGCGTGTGTGCGCCCGGCTTCAACCTGTAGCGCACCATCGTATTCGGCAGGGTCTCGACGGCGGCTCCGTCATCTGCCTGGACCTTCACGAAGTTTCGGCCGTCACCCCAGTTGCGCCGAACAACGTACACGGTCAGCGCATTCGGGTCGGGCGCAAATTGCTTGGCCTGTGCATCGGCGTTCAGACTCGGCACCGGGCCAGCCGTGCAGGCGATCACCCGGCCCTTGTTGGTCTTGTGGCAGTACGGAACTTCGGCTGTGGGATCGGGAGCCGGCGGCGTGGCGCATCCCGCCAACAGCCCGACGACCGCGACCACCGAGGCACACATCAGTCTGCGGGTAGTCATGGTGTTCACTTCACGGTGAAGCGTGCGGTGGCCGGCTTGCCGCCGACGGTCACGACCGCGACGGCCTTGGTGCCGGGGCCGACCTTGAAGCTTCCGGTGGCTTCGAGCTTGTCGCCAGCCGGCTTCAGCTCGACTTCTTGCTTCTCGGCGCCGGTCAGCAGCGTGACCTTTGCGCTGGCCTTGGACACGTCAGCAGGCTTGCCGTGATCCCGCAGGTACAACTGGATCACGGTGGGCTTGGCCACCAGCTCGTAGTCCATGTCCTTGACCTCGACCACGACGCCGCCATGCAGCGGCTTGTGCTCATGGGCATGGTCATGCTTGTCGCCGGCGGCGAAGGCCGAGCCGGCCAAGGCCAGGGCGATGGAGGCGAGGAAGGCTTGCGTCTTCATGGGAGTCCTTTCGGGGTGGTGGGGTGTGAACAGGGACGGAATCAAAGCGCCTCGGCATCCCGGTCGTCCATCAGCGCTTCGGCCGGCTTGCGCCCGAACACCCAGAACATCGCGGGCGTGAGGAAGGTGTCGAGCAGGGTCGAGCTGATGAGGCCGGAGAAGATCACCACGGCCACCGGATGCAGCACCTCGGTGCCGGGCTGCTCGGCCTCGAACAGCAGCGGGGCCAGCGCAAAGGCCGTGACCAGCGCCGTCATCAGCACCGGGCTCAGCCGCTCCAGCGAGCCGCGCAGGATCATCTTCTGGTCGAAGGACTCGCCCTCGAAGCGCATCAGGTTGATGTAGTGGCTGACCTTCAGGATGCCGTTGCGCACCGAGATGCCGGCCAGCGTGATGAAGCCGACCAGCGCAGCCACCGACAGCGGCTGGCCCGACAACCACAGGCCGATCACCGCGCCCACCAGCGCCAGCGGGATGTTCACCATGATCAGCGCCGACAGCGCCGCCGACTTGTAGCGGCTGTAGAGCACCACGAACATCAGCGTCAGCGAGACGATGGACAGCAGGCCGACCAGGCGCGAGGCCTCCTCCTGCGCCTGGAACTGGCCGCCCAGCGTGATGAAGTAACCCTCGGGCAGCTTGGTCTCGGCGACCACTTTGCGGATGTCGGCCACGATCTCCGACAGCGCGCGTCCGGACGCATTGGCCGACAGCACGATGCGCCGCTTGCCGTCGTCGCGGCTGATCTGGTTGGGACCGTCGCCGTCCTCGATCGTCGCGATCCTCGACAACGGGATGCGGCCGTTCGGTGTCTCGATCAGGATCTGACCCAGGCCTTCGACCGACCGAGCCGTGTCGGGCAGGCGCACGACCAGCGCAAAGCGCCGGCCACCCTCGACGATCTGCGTGACCTTCTCGCCCTCGACCAGGGCCTGCAGCGCCGACAGCACCTGCGGTGCCGGCACGCCGTACTGCGCGGCTGCCGCGTAGTCGACGCGCACCTTGATCTGTGGCGCCAGCACCTGCTTCTCGATCTGCAGGTCCGCGATGCCCGGGATGGCGGCCAGCTTCGCGCGCAGGGCATCGGCCTGGCCCCGCAGCGCATCGAGATCCTCCCCGAAGATCTTGATGGCGATCTGCGAACGCACCCCCGACAGCATGTGGTCGATGCGGTGCGAGATGGGCTGACCGATCTCCAGCGCAGCGGGCAGGTTGACCAGGCGCGCGCGGATGTCGGCCTTGATCTCGTCCATGCTGCGCGTCAGCTCGGCCGTGGGCTTCAGACCCACGTCGAGCTCGCTGACGTGCACCCCTTCGGCATGCTCGTCCAGCTCGGCCCGGCCGCTGCGCCGCCCCACGTGCGTCACCTCCGGCACCTGCTTGACCAGCACCTCGGCCTGCCGCGCCAGCGCGGATGACTCCGTCAAGGTGACGCCGGGGTTCAGGCGCAGTCCGATCAGCAGCGTGCCCTCGTTGAAGGGTGGCAGGAAGGTCGTCGGGAAGAACGGCACGGCGGCCGCAGCCACCAGCACCGCCGCGCCAGCGGTCGCCATGGCGGCCTTGGGCCGGTTCAGCACGCCCTGCAGGCTGCTGCGGTAGCCCGCCTTGAGCCAGGCCAGGACCTTGGTGTCGCCGTGGTCCAGGTTCTTCATCCGCGGCAGCAGGTAGAAGCTGAGCACGGGAGTCACCGTCACCGAGACGATCAGCGAAGCGAGCGTCGAGACGATGAACGCGATGCCCAGCGGCACGAACAGCTTGCCTTCCAGCCCCGGCAGCGCGAACAGCGGGATGAAGACCAGCACGATGATGACCGTGGCGTACAGGATGGCCGAGCGCACCTCCATCGTGGCGTGTGCGACGACCTCGATCGGGTGCAGCCGGCTGTGCGGATGGTTGGCCCGGTCGGCCTTCAGCCGCCGCAGCACGTTCTCGACACCCACGACCGCGTCGTCGACCAGGCCACCGATGGCAATCGCCAGGCCGCCCAGCGTCATCGTGTTGATCGACAGGCCGAAGTACTTGAAGACCAGCGCGGTGATGAAGATCGATACGGGAATGGCCGTCAGCGCGATGATGGTCGGCCGCAGGGTGCCGAGGAAGAAGAACAGGATCACCGCCACGAAGACCGAGGCGCCGATCAGCTTGCCCTGCAGCGTGGTGATCGAGGCCTCGATGAAGCTGGCCTGGCGGAAGGTCACGCGCGGTGCCTCCATGCCGGCCGGCAGCGACGCCTTCAACCCGACCAGCGCGTCCTCGATGGACTTGGTCAGCGCGATGGTGTCGGCCGTCGGCTGCTTCTGGATGCCCAGGATGACGGCCGGCTTGCCCTCGAAGCCCGCATCGCCGCGCTTGAGCGCCGCGGCGAAGGTCACCTCGGCGATCTGGCGCATCAGGATGGGCTGGCCATCCTTGGAGGTCAGTGCCAGGTTCTTCAGGTCATCGAGTCGCGAGGTCCGGCCCAGGTTGCGGATCAGGTACTCGCGACCGTTGAGCTCCAGGAATCCGCCGGAGGTGTTGGCCGAGTAGCCCTTGAGCGCCCCTTCGAGCTGCTCGTGGGTGATGCCCAGTTCCGCCATACGGGCGGTGTTGGGCTGGACCTGGAACTGCCGCACCTCGCCGCCGATAGGGATCACTTGCGCGACACCGGGCACCGACAGCAGCCTCGGGCGCAGCACCCAGTCGGCGTACTCGCGCACGGCCATCGGGCTGATCTTGCTCGGATCGACGGGAATCGCGATCTGCATGATCTCGCCCATGATCGAGCTGATCGGCCCCATGCGCGGCACCACGCCCTCGGCAATGCCCTCCTCCATCGACGACAGCCGTTCCGACACCAGCTGCCGGGCGCGGAAGATGTCGGTGCTCCAGTCGAAGGTGACGTACAGGAAAGACAAGCCGGCCGACGAGGTCGAGCGCACCGACTCCACGCCGGGCAGACCATTCATGGTCGTCTCCAGCGGGAAGGTGATGAGCTGCTCAACCTCTTCCGCCGCCATGCCACCGGCCTCGGTCATGATGGTGACGGTGGGCTTGTTGAGGTCGGGGAACACGTCCACCGGCGTGCGCGACAGCGTGAACGCGCCGTAGGCCATCAGCACCACGCTGGCGATGATCACCAGCAGCCGGTTCGTCAGGCTGTTGTCGAGTAGCCACTTGAACATGTCAGCGCACCTGGTTGATCAAGGTGGCGCCCTGGGTGGCGACGCGGTCACCAGCCTTCAAGCCCGCCGTGACGGCGACGTTCAGGCCGTCCAGCGGCTCGGTCGTGACGGTGCGCGGCTCGAAGCGTTCGGGGGCGGTCTTGACCCAGACGACGGTCTGGTTGGCCGGGCTCTTCATCAGCGACGCGACGGGGACCGGGATGCCCTTGACCTTCTGCCTGGTCTGCACGAACACGCGCACCGGCTGGCCGACGGCCAGCCCGTTCAGGGCCGCGCCCTGCGCCCGGAAGCCCAGCGGCAGCGCCTGCTCGCGCAGGCTGCGCGCGGCGCCGACGAACACCAGCGGCACGCGCTGATTGCCGACCGCCAGCGTGGCGCTGCCGACATCGGCCCCCAGGGCCGGATCGAAGGCCAGGGCCTCGATGCGCAGGCGACCCGGATCGACGATCTCGAACAGCAGCTCGCGGGCATCGACGACCTGGCCGGCCACCACGTGGGCCGACGCGATCACACCGGACACCGGGGCCACCAGCGCCTCGCGCGTGGCCAGCCCGCCGCCGACGGCTGCGATGCGTTCGGCAAGGCTGGCTGCCTCGCTCTCGGCGGCCTCGATGTCCTTGCGCGGCACGGTGTCGGCCAGTTCCTTGAGGCGCGCGACGCGCTTGTCGGCGAGCGACTTGGCCGCACGCAGTTCGGCCAGCTGCGCGGACTGGTTCGATCGCTCGATGGGTGCCGTCGACGGCACGACATAGGCGAGCAGGTCGCCCTTGCGCACCACTTGTCCAGGGCTGGGCAGGCCGCGCGGACCGGGCTCGATGCGACCGGCGTTCAGCGGCTGGACCTTCCCACCCGCGTTCGGATCCATCAGCACCTTGCCGTTCAGCTCGACCGAGCGCGGCAGTTCGGCCTCCTCGGTCACCATCGTGCGCACGCCGAGCTGGCGCTGGGCGGGCTTGGGCAGGAAAACGCTCCCATCGGGCTGCCGCTGGGGGCCGTTGGCGCTCGGCGCGGCCGGGGCATCGCCGTGGTCGTGCCCTTCGCCGGCCTGGGCCGGCCACGCGGCGGCCAGGGCCAGGACGACGCCGAGCCCAGCGAGGTGGTTCGTGATGGCGCGCTTCATGCCGCACCTCCCGCTTGCGGCTGGCGGGCCGTCATCAGGCGCCTGCCACCGAGCACCACGACCGCCAGTGCGGCCAGGCCGCCGACAGCCCAGCCGGCGTACTCCTTCCACGAGTGCTGGTGGACCGGGTCATCGGCGTGCGGAGCCTCGTGCAGGTCGAGTTCCCCGGCCAGCAGGTCGACGTCGGAGCCCGCCGTCACCGTCGCGGTGATCGGCAGCACGCCGGGCTTCGGCGCTTCCTTCAACACGATTTCGTAGGCGTCGTCGCCATGGGACTGCGCACTGAACTTCGCGCCCGCGATCTCGAGATCGATCTTCGCGCCGCGCACGGGCGTGTTGTCGGCGAAGCGGTCCAGGTACAGGGTGACCTGCTTGCCGTCGAGCACGCCGACCAGCTCGAAGGTCTCGGAGACGGCTGCGAAGCGCGGCAACGCCTTGCCGGTGGCGACGGGTGTTGCATCGCCGTGGTCATGGCCTTCGCCGGCCAAGGCCGGCATGCCGGTACCGAGCAGGAGGGCCGCGAGACTGAGCACGGCCAACGGATGGGTGGACTTCATGGGGTGGGATTCCTGAATGGGTTCGCTAAGGCGTGTTCGTTTCGTGCGGGACGCCGGGCTCATTGCGGCAGCAGGCCCAGCGCCTGGCGCCACGCCGAGATGGCTGCGGCGAGTTCGATGCGCGCACGTGCGGCCTGGCGCTCGGCGTCCGCGGCCTCGGACTCGATGCGCAAGCGGGTGGGCAGGTCGGTCTCGCCGAGCCGGAACGACTTGTCGAAGAAGCCTCGCGACTCCAGCGCAAGCCCCGCGCGTCGTTCGGCGGCCGCGAGCTGCGCGCGCGCGGCATCGGCGCGTGCCCGGGCAGCCTCACGTTCGCCCGCAAGGCGGGCATGTTCGAGCGCCATCTGCGCCTGCAACTCGACCGCTTCGGCGCGCGCAGTGGTCACGCGTGCGTCGTGTCGGGGTCCGGCGCCAAAGGGGATGCGCACACCGACGGTGAAGGTCTGGTTGTAGGACTCCCCGTAGGCGCCCCGATCGCGGGTGGCGGCGATCGTCAGCTCCGGGCTGGCACGTGATTGGGTGGCAGCCAGCGCGATCGCTCCCTCGGCGACCGCTGCGCGGTCCTTCAGCGCAAGCAGTTCGGCATGGGTGTCCATCTCGGCCGTGGCAGTTGCCGGAGTGGGCGGCTCGGGCTCGGCCTGGCTCGGCTTGGCGCTGGCCAGGCCGACGGCGGGCATGGCGGTCAGCGAGCGAAGATGCTGCTGCGCGACCGTGAGCGCGCCGTCTGCCTGCGCAACGGCGCCTTCGGCCACAGCCACCGCCGCATCGGCCTGGTGCTGGTCGGCTCGGGCCAGATCCCCAGCCTTCAGGCGCTTGCCCACGTCGGCCGCGATGCGGCGAACGTTTTCCAGTTGGCCGCGCGCGGCTTCCAGCTCCGCGTGTGCCCGCTGCCAGGACCACCAGGCTTCCCGCACGGCGGCCGCGATGCGCAGCTGGGCCGCAGTGGTCCGGCTCTCGACAGCACGGCCTTCGGCGTCGGCCAGTGCCTGGCTGCGACCGCGTTCACCCGGCAGCCACAGCGGGATGGCGACGCCGACTTCGTATTCCCGCGTGCCGACGTTTCGGTTCAGGCGGTCCGTCTTGGTCGACAGCTCCATGGCGACCGGTTCGGGCGTCCACGACTGGGCGGCCTGCGCCTGAGCGCGTGCCGCATCCCGCCGTGTCGCGAGCGCCAGTGCTTCAGGCTGGCGGGCCCATGCCGCTTCAAAGGCCCCGCGCAGGGTCAGCGGGTCCTGCGCTGCGGGCGGTACCGCTGTCTGCGCGTGCGCTTGGATCAGGCCGGCTGTCAGTGCGGCAGCCAGTGCCAGGGTCAGGGTGGCGCGGGCGGTGTGTGGCCACCGCCCTGCAGCCGGAAATCTTCTTCGGTGCATCCGATGCTCCAGTGTTGAGAACAACCCACGGGAGATCGGCGAGAGGCGACGCTGAGGGACTCAGGTCGGATCGGGCCTCGAACGGCGCCACTGACCGATGCGTCAGGAGGCGCGCGCGCAGGCGCGAACGGGCTTCAGGAAGGAAAGAGACCCGCCTCGCCGATCAGGCGAGGGGCAGCCACTGAGGGCGTTCGGGCGGGCTTTGCGCGATCGTGCGCACGATGCCGTCGACCGGTGTGACCGGATGCGAGGTCAGGGCGAGCGGCGTCGCCTCATCCATCGGTGCAGGCATGCCGGCACAGGTGCCGTGGCAGTGGCCGCAATCGAAGTCGAACCCAGCCGGCGCGCTCTGGTCCGCCGGTGCACTGTCGTGGTCGGCAGTGGCCTGGCCGGTGTGCTGGTGCTCGTGGTGTCCCAGGTGCTGGGCCTGCTGGCCAGACTCATGCCCGCAATACGCGGCCACCGCCGCCCAGCTGAACTGGAGCGGCAGCAGGGCGAGCATGAGGATGGCGAGCCAGCGGCGCATGTGGAAGAGTCTAGCAGCTACAGGGTTCGGGCATGGGTGACGAGCTGATCGCCGTGACCGGCATCACCACTTGTCGGCACGGATGCGCCGGACCTGAGCGTTCATGCGGTGCCGGATCACATGCGAGTACAGCCATCGCTTCAGCCCCGAGAGGTTCGAGCCGTGCCGGGCATAGAACTCGTCGGGACTGTCGAAGACGCCGAAGTCGTCGGCAATGCCGTCCCTTTGGATGTAGGTGTCCTGGCCGCGCCACTCGACCGCAGGCGCGGACAGGTCGGGCGTGGCGGCCCCGTAGCCGCAGAAGCGCCGGCGGTCCGGAAACCGCCGCTGGAGGCTGGCCAAGTAGGGCGCGTCCAGGATGAAGCCTTCGAGATTGACCCAGCGCCCGTCGAAGTCGACTTCCACCCAACTGTGGATGATCCGCTGGGGGGCCAGCGCGTAGGCGATGCCGGTGATCGCACCCTTCTGCAGCGGCTTGTCGATGGTGAAGCCGTGGAATCGGCAGCGGATGCCGACGGCGCGCATCAGGGCCATCAGCAGCGTGCTCTTCGTGTTGCACTGGCCGACTCCGTCGGCGAGAACGGCCGAGGCCGGCAGTTCGTCGCTGGCGTTGTAGCCGAAGGCGATCTCGTTGCGCACGAAGTCGTAGACCGCACCGATCCGCTCGAACGCGGGCAGTTGTCGCCAGCCCCGCCTCTCGACCAGGGTGTCGATGGCAGGGTGCGTGAAGTCGAGAAGTCGGGTGGGCTGCAGCAGGCGCGGTTCGGTGTCCATGATCGCCTCAGTTTCGTTGGGCGCTGCGCAGCAGGCGCAGGCCGTTGAAGACCACCAGCAGACTGGCCCCCATGTCGGCGAAGACGGCCATCCACATGCTGGCGTTGTCGAAGAGTGCCAGCACCAGGAAGGCCGCCTTGATGCCCAGGGCCAGCGCGATGTTCTGCCACAGCACCGCGTGCGTGCGCCGCGACAGGCGCACGGTCTCGGCGATGCGCCGCAGGTCGTCGTTCATCACGACGACGTCCGCAGCTTCCATCGCGATGTCGGTACCGGCAGCGCCCATGGCCACCCCGATGTCGGCCTGGGCGAGTGCCGGCGCGTCGTTGATGCCGTCGCCGGTCATCGCCGTTGCGCCGTACTGCTTCTGCATCGCCTGGATTGCCGCAAGCTTGTCCTCGGGCAGCAGGTTGCCTCGGATGTCCGTCAACCCGGCCTCGCGGCCGATCGCCTCAGCGGTGGTCTGGTTGTCCCCGGTCAGCATCACCGGGGTGATGCCCATCGCCGTCAGCTCGCCGATGGCTGCTGCCGACGACGGCTTGGTGGTGTCGGCGACTGCGAAGAGCGCCACGACGCCCGACGCGGTGGCCAGCAGGCTCACCGAGCGGCCGGCCTGCTCGTGGCGGTGCAGCACGGCCTCGATCTCGGCGGAGCACTGTCCGCGCTCCTCGATCAGGCGGTGGTTGCCCAGCACGTAGCGTTCGCCGTCGATGTCGGCTTCGATGCCGCGCCCGGACAGCGCGGCGAAGCTGCGGGCCTCGATGCTGTTGGGCGTCAGCCCGGCGGCAATGGCGCGCGACACCGGGTGGTCCGAGTGCGCGGCCAGGGCGGCCGCGATGTGCTCCGCCCGTGCCGTGGGTACGCTGGTGGTCAGCATCTGCCACTCGACCAGGCGTGGCTTGCCTTCGGTGATGGTGCCGGTCTTGTCGAGCGCGATCGCCTTGAGCAGCCGCGCCTGCTCGAGGTGGACACCGCCCTTGATCAGGATGCCGCGCCTGGCGGCCGACGCAAGGCCGCTGACCACGGTGACGGGTGTCGCGATCACCAGCGCGCAGGGGCAGGCGATGACCAGCAGCACGAGGGCCTTGTAGACGGCCGCCAGCACGGTCCAGCCGAACAGCCAGGGGCCGGCGATGGCCACGGCCAGCGCCAGCACGAACACCGCCGGCGTGTAGATCGCGGCGAAGCGGTCGACGAAGCGCTGGGTGGGCGCGCGACTTCCCTGGGCCTGCTCGACCGCATGGATGATCCGCGCCAGCGTGGACTGCGAGGCCGCTGCCGTGACGCGGCACTCGATGGTGCCGGTCTGGTTGATGGTGCCGGCGTAGACCGCATCGCCCGGGCTCTTGTCCACCGGCAGGCTCTCTCCAGTGACCGGGGCCTGGTCGATGCTCGTCCCGCCTTCCGTGACGACCCCGTCCATCGCGACGCGCTCGCCGGGCCTGACGCGCACCGTCGCGCCGATCGGTACCTCACCCACGGGCACGGACTTCCAAGTGCCGTCGGCTTGCCGCAGGTCGGCCATTTCGGGCGAGAGCGCGAGCAGGCCGCTGATCGCATTGCGTGCGCGGTCGACGGCGCGGGCTTCGATCAGCTCGGCGATGGCGTAGAGCGCCATGACCATCGCGGCCTCGGGCCACTGACCGATGACAAAGGCGCCGGCGACCGCCACGGTCATCAGGGCGTTGATGTTCAGGCGGCCGTGCCGCAGCGCCGTCAGCCCCTTGCGGAAGGTGCCGAAGCCGGCCAGTGCGATGGCAGCGGCGGCGATGGCCAGGCCTGCCGGCCTGGACCATGGCGCGTCGGGCACGAAGAAGGACAGGCCCTCGGCGGCGATGGCAAGTGCGAGGGCGGCCAGCAGGCGGGGGAGGCCCGTGCCGGTCTTCGCATCGTGATCGTGGGCCGCGGCGTCGCCGTCCTGCGTCGAGGCCGGCGCGGCGGGCCATGGATGGATCTCGAAGCCGCTGTTTCGGATCGCCTCGACCGCCGCAATTGCCGCCTGAGGGTCGCCGTCAATTCGAAGGCTGCGTTCGCCCAGCTGAAAGCGCAGCCCCACAAGGCCCGGAATGCCCTCGACCGCGCGCCGAATCTCGGACTCCTCGGCCGCGCAGTCCATGGCGGGGACCCTGAAACGCTGGCCGCTCAAGGTCTGCTGCGCGTCCGGGGCGACCGTGGCGGAGCCGACGGGATGGCAGCAATCGCCGCAGCTGGGAACACCGGTGGCGCGAACGGACGCCGGCTTGATGTCATGGGTGTGTTCGTGGGCCATGGCTCGATTGGGAACCCTGAAGTGGGTATAGAGTCAAGACGTACCGCGAACCCGCGCTTGCGGGAAGGAGTCCGACCATGCGCATCGGCGAACTGGCCCAGGCCAGCGGAACGCCTGTTGAGACGATCCGCTTCTACGAGCGCGAGGGCCTGCTACCTACGGCCGCCCGAACGGAGGGCAACTACCGCATCTACACGCCGCATCACGCGGAGCGGCTGGCGTTCATCCGCCAGTGCCGCAGCCTGGACATGACACTTGACGAGGTGCGGGTGCTGCTGCGATTCAAGGATCAGCCGACGGCTGACTGCGGCGAAGTCAACAGCCTGCTCGATGAGCACATCGGCCATGTGGCCGAACGGATCCAGGCCCTGCGCGCCCTGGAGAAGGAGCTGCGTGCGCTTCGGGCGGCTTGTCCAGTGCCGCATGCAGCCGCCGACTGCGGCATTCTGCAGGGCATAGACCACGCGGGGGCAAAACCGCCGACGGCCGCCAGGCGCCACGTCCGCGGAGCTCACTGAGCGTTGGCAGGCTTGACCGAGTGCGGGATGAAGTGCTGTCGCTGTCTGGAAGTGTTTGAGTGAGATAGCCTGCTTCCGGCTCTGCGACAGAGATCAGCAGGCCGTCGAACGGCAGCTTCCTGGAGCCTCAATTGGGGCTGCCCACGCCTCCCGGTTAACGAAATTGCGGTCCCTCCCGACCCCCTTGGCTTGCTACAGCACCCCGAGCTGAGTCTGCCGAGACTCTCACGGCGGTGAGAGTTCGCTGGCGACCATGTTCAACAGCAAAGCTACCAAGATAAACAACATTAGCTTGGTAGAGATGCTTCTGGTCTAAACTGGCCGCCATGAAAATCGCGCTGTCGGCGCCGTCGGGCTCGCCCACAGACCCCTGCTGGCCGGACGAGGCAGCGCTTGCCGCATACCGCGCCTGGCTTCAAGGGGTGCCCAGTCGCACCGCTGTGGACCGCTATCTGCCCGATCGCCGGGCGACCGGCGCATCGGCTCGCTCGGTGATCGGGCAGGCCAAGCGCCAGCTGGTTGTCTTTGCGACGAGCCGCGCGCGTGAGGACCTGGCTGCTGTGTTCGCAGCATCGAGCCCGTCAGACCGGAAACTCACCAAAGCCGCAGTTGCCGCCATAGAGTCACTTCGAGGGATGCCGCCTCCGCAGCCGCTCATCGGCGACGCCGTCGACCGTTGGCTTCCGGTGCGGCTCTCGGGCCTGCTGCAAGCGGCGGGCATCCGCACGCTGGCGGACCTGACCCTGCGAGTGCCGAGGCGCCGGCGCTGGTGGGCTGCCATCGCGGGCCTCGGGCCGGCCGGCGCCCGCCACATCGAGGCATTCTTCGCCCAGCATCCTGAACTCACCGAACGCGCTCGTGCGCTGATCACGGTGAACCAGGCCCAGGACCTGGTCCCCTGGGAGCGACTGGTCATCCCGGACGACGTCGATGGCTCGCGGGGCAACTTTCGGGCGCCGCGGGCCAGTTGCGCGCTCGACGCCAGCAACGACCACCAGGCCGTAAACGCCTGGCTGTCACTGCATGAGTCGGCGGCGACCCAGCGGGCCTACCGCAAGGAGGCCGAACGGCTGATCCTGTGGGCGATCCTCGAGCGCGGGCGGGCGCTGTCGTCACTGACCACCGAGGACGCCATCGCCTACCGCGCGTTCCTGCGTCATCCAGTTCCACGCATGCGCTGGGTCGGCGCACCGCAGCCGAGGTCGACGCCGGCATGGCGTCCCTTTGCCGGCGACCTCTCGGCGCGCTCGGCCGCCTACGCGCTGTCAGTGCTCAACGCCCTGTTCCGCTGGCTCATCGAGCAGCGCTACGTGCTGGCCAACCCGTTTGCCGGTGTCAAGGTGCGAGGCGGCCGACCGGCGCAGCTCGACACGTCCCACGCCTTCACCGAGCACGAGTGGAAGCTCGTCCGGGTCGTCGCCGACGGCCTGGAATGGTCCTACGGCTGGAGCGAGCCCGCCGCGCAGCGGCTGCGCTTCATGCTGGACTTCGCCTACGCCACGGGCCTTCGAATCAGCGAACTCGTGGGCGCACAACTGGGCGCGATCGACTCGGACCCGCACGGCGACACGTGGATCCGGGTCGTCGGCAAGGGCCACAAGGCCGGCAAGGTCGTGCTGCCGCCGCTGGCCCGCGCCGCCCTCGATCGCTACCTCGTTCAACGGGGGCTGCCCGTGATGCCCTCGAAGTGGCGTCCATCGACCCCGCTGGTTGGCAGCCTTGGAGAAGATGGCAGCGGAATCTCCTCGTGGCGCCTGTGGCGGGTGATGAAGCGGTTCTTCAGCACTGCAGCCGACGTCGTGGAGGAAGGCACCCCGGCCCTCGCCGAGAAGTTGCGGCAGGCCACGCCGCACTGGACGAGGCACACGCATGCCACGCACCTCCTCCAAGGTGGCGCCGAGCTGACAACGGTGCGCGACAACCTGCGACACGCCTCGCTGGCCACGACCTCGATGTACCTGCACACCGACGATGCGCGGCGCGCCAAGCAGGTGGTCGATCGGTTCGCGGCGCCGCGGTCGTAGCCTACAGTCGGCCTGCCTCCTCGCAGATCACCACCCATGCAGACCATCATCTGCGACGCCTGCCATCAGCCCACGCCCGCCCACGACGTCGTGAATTACGGTTCGATGGAAGGCGGCTACAGGAAGCTCTGCGGCCGATGCTTCAATGGGGCCGCGGCCAGCCGCCTCGGGCTGCAGGGGTTTGAGCACGTGGTCTTCGAACCTGTGCGCATGGTCGACGGTCGCGGCGCCGAGCACGAGTTCCGGTTTCGCAGCTGGCTGTGCGGCACCGGCTTGGCGATCGACGCGTTCGAGTTGCGCGATGGCAGCCCGGCGGGCTATCGGTTTCAGGTGATCGGGGAGCCTGACGACGACCCACTGGAGTTGCTGGGCAAGCTAATCGGCAAGATGCGCCGAGCATTGGCTCTCACGCATCTGGAGGACACCGACCTCGGACCGCAGGTGAACGATGGCTTGGTGCTGCGGGGGACCGTCGACAGCGATCCCGAGGAGGATCATGGTGTGCCGATGGTCGTAGTCGATGGCAGTGAGCTCTCCTGGGACGAACTTGGACGGATGGTTGCGACCTTCGAGGGCTGGCAGTTCAAGCTGGAGTTTCGCGACCGGAGCGAAGAGGTCTGACCGGGCCGATCGCGCGAACCCGCGAGGTCCGGCCCCACAGGGGCGCTAGGGACGAAGCGCACCAATCTGCACGAAAAATACGCAGCGCTCGGAAGTGCCGAGATCGTAAGTGCTTGTCGTGCAACGTGTTCTCAGAGCAAAGCGCACCAATCTGCACGAAAAGTACGACTACCCCGTGAGCTACTTGAACAGCTGCGCAAGGTGCTCCAGACAGGCTCGCATGCGTGGCAAGCGTTGACGCTCCGGGAGCATCAGCGCCCACACCGGCACCCGTGCAGACTGGAACGCTTGCACCAGCAGGCGCTGAAGAGGGGCGCCGCCCGGCGTCTGCGCCATCTTCACCGGCAGGTGCGCAATGCCGAGTCCTTCGGCGGCCATCTGCGCGAGCGTTGCCGTGCTGCCCGAACGCAGGCGGCTGTTCGCCATCAGATGCTGCCCACCCACAAAACGCAGCTGGTTGAGTACCGGGTGCTCGCAATTGGCCAGCAGCGTGTGTGCGATCAGATCTTCAACACCGTTGGGTGTACCGCGGTCATGAAGGTAAGTTGCGCTGGCATACAGGCCCGTCTCGATCTCACCCAGCTTGCGCGCCACCAAAGACAGTGCCGTCGGATCGCCGGTACGGATGGCGAGGTCGACGCCTGAGTGAGCCAGGTCGACGAGGCCGTCCTGGACCAGCAAGTCCAGCCCGAGTTGCGGGTGATGCTCGACCAGGCGCGGCAGTGAGGGCACGACCCAATGCTGAGCGATCGCCGAACTCAGGCTCACCCGAACACAGCCGCTCACCTGCCGCCTGCTGCGCGACAGATCTGCCTCGAGGTCGTTCCGCGTTTCAAGGACCTTCTGGCAGAAGGCCAGAAAAGCCTCGCCGTCCTGCGTGAGCGTGATCCCCCGCGCCGAGCGCCGAAAGAGCCGCGCGCCACAGGCCTTTTCGACACGGCCGACGGCACGCGAGATCTGGCTCACCGGCACGCCCCTTTCACGAGCCGCCAACGAGAAGGTGCCCAGCGCCGCTGCACGCGCAAACACCGTCAGGTCGGCAAGGCTGAGTTCGTCCATCACTCAATGGTAGCCAGACGACCCTTGCGCGGCCCGCAAACCGGTCTTGCAGATCAAGCCGTTCCCGCGCTCTGCGGCGCTCCCTAGACTGCCTTATCCCTCACCCCGGACACACCCATGCCCCTGACCCGCCTCTCAGTCCCTGCCCACCTGAATGCCCAACAAGTACGCGGCCTCGCTGACGCCGTCCATGAAGCCCTTGTCGAGTGCTGCAATGTGCCGCAGGCCGATCGGTTCCAGCTGGTCTCACGCTTCGAGCCCGACCACTTGATCCTCGACCCCACTTTTGGTGACGTGCAACGCACGGCCGACGCCTGCGTGATCGAAATCCTCTTCCTGGCAGGGCGTACCGACACACAAAAGCGACAGCTCTACAAAGACCTGGCCGTGCGAGCGGCCAACATCGGCTTCAACGAAGACGACCTGGTGGTGGGGCTTGTAGAGAACGGCGCGATCGACTGGTCGCTTGGCAAGGGGAGAGCGTACGTCGACAAATGACCAACAGGCATCCATCACCTCGCTGACAAGTACCGGTGGCCGAAGCTGGGAAGGTACGCCACCGCCCACGTATCGGCCAGCAAGCCGAGCAGACCCGACTGCGGCACCACCGTACTCAGATCGCGCGCCAGTTCGGCCACTTCCGTGGGACAGCCGCTGGTGCCAAGCGACATCGAGAACTGCCCCCCTGGGTTGATGATCAGGTTGCTGGAGCGTGCGCCCTCACCGGGCCGGATTTGCGTTTGGGCTGCGTAGTCGTCCGGGGACATGGACGGCCCCACTTGCTCATTCGACGTGTCCCCGGAAGATGAAAGACACCCAGCATCTTCCACATCACTCCATGCCCCCGTCTTCTCCTCGTCTACCGCTCTACGCCTGCGACGGCCGTCCCGTCATCTGGAACGCCGATCGAAGTGCAGCCACGTTTGACTCTTCCCTGACGGAGTACCACAGCGACACGGATGCCGTGAGCAGTTCCTTGCTCAAGGCCTTGTCCCGCTCAGGAGCTCATGCCCTGGCCTTGATGGATACCCCACCCGAGGAAACCGCCACTCAGCGGCTGGGCTCTGCTGTGCACACCCTGCTGCTCGAACCAGCCCTGTTCAAGTCGGGCTATGCCATCTATGACCGTCGGCGCGGCAGCACCGACTGGGACATCTTCGCGGCGCAGCACGCCGGCAAGGTGATCCTCACTCGCAAGGAATTCGATGCAGTGGTTGGATGTGCGCACGCCATACGCTGCACGCCAGCCGTTCACGCAGACGATGACGACGGTGGGTTGTTCACCGTTGGCGAACTGCTCGCCTCACCACACGCAGTCGTCGAACGAAACATCTACTGGGTAGACGCCCTGACCGGACTGACTTGCCGTGCCCGGGCAGACCTGTGCGTGCTGCAAGCCACGTTCGATGTCAAAACCACCGACGACGCTCGGGCTCCGGCTTTCGCGAAACAAGCAGCCCGCATGGGCTATGACCTGCAGGCAGCGTTCTACCTGCGTGCTCGCCGAGCCTTTGATCTTGAGCTGCGCTCCTGCGCCACCTTGCCTTTTCTTTTCATCGCGGCCGAGATCAACCGCCCCTGGGGAACACAAGTTCACCTTGCAGACCCGGACGAATTCATCGCCTTCGGGGACCGTCAGGTCGACCACATGCTGCAGCGCCTGCTGCAGTACCGCACTCGTAATGAATGGCCTGGCTACGCACCGGCGCTCCACACACTGAAGCTGCCACTGGTCCATCGCTATCCGCAACCACTGGCGATCTGAGCTCCCATGCCCAGGCCGCTCTGCCCCGATCGGGCACATGACCAACCATCCCGCGACCATCACCGTTTTCCATCCGACCTCATGCTGCCACCCGCACCAGTAGAACTTGGCACGATCCGTCTGGTCGGCCCTTCCCATCCAGCCCACGACCCTCATCAGCTTACGTTGGTTGGCGACACCGCAGAGACAGCGCCCGGCCTGCGCATCACGCAGCTTGTGCAAGTCAATGGCCGGTGGCTGGACCATCCATTGCATCAGCAGTTGCTTGATGCTGCGGCCCATCCTTCCCCTGATGGAGTCTCTGGGCTCTTGCGCGAGATCCCGATCCGGCTCCCGCACGATTCACCAGACTTGGTGATGGACACCCGGCTGCACGCCTTCGACATAGATCATCAGCGCCTGGTGTGCGTGGAGATGCGGAGCCAGTTGGCTCATCGCCTCACAGACGCGGGACCGCAGGAGGTCAGTTGCGCCGGCCCCCAAGGCTGCAGCTTCGCCACCGGGGCAGTGCACTGCAAGCGTTTGGCGCAAGTGAGGGTCCAGGTCGTGGCACACCACGCTGGCAACGCCCCCGGGGGCGCACCAAAGATTGCGATTCCCCCAGACGACACGGACAACGCCTTCGTGATCCGCAGCGCGTCTACCAATACGCTGCGCAACCTGGAAGCTCGTCTGATGCGCTACTGGGCCAAGTTCGGCCGCCGGCTCACCGGCATCCCTTTCAAGCTGGTGTGCCGCGCCCGAACCACGGCAGGCTCGGGTTGGCGCCCCTTTGCGTTCCTGGATCTGCTACTTGATGGCGTGAGTGAGGCTGAGGCGCTGCAACATGCGCTGGCCCACGCGCAGCAACGCGAGGCCAGCGGCCTGGATATTGCTGCGTGGGAAGCTGTGATCCGCGCGGGGAAAAGCGCTGATGGCACGGGACTCGATGCATCGGGCAATGCTGACGATGCTTCTCTCATGGAGGAGTTCTATACGGCAGAGCCGCGTCAACCGGTGAACACCCCACCGCCCAAGACCAGCTCAATCATCACCATCAAGGGGCTACACCGGAGCGCCCTGCCCCGATGAAGCCTGGCCGGATGCATTCAGCGGATGCCGCTCAGATAGCAACTCTCCCCTGGAGAGTTTTCGCATCCGGCCAGTTTCCGCTGAAGAACATATGTGACCGGTCGCCCGGCAGTGCTTCGCTTACGAGCGCCGCCCCCGGCGGGCCTGATGCTCGGCGGCCGCCCGGTCAATCCGATCCTCCAGCCATTTCGGTGGCGTCATCACCAGCGCGATCACGCCCAGGAGGATGAGGCCCCAGAACATGAACTCGAATGCAGGATTGCTGAAGAGCTCGGACATGTCTCGATCTTACGAGTCACGGCCCCCGCCCTCAAGCCCTGCCCTGCTCTTCTCTGCCCTTGCGCCGAGTTGCTCGTTCGGGGGTCGCGTGCAACGCTGTCTACATGACTTCCTACCTCGCCTGCCCCGATGATGATTCTCCCGTGCGCCGTTTCGATCCCGCTACGGCTGAACCCGTGGAGGTGTTGCTGGCCATGATGCGCATGGACATGCAAGCCCATCACCCACGCTCGCTTGCATACTTCAGCCTCTTCGAGCGCTGGATGCGCAGCAAAGAGTTGCGCCCCGAGCAACGGCTTCCGCCCGCCTGGTTGCAACTGCAGTTCCAATGCTTCTGCCCGTTGCACACGCAGGAGCTCCTCGAACGCGTGAGACTGGAGCTTTACGAGCCGGGCCACATGGATGGCATCCCGCTGCGCTCGGGGTGGCGTCAGCTTGCCACCCTGTGGGGCGCGTTCTTCCAGCACCTGATCGGGCGCGGCGAGCCTTTTCGATCGCTGGCCCGCCTGATGCGCAAACTCCTGCGCGGTGTGCTGGCAGTGGTCGGTTTGGGCGTTGCGTTCACGGGATCGGCCACGCTGACAGCCGCACTGACGCATTGGCTGACTCGCTGACCGGACCGCCGAGCCGGCGGTACCAGTCAGTCGTCTGTACGCTCCTTCTGTCCAGCCTCGCCCGAGGGTTGTCGGGCCTCCGCTTGTAGCGTACTCATCCGGATCAGCGATATGCCCCGTACGCGCACGCCAAGGGAGTCGTGCTGTCTGGGGCTTTCAGCGTCACTCGACGCTGAACCGTCTAGCGCCACGTCACGCAGCGATACCCGGACTTCCACAGCGAGCTGCGACTGAAGGTAGTGCGAGATCTCTTGCGCCGCAGTCATGACGGCCGGCGCATCACACGCGCCGACCAGTTCAAACTCATACGGCACGTTGTTGTCTGGATTTTCCCCACGGGAGCGGGCCCCCACAAACCACAAGTTGCTCGCACCGGCGCGCTGCACCATCTGATGCAATCGCCCCAGGTGTGGCTGGATTGACTCCAGCGACGATTTCAGGCGCTCCTTGGCTTCCGGTTCCGATTTGTCATACGAGCCGTAGTAGGCCGAGCTCACTTTCATGCGGTTGTGCCCCAAGTTCTGCATGACCTTGCGACGCGCCTCGTCGAAACGACGGTAGTAGATCGTCCCACCATTGCGGATCGGCACCTCACACTGACTGATGGTGCGCATGACCTCGATCGCGTACTCATGCCGCATGCTGTGCATGGTCACCCCTAGCTGCTTGCGAGTCACCCCAGCAGCACGCAACACGTTTTTGAAGCGGTTTTTCGCCTGCTTCAAGGTCAAGTCGGGGTAGCCGGCATGCTCCCCTTGGGGCGTCATCGCCTTCAGCTCGGTCAGCGCCTGGTTGCCCAGCGCCTTCATCTTGTCTGTGCCAAGCTCACGATCCACATCACGCGGTCGACCAGTCTTGGTGCCGTAGCGCAGCATGATCAATCGATCCGTGCTGTTCTCGTGCGGCCTGAAGCGCAGGGTTTCGGTACGGCGCATGCCAAACGCAAAACCCAGCAAGGCCAGGCGCGCCGTGCGCGGGCACACCGCACAGAGCCTTTCATACACGTCCTCGATCGTCACGCCGTTGCCCGTGAGGCTGCGGTCAAAGTTCGCGATGTGGCGTTGTTTGTACAAATGACGGCGATCCTCCGACACTTGCTTGCCGATGGGGCCGAGATCCCCCATGCCATGCAGACTCCAAAACCAATTCAGGATCGACCAGTACTGGATCTGAGTCTGGGCGCTGATTCCCGCATTGGTCATCAGGTCGATCAGCTTTCTTGCGTGGCGAGGCTTCAGGTGAGCCAACGTTGTGATGCCTCGATTGTCGTCTTGCAACAACCGAAAGCAGCGACGCAGAACGTCATGTCGACGCGTGGCGGTACCTTCGCTGACTTGGCGCTTGCGATCCTTCGCGCCAACGCGACCGTACTGGCTGATGAACCTACGAAGATCCGCCTCTGGGTTCCCGGACCAAGAGCCGAGATCGACGCGGAGATGCGCAAGGTCGGGCCGCCTCCAATAGCGGCCCTGGCCAGGCTTGCGTTTGACCTGCGAGGCAGGTACCTCGGAATTCTGAGAGGTCTTTTTTGTCTTGCGTTTTGCGTCTTTCATTGCTTTCTCCTTTGAAGAGCGCGGTGGTTGAACAAGTTGCTGGAAACGGGCGGGACCCGTTTTCAGAAAGCTGTCCATCGAGTCGAATGGACCGACAAGACACACCTCTCCCTGCCGGTGAAGGCATGGCTTTCAATTCACTCCCGTTCAAAGAGCGGTGGGCAGGTTTTTCACGCGCGTCGTCGCCAGGCTCGGTTGCGCAGGTCAGGCAGGTGCTTAAGCAGGCAAGGTGGGGAACCGTGGCTCGCCAGTCCACTGGACCCGAGGATCGACACGCTGAGCGTGAGGACCTCGGGCATCGCATAGCGACGACCGCCACCATCACCACACCAGACACCACCTCCCCCTGCCTCGCCCCGTTGGACGAGTTGCGATGGACCCGAACGGGTTCATCGCGGCCGCTAACGGCGCAGGGGTCAAGGTATGCAGGTGTGTAGGTATGCAGGCAGGTACGTCGTGCGCTATGCACCCCGGGGTTTTGTTTGAGCAGGCCCCCTTTCCTGCTGCAGCCTTACGGCTGCCCGGCTCGGCCGGTGATGATCTGTCCCCATCGAGCCCTCCACCCAGTGACCGCTGGGTAGGCGATGGTTTATCTCCTGCCTGGCTCGCTGCGCCTGCCAAAGCACGCGCAACGAGCCAGGAAATGCCAGGGACGAGAGTGACGACCGATGTCGACACCCGCGCGCCCTCGCCTGGGAGGAACAGACCTGTTCGTTCTAGAGTTCCGGAGCCAAGCTCCGGCCGGCACACGCTGTGCCGGATGTAGTGGGAGTTCGAGCACCAACGACTGAACCTTCGGCCATGCCGAGTTCATGCTGAAGTGCAGAAGTCATCGTGTGCCCTGGGACAGACAGCCCCAGGGAGGCGTGAGAACGCCGATTGAGAAACTCGCCTGGAAGGAACCATCAGCACAGCCGACAGCCCACCCTCACATGGGAGTGATCATTGCGGCGCAAGCCGCGTACCTCCACAAGAAACCGCTGGCAGCAATGCAGCAGCACGCCTCTTGGTCGAGGTGAATTTCAATGTCGAGGACCTTAGGTCCACGGGCACCCGAAACGGGTGCACTTTTGGTGGAGCAAAGCTCCGATTTTGATAGGCCGCCTCTGGGGCGACAGATGAAGGGTGAGCTGACGCAACACCACAACAATGGCTGCATCCTAACGCAAGCTCGTCGGCGTGCGCAAGGCCCTGCTCGGTTGGCTGCGGATCCACTCTGCGGCCGCAGTTCCAGTTACCAGCAGTCTCCAGCCAGCATCATGCAGATAAATTAGCAGAACCATCCCAAGGCTGCGGCCCTGCCTTGCAAATCGATTGCTGCGGCCCGCAGCTTTATTCTGACTGGCTTTGTGGACCGCGTGCACCACACACCGCTGCGTCCCGAAAACATACTGCTTCGGGCACTGCCCGCAGCATCCTCGACAAGCCTCCGCACACTGACATCAAGGCAGAACCACATTCATGCCGTATTGATCGAATAAGCTCCTATCCACCAAGCACCAGACACCACTCCTGCAGCCTGCGTTACCAGACTGAATGTTTTTCAACACCCCACACAACACGCCGAACAAGCGCCCGCTGGACTTCCTGATTGGCTGGATACTCGACGCGAACAGTTATGCGGCAGGCACGAGGGGAATTAATTTCGGACCTAGTATCTCCAGTTTGACATCACGCTCCAAATGCACCCGGCTCTTGCCGTTGACCGGGCCTGAACTGGCAGTCGGCGCCAAACATCTTGGTTCTCTGCCCGAACATTAAAGGCACGCCCATGTGAGCTTCGTCAATTAGCCCAGGAGGCAGGGGGGTGGATTCACCCCTCGGTAGCCTGGTCTGCGGGACCCATACAGCAGACAGCATGAATCTTGCCGGTCAACAGCCCACCTCAGACTGAAAACAAAGGGCACTATTGGTAACGCCGTCATTGCCGCCGGTTCGTGGCTGGTTGGGCGCGGTTGCGGCCCTCACCGCCCGACGCGGGAACGCACTCTCCTGGCATCCTCGGTTGGCCACTTGACGCGCCCAGGCGTCCTCCACTGTCCCGCCCGGGCCCTCCTCGAAGCGCTTAGCCTTTTCGTATTTTTGCAGCCCATCGTCTCCTAACCCAGAGCTGGCGTGGCTTTGCGCCGTCCTCACTGTTTCACATCACCGGGCGAAGGTCGGCTGGATGGCAAGCCAAGCGGGTGTCACACGACGTTTTGTCCTCATCAACAGACTACCGTTCGGTGGGTGGCATGACAAAAGCCGTGCCCCCGTCGATGCACCACCGCAGACCAAGAGCCTAGCCCGCCGACGTTCCAGGGCGCTGACGCCCACCAAGCCGCGAACCTCAGTTTTGTATTCCTTCGCTTGTAGATATTTGCGCGCACCCTCTTCCTATGGAACAGGATTGATTTACCTGCTTCGCACCGCACACAGTTTTTGCCGGCTGCCTAACTGAATATCCTCAAGCCTTACGTATGCCATCTTCAGCCCATCACCACCCCCATCGCCCGCACCACATCGGCCCGCCCCACCTTGCGCGCGGTCCCCGCCCCCAGCGTGCCATTCACCGCCTTGTCCAGCACCGCGATCAGATCCGCCGGAGCAATTTCCTGGCACCGGCTGGCAATCCACTGCGGGCTCAGCGATTCATCAAACACCACCTTGGTGCGTCGGGTCATTTCAGCTTGGGCAAACGCCACCAGGTCCTGCCCGCGCAGCCGGTCCATGTAGATCTTTTCAGCAAAGCGCCCTCCCCTGCGGGCCGCTGCATCGATCGCCTCGAGGTGGTTCGTGGCCGCCACAAACACTACCTCAGGCACCCGCCCCATCATGCCGTCCATGGCCTTGAGGATTTCGTTGGTGGCCGTGGCCATCGGTGAATAGGTGCGATCGCGCAGCAACTCGTCGGCCTCGTCGATGAATATGAAGGCCGGCCGGTGCTGGGCGGCCCGGTCCAGTACCTGCTCGAATTGCCGCGGGTCAGCCAGGATCTGGGCGGTCTTGACTTCGAATATGTGCCAGTCGCCCAATTCAAGCGCCATGGCACGCACCAGATGGGTTTTGCCGGTCCCCGGCGGGCCATACAACAACACCCCACTGGGCGGGGTGCCGCCCTGTTCGGCGATGGACTCCCAGTGCCGCAGCCGGTGCACCAGGGACATCGCTTCAGCCCGGGTGGCCGCGGGCAGGACCAGTTCGGACAGCCGGGTGCCGCCGCGCGGCAAGTGGCTGTGGTGACGACTGGCCACGCGGGCTGCCTGCTTGAGGTCGGTGAGGTTCACGTTGCTGCGGCCCTGGGCACGCAGGTCTTCGCGGACTTGCTTGGCGACGGATTCGAGGAAGGCGACGCTGCGTCGCTCCCACAGGGCGGCAATGCGCTCGAGGGTGGCAGGCCCGCCCTCGAGCTGGAGCCGGTAGCGGTTGAGCAGACCGTGCAGGATGCCGACCCGGGCGGTTTGGTCGGGATAGGGCACGTCGATGCGCAGGTCGAATCGCCCGGCCCGGGAGATGGCCGGGTCGAGCCGGTCGACGTGGTTGGTGGCGGCCACGAGCACGACGCGGTGCTGGCGCACCCGGTCGATTTCCTGCAGCAAGGTGTTGACGACCTTGATGTCTTCTCCCCCGGCGCTGCCGGTCATGCCGGCGCGGTCGCGGGCGACGGCGTCGAATTCGTCGAGGAAGAGCACACAGGGCTGGGCGGCCATGGCAACGGCAAAGGCCTCGCGCACCTTGTTGGGGGAGTCGTTGATCCACTGGCTGGTGAGGTCGTGCACGCCGACTCGCACGAACTGGAAGCCGAGTTCACCGGCCAGGGCTTCGGCAAAGGTGGTCTTGCCGTTGCCGGGCGGGCCACCGAGCAGCAGGCCGTTGATGTCGCTGGGCGGTGGGGTTCGTCCGCGCAGGCGGTCGCGAAGGGGCACGGGGCCGGGGCGGAAGTGGCGGGCAAATCCACGCAGCTGGGCCTTGAGTTCATCCATGCCGGCCAGGTCGTCGAGTTTGAGGCGCGGGGGGGCGGCTCGCAGGGCCTGGGGTTCGTTGTCCGCCGGTACGGGGGTGCTGCTCAGGGGGGAATGCATCCCCCACAGCTCCCAGAAGGTGCGGGCGGTGCTCAGCATCCACAGGCCGGACATGCCAAAGCTGAGCACGTCGCGCAGCATGCCCGGTGGGCTGCGCAGGACAACGGCGCCTTGGAGTGCGGCGATCAGGAGCATGCCGAACAGCACCTGGCCGGCCAGCGCATACCAGCAGCGCGGGCTGTCGGTATAGGTCATCAGGTGGCTGGTAATCAGTCCCACGCTGGCCAGGGTGCCCACCAGCAGCCAGCCGGGTCCGGGCGGGATGTTGATGGTGGACATCATGCGGGGGTCGGCCAGTTGCGGGAACGGGGTGCCACCGAGTTCGATGAGGACACGGGCGGTATCGCTCATGCCTTGTGCGACGAGACCACCGGCGGCCGTGGCGAGCAGCAGCCGTGGCAGCAGGGCCCAACGGCCGAAGGCGCCGAACAGTACTGCGCCGAGGAACTCGATCGCGCTGATGGGGTAGTACAGGGCCAGTCGGGCGAGTTTCATCGCTGGCCTCCCGGAGTGAAGTGCACAGCCAGGCGCACGTGGCGGGCCTGGGGCAGTGCTGCGGCCAGTCGGTCGCGGGCTTGTTGTTCGGCCTTGGGGCTGAGGGGGGTGCGCACGTTCAGGCGCACGATGCGTTGGACCTGCAGTCCGGTGGCGGACATCAGGACCTGGGCCTGGGTGCAGCCCGGGGTTTGGGTGCACAGGTGCTGGGCCTGCTCGGGCAGGTCATTGGGGAAGTCCAGCCACTGGGCGATGAAATAGCTGTAGGCCACCCACAGCGTGGCCACACACAGCACCGCGCTGATGAGGGGGTTTCGGTCTTCGAACATGAGAGTCCTCCTGGTTGCCTTTTCAGGCTACAGGTCGGACTCGGATGAGCAAGTGGGGGCGGATTTGCAATCAGTAGGACGGGCGATGCTTCGACAGCTTTGCAGCGATAGCGGTCGGTGATTGCCACTCACCGCCCCCCCTTCGGCGCCACACTACGGTCATTCAGGCTTTCGATGGGTTTCGCGTCACTGGAGCCGCGCGTCGAGTCGGAGCCATGGGAGTTGTTGCTATGCATGCGCAGGATGCCGACCGCTCGAACTGGATGTGGATCTTCGGCTACGGCTCCCTGATGTGGGACGGGTGGGCGTCCGAGTTCGTCTGCCAGGAGCGCGCGATGGCGACGTTGTCCGGCTACCGCCGAGCCTTCAACAAGCTCTCGGTAGCGAACTGGGGGACGAAGGAAGCGCCGTGCCCGACGCTCAATTTCCAAGCAGATCGCGAAGCCTCGTGCCAGGGGATGGTCTTCGTGTTCGCGGCCGTGGATAAGGACGCGGTCCTTGCCCGCCTACAGAAGCGCGAGGGAAAGAGCTTCGTGCTGACGCCGCTTTCCGTCCGGCTTGATGACGGCATGGAGGTCGAGGCCTACGCCCCGCTGCACAACAGCAGGAACCTGCGCTCCGACCTCAAGCTCGACGATCAGGTCCGGATGGTTCGAGCCGCGCGCGGGACAAGCGGCTCGGGCATCGACTACGTCAAAGGGATCGCCGAAAGTCTCGAAGCCCTCGGCATTGAGGACCCGGCCGTGCGCTACCTGCGGGGCGCGCTGGGCCGCGCCACCGGGTCGTGATGCGGGGCGCGCCTACTTGCTCGCGGGCGTGCTGGCGGGTGCTGGCGCGGGGGTCGTTTGGCCGGATGCAGGCTGCGCGGGCGGGCGTTGCACCTGCTGCATCGTCGGCACCGTGAGCCCCTTGTGCAAGAGTTCGGTGCTGCCGCCGGAGTTCCGCAGGTTGTTGTCTTTCATAGCGGTGCCCTTTTCGAGGTTGATGGAGATGAACACGACGGAGAGGATCATCGCAAGCAGGAAGGATGCGGCCGACGTGTAGTTGAGGAGTCTGGTGCCGCGATCCCAGAGGTTGCCGTTCCGGAGCGCGTCGTCGTCGGCTTGCATGTAGTAGGCGTAGGCGCGGCCCTTCTGCGCCTCCAGCGCCCGGCTGCTGACGAGGAACGAGATGATCGTGGCGCAGGTCGCTGCGGTAAACAGCGCCCACGACCAGTAGAGCGTCCACGGGGCCGCTGCGCTCTGGATCGGCACGAAGTCCTTCAGGAATCCGACGGAGAGCGCGAGACCCGCGCTTGAAAACGTCAGGACCGCCTTGTCGAAGTTCTCCGAACTGGAGACTTCGCGCTTGTTGATCTCGGCGACGTGGTCGGCGTAGACCTTCCTGATCTCGTCGCTGACTTCAGGCGGTGCCGTCACGGATCACTTCTTTCCGTCGCCCTGCTTGGGCGGGGGCGATTGCGGTCGCGTGACCAGCGTGGGCACGGGCAAGCCGCCGCCTACCTTGGTCGGCTTGTGTTCCAGGAGGCCCCGCTGCGGGATGGAGGGCGGTGTGGTCTTGCTCATGGCGATCTCCGGCGCGTGGTCGAGCGCGCTTTCAGTAGCGGCTCACTCCGGCGGTCTGGCGGTTCCAGTTCTGCCGGATGTGCTCACCGACCTCGGTGGTGAGGCCGTACCAGGCCGCATCATTGTTGGTCGCGTCGATGACGATCAGGGTGTCGTTCGAGTCTTGCCCGCGCCGCACGATCTCGGCGGCCTGCTTGGCGGTGTACGCCGAGCTGACGAACCACAGCGAGTACTGAACCTTGGCCCACGAGCCGAGTCCCTTGATCGCGGTGATGACGCGATCGTAGTTCTGGCCTGGATTCTTCAGGTCATAGGAGATGAACAGGTTGTTCATGGCGGCACCTTCACTTGCCTTTCGGCTTCGGTTTGATGGTTTCGACAACGGTCGTTGCCGGACGGCGCTTCGCTTCCTTGACGGGGACGAACTGGCCTGACTTCGCGTCGCGACCGACCTTGAACCCGCTGGAACCGCCGCTCTTGCCTTTGCTCATACGGACCTCCGATTTAGGTTGACTGGGGGGACGCGGTTAGTTTACAATAAATATAAAAAATGTAAAACGACAACTGGCAAGGAGACCAGCGCAGCCATGCTCGCGGACCGCCTCAAACTGGCACGGAAAAAGACTGGGATGTCCTTGCGGGACTTGGCGGAGGCAATGGGCAACCTTGTCACCGCGCAGGCGATCGGCAAGTACGAACGCGGCGAGAGCGTCCCCAGTTCCGGCGTGCTGCTGGCTCTCACCAAGGCGCTGAGCGTCTCCCTGACCTACCTGCTCGATACGCGGGAGGTGTCGCTTGCAGGCGTTGAATTCCGCACCAAGGCCAACACGACGGCGCGCGACCGCGCCAACGTCGAGACCGAAGTGCTGGAGTGGATCGAGCGCTACCTGCAGATCGAGGTGATCCTTGGCCTCGACAGCGCGCAGTGGCAATGCCCGCTGGCGAAGCCGCGCGAGCTCAAGAGCGTCGCCGATGCCGAGAAGCTCGCGGACGAAGTTCGTGAGAAGTGGCAGCTCGGTCTTGATCCGATCCCGAACATGACCGAACTCCTTGAGGAGAAGGGTCTCAAGGTTCTGACCGTCGAACTACCGGAGCGCGTATCGGGCTTTACCTGCCTCGTGCAGCGCCCCAAAGGGCAGGCTCCTCTTCCGGTCATCGTCGTCAACAGTCGATTCACGCTCGAGCGGCGGCGGCTGACGCTGGCCCATGAACTGGCCCACCGTCTGATCGACACGGACAGCCTCAACGACAAGGACGAGGAGAAGGCCGCGAACCTGTTCGCCGGTGCCTTCCTGATGCCTTCGGAGCACCTGCTCCGCGAGGTTGGCAAACATCGCAACGCCTTCGGCTACAACGAGATCATCGATCTCAAGCGCCTTTACCGCGTGAGCGGTGCGGCCCTGCTGGTGCGTCTGCGGCAGCTTGATGTGATCTCCGAGTCCAGCCTGATCTATGCCTGGCAGACGATCGCACGGGGCTGGCGGACACAGGAGCCGAACCCTCTGGAGGGGCCGGACGAGATCGGGCAGCGCGAGAAGGCTCGGCGGTTCGACCGCCTGTGCTATCGCGCGCTTGCGGAGGACCTGATATCGCTGGCCAAGGCGGCGGAGCTGCTGCGCGTGCCCGTAGAAGAAGTCGAACTCGGACTGAAAGGGCCGCGCACTGATTATGCGGATCGTCGTCAGTGACAGCAGCTGCCTGATCGATCTCCGCAAGGCGTTCCTCCTCGACGCCTTTGTGCGGCTGCCTTACGAGCTGCTCATCCCCAACACGCTCTTTGAGGGCGAGTTGCTGAGGTTCACGACCGCGCAGAAGCGCGCGCTCCTCCGTGGCGGGTTGCAGGTAATCGACCTTCCCGGCGACCGGGTCACGCGCGCAGTCGAGGTCAGCCGGGAAGTTCCGCGCCTCTCGATCCACGATGGCTTCGCCTTCGCCCTTGCCGAGCAGCACGAGGGATGCGTGCTGCTCTCCGGCGACGGGGCGCTTCGCACCTACGCGGCAGCGTGCGCATTGGAGGTGCGCGGTGTGCTCTGGGTCATCGACGAACTGCACCGGCACGAGATCGTGCCCGTCGCGGCCCTACTCGACGCGCTCGCGCTGTTCGCCGCCGACGCGACCGTCCGGCTCCCAGCGCGCGAAGTCGCGGCATACATCCGACGGTACCAGGCGCTGCGCCAACCTTGAATGGGTTGGTCTAGTAAGCAGCGGAAAACGACGCCCTAAACGTCTGCTTCCGCCGAAACCGGTCGCTGCGCTCGCCGACACCAGCGGCTGCAACCAGTCTGAAGCAGACAGCCCGGAAGCATGTATCAGGTCATACTCACGCCCGCACGCTCAGCAACGAGTTCCAACACCCGCATCCTCTGCCCAATCTGATGCCCCGGCGCATACCACTGCCGTGACAACGCCTGCCCGGCCCGCGCCAGCGGCCCCAGGCGGTGGGGTTGCTGCACCAGCTCGCGCACGCGCTGCACCAGTTGCGGCACATCGGGCGGCACGATCAGCATGGCCTGCCCGTCGGGGTAGCCGGGGTTCTGCTGCAGGGCGTCGGTGGCCATCATGGCCACGCCGCACAACGAGGCCTCGACACAGCTCCCTGTCGGGAATCCATCAAAGTTGCCCGGGTGCAGCGTGTACGGCTTGTTGGGCGACACCACCAGGTCCATGCCGGTGAAGAAGCTGCGCAGCCGTGAGGTTTCCATGCGCCCATGAAAGCGGATGCGCTCGCTGCCCAGTGCGCTCACGTCGATGTCGTCGGGCGTGAAGCTGCCCACCACATGAAAGCGCAGTTGCGGCAGGTCGGCCACGGCATGGGCCATGGCGATGAACTCGGGGTAGCCCTTGTTCTCGCCGCGGGGCATGTACTTCTCGGCCACGAAGCAGATGTCCAGCGTGTCCTTGCCCTCGCCGAAGTAGGGGCCGTGCGCGGGCAGGTCGGGCGCAAAGTACAGGGGGTTGACCACCACCCCGGTCACGCTGTGCAGGGGGGGCAGGCGCAGCTGGTGCTGCGCGGCAAACTCGCGCAGGTAGTCGGCCGTGACCTGCTGGGTGGTGATGATGGCCTGCAGGCTGGGCAGTGACAGCACGCGCTTGAGCTTGTGGTCGCTTTCGGGCTCGCGCAGGCCCAGGCCGCCGCCGGGGTACAGCGTCAGCACGAAGGGCAGTTGCCGGCGCTCCAGGTGCGGATGAAACAGCACCGCGTTGTTCAGGAAGTTCAGGTAGGCGAAGGCGCAGCCGTCGAGCGCGTCTTCGGTGAAGTAGTGAACGCGGTCGGCGTGCTCGGGGTAGAGCGCGGCGTATTCGGCATGGCGCGGCGCAAAGTCGCCCAGCGTGGAGAGGATGCGCAACTGCGGGTAGGCCTGCAGATAGGCGTTGTACTCGGCCACCCGAAAGCCGGTGAGCAGATTGGGGAAGAAGTCATCGAGGATGACCCAGGGCCGGCGTTGCAGCCTGCGACGGCGCCACCAGGAGCTGAGGAATTGCATGGTGGGGATTGTCGCAAGCGGCAAAGGGTGGCCAAGGGTGGCCATGCCGCCCCGCTGCGGTGGCGTGACGGGGGTGGCCGGGCAGAGTCTCCGACAGGCGGCTTCGGGGCCATCCTCCCTGGATCGGTGTCTGGGGTGAGCCAGATGTGCGGCCACTGCAGGCGGCCGTGAGGGATGGCCGCACCGCGTGTCGTCGTGTTCACCGCAAGGCCCGTGGGCTGCATGTCGGAGGCCTGCAGTGTCGTCGACCTGCCGCGCCTTGCCCATTGGGATGCTTCCCATCGTCCATGTCGGGGATGGACAGGCGCCTTGTTCGTTGTCTGCTCGTTGTTTGCGCGTTGTTTGCGCGTTGCAGCGGACAGGGCCCTCGCTTGGGGTGGCCGCATAGGGA
>CAMLLU010000047.1 GCA_946480925.1 uncultured Rivibacter sp.
ATGCCTTTCAGGATCTCGATGGTGCCCTGGAAGGTCTTGCGGATGTTCTTGATGGTGAGTGCGCCCATGATTTCCTATCCCTTCACGGCACCGGCGGTGAGGCCGCGTACGAAGTATTTGCCGGCAACGATGTAGACGATCAGCGTGGGCAGGCCCGCGATCATTGCGGCGGCCATGTCCACGTTGTATTCCTTGACCACGCTGGAGGTGTTGGCCAGGTTGTTCAGGCCCACGGTGATGGGCTTCGAGTCGGAGCCCGAGAACACCACGCCGAACAGGAAGTCGTTCCAGATGTTGGTGAACTGCCAGATCAGCGTGACCACGAGGATGGGCGTGGACAGCGGCAGCACGATGCGGAAGAAGATCTTCCAGAAGCCAGCGCCGTCGAGCATGGCCGCCTTGATCAGCTCGTCGGGCAGGCCGACGTAGTAGTTGCGGAAGAACAGCGTGGTCGAGGGCAGGCCGCACAGGATGTGCACGATCACGAGGCCCCAGATCGAGCTCGCGAGCCCGAACCAGCCGAGGATCTGCGACATGGGCAGCAGCACCACCTGCAAGGGCATGAACACGCCGAACAGGAGGAGGGCGAACATGACCTCGCTGCCGCGGAAGCGCCACTTGCTGAGCACGTAGCCGTTGATGGCACCGAGCGAGGTGGACACCGCCACCGCCGGCACGATCATCGCCACCGAGTTCCAGAAGAAGGGCTTGAGGCCACCGCAGTCCACACCCGTGCAGGCGGTGGACCAGGCCTTGCCCCAGGCTTCGAAGCTGGGCGCGGCCGGCAGCGCCAGCAGGCTGCCGGTGCGGATCTCGTCCATGCTCTTGAGCGACGTGGTGATCATCACGTACAGGGGGGCGAGAAAGAAGATGGCGAAGCCGATCAGCAGGCTCCACAGGATCACGCGATGAATCGTGTTTGCGTTCATTTGCGCGACCTCAGTTCACTGTAGAGATAGGGCACCACGATGGCAGCCACGGTGGCCAGCATGATGGTGGCCGAGGCGGCGCCGAGGTTGATCTGCCCACGCGAGAAGGCCATGGCGTACATGAAGGTGGCCGGCAGGTCGGTGGCGTAGCCGGGGCCGCCGGCGGTGAGCGCCATCACGAGGTCGAAGCTCTTGATCGCGATGTGCGCGAGCACCATCAGCGTCGAGAAGAACACGGGCCGCAGGCTCGGAATGAGGATGCGCCAGTAGATGCGCGGCAGCGAAGCGCCGTCGACCTGCGCCGCCTTGATGATGGATTCGTCGATGCCGCGCAGGCCGGCGAGGAACAACGCCATCACGAAGCCCGAGCTCTGCCACACGCCGGCGATCACCACGCAGTAGATCGCGTAGTCGGGGTCCACCAGCCAGTCGAAGCTGAAGCTCGTCCAACCCCAGTCATGCATCACCTTTTCCAGCCCGAGGCCTGGGTTCAGGATCCACTTCCATGCCGTGCCGGTGACGATGAAGCTCAGCGCCATCGGGTACAGGTAGATGGTGCGCAGCGCGCCCTCGGCGCGGATCTTCTGGTCCAGCAGCACGGCCAGCAGCAGGCCCAGCGCCATGGCACCGCCGATGAACAGCGTGCCGAAGATCACCAGGTTCTTGAGCGCTACCTGGAACCGCTCGCTCTCGAACAGCGTGACGTAGGGCTCGAAGCCCGCGAATTCGTAGTTGGGCAGGAGGCGTGAGGCCGACACCGAGAAATAGCCGTTCCAGGCGATGAGCCCGTAGATGAAGGCGAAGCCCAGCACGAAGGAGGGCGCCACCACCAGCTTGGGCAGCCATTGCGTATGCCGCCGCGGCACCGGGGTGGTCGTTGTTGGAGAAGAACTCATGAGGTCGAGCGAAGGGCTTCAAAAAGAGGCCGGCGCCAGGGCCTTGCGACCCTGGGCCGGCCTCAATGCTGCTTCAGCAGTTCACACACACGAAGAGCGGTCAAGAACCCTCATCACTTCGTCCTTGCGGCGGCGGCGATCTTGTCCTTCGCTTCGGCCACGGTCATCTTGTCGCTATTCCAGAAGTTGGACACCGCGTCCTTGATGGCGCCTTCGGCGGCCGACGAGACGGCCATGCCGTGGGCGATGGAAGGCACCAGCCCGCCGGACTTGGACGTATCGACGAAGTCCTTCGCGGAGGTCTTGGCGCAGTCGTCGAACTTGTCCATCGGCATGTTCAGGCGCACCGGGATCGAGCCCTTGTTCAGGTTGAACACTTCCTGGAACTGGGTGCTCATGATCTCGGCGGCCAGGTCCTTCTGGGCGGCGATGTTGGCCTGGTCCTTCAGCTGGAACATCGCGAACGAGTCCACGTTGTAGGTGTAGGCCTTGGCGGTACCCGGAGCGGCCACGCAGCCGAAGTCCTTGCCCGGCACCTTGTTGGCTGCCAGGAACTCGCCCTTGGCCCAGTCGCCCATGATCTGCATGCCGGCCTGGCCGTTGATGACCATCGCGGTGGCCAGGTTCCAGTCACGGCCCGGGGCGTTCTTGTCGGTGTAGTCCTTGATCTTCCTGAAGGTGGTGAGCACCTGGTCCATGGTCGCGCTCTTCAGCGCGGTCTGGTCGAGCTGCACCAGCGCCTTCTTGTAGAAGTCGGTGCCGCCCACGCCCAGGGCCACAGCCTCGAAGGTGGTGAAGTCCTGCCAGTTCTGGCCGCCGTGCGCGACGGGGATGACGCCGGCCTTCTTCAGCGCTTCTGCGGCGGTGAAGAACTCGTCCCAGGTGGTGGGCACCTTGGCGCCGGCCTTCTTGAAGGCTTCGGGGTTGGTCCACAGCCAGTTCACGCGGTGCACGTTCACGGGCGCAGCGACGTAGTGGCCCTTGTACTTGAGGCCGTCGGCAATGGCCTTGGGCAGCAGCGTGTCCCAGTTGTTGGCCTTGGCCACGTCGTCCATGTTGGCCAGCACTCCTTCACGCGCCCATTCCTGGATCGACGGCCCCTTGATCTGTGCGGCCGAGGGCGGGTTGCCCGAGACGACGCGCGACTTCAGCACCGTCATGGCGGAGTCGCCGCCACCGCCGGCCACGGCGAAGTCCTTCCAGCGGTGGCCCTTCTTTTGCAGCGTGAGCTTCAACGCGGTGGCCGCCTTGGCCTCACCGCCCGAAGTCCACCAGTGCAGCACTTCGATCTCACCCGCCTGCGCGGCAGTGGCGCCCAGCAGGCCCGCGGCCGCCAGCGCCCAGCTCATGCGGCTCAGTGTGCGTTTCGTTGTCATCCTTTGACTCCTCTTTCAGTGTTGTTCAGCTTGAGCACTCAAGCGGACGCAATGTTAAAGATTAGTTAATTCATCCTTAAACTGGTGTTTACCCTTGTGTCGGCTGCTCAGCCTTCTACGCGGCAAAAAGTGGCGGCCACACAGGGCATGCCAGCACTGGCACCTAGCCGCTCAGCGCACCCGCTTGAACACCAGCCTCACGCACAGCCCTTGCGGCTGCACGGGCAGCAGCGTCACGCTGCCGTCGTGGCGCTCGACGATCTCCTTCACGATCGCGAGGCCCAGGCCGCAGCCGCTGCCTTCATGGGTGGCGCGCACGAAACGCTCGAACACGCGCTCGCGATCGGCCTCGGCAATGCCCGGGCCGTTGTCTTCGACCTCGGCCACGGCCAGCGGGCCTTCCGCGCGCACACGCACCGTCACCTCGGTGCCGCGGCCGGCGTAGCGGATCGCGTTGTCGATCAGGTTGGCCAACGCTTCACGGATGAGCAGCGCATTGCCTTCCAGCTCCACCTGGGCTTCACGCGTGCCCTGCGAGTCGAAGCCCAGGTCGATGCCGGCCTGCAACGCGCGCGGCACCTGCTCGGCGGTGAGTTCGCGTGCCAGCTTGGTGAAGTCGAAGCGCGTGCGGCCCTGGGCAGCGGCCGACTCCGGCTCGGCGCGCGCCAGCGTGAGCAGCTGGCTCACCAGGTGCGCGCTGCGGTTGGCGCTTTCGTGCACGCGCTTCAGACGCGCCTTCAGTGCGGCCACGGCGGCTTCGTCGTGCAGCTTGTCGGGGGTGGCGATGTCCTGCAGCGCCAGCTCCGTCTGGCTCTTCAGGCCGGCCAGCGGCGTGCGCAGCTGGTGGGCGGCGTCGCTGATGAACCGCCGCTGCTTGCTCACGTTTTCGTGCACTGCGGCCAGCAGGCTGTTCAGCGCCTTGGCCAGTGCGCGAACCTCGTCGGGGGCCGATTCGATCTCGATGGGCGCCAGGTCGTTCGGCGCGCGGTCCTTCACCGCATCGCGCAGGCGCGCCAGCGGTGCAAGGCCCGCACGGATGCCGGCCCACACGATGAGCGACATCAGCCCGACCAGCATCGACAGGGGCAGGGCGGTGTCGATCAGGATGCGCCGTGCCAGCCCCTCGCGGCTTGCACGGCTCTTGGCCAGCTGCACCAGCATGCGCTGCGGCTCGCCTTCCTCGCCGTAGGCGAGGTACAGCGCTGCCACGCGCACTGGTGTGTCGCCCACGTGGCCGTCGTAGAAGTAGGGTGCGTCGAGTACCGGCTTGGTGATGGGCGGCGGCGCCGGCAGCCGGTTGTTGCCCAGGATGAACTGCCCCGGCGGCGCGCTCACCATGTAATAGACCTTGTCGTCGGCGTCGGTCTCGATGATGTCTTGCGCGGCCCGCGGAAAGTCGATGAACAGGCCGTTGCCGATGGGCTTGACCTGGCGCGCCAGCGCACGCGAACTCTGGTAGAGGCTGCGGTCGATGGCGAGGTTGGCGTAGCGGGCCGCCACGTCGTAAGTGACCCAGGCGGCCGCCAACCACAGCACCAGTTGCGGCAGCAGCAGCCACAGCAGGAGGTGGCGGTGCAGCGAGCGCGACACGGGCGACACGCCCGGCACGCCACTGATGAGCCGGCGCAGCTCCTGCCAGGAACGCTGCAACATCAAGCCGCGGCCGGCTCGAGCAGGTAACCCAGGCCGCGGACGGTGCGGATGCTCAGGCCGGAATCTTCAAGCTTGCGACGCAGGCGGTGGATGTAGACCTCCAGCGAGCTGGGGCCGGCGTCGCTGGGGTCGAGCTCCCAGGCCTGTGCGATCTGGTCCTTGGTGACCACCCTCTCGCGCTGGCTGAGCAGCAGGTCGAGCAGCAGCCATTCGCGCGGCGACAGCTCGATGGCCTCGCCGTCAATGCTGGCGCGGCGGGCATCGCGGTCGAAGCTGAGGCGTGCCGCATGTTGCACGCCGTCGCCACCGGCCGATGCCACCTGCTGGCCCGCAGCCGCCTGGGCGCGACGCAGCAAGGCGCGGATGCGCGCTTCGAGCTCGGGAAAGTCGAACGGCTTGGTGAGGTAGTCGTCGGCGCCGGCGTTCAGCCCGGCCACGCGGTTGTCGAGCCCGTCGAGCGCGGTGAGGATCACCAGCGGCAGCGCCGGTTTGGCCGCGCGCACTTTCTTGAGCACGCTCAACCCATCCATCAGCGGCAGGCCGAGGTCGATGACGCCGAAGTCGAAACCCTGCTTGAGCAGCAGGTACTCGGCCACCGCACCGTTTTCGGCCACCTCGACGTCGAAGCCGGCCTGGCGCAGGTTGGCGCTCAGCGCATCGGCCAGGCAGGCATCGTCTTCGGCAAGGAGCAGCTTCATGGGCTCGCAGCTTAATGCCTGAACGACTGGTTAACGATGCTTGAAATCCCGGGGTTGAAGCCTTGCAGGAGTGTCGTGTCTGGTTGCTGCGCGCCCTCGACGTCAGCCCACCAGCCGGCCGTCGCTTGTGAGCAAGGTCTGCGTGACGAACGTGCTGCCGCGGCGCTGTGCGCCGAAGCTGATGCCGAAGCCGCCCAGGTCGACGGCCGAGCGCTTGCGGAATTCGGCCAGTGCCTCGGTTCGGCCTGCAGCGGCGGGCAGCTTGCCCAGCACGTGGGTGGCGTAGCGGGCGGCCAGATAGCCGGCCAGGCTGATGTGTGAAGGAGCCTCGTCGAACAGCTGCTTGAGCACGCTGCGGTAGTTCAGCACCACCGGCAGGCTGCTGCTTTGCGGGTTGGGGACTACCTGTGTGAGGATCAGCGGCACCGAGCGGCCCGGGCTCAGCTGCATCAGCGTGGGCACATCCACGTCGGACAGGCTGACCACGTAGCGCCCCGCACCACGGGCGCCCTGGGCTTGCAAACCTTGCGTGAACCGCGCCAGCTCGATCGCACCACCGAGGAATAGCAGGATGACCGGCGCCAGGGGGCCGAGTCGAGTTCCCAGGGTCGCCAGGTCTTCGCCGGAAGCCGGCACGAAGACCTGGGTGCGCAGCTTCAGCCGGGCAGCAGCTTCTGCCACGTCGGTTTGCAATGCGAGTTGCTCGCGGCCGCTGGTGTAGATGACACCCAACTCGTTGACGCCGACGCTGCCGAGGCTTGCGAGCGCATGCCGGATCTGCATCTCCCGCGAGGCGAACAGCGAAAACACGTCGTCGTCTGCGTCGAAGCGGGAATCCGCCATCCATGGCGCCACGTGGGCGATGGCCAGCCCGTCACGCCGTGCCGCGGCAATGCTTTCGGCCGCGAGCCGGCCCCCGGCCGTGCCGAGCACCGCCCAAATGGAGCCGTCGTCGCGGATGCTGCCGACTACCTGCTTCAGCGAGGCGGCCGAACCGTCGGTGCTGAAGCTCACCAGCTGGATCGGCCGGCCGGAGAGGTTGTGTTCGGCGAGGCCCAGCTGTATGCCGGTGGAGTAGTCACGCGAAAGCTCCTGCTGGTCGGCGGAGCTGTCGAGCAGCTGGGCAACTCGAAGCGGCTTGCCACGGGGCTGGGCCTGCGCCGTGGCCCAGGTGGCCGGCAGCGCCGCGGCGAGCGCCAGCAGTTGTCGGCGGGTGAGGGAGTTCATGATCAACGACAGTTGTTCGAGTTGTGAACTGCTTCGACAAGCGACACGGGCTTGCCGCGCCGAAGCGCAGGCAAGCCCGATGGGCCGAACGCGGGAGAGAGCCGGTCCGGGTGTGCTGCCGGCAGTGGTTACTTCTTGGGCGGCATCAGCACGCGGTCGATCACGTGCACCACGCCGTTGGTGGCCGGCACGTCGGCCTGCGTCACCATGGCGTCTTCAACGGTGACGAAAGTGCCAGCCTTGGACAGCGCGACGTTGGCGCCCTGGACCGTCTTGGTGTTGCCGTTCTTGACTTCAGCGGAGGTCAGCTTGCCCGGCAGGACGTGATAGGTCAGTACCGACTTGAGCATTTCCTTGTCCTTGGACAGCTCGTCCATGGTCTTGGCGGGCACGGCCTTGAAGGCGGCGTCGCTGGGGGCGAAGACGGTGTAGGGGCCCTGGCCGCGCAGCGTGTCGGCCAGGCCGGCGTCGTTGATCAGCTTGTTGAGCGTGGAGAGCTCGGGGGTCTTGGCAGTGGTGTCGGCGATGGTGGTGGGCGCCGGCGTGCTGGCGCAGCCAGCCAGGGCCATGACAAAAGCGACGGAAAGCAACCAGGTGCGACGGATCATTGTGAGAACTCCTCGTAAATCAGGGCAAGAGCCCAGGCGCCGCGCAGGATAGGTAGGCCATATGACAGAAACGTGACTATTGGGTGACACCTAAAAAACATCAATTCCTCGTCACGTAGCTGTCATAAAGCGCTCATACAGTGCGCCGCGTCCTCTACAAGGCTTCCCCTTTCCGAAAGGTGTGACGATGAAACTCTCGCTGATCCGCTCTCTCCTGGCTGCCACGGCCCTGTCGGCCGTGACTGGTGCAGTTCTCGCCCAGGACGTGACGGGCGCCGGCGCCTCCTTCCCTGCCCCCGTGTACGCGAAGTGGGCTGACGCCTACAACAAGGCCACCGGTGCTCGCATCAACTATCAATCTGTCGGCTCCGGTGCCGGCATCCGCCAGATCAAGGCCAAGACGGTCGACTTTGGCGCCTCGGACGCTCCGCTGAAGGACGACGAACTGGCCAAGGACGGCCTGGTGCAGTTCCCCACCGTGATCGGCGGCGTCGTGCCGGTGGTCAACATCAAGGGCATCCAGCCGGGCCAGATCAAGCTGACCGGCCAAGTGCTGGGCGAGATCTATCTGGGCAAGGTCACCAAGTGGAATGATCCGGCGCTGGCCGCGCTGAACCCCGGCGTGCCGCTGCCTGACGCCGCCATCGCCGTGGTGCGCCGTGCCGACGGCTCGGGCACCAGCTTCCTGTTCACCAACTACCTGTCGAAGGTGAACGCCGAATGGAAGGCCAAGGTGGGCGAGGGCACGGCGGTGAACTGGCCGACCGGCGCGGGTGGCAAGGGCAACGAAGGCGTGTCGGCTTTCGTGCAGCGTCTGCCGAACTCGATCGGCTACGTGGAGTACGCCTACGCCAAGCAGAACAAGATGTCGCACGTGCTGCTGAAGAACGCTGCCGGCAGCTTCGTCGGCCCGGATGAAGTCAACTTCAAGGCTGCCGCCGCTGGTGCCGAGTGGTCGAAGAGCTTCTATCAGGTGCTCACCGAGCAGCAAGGCAAGGACTCGTGGCCCATCACCGGCGCGACCTTCATCCTGATACACAAGACGCAGGACAAGCCGGCCAACGCTGCGAATGCGCTGAAGTTCTTCGACTGGGCCTACGCCAGCGGCGACAAGATGGCTTCGGATCTGGAATACGTGCCTCTGCCCGACGCCGTGAAGGCGCTGGTGCGCAAGCAGTGGGGCGATATCAAGGACGCCTCCGGCAAGGCCGTGGCCGTCAAGTAATCGCACTGCGACACCTCAAGGGCTGCGTCCGCAACGGGCGTGGCCCTTTCTTGCAGACACCTCTCAGCATCCATCGGAGAACATCGTGGCCGCTACACTGCCCGCCAGCCACTACAAAGACGACAAGATGGAGCGTTCCGACCCCATGGGGCGGCCGCCTGAACAGCGCCGCACCAGGCCCTGGGCCGACACGGTCTTTTCTGTGCTCGCCCACTCGGCCGCCTTGCTGACGCTCGCAGTGTTGGCGGGCATCATCGTTTCCCTCTTCATCGGCGCCGCTCCGGCCATCAAGGAATACGGACTCGGCTTCCTGTGGAGTGCCGACTGGGACCCCGTGCAGAACAAATACGGCGGCCTGGTCATGATCTACGGCACGCTGATGACTTCCCTCATCGCGCTGCTGATCGCGGTGCCTGTGAGCTTTGGCATCGCGCTGTTCCTTACCGAACTGTCGCCCCGCTGGCTGAAGCGCCCGCTGGGCATTGCGGTGGAGTTGCTGGCCGCCGTGCCGTCCATCGTCTACGGCATGTGGGGCCTGCTGGTCTTCGGCCCGCTGCTTGCGCAGTACGTGCAGCAGCCGCTGCAGGCAGCGTTCGGCAATGTGCCTGGCCTGGGTTCGCTGTTCTCGGGGCCGCCAGTGGGTATCGGCATCCTGTCGGCAGGCGTCATCCTCGCGATCATGGTGATTCCGTTCATCGCCTCGGTGATGCGCGACGTGTTCGAAGTGACACCGCCGATGTTGAAGGAATCGGCCTACGGTCTGGGCTCGACCACCTGGGAGGTGGTGTGGAAGGTGGTGCTGCCCTATACCAAGACCGGTGTGGTGGGTGGCGTCATGCTGGGCCTCGGCCGTGCGTTGGGCGAAACCATGGCCGTCACTTTCGTGATCGGCAACATGAACCAGCTGAATTCCCTGTCGCTGTTCGAAGCCGCCAACAGCATCACTTCGGCCTTGGCGAACGAGTTCGCTGAAGCCGGCGAAGGCCTGCACCAGGCTTCGCTCATCTATCTCGGCCTGATTCTTTTCTTCATCACCTTCGTCGTGCTGGCATTCTCGAAAGTGCTGCTGTCGCGTCTGAAGAAGGGTGAGGGAGCGTGACCATGAGCGTCGTACCCACCACCACTGCTGCCGTCTCTGCCTCACTCGACGCAGGGCGCTTGGCCAAGCACCGCGCACGCAAGCGCATCAACGTCGTCGCGCTGACGCTGTCGTTGCTCGCCATGGCGTTCGGCGTGTTCTGGCTGATCTGGATCCTCATCGAAACCGTGCGCCTCGGGCTGGGCGGCATCGCCTTGTCCACCTTCACCGAGATGACGCCGCCGCCGCAGGCAGAAGTCGGCGGCCTGGCCAACGCCATCTTCGGCTCGGCGGTCATGGTGGCGCTCGCCACGCTGATCGGTACGCCCATCGGCGTCCTGGCAGGCATCTACCTTGCCGAATACGGCCAGAAGGGCTGGCTGGGTAGCGTCACGCGCTTCATCAACGACATCCTGCTGTCGGCACCTTCGATCGTCGTGGGGCTGTTCATCTATGCCGTGGTGGTGGCGCGCATGAGGTCTTTCTCCGGCTTGGCCGGCGTGCTGGCGCTTGCGCTGATCGTGATCCCGGTCGTGATCCGCACCACCGAAAACATGCTGAGCCTCATTCCAAACGCGCTGCGCGAGGCTGCCTATGCGCTCGGCACCCCGAAGTGGAAGGTGATCTCCTCCGTCACGCTGAAGGCGGCGCGCGCGGGCGTCATCACCGGCATCTTGCTGGCGCTGGCGCGCATCTCGGGCGAAACCGCGCCGCTGCTGTTCACCGCGCTGTCCAACCAGTTCTGGACTTCGAACCTCTTCGAACCGATGGCCAGCCTGCCGGTAACGATCTTCAAGTTCGCGATGAGCCCCTACGAAAACTGGCAGAAGCTGGCCTGGGCCGGGGTGTTCCTCATCACGATCGGCGTGCTCGTGCTCAACATCCTCGCGCGCATCTTCCTGCGCAACAAACACTGAGTTCCCGAGGGACACATCATGGACGTCAAAGTCGAACTGCCCGTGACCGAAAAAGCCAAGTTGTCGGTGCGCAACCTGAACTTCTACTACGGTCATTTCCACGCGCTGAAGAACATCAACCTCGACATCCCCGAGCGCAAGGTCACGGCCTTCATCGGGCCGTCGGGCTGCGGCAAGTCCACGCTGCTGCGCACCTTCAACCGCATGTTCGAGCTCTATCCCGAGCAGCGCGCCGAAGGCGAGATCCTGCTGGATGGCCAGAACATCCTGAAGACCAAGGAAGACGTTTCGCTGATCCGCGCCAAGGTGGGCATGGTCTTCCAGAAGCCCACGCCGTTCCCGATGTCGATCTACGACAACATCGCCTTCGGCGTGCGGCTGTTCGAGACGCTGCCGCGCATCGAAATGGACGAGCGCGTGGAGTGGGCGCTCAAGAAGGCGGCCCTGTGGAACGAGGTGAAGGACAAGCTCAACCAGAGTGGCTCCGGCCTCTCGGGTGGCCAGCAACAGCGCCTGTGCATCGCACGTGGCATCGCCATCAAGCCTGAGGTGCTGCTGCTCGACGAGCCTTGCTCGGCACTCGATCCCATCTCCACCGGCAAGATCGAAGAGCTGATCCACGAGCTCAAGAACGACTACACCGTCGTGATCGTGACCCACAACATGCAGCAGGCGGCCCGCTGCTCGGACTACACCGCCTACATGTACCTGGGTGACCTGATCGAGTTCGGGCCGACCTCCGACCTCTTCATGAAGCCGAAGAAGAAGGACACCGAGGACTACATCACGGGTCGCTTCGGCTGATGCCCAAAAGGGGGACACCATGACCGACAAACATCTTTCTACCCAGTTCGACGCCGAGCTCAGCGGCATCTCGACGCGCGTGCTCGAAATGGGCGGCCTCGTCGAGTCGCAGGTGGCGCAGGCCGTCTACGCGCTCACCAACTTCAGCGCCGAAACCGCCACGCAGGTGCTCGCACAAGAGGCGGTGGTCAACCAGATGGAGGTGGACATCGATCGCGATCTGTCCACCATCATCGCCCGGCGCCAGCCGACGGCGCGTGACCTGCGCCTGCTGATCGCCATCTCCAAGACCATCGGCAATCTCGAGCGCGTGGGCGACGAGGCTGCACGTGTCGCACGCACCGTGCAGCGCCTCATCAACACGGGCGTCTCCAGCCGCCTGCGGTTGCCTGTGGGTGACGTGTCGTTCGAAGCCAGCCTCGCGACCACTTCGCTGCGCAAGGCGCTCGATGCCTTCGCCCGGCTCGACACCGCCAAGGCGGTGGAGGTGATCAAGCAGGACAACCAGATCGACCAGGAGTTCGACGGCCTGATGCGCAAGCTCATCACCTACATGATGGAAGACCCGCGCACCATCTCGTCGAGCATCGACCTCGTGTTCGTGGCCAAGGCCATCGAGCGCGTGGGCGACCACGCCAAGAACCTTGCCGAGCAGATCATCTACATCGTCAAGGGTACCGACGTGCGCCACAACCCGCTCGAGTCGCTCGAGTCGTTGGCGCGCTGAAGAGCGAGACAGGAGAGACGCAATGAGCCGAGTGCTGGTGGTTGAAGACGAGTCCGCGATTGCCGAGCTCATCTCGATCAACCTGCGCCACGCGGGTTACGAGGTCACCATCGCCGCTGCGGCCGATCAGGCACAGATGGAGGTGGATCGGGTGCTGCCCGACCTCGTGATCCTCGACTGGATGCTCCCTGGCCAGTCAGGTCTGGCATTGGCCAAGCGCTGGCGCTCGGAAGCTCGCACCAAGGAGCTGCCGGTCATCATGCTGACCGCGCGTGCCGACGAGGCCGACAAGATCGCTGGCCTGGATGCCGGCGCCGACGACTACCTCACCAAGCCGTTCTCCACCAACGAGCTGATGGCGCGCATCCGCGCTGTGCTGCGTCGCAAGGCACCCGAAGCGCTGGACTCCGCCGTCGAGTTGGCCGGCCTGCGGCTCGACCCGGCCACGCGCCGCGTTTCGCGCGGCGACCAGGAGGTGAAGATCGGCCCGACCGAGTTCCGCCTGCTGCACTTCCTGATGACGCACCCCGAGCGGGTGCACAGTCGCGCGCAATTGCTCGACCGTGTGTGGGGCGATCACGTCTTCATTGAAGAGCGCACGGTCGATGTGCACGTCAAGCGCCTGCGCGAGGCGCTCGCCCCGGTCAGCTGTTCGCAGATGATCGAGACGGTGCGTGGGGCCGGTTATCGCCTGACTCAGCAGGTGCAGGCACTTTCTGCCTGAAGCTGTCGGGGCTCCATGAACTGGCTGTTCCCCCGCATCGTGGCGGGCATGCTGGCAATGATCGCCGGTGGAGCTGCCGGCTACTTTGTCGGCAATCCCATCCAGGCGCCCGTGTTGAGCGTGCTGTTCGGCGGCGCCACGGCGGTGGGTCTGGTCGCGGTGTTCGACACGCTGCGCGGCTATCGGCTGATGAGCTGGCTGCGCGGTGCGCAGGACGGGCCCGCGCCACGCGATGCAGGCCTGTGGGGCGAAATGGCCTATCGCATCGAGCGTGCAATTCGCTCGCGCGAGCTGCATGCGGTGCAGGAACACACCCGGCTGGCGCAGTTCCTGTCGGCCATCGAGGCCTCGCCGAACGGTGTGCTGCTGCTCGATCCCAATGAACAGATCGAGTGGTGCAACTCTGTCGCGGCCGACCACTTCGGCCTCGACCCACAGCGCGACCGTCGCCAGCGCGTGACCAACCTCGTGCGTTCGCCGCTGTTCGTGAATTACCTCCAAGGCGGGACCTACACCGAGCCGGTGACCTTTCCGAACTCGCGCGGGCCGGGCACCTTGTCGGTGTTCATTCGGCCCTATGGCGAAGGCATGAAGCTCGTGCTGTCGCAAGACGTCACCGAGCGAGAACGTGCCGACGCGATGCGGCGCGACTTCGTGGCCAACGTCTCACACGAGATCCGCACGCCACTCACGGTGCTGTCTGGCTTCATCGAGACGATGAGCAACCTGCCGCTCACCGAAGTCGAGCGCAAGCGTGTGCTGACGCTGATGTCTCAGCAGACGGCCCGCATGCAGACGCTGGTCAGCGACCTGCTGACGCTGGCGCAACTCGAGGGCAGCCCAAGGCCTAGTGCCGATCGCTGGGTGGCGGTGAGCAAGCTGCTTTCGCACGTGGAAGGCGATGCGCGCACGCTGTCCCAGGGGCGGCATCAGTTGAGCTTCGTGGGGAGCAGCGACGTGTCGGCGGTGCAGATCGCGGGCGCTGAAGGCGAATTGCTCAGTGCGTTGGCGAACCTTGTGAACAACGCCGTTCGGTATACGCCGGAAGGCGGCAGCATCGAAGTCGGCTGGCGTGTGTTGGCTGACGGCTCGGGCGAGTTTTCCGTGAAGGACACCGGTATCGGCATCGACAGGGAGCACCTGCCGCGGTTGACCGAGCGGTTCTACCGCGTTGACGGCAGCCGCTCGCGCGACACCGGTGGCACCGGGCTGGGCTTGTCGATCGTCAAGCATGTGGTGCAGCGCCACGGCGGCGAACTCGCCATCGACAGCGAACCTGGCAAAGGTTCCACCTTCCGCATCGCGTTCCCGGCCGCGCGGGTGCGATACATCGAACCCGCGCCCGATCCGCGTCGCGTCAGTGCGGCGAACGACGCTTCCTAGGACGACTTCCCTTGCATAAGGGGGGGGCGCAACTCCGGCTTCTCAGCGACCAGTGCGCCGGTAGATCGCGGTATCCAGATCCCGCTCCGTCGGTCGGCGCTCACGACCCAGCAACCGCCATCCAGGCATCTCAACAGCCTGCGCCCGGGCTTGCAGTGACGTGATGAGGAAGTCGCAGTCGGACTGATCGGCCAACCTCACCCCATCCACCCGATAGCCTCCGAAATACTCGAGCGCCGCCATCAAACTGCGTGGCTGCCCCGGAGCGGCAATGCAGGCTTGGGTCGGCACATGCCGGCTGATGCGCTCAACCAGCGGCCGATAGCTGCGTGCATAGTCGAGCAGCGGCAACCACAAGGTCATCACCAGCAGCCAGCACAGCGCCACGCCACTGGCGGGCAGGACCATGCTCTTCCAAAGCGCATGCTGCTGTCGCCCGGTGCGCCATCTCACAAGGCCCAGCCAGGCCAGTGTTCCAAGCGCGGCGATCGCAAATGCAATGGCTGAAAACTCCGGCGTGAAACCCGGTGCCAGCTTCATCACGTTGGCCATCGTCTTGGCAGGAACGCCGGTGTGCATGGCTGCATAGACGACCCAACAGGCGATCGCCCAGAAACTGAAGAAGAACACCGAGAACCAATCGATGGCTGCCGACACGCTGCGCTGCAGCGTTGGCAGCGCAAAAGACGCGAGCACCGCCAACGGCGGGAGGGCCAGCATCAGTGCACGGTCGGAGCCGCCCATCGCAATGCAGGTGACCACCCCAACGGCGGCCATGCCGAGCGGTACGGCGATGTGGCGGTGCTTGAGATGATGCCGCCAGCGCCACAGCGCCCAGGCCACCAGTGGCCAAGCCGGCCAGGTGAACCAGACGAGCAGGCGCCCAATCTGGCGCAGCGAAATGGAACTGCCCAGCTTCCACTCCCAGGCGGCCAGGCCCGTGGCGACCATTGCAGCCACCAAACCGGCCACGCCGATCCAGGCGCTGAAGCGGCGCACTTGTTCATAGCTGGAAAGCGCCGACACGGCGACGCCGAGGATCGCGAGCGCCACAGCGACTACCGGACTGCCGCTTGCCGCCAGCACCGGCAGTGATACGAGCACAGCCACACGTGCGGCGGCCTGCTTGTAAGGGCTGATCGCCATCGCCAGGAGAAACAGGCAGGCGCTTGCCAGTTGTACGAGTTCTGGCGTGGTCTCATGGCCTAGCTGCAGCAGGCCCAGGCTGGCGATCAATGCCAGCAGCGCTCCGTCCGCAATGGCGCGCGCGTAGTCCACAGGATGCGCCTCGCCGCCGAACGCAAAGGCCACTGGTTGTGCGGCCTCGGTCTTTGCCAGGTAGTAGGTGCTGTACCAGGTCAGCATCAGTACCGCTGCCAACAGCAGCATGAACGGCAGTCGTGCTGCGAGCGCCTGGCCGAACCATGGCCCCAGCAGCTTGACCGCCAATGCGCCGATCCAGTAGGGGAGCAGCCCCCCATCACTGGGCAATCCGGCAATGGTGGGTGTCCAGGCAGATGCCGCCCCATTGGCTATGTTCACCATGTAGCCGAATGCAGTGATGTCGGCGTTTTTCCACGGATCGCGGCCGAACAGCCCCGGCAACAGGTAGGCGGCGCAAAAGAGCAGCAGCGCAAGCCGCGGCAGCCGTTGCGCGGCGCGCTGCGTCACGAGGGCAGGGGTGGGAGTGCTGTTCACGAAGGGCTGCAGACGGAAGACTTGGAGGCGCGATCTTGCCCGCAAAGCAGGCGATTTTGGCAAGGCCGCAGCGCACAACAAAAAAGGCAGCCGGTGGCTGCCTTTTTGCATGCGGGCGAGAGGGTTTACTTCTTGATGCCGACGCGCGCGAACTTGTTGCGGAACTTCTCGACACGGCCGCCCAGCGAATCGACGCTCTTTTGCGTGCCGGTGTAGAAGGGGTGCGACTCGCTCGAGGTTTCCAGCTTGAACAGCGGCACTTCACGGCCGTCGTCGAGCTTGATCGTTTCCTTGGTCTGCACGCACGAACGGGTCACAAACTTGAAGCCGTTCGACAGGTCGACGAAGCAGACGTCGCGGTAGTCGGGATGGATGCCTTGTTTCATATGGTCCTCGCGAAACTTCGATCGGTAGCCACGCTGCCCCGTGCAGCGCACTTTCCGGGTGGGCGGGAAAAGCCAGCGATTATGCCATAGCCTGACGGTCAGCCCCCCCGGCGCATCATGTCGAAGAAGTCGTGGTTGTTCTTGGTGGACTTCATTTTGTCGAGGATGAATTCCATCGCCTCGATTTCGTCCATGGGGTAGAGCAGCTTGCGCAGGATCCAGCTCTTTTGAAGGATTTCAGGCTTGAGCAGCAGCTCTTCGCGGCGTGTGCCCGACTTGTTGAGCAGGATCGAGGGGTAGACGCGCTTTTCCGCCATGCGGCGATCAAGATGGATTTCGCAGTTGCCGGTACCCTTGAACTCTTCGTAGATCACTTCGTCCATGCGGCTGCCGGTGTCGATGAGCGCTGTACCGATGATGGTGAGCGAGCCACCTTCCTCGACGTTGCGGGCGGCGCCGAAGAAGCGCTTGGGGCGCTGCAGCGCGTTGGCGTCCACGCCCCCGGTGAGCACCTTGCCGGATGAAGGCAGCACGTTGTTGTAGGCACGGGCCAGGCGCGTGATCGAGTCCAGCAGGATCACCACGTCCTTGCGCAGTTCGACCAGGCGCTTGGCGCGCTCGATTACCATTTCAGCCACTTGCACGTGGCGGGCTGCAGGCTCGTCGAAGGTCGAGCTGATGACCTCGCCTCGCACCGTGCGTTGCATCTCGGTCACTTCTTCCGGCCGTTCGTCGACCAGCAGCACGATGAGATAGACGTCCGGGTGGTTCGCAACGATGGCATGCGCCAAGTGCTGCATCATCACCGTCTTGCCACTCTTGGGCGGCGCCACCAGCAGTGCACGCTGACCTTTGCCGATTGGGGCGATGAGGTCGATGATGCGGCTGGTGATGTTTTCCTCGCCTTTGATGTCACGCTCGAGCTTGAACTGCTCTTTCGGGAAGAGCGGCGTCAAGTTCTCGAACATGATCTTGTGCTTGCTCTCCTCGGGCGTGAGGCCGTTCACACGGTCGACCTTCACCAGCGCGAAGTAGCGCTCGCCGTCCTTCGGAACCCTCACTTCGCCTTCGATGGCGTCGCCTGTGTGCAGGTTGAAGCGGCGGATCTGGCTGGGCGACAGGTAGATGTCGTCGGTACTGGCCAGGTAGCTGGTGTCGGGCGAGCGCAGGAAGCCGAAGCCGTCGGGCAGGACCTCAAGCACGCCGTCGCCGAAGATCTGCTCGCCCTGCTTGGCGCGCTTCTTCATGATCGCGAACATCAGCTCCTGCTTGCGCATGCGGCCGGTGTTTTCGATCTCCAGCTCTTCAGCCATCTTGGTCAGTGCCGAGATGTGCTGTGCTTTGAGTTCGGATAGATGCATGAGGGGTCACCCTTCAACGGGAACCGTCGTCTTGCCAGGAAAGACGGCTGAAGTTATGTCGGCTGCGGTGTGCGTTATCTCGCGCACAGCCTCGCAAATCGAGCGTTATTGGTACAGAACGCGGGATGGAGGGGCCGACTCGACGCGAATGAAGCCTTGCGTCGTGGCTATCAGGGCAGCCGGGCGGTGGCTTATGGCTCACTCGCCCGGTGCAATTGGCGGGATTATAGGTGACCGTCGAGGAAGGCCGTCAACTGGGCCTTTGACAGGGCGCCTACCTTGGTGGCGGCCAACTGACCGCCCTTGAAGAGCATCAGCGTCGGGATGCCGCGGATGCCGAACTTCGCGGGCACCTCGCGGTTCTCATCGACGTTCATCTTGGCGATCTGCAATTTGCTGCCATAGTCCTTGGCGACCTCGTCGAGGATGGGGGCGATCATCTTGCAGGGGCCGCACCATTCGGCCCAATAGTCCACCAGTACGGGTTTGTCGGCCTTCAGCACGTCGCCGTCGAAGGAGGCATCGGAGATGTGTTTGATCAGTTCACTGCTCATTTTTGGAGGCTCCAGGGCCAAGGCACAATGATTCTGACATAAAGCCTATGGCGACGTTCTCAAGTGGCGCCCCGCAGCCACTATGGGCTTGATAGCCGGGCCGTGCCGCTCTGCCCACCTTGACGACCTCACTTCCATCCCGTGCTCTGGTGCCAGCGGCAGTGACGCCCGCATGGTGGCAGCGGTTCGCCCTTGAGCTGGCGAACGGGGCTGCCAACATGGGTGTGTCACCGCGCGACGTGACCGTGCTGCTGCCATTTGCCCAACTGCTGCCGCTGGCGCGCACGGCATGGGCTGGGGTTTCTGCAGGCGGATGGGCGCCTCGTTTCGAGACCTCGCAAACATTGGCAGCTACGTTGGCTCCAGCGCGTGCCGGCACCGCTTCCGACCTGAGCTTCGATGTCACCACCGACCGGCTCACGGCCGCCGGGTTGCTGCGTTCGCAGAATTGGGCGACGGAGTGGGCGCGAAAGGACCGGCGAGGGTTCGAGCAGGCGGTTGCCCGAGTGGTCGAGACAGCCCATGCCTTCGCTCGTACGGCCGTCGCGGTCACGCCGGAGCAGCGCGCAAGCTATTGGCAGCGGAGCCGGTTGCTCCTGAGCCCCTCGGGCAGCATTGGCAGCACCGAGCGCCTGTTGGCACGCGTGGCGCTGGAATGGGCCGCGAGCTCCACTGCGCCAGCCACCGACGTGCTGTTCGAGCATCGGCCTGGGGCCTGGGCCGTGCTGGCCGCTGGCGGTCGCGAGCCCCTAGCTGACGGCGTGTTGCACCAGGCTGCAAGCAATGGAGTGCCTGTGTTGTGGCTATGCGCCGATGGCGAACCTGAGCAGCCTTTTGCGGGCGTCTCCCCGCCGCAGATGGCTGTGGCAGCCGATGCCGAAGATGAGGCGCAACGTGCCGCTGCGCAGGTTCTCCATCACTTGGCAGCCGGTGAAAAGCCGGTGCTGCTGGTGGCTCAGGACCGCGTGCTGGTGCGCCGGGTGCATGCCCTGCTGGAGCGCAGCGGCGTCACCGTGGCCGACGAAAGCGGCTGGAAGCTTTCGACAACTCGCGCCGGCGCAGCAGTGATGACCCTGCTGCGAGCCGCACGTCCGACGGCAGGCAGCGACGACTGGCTGGACTGGTTCAAGTCGGGCATGGCGACCTGGCCTTCGCTGGCTGCAGTCGGGTTGCCAGTGTCCGAGCGCATCGGCCGGCTGGAATTTCATTTGCGCCGCGCCGGCGTCACGCGGGCGTGGAGTTTTGCCGCGCAAGACGCAGCCCGATTGCATGCCGATGCCACTGCCTTGTGGCAAGCCGGGCGCGAGGTGTTGCAACCCGTGCAGGACATTGCCCGCAAGAGCCTACCCGAAGCGCTGGCGGAGCTGCGGGAAGCCCTGGCGGCCTGCGGAGCCTGGGAGGCGCTGGCGGCCGATGCTGCGGGCCGCCAGGTGCTGGCGGCACTGCGCCTCGATCCGGCTGCTGCGACGGGCGCAGCATGGGAAACAGCGGCTCGAAGCGCGCGTGTCGACCTGGGCGGCTTGCTCGCTTGGGTGGACGACGTGCTGGAACAGGTGTCGTTCCGGCCTGACCCGCTTCCGGAAGGTGTCTCCGCCGATGTCGTGATCACGCCGCTGGCGCGCGCTGTGTTGCGGCCGTTTGCCGCCGTCGTGATGCCGGGCGCCGACGAAAACCACCTGGGCGCGCCCGGCAATGTGTCACCGTTGCTCGGCGAGACCACTGCGGCCGAACTCGGGCTGCCTACGCAGCGGCAGCGCGGCGAAGCGGAGTTGCAGGCGTTTGCACTGCTGTTGCGCCATCCGAAGCTGACGTTGCTGCGGCGCCGCTCCGATGGCGACCAGCCGCTGGCGGCCAGCCCGCTGTTGGAGCGGCTGTTGCTGCACTTCGAGCGGGCCGGTATCAGCGTGCCGGAGTGCGCCGATCCTCGCCCCAGCGAGGTGGTGTTGCCCCTGCCACAACACATGCCGCGGCCCTCGCTCACAGGCGCCGCGCAACACGTGCTCTGGCCAAGGCGGCTCGATGCCACGGCCTATGCGCACCTGCGCGTCTGCCCGTACCGCTTCCTCGCGCTCAAGTCCATGGGGTTGCGTGAGGCGGACGAACTGGACGACACCGTGGAGGCGCGCGACTACGGCACCTGGCTGCACGCAGTGCTGCAGCGCTTTCACGGCGAACGCCTGCAGCAGCCCTGGCCTGAAGCCGACGATCTGGCGCGTCTGCTGGCCTGCGCACAGGCGGTGCAACGCGAACACGGCTGGGACGATGCGGACTTCCTGCCGTTTGCCACCGCGTTCGAGCGGCTCGCGCCCCAGTACGTGCATTGGCTGCACGAGCAGGAAAAGGCCGGTGCCGGCTTCGTGCAAGGCGAGGTGGAACTCGGTTGGCAGCCCGACGAGCTGGCGTTGCCGGGGCTGCCGCCCACGCAACTGCATGGCCGGCTCGACCGTGTCGATCGCGTGCGGGCAGGCGGTGAAACGCGCCTGCGCATCGTCGACTACAAGGCCAGCAGCGCGGCCCGGCTCAAGGAAAAGCTCGCCGAGCCGCTGGAAGACACGCAGCTGCCGTTCTATGCGGCGCTGCTGGAAGGCGCGCGCTACGGCTCTGCTGACGACACCGGCATCGAGGCCGGCTACCTGTCGCTCGACGGCGCCGAGGTGAAGTGGCTGCCGCACGAGGCGGTCGATGAGACCGCGCAGCAGTTGCTCGAGGGCCTGGTGAGCGACCTGCAGCGCGTTGCTGGCGGTGCTGCCTTGCCGGCGCTGGGCGAGGGCGTGGCATGCGAATACTGCGCCGCGCGCGGGCTGTGCCGCCGCGACCACTGGGCCCCGCAAGATGAGGACGGCGAATGACCGGCGCGCGCCCCGCTTACGCCATCGACGGCCGTCCGGTCACGCGCGAGGTCTTCTACGAAACCGCGTGCGACCCGCGCCGCAGCCTCGTCGTCGAGGCGTGTGCGGGCGCTGGCAAGACCTGGATGCTGGTGTCGCGCATGTTGCGTGCGCTGCTCGACGGCGCACAGCCGCAGGAGATCCTCGCGATCACCTTCACCAAGAAGGCCGCTGGCGAGATGCGCCAGCGCCTGTCGGACTGGCTGCGTGAGTTCGCTTTGGCTAGCGAAGCCGACCGTGTGAAGGCGCTGGTGCAGCGCGGCCTGGCGCCTGCCGATGCGCAGCAGCGGGCGCCGGAGCTGGCCGCTTTGTACGAGCGTGTGCTGGCCGGCGGCCGGCCGGTCGAGATTCGCACCTTCCACGGCTGGTTTTCGCAGTTGTTGCGGCAGGCGCCGCTCGAGTTGCTGGCGGAGCTCGGGTTGCAGCCCGAGATGGAACTGGTCGAGGACATCAGCGAGTTGTTGCCCCAGGTGTGGCGAGCCTTCCTGGCCGACGTGGCGCGCGAGCCGGTGCTGCGGGCTGACTACACAGCGCTGGTGCTCGCTCGCGGGCGCTTCACCACGCACAGGTGGCTGGAGGCGGCGCTGGACAAACGCATCGAGCTGGAGCTGGCCGATGCGGCCGGCACGCTGGAAGACAGCGTGGCCGACCCGGCAAGGCAGTGGCCCGAATGCGCGGGCCTTGCCACGCCGGCCAGCCTGCTGCGCAGCAAGGCGCTGACCGATGCACTGTGGCAGTTCGCCCGTGCGCTGGGTACGTCCGGCAAGGCCACGCAGACCAAGATCGCCCAGGTGCTTGAAGTGGCGCTCGGCGAGCCCGATGACGCCGTGGCCTTCGAAAGTGTGTGGAAGGCGCTGTTCACCAACCACGGCACGCCGCGCAAGCTGGGTGACCGGCCCGAGCAGGTGGCGCTTTGCGACACGCTGCAGCGCATTCGCACCATGCTTGACCAGCATGCGGCACGTGAAGAGCACCTGCGCCTCGTGCGCCTGGCGCGCGTGCTGTTGGCGCGCTACCGCGACGTCAAACAAACGCGGGGCCTGGCCGACATGGCCGACCTCGAACGCTGCGCGCTCGCGCTGCTGCGCGACGCCACGCTGGCCGGCTGGGTGCAGGAGCGGCTGGACGCCCGCGTGCGCCACCTGCTGATCGACGAGTTCCAGGACACCAGCCCGCTGCAATGGCATGCATTGCATGCTTGGCTGTCGGGTTATGCCGGCGCGGGTGGAGGGCAGGGCGCACCTTCCGTGTTCATCGTCGGCGACCCCAAGCAGAGCATCTACCGCTTTCGCCGTGCCGAGCCGCGCGTGTTCGAGGCGGCCCAGCGTTTTGTGTGCGAAGCGCTCGGTGGCGTGCTGCTGGCGTGCGACCACACGCGGCGCAACGCGCCGGCCGTGATCTCGGCGCTGAACCCGGTGTTCGAGCAGGCCGCCGCCGATGGCCTGATGCCTGGCTTCAGGGCCCACACCACAGAGTCTCAGGCGGCCGGCGAGGTGCGCATGCTGCCCAGCGTGCCGCGGCCTGAAAAAGTGGCGGCCACCCGGCAGGAGGCTTGGCGCGATTCGCTGACGCAGCCGCGCTTCGAGCCCGAGGAGGCGTTGCGTCTGGCCGAAGCGCGGCACGTGGCGCGTGCGGTGGCCGAGCTGGTGGGGCAGGGCTTTTCGCCGGGCGACATCTTCGTGCTGAGCCGCAAGCGCGCCCACCTGCGCGTGCTGGGCGAGGCATTGCGCGAGCAGCGCCTGCCGCATGTGGCCCCCGAAGAACACGCGCTGATGGACGCCCCTGAGGTGCGAGACCTGGTGGCGCTGCTGGACGTGCTGGTATCGCCGCACCATGACCTGTCGCTGGCGCAGGTGCTCAAGAGCCCGTTGTTCGGGGCTGCCGATGCCGACCTGATGGAATTGGCCGCCCAGGTGCAGACAGCGCTGCGCGAGGGCCACGCCAGCCCGCGCCAGTGGTGGCAGGCCGTGATGCAGGGGGGCGGCGACAGTCCGGCGCTGCAGCGTGCCCGTGAGCTGCTGCCGCAATGGCAGGTGCTCGCGCAGCAGCTGCCGCCGCACGACCTGTTCGAGCGCATCGTCGCGCAGGGCCAGGTGCGTGAACGCTATGCCGCCGTGGTGCCGCCCAACGCGCGTGCGCTGGCGCTGGAGCAGATCGACGCGCTGGTGAACCAGGCGCTGCTGCTCGACGGCGCACGCTATGCAACTCCCTACAACTTCGTGCGCGCGCTCAAGCGACGCGCGCTGCAGGTGCCGCCACGGGCCCACCCTGAAGCTGTGCAGCTGCTCACGGTCCACGGGGCCAAGGGGCTGGAGGCTCGCGCCGTGTTCGTGATGGACGCGGACCCTCCGCCGCCGCAGGCGGAACTCGCCACGCTGCTGGTGGACTGGCCGGTCGATTCCACCCACCCGGCGTGCTGCGCCTTTGTTGCCTCGACGAGCCGATGTCCGCCGTCGCTCAAGCCATTGCTCGAACGAGAGCGCCAGGCGCAAGCGCGCGAGGAACTCAACGGCCTGTACGTGGCGATGACGCGTGCCGCCGAGCTGCTGGTGTTCAGCCGCACGGAGCCGCATCGCGCGAGCGCCGAGCCTTCGTGGTGGCAGCGCCTTGCGCCCGTGCTGCCGGCCGAAGCCTGGTGGCCGGCGCCTCACGCGGCCGGCACGGCACAGGAGCGGCAGCAACCGGTGTCGTTGCCGGTGTTGCCGCAGCTCGTGCGGGCTGAGCCGCTGCCGGGGCCGGCCGCAGTGCAGCGGGCCAGCCGCGACGACCCAGCCGCCTTGCTGGGCCGCGCGGTGCACCGCGTGCTCGAGTGGCTGACGGCTCAACCCGCGGACCAGCGCGGTGATGCTGCCGTTTCGCAAGCGGTGGCAGCCGCTGCAGCCGAACTTGGCCTGCCCGGCAGCTCGCTGGCCGCCATCAAGGCCCTGGTCCTGCCGGTGTTGCGCAGTGCCGAAGCTGCGCGCCTGCTCGACCCCGCCCAGCTCGCCTGGGCCGGCAACGAAGTGCCCATGGCCTGGGGCGGCGAGGTGCTGCGGCTGGACCGCCTGGTGGCGCTGGACACTCAGGCCGGCCGCCAGTGGTGGGTGCTGGACTACAAGCTGCAGCACGCGCCGCAGGAGCTGGCGGCCTACCGCGACCAGCTGGTGCGCTACCGCGCGGCGGTGCAGGCCGCCCAGCCCGGTGAAGAGGTCCGTGCGGCCTTCATCACGGGGGCAGGGCGGGTGGTCGAGCTCGAGCCTGGCTGAAGAGAAACCGTGCTTTCGACACGCTCATCCGGGATTTGCCGCTTGTGGGCTGGGGTTCAATCGGGCCCACTGCCGATGCTGCCCATTCCTTGCTTGCCCGCATGCCCCTTACTTCCGGTTCACTGACCACACGCCGATTCGGGCGGTTCGAGTTGCGCCGGCTGCTCGGCAAGAGCTCGCGCACGATGAACTGGCTCGGCTACGACGCGCGGGCCCAGGTCGAGCTCGTGCTCAGCCTGCCGCGCCAGCAGCCGGCCGATGCGCAGGCCCTGGAGCGCTGGCAGCACGCGGCCCATGCGGCGGCGCGGCTGAACCACCCGCATCTCCTGCCGGTGCTCGAGGTCGGCGTCGAAGAGCGCTGGCCTTACGTGGCGAGCCAGGCCCAGGCCGGCTCGACGCTGGCCGAACACCTGGGCGGCAACCCGATGCCCGGCCCGGCAGAGGCGGTGAGCTGGGTCTGCGACGCGCTCGAAGGCCTGGCCTATGCCCATGAAGCCGGCGTGGCCCATGGCGACATTGCGGCGCACAACCTGTGGATCGACGGGCACGGCCACGTGCAGGTGTTGGCGCTGGCATTGAGCGCCGGCATCGAGATGGCCGGGAACAACGATGCAGCGCAGGTTGCCGCCGCAGGTGTCTCGTCGCTGGCGCTCGACCCTTCGCTGCTGCGCTCGCAACGCGCTGCCGGTGAGCGCGACCTGGTGGCCATGGGCCTGCTGCTGCATGGCCTGCTGGCCGACCACCCGGCGCTGGACCAGCCCGACATCGCGCTGGCCGCCGACCTGATCGGCCAGGAAATCGTGCGCCTGCCGTGGACGACGCCACAGCCGGTGCCCGAGGCGCTGCGCGCCATCGTCAACCGCAGCACTGAACGCGCGCAGCGGCAGCGCTATCTGAGCGCACGCACGCTGTTGCGCGCCCTGCGAGGCTGGCAGGAAGCGCAGGCGCAGGAAGACGGCGGCCCGCTGCCATTGCTGCTGGACCGCATGCGCGCTGTCGGCCACCTGCCGGCCCGGCCGGGCCTGACGCAGCGCGTGGCCGGCTTGGTGGCCATGGAGCGCCAGCGCATCGACGAGATGGTCGACGTGATCGTGCAGGACCCGGCATTGGCCTTCGAGCTGCTGCGCACCGTGAACGCGGCGCAGTTCGCCGGCCACGGCGATGCGCCGGTCACTACCGTGCGGCGTGCCGTGCTGTTGATCGGGTTGCAAGGCGTGCGCAGTGCCGCAGCCGGCCTGCGCGGCTGGCCCGGCCCGCTGGGCGACAAGTCGGCCGAAGCGCTGGAGCGCGGCCTCTACCGCGCGCGCTTCGGCGCGCATGTGGCCGAGATGCTGTGCCCGGCCGGGCTCGACGCCGAAGAGGCGCTGCTCGGGGCGCTGTTGCAGAGCCTGGGGCGGCTGCTGGTGCTGTACCACTTCCCCGAAGAGGCGGAACAGATCCGCCAGCTCATGCTGCCGGGGCCGAAGCCCGAGCCCGACGCACCCGAGCCACCCGGCATGAACGAGATGGCGGCCGCCAGCGCGGTGCTGGGGGCCGATCTCGAATCGCTGGGCGTGGCGGTGGCGCGCTACTGGGGCCTGCACGAGGCAATGCTGCAGATCATGCGCAGGCTGCCCACCGACAAGACCGTGCACAAGCCCGACGACCGTCACGGGCTGCTGCGCTGCGTGGCCAGTGCCGCCAGCGAGGCGGTCGACGTTCTCCAGCTGCCCTCGCTCAGGCAGCCGTCCGCCATGAGCGCGGTGGTGCAGCGCTATGCGCGGGCGCTGGGCTTTTCGTCGAAGGAACTGCAGGAAGCGCTGATGAAGGGCCGGCGCCTCGCTGACGGGCTGCCCGCCGCGGAGCGCGCCGCCGGTTGACGTGAAATAAACCCGGCACGCCCTGCTGATCGGGGCATCGGCCGGCGCGGGCTGCGGTCCAATGGGCCCTCCACCTTCCGTTCTCATGTCCAGCAGCGCCGTCGCCCCTGTCTCCACCCTGGGTCGCTTCGAGTTGAAGCGCGTGCTGGGCCGTGGCGCCCAGAGCACCGTGTGGCTCGGCTTCGACCCCCGCCTGGAGCGCGAGGTCGCCATCAAGCTGATGCGCCTGCCGGCACACGACGCCGGCGGCGACGCTGCCGAGGCGCTGGAGCGCTGGTTGCGCGAGGCACGCACCGTGGGGCGGCTGGCCCATCCGCACATCGTGCCGGTGTTCGAAGCCGACGTGCAGGCCGACGGCCGCGGCGCCCAGCCCTACATCGTCTTCGAATACGTGCCCGGCCAATCGCTGGCCGAAAAGCTCAAGCAGCAGGGTGCCTATGCACCGCGCGCCGCCGCGGAGCTGATGCTCGGCGTGCTGGACGCGCTGGCGCACGCCCATGCCTCAGGCGTGGTGCACCGCGACCTGAAGCCCTCGAACGTCCTGATCGATGCGGCCGGCCGCGCGCGCGTCACCGACTTCGGCATTGCCGCCAGCCTGGGCGAGGGGGCCGGAGCCGCACCAGCCGGCAGCCCCGGTTATCTGTCTCCCGAAGCCATCAAGGGCCAGGCGCCGGCACCTTCGATGGACGTGTTTGCCGCCGGCCTCGTGCTGGCCGAGCTGCTGACCGGCAAGCCGCTGATCAGCGACGTGGACGTACCGCGTGCGATGTACCGCATCGCGCATGAAGACCTCAACCTGCCGGCCACCACGCCACAACCGGTGGACGACGGCCTGCGAGCGCTGGTGCAGCGTGCCTTGGCACGCGAGGCCACGGCGCGTTTTGCCCATGCCGGAGAGATGCGCGACGCACTGATGGCGTGGCTCGCCCCGCGCAACACGTCCGTCGAGGAAACCGGCGTCACAGTGGCCTCGGCCCGGCCCGCCGCCAGCGGCACGCTCGAGTTCCTGCTGCGCCGCATGCGCCACAAGAGCGACTTCCCGGCGCTGAGCGATTCGGTGGCGAGCATCCAGCGCGTGGCGACGAGCGAAAACGAAAGCCTCTCCAGCCTCTCCAGCGAGATCCTCAAGGACGTTGCACTCACGCACAAGCTGCTGCGCCTGGTGAACACCGCGCACTACCAGCACGCGGGGGGCGGCACCATCAGCACGGTGTCGCGCGCGGTGGCGCTGGTGGGCTTCGCCGGCATCCGCAACCTGGCCTTGTCGCTCGTGCTGCTGGAGCACATGAACGACAAGCTGCATGCCGACCAGATCAAGCAGGAGTTCCTGCGCTCGTTGATGGCTGGCACGCTGGCGTCCGAGCTGAGCCCGGTGGCCAACGAAAGCGAAGAGGCCTTCATCGGCTCGATGTTCCAGGGCCTGGGGCGCCTGCTCACCGAGTTCTATTTCCATGAAGAAGCCGAGCAGATCCGCTCGCTGGTGCACCCAGGCGTGACGATGGCTCGCGAAACACCCAGGCAGCCCATGAGCGAGCAGGCCGCATCGACCTCGGTGCTGGGCCTGAGCTACGAAGAGCTGGGCCTGGGTGTGGCCCGTTCCTGGGGCCTGCCCGACACGCTGCAGCGCTGCATGCGTGCGGCCTCCGGCGTGCCCCCCACCGAGGTGCCGAAGCAGACGCCCGATCGCCTGCGCTGGCTTGCCACCGCGGCCAACGAAGTGGCCGACGTGATGCTGCATGCCCCGCCGGAAGACGCGGCGCGCATGGTGGGCCAGGTGGCCGAACGCCATGCCAAGGCACTGGGCCTCAAGCCCAAGGACGTGCAAGACGCCGTGGCCCGCTCGCGCTCACGCCTCACGCAGCTGGCGGCCGGGCTGCAGCTGCACCTGAAGCCTGGCTCTGCGGCCGAGCGGCTGCTCGAGCCGAAACCGCAGCAACCCAAGGATTCCGCCCAGCGTGACTCGATGACGGACACGCTTTCACGCCATCAGCTCGAAGCCACCGCGCCGGTGCCGCTGGACGCGCTGGCGCCGCACGAAGACCCGGCGCACGTGCTGGCGGCTGGCATCCAGGACATCACCAACTCCATGGTGGCCGAGAACTTCAGGCTCAACGAAGTGCTGCGGATGATCCTCGAGACCATGTACCGCGCCTTGCACTTCCGCCGTGTGGTGTTCTGCATGCGCGACGCCAAGACGGGCAAGCTGGTCGGACGCTTCGGGCTGGGTGACGGTGCCGAACCCGTGGTGGCTGCCTTCCAGGTGCCGTTGGCAGTGAGCCCCGGCGTCAGCCCCGACCTCTTCACCGCCGTGTGCCTGAAGGGCGCCGACACGATGATCTCCGACGCCACCGGCAGCATCGAATCGCGCCTGCCGCAGTGGTTTCGCGACAAGGTGAAGGCGCCGACCTTCCTGCTGCTGCCGCTCATGATGAAAAACGCCACCTTCGGGCTCATCTACGCCGACAAGGCGCAGCCCGGTGGCATCTCGCTCACGGAGAAGGAACTTTCACTGCTGCGCACCTTGCGCAACCAGGCGGTGATGGCGTTCAGGACGGCCAACAGCGGCTGAAGCCGCCGTTGGCATTCAGAGCATCGCAAGCTTCACTTCCAGGTGTCGTTCACTGTCTGTGAACCACCGGCCCCCACGGTATTGAGCACGCGGTTGGCGCCGCTTTCCCATACCACGTTGCCGCTGCCGTCCTTCTTGATGTACTTGTACTCGACGGTGGTGCTGGCGGGCAGTTGCACGTTGGACGCGCGCCAGTTGCCCAGCGTGCCGCTGCCGGATAGCCACTGCAGCGCAACACCTGCCGCCGGGCTCCAGTTGCCCAGCGCCGCGACGTTGCCGACCACGAAGATGCTCTGGCCGTAGTTGGTGTCGGCCGTTTCATTGAGGGTCACGCTGGCCGTGCTTCCTGGTGTGGAGGAGCTGCCCAGCCTGGCGCCAGCGTGCAGGGCCGCGGCGCTGTAGGCGGCCACGGTGAGTGTTGCGTTGCCGGCGCTGTCTACCGCGACCACGCTGCCCGAGCAGTTGCCGCCGCTGAAGTCACCCGAAATCACGTTGCAGTAGTTGCCCGCGGGCAGCCCGGTCTGGAAAGTGCGCGTCAGCGCCGAGCCTTCGTTGTTGATGACCACGAAGCCGAGGTTGCCGCGACCGAAGGCGATCTGGTTGTTGCCGTTGTCCCACCAGTTGCTCACGTTCCACGCAGATACCGTGGCATTGCGAAAGCCCACCATGTTGGCGATGGGGCGGAAGCGGTGCTCGCACACCCAGCCGCCCACGCTCTGGTTGAAGCAGGCAGGGTTGGCCGCGCCGCCGTCCCACGGCCCTTTGGTGCTGCCGCTGCTGTAGTACGGGGGGCCGTAGCTGGTGTCGTAGTTGGTGGCCTTGTTGAAGGCGTAGCTCGACATCAGCGCGGGGTAGCCGTACGGCCAGGCCAGCATGAACACGTTGGCGAGGTCGTAGGTCGGGCCGTTGTGATAGGTGAGGTAGTTGCCGCCGCCGCCGTGGCCACGCTGCTTGTCGTGGTTGTCGGTGAAGGCCACCGCGCGGCTGCTCGGCATCAGGCCCCAGCTCTCGCCGAAGGTGCGCAGGTCTGCCAGCTTGCCGCCCCCGGCGAACTTGCCGTACAGCTGCGGTCCGTAGGCGAACTCGGTCACGTTGACCAGGTTGCCGTTGAGGCCGAAATACTGGCTGGGCTGCACGGCCTCGCCCGCCGCGCCGATCACCTCGAGAAACCAGTACGGCTTGTTGGCCACGCGCGAGTTGACGTTGTCGATGATCGCGCCGAGGTCGGTGGGGCTGATGTGCTTGGCCGCGTCGACACGGAAGCCCTTCACCCCAAGGTTCACCATGTCCACCAGGTAGTCGGCGATCTTGCCGCGCACATAGCTTGCACCGGTGTTCAGGTCCTGCAGGCCCGAGAGCTCGCAGTTCTGCACGTTCCACGCGTCGTTGTAGTTGCTGATGCTGCACACCGGCTGGTGGAAGTCGTTGCTGCCATAGGGCACGCGCGGGTAGTTGTGGCCCGTCCAGGCGTTGCCCGCGCTCGACGTGCCGCTGCTGCCGCCCGACATGTGGTTGATCACCGCATCGACATAGATGCCCACGCCCGCCGTGTTGCAGCGGTTGACCATGTCGATGAATTCCGCGCGGGTGCCGCTGCGGCTGCGGTCGAGGCTGTAGCTCACGGGCTGGTAGCGCATCCACCAGGGGTAGGGCGCGCCGTCTCCGCTGGTCACCCAGTTGTGTTCGTTCGGCGGTGAGATCTGAACCGCGGCGAAGCCCTTCGGGCCCAGGAAGGTTTCGCATTCCTTGGCCACGTCGGTCCACTTCCACTCGAACAGCTGCACGAAAGCCGTGCGCGTTTGCGCTTGCGCGCCGCTGGCGAGGCCAAGCCCCAGGCCCAGCAACGCGGCTGCGGCGAGCCCCCTGGAGCGCCGCAAGATGGATGAGTTCATTGCAATCTCCTCGTTCTGATTCAACACACACGCTGGTCACAGCCAGAGCGGCGCGAATCTATGCATCAACGAGAAGGCAGGCACGCTGCGGTGCAGCAATCGGGCCTGCAATGCACTCATGCCTGCTCCGAGTAGTCACATGAACAACGTCGCTTACACGGCGAGTCGCCTGAACTACAGGCACTACAGCGGTGAGAGGAACGAGGCGCGTGAGCATCGTCCAAAGTGCAACACTTTGTCTGTTCGGCGCGAAAGGGGGGAGGGAAAGAGAGGAAGGGGGAGGGTGACGAGCCTTTCCCCCGGCACTGAAGGCTAACGGTTAGGGCTGCTTCGTTCCCGACCTGACCCGGTTGGCCGCGCCCCCATGCGGGGAGGCCCGTCACGCGTGATTGTAGGCCAGGGTCAATGCACGGCTCGGTGCAAGGGGCGATCGTGAAAGAAAACGCGTGTCCGAGCCGGTGAGACTCAACGCAGTTGCAGGTCGTCGTCGCCGAATTCGACGCTCAGCGGTTCGATGAGCAGCTTCTTCGGGCCGGCTTCCACCGTGCCGGCCACCAGCGCATGAATGCCCTGCGCCTGTGCGATCTCGACGGTGTGTTGCGCATCGGCCGCCTTCACGAAGAGCGCAAAGCCGGCGCCCATGTTGAGCGTGCTGTAGGCCTCGCGATCGTCCTGCTTGGCGTGCTGCTGGATGAAGCGCAGAACCGGCGTCACCTCGGGCACGCTGTGGATGCGGTAGGTGAAGGACGCAGGGTGCCGCAACAGCTTGCGCCAGCCGTGGCCGGTGATGTTGGCGCAGTAGTGCGGCGTGATGCCGGCCTTGTAAAGCGCTTCGGTGACCGGCGAATACAGCACGGTGGGCGCGAGCAGCGCCTCGCCATAGTTCAACGAAGAGGTCACCGGCGTGAGGTAGCCCTGCGGCAGGCGCTCGACCAGCTTGCGCGCGAGGCTCAGGCCGTTGGCATGGATGCCGCTGGAAGCCAGCAGCACGATCGCATCGCCGGCGCCGAGCTTGTCGCCCACCGAAAGTCGCTCTTTCGGATTGATGATGCCGGTGCACGAGGCCGCGAGGTCGATGCGGCCTGCCTCCACGATGCCGGCCAGCGCGGGTGTTTCGCCGCCGCCCCAGGCCACGCCGCACACGTCGCAGGCGCGCTTCCAGCCAGCCACCAGCGCCTGTGCACGTTGCGCATCGCCGAACCAGTCAGAGCCGCCCGCGGCCCAGTAGGCCTGCACCACCAGCGGCGTGGCGCCCACGGTGATGAGGTCGTTGATCGCCATCGCGATGGTGTCTTGCGCGATGCCGTCGTAGTAGCTGCGGCCGGTAAGCTTGGCCATCTCGTCGGCCACCAATGCCTTGGAGCCCAGGCATTCGACGATGGAGGCCAGGTAGAAGGGCCCCACGTCCACAACGTAGGCCGACTCGCCACGCGAGGCGGCCACTTCGCCGAAGCCATGGGCCGCGAGGTTCTTGGCCGTGTCTTTCGCGGCTCGCTGCGCGGCGACCTTCAGCGGGTCGATGAGGTCGTAGTTGACGCCGGCTTGTTCGTAGCTGAGCGTGTCGGTGGAGGGCTTGGAGTTCATGGCAGCGGGCACGTCGACGGAACGCAGGATTATCGGCCAGCACGCATGGTGACCCTCGGGCGGCCCGTAGAATGCCCCGCATGAGTTATATCGTCCTGGCCCGCAAATACCGCCCGCTCAACTTCGAGCAGATGGTGGGCCAGGAGCACGTGGTGCAGGCGCTTTCGAACGCGCTCACGCAGCAGCGGTTGCACCATGCCTATCTCTTCACCGGCACGCGCGGCGTGGGCAAGACCACCGTCTCGCGCATCCTGGCCAAGTCGCTCAATTGCACCGGTACCGATGGCAGCGGCGGCATCACGGCGCAACCGTGTGGCACATGCGACGTCTGCCGTGACATCGACAGCGGCCGCTTCGTCGACTACGTGGAGCTCGACGCCGCCTCGAACCGAGGCGTCGAAGAGATCTCGCAGTTGCTGGACCAGGCGGTCTACAAGCCGGTGGTGGGGCGCTTCAAGGTCTACATGATCGACGAAGTGCACATGCTCTCGACCACCGCTTTCAATGCGATGTTGAAGACGCTGGAAGAGCCGCCCGAGTACCTGAAGTTCGTGCTGGCCACGACCGACCCGCAGAAGGTGCCGGTGACCGTGCTGTCGCGCTGCTTGCAGTTCAACCTGCGGCCCATGGCCCCTGAGACGGTGCTCGAACATCTGCAGCGCGTGCTCGAAGCCGAAAGCATCGCGGCCGAGCCGGGTGCATTGCGGCTGCTGGCGCGTGGGGCGCGCGGTTCGATGCGCGATGCGCTGTCGCTCACCGACCAGGCCATCGCCTTTGGCGCCGGCAAGCTCGAAGAAGCCGGCGTGCGCCAGATGCTGGGCGCGGTGGACCGCAGTCATGTGGTGCGCATCGTCGAGGCGCTGGCGGCCGGCGATGGGCCGGCGTTGTTGGCCACGGTCGATGCATTGCGTTCGCTGGGCCTTTCGGCCGGCGGCACGCTCGAGGAGCTGGCCGGCATCGCGCAGCAGATGGCGGTGCTGCAGGCCGTGCCGGATGCTGCCAACCCGGCCGATCCCGAGACGCCGACCCTGCAACGCCTGGCGGGGCTGCTGCCGGCCGACGAGACCCAACTGCTCTACAGCGTCGCGATCCATGGGCGTGCCGAGCTCTCGCTGGCGCCCGACGAATACAGCGGCCTCGTGATGGTGCTGCTGCGCCTGCTGGCCTTCAAGCCGCAAGGCGAGCAGCCGAGCGCATCGCCGGTGCGGCCGGCGGCTGGCGCCGCTGCATCGCCTGTGGCTTCTGCCACGGCCGCGGCGCCGATGGCTCAGCCACCCAAGGCGTCGGTCGTGCAAGGACCGGCGATGGCGTCGAGTCCTGTGCAAACCGCACCACGCAGTGCCGCGCTGCGTGCGCCGGTGGCACCCAGCCGCACGAGCAGCGCGGCCGAAGTCCCGCCGTGGGTGGATGCACCGTTGCCTGACGACGATGCGGCGGTGCAGGCGAGCGAGCCACCACAGCAGGAGCCGCCGCCGGTGGCCAGCGAGATCATCGTGCCTCGGGTTGCACCAGTGCCTCGCACTGCCGAACCTGCGCCCGCAGCGCCGGTGTTGTCGCCGGCCGAGCAGGCACTGGGCGACCGCTGGGCGGCGCTGGTGCGCTCGCTCATCGAAGCCGGTGCCATCGGTGCGCTGGTGCGCGAGCTTGCAATGCAGGGCCAGTGCGTGGCCATCGAGCCCGGCCAGGACACCGAGCTGTGGCGTCTGCGCGTGGAACGCGAGACGTTGCGCGGCGGCACGAACCGCGAGCGGCTGGAGGCGGCCATTGCCAAGGTGCTCGGCCATGCCGTGAAGCTGGAGCTCGAAGCCGGCCCGGTGGTGGACACGCCGGCCATTCGCGATGCGGCCGAGCGCGAACGGCGCCAACGTGCTGCCGAGGAACTGATCCAGAACGACCCGATGGTGCTTTCGCTGATGCAGCAGTTCAAGACGGCGCGCATCGTGCCCGGGTCCATCAAACCCATTTGATCCGGAAGGACTGAAATCATGATGAAAGGGCAACTCGCCGGCCTGATGAAGCAGGCCCAAGCGATGCAGGACAACCTGAAGCGCGCGCAGGAAGAGCTGGCGCAGATCGAGGTCGAGGGCCAGTCTGGCGCCGGGCTCGTGAAGGTGGTGATGACCTGCAAGCACGACGTGAAGCGCGTGAGCATCGACCCCAGCCTCCTGGCCGACGACAAGGACATGCTCGAAGACCTGGTGGCCGCCGCCTTCAACGACGGCGTGCGCCGTGCCGAAGAGGTGAGCCAGGAAAAGATGGGCAAGCTCACGGCTGGCATGCCGCTGCCGCCTGGCATGAAGTTTCCGTTCTGATGACTCCCCCCCGTAGCGGCTTGTGCCGCTCCCCCTCAAGGGGGCGAAGCCAGCGGACCGGCGGAGCCGGCTCCGCGGCTTCTGCTTGACCTCGGCATCTACCGTGGGTGGGCCTTCTTCATCACTGTCTTCGTTGATCGACGCGTTGCGCCGGTTGCCGGGCGTGGGGGTGAAGTCGGCGCAGCGCATGGCTTACCACCTGCTGCAGCACGACCGCGTGGGGGCGGAACTGATCGCCCAGGCGCTGCATTCGGCCGTCACCAACGTGCGGCATTGCGAGCGGTGCTACACGTTCACTGAAGATCCAGTCTGTTCCACCTGCCTCGACCCGTCGCGTGACGTTCGCCAGCTCTGCGTGGTGGAAACGCCGGCCGATCAGGCGGCGGTGGAGCGCACCGGCAGCTTCCAGGGGCTGTACTTCGTGCTGATGGGGCGGCTGAGTCCGCTCGATGGCGTGAGTACGCGCGACATCGGCATCAGCAAGCTGCTCGATCGTGTGGCCGATGGCGTGGTGCAGGAGGTCATCGTCGCGACCAATTTCACGGCCGAAGGTGAAGCTACCGCGCATGTGGTGGCCGAGGCGCTGAAAGTGCGCGGCATCAAGGCCACGCGGCTGGCACGTGGCGTGCCCATCGGCAGTGAACTCGAGTACGTGGACCTCGGCACCATCGCACATGCGCTGGTGGAGCGGCGTTGAACACGACGACGCCATGAGCCTCGTTGCCTGGAGCCTGCTGGCGGCCGCGCTGATGCCCATTGGCTGCGCAGGCATCGCCAAGTGGGGCGCGCTGATGCAGCCGCGCCGCGAAGGCGGCTTCGACAACCACAACCCGCGTGAATGGCTGGCTCGACAGCAGGGCTGCCGGGCCCGTGCGAATGCAGCTCAGGCCAATTGCTTCGAGGCGCTGCCGTTTTTCATCGGCGCCGTGCTTTACGCGCTGCTGATGCAGGCGCCGGCCGCACGCATCGAGGCATTGGCCGGGCTGTGGCTTGTGCTGCGTGTGGTCTACGTGGCGCTGTACCTGGCCGACAAACCCACCGCGCGGTCGGCGGTGTGGACTCTTGCGCTGGTGGCCAACGTGGCCATCCTCTTCAGCGCGTAAGTTGCATCACTGCGCGGCGACGCGCGACTTGCTGGTGCGTGCCGTGCTGCGCGTGGCCTTGGCGGGGCGCGAAGTCTTGGCCGACTTGACGGCCTTGGCGGTGGGGCGCGAAGCCGTGCGTGATGCATTGGCGGAAGCTCGTTGCACGTACACCACGATCGACTCGCCGCGCGTGAAGCGTGCGCTCGGCGACACCTTGTTCCATTGCGCCACTTGCGCTGCGCTGACGCGATAGCGCTTGGCCACCGACGCCACGGTGTCTGCCTTGCCGGCGCGCAGCGTGACGCGCCGCAGCGGAGGAGCTTCCGGGGCGAGCGACATCATCGCGTTGTCGGCAATGCGCACGGAGACGTCCTGCTCGCGGTGGCCGTTGCGCGGCACCAGCAGCGTGGAGCCTGCGCGCACCAGCATGCGCACGGGGATGCGGTTGACCTCGCGCAGCGCGGCTTCGCTCATGCCCACCCGCTTGGCGGCCTCGGCCGGGCGCATGGTCTTGGGCACCACCCAGGCGGTCCAGGTGGCAAGCGGGCCCTTGTGGAGCTCGAGGTTCTGCACGAAACGGCTGGCGTTGTCGTAGGGCAGCAGCAACTGGGGCGTGCCGGCCGCGAGGATGACGGGCTTGTTCAGCGACGGGTTCAATGTCTTGAATTCATCGACGTCCACCTCGGCCAGCTTGGCGGCCAGCGCCACGTCGATGTCGCGCTGGATGGGCACGGTGAGGAAGTACGGGTGGTTGGCCACCGCGGGCAGCGAAAGGCCGAAGGACTCCGGCTGGGCGACGATGTTCTTCACGGCCTGCAGCTTGGGCACGTAGTAACGCGTTTCGACGGGCATGCGCAGGCTCTCGTAGTCGGCGGGCAGGCCCGCCTTCTGGTTGCGTGCGATGGCGCGGCTCACGCTGCCTTCGCCCCAGTTGTAGGCCGCGAGTGCGAGGTGCCAGTCGCCGAACATGCCGTACAGGCGGTTCAGGTAGTCGAGCGCGGCGCGGGTGGAGGCCAGCACGTCGCGTCGTTCGTCGCGGAAGATGTTCTGCGTGAGGTCGTAGTCGCGGCCGGTGGACGGGATGAACTGCCACATGCCCGAGGCCTTGGCCACCGACATGGCCTGCGGGTTGAATGCGCTTTCGATGAACGGCAGCAGCGCCAGCTCGGTGGGCATGTTGCGCTTTTCGACTTCCTCGACGATGTGGAAGAGGTAGCGGCTGCCGCGGTCGGTCATGCGCTGCACGTAGTCGGGTCGCGTGGCGTACCACTGCTCACGGTTGCGCACGAGGTCGCTGCTGAGGTCGGGCATCTTGAAGCCGCGGCGGATGCGCGCCCACAGGTCGGTGTGGGCGGTGCTGTCGGCCAGGTTCACCGGCTCGTCGGGGCGCAATGGGTCGGTCGGCGGGCCGGCGACTTCCTTGGCTTCGTCGGCCTCGGGGGCCGAGGCCGCGGCAGCAGGCGCCGAAGCTTCCGAGGCCGGGGCCGATGCTGTGGCAGCGACTGCGGAAGCTGCGTTGGCCGCTTGCACGGCAGCAATGACGGGTTCGTCGGGCGAGGTGCCCGCATTGGGGTCGGAGATGCTGGCGCAGGCTGCTAGCAGCAGGGGCAACAGCAGGCCCGCCAAGGCACGAGCGGGAGCAAATGCAAAAGACGCAAAAGGCATCGGCCTCATCTGAATTCGTTTTTCCATTGTCTGATCGCGGCCAGCACGTCGACGGCGCTGTCGCTGGGCGCGCCGTGGCGACGTGCCGCGGCGCTCACTTCTTGTTGTCTACATCGCAGGAATGGGTTGATCTCGAGTTCCTGCGCGATCGAGCTGGGCAGTGTGGGCTGCCCGTCGGCGCGCAGTTTTTCACAGCGTGCGGTGTGCAGAGTCACTTCGGCGTTGCCGGGTTCCACTGCGTGGGCAAAACGCAGGTTGGACAGCGTGTATTCGTGCGCACAACATACCCGCGTGGTGGCAGGCAAGGCCGCCAGGCGCGACAGTGATTCGAACATCTGCGCGGGCGTGCCTTCGAACAGCCGGCCGCAACCGGCCGAGAACAGCGTGTCCCCGCAGAACAGCACCGGTGCCTGGCCTGCCACCTGAGCGAAGTAAGCGATGTGACCGGCGGTGTGTCCGGGCACGTCGATCACCTCGAAGTCAATGCCGAGCAGGTTGGCGCGGTCACCGTGGTCGAGTGCGATGTAGGGCTCGGGAATGCGCTCGCGCCGCGGCCCGAACACCGGGCCTTGCAGGTGCGGCCTCAGTGCATCGACACCGCCGACGTGATCGCCGTGATGGTGGGTCACTAGAATGCCTGCCAGGTCGAGTCGGTGCGCGTCGAGCGCACGCACAACCGGCCCCGCCTCACCCGGATCGACCACGAGGGCACGTTGTCCGTCGTGCAGCATCCAGATGTAGTTGTCAGTGAAGGCGGGTAGGGCAATCAGTTCCATGACGCAAGCGCCTCCGATTGTAGAGTTGCACCCCTGGCTGCAGACCCCGCCCGGGCGCTACCTGCTGGACTGGGAACAGGCCACGCTCGACAAGGCGGTGGCCGACGTGTTCGGCTTCCATGCATTGCAGCTCGGTCGCCCTGAACTCGATGCACTGCAGGCCAACCGCATGCCGCACCGCTGGCTTGCGCTGGACAGCGAGCATGACCCCGGCTCGGTGCTGGCAGCCTCGTTCCGGGCTGACGGCGATGCGCCCCGCGGCGTGGCGCTGCATTGTGATTTCGACGCGCTGCCGTTCCCCAACCAGAGCCTCGATCTCGTGGTGCTGCCGCATGCGCTGGAGCTCACGCGTGACCCGCACCACGCGTTGCGCGAGGTGGAGCGGGTGCTGGTGCCCGAGGGCCGCGTGGTCATCGTGGGCTTCAACCCGGCCAGCCTGTGGGGGCTGCGCCAGCGCTGGGGCCGCATGTGCACGCGGCTGGGCTTTGGCAGCCTCTTCTTGCCGCGCTCGGGTGACTTCATCGGCTACTGGCGGCTGCGCGACTGGCTGCGCCTGTTGAGCTTCGAGGTCGAGTCGGCCCACTTCGGCTGCTACCGGCCGGCCATGCGTTCGCAGCGATGGATCGACCGTTTCAGCTGGATCGAGCCCGTCGGCGAGCGTTGGTGGCCGGTGCTCGGTGCGGTCTACTTTCTCAGCGCCGTCAAGCGGGTGCGCGGTATGCGCCTGCTCGGGCTGGCGCGTACCAAGAACGCCAAGCCGCGCACTGCGCCGGCGGTGGCGACCAACAAGCACAAGGAAGCGAATTGAGCGAAGCAGCAGGCAGCAGCGCCCGCGTGGTGATCTATACCGACGGCGCCTGCAAGGGCAATCCTGGCCCGGGTGGCTGGGGCGTGTGGATGAAAAGCGGCGCCCACGAGAAGGAGATGTGCGGCGGCGAAGCGGTAACCACCAACAACCGCATGGAACTCACGGCAGTGATCGAGGCACTCACCGCGTTGAAGCGCCCATGCGAGGTGGTGCTCTACACAGACAGCGAATACGTGCGCAAGGGCATCACCGAATGGATCCACGGCTGGAAGACCCGCGGCTGGAAGACGGCCGACAAGAAGCCGGTGAAAAACGCGGACCTCTGGCAGCAGCTCGACGTACTGTCGCAGGGCCATCGCATCGACTGGCGCTGGGTGCGCGGCCATGCCGGCGACCCTGGCAACGAAAAGGCAGACATGCTGGCCAACCGGGGCGCAGCGCAGTACGTGTGATCGAGGCCCCGACAGGGGGTGGTGCCGAAGGTTTCTGCTCCGTAAACGACTGTAAGGAAGTCATGCGCTTGCGGTACGCTTGGTTACTTTGCTTCCCGCCCGGTCTTCCCTGACAACCCCATGAAGAAACTCCACGCCATCGTGGCCGTCGTCGGCCTGTTGAGCGCCTCGGTATTGGCCTATTGGTGGCAGCACCGCCCAAACGGCGCGGCCGTCGTTGGCGGTGCGGCGCCCGCAGGTGAACGTGCGGGGCAGGCGCAAGGCGGCGGAGCGGGGGCTGGGCCGGTGCCTGTGGAAGTGGCTCGTGCCGAAACACGCCCGTTGCAGGACGATGCCACCGCGGTGGGCAGCCTGCGCTCGCGGCAGGGCGTGATGGTGCGCCCCGAGGTCAGCGGGCGTGTCGCGCGGCTGGGCTTCGGCGATGGCCAGCGCGTGCGGCGCGGGCAGGTGCTGGTGCAGCTCGACGACACGCTGCAAATTGCGCAGCTGCAGCAGGCCGAGGCGCAGGCGAGCATCGCGCGCACCAACTACCAACGCAACAAGGAACTGGTGGCTCAGAACTTCGTGAGCCGCAGCGTGCTCGACCAGAGCGAGGCCAACCTGCAGGTTGCCGAGGCGCAGGTGGCGCTGGCGCGGGCCCAGCTCAGCCGCATGAAGATCGTGGCGCCGTTCGACGGCACGGCCGGCATCCGCAACGTCAACGTGGGCGACTACGTGAAAGACGGTACCGATCTCGTCACGCTGGAAGACACCTCCAGCATGTACGTCGACTTCCGCCTGCCCGAGCGCTTCCTGCCCAAGGTGCAGCCGAAGCAGAAGGTCACGGTGATGGTGGACGCGCTGCCCGACAAGCAGTTCGAAGCCAGGGTCGAGGCGCTCGATCCGCAGGTCGATGCCAACGGCCGTGCCCTGCTGGTGCGCGCCCGCGTCGACAACGCCGGCCAGCTGTTGCGCCCGGGCATGTTCGCCCGCGTGCGGCTGGTGCTGGCCGAGAAGCCCGATGCGGTGCTGGTGCCCGAAGAGGCGCTGGTGCCGCAGGGCGACAAGCAGTTCCTGCTCAAGGTGGTGCAAGGCCCGGAGGGGCCGGCTTCCGAGCGGCTGGAGGTGGCCACCGGCCTGCGCCGCAACGGCAAGGTCGAAATCCTGTCCGGCGTCGCCGGGGGCGATACGGTGGTGACGGCCGGGCAAGCCGCGCTGATGCGCGGGCAGAGCCGGCCGGTGCGTGTGGTCGAACTCGGCCGTGCCGGTGGTGGGCAAGGTGCCGCACGCCCTGCGAGCGGAGCTTCCGGTGCGGGTCCGGCAGCGTCGGCCGTGGCGGGCTGAGGCGGCAAGGAGCTCTTCATGCAGTTGGCAGAAACCTCGATCCGCCGGCCGGTCTTCGCCACCGTGCTGTCGCTGCTGCTGGTGCTGGTGGGCCTGGTGTCGTTCCGCCAGCTGCAGGTGCGCGAGTACCCCCGCATCGACGAGCCGGTGGTCAACGTCACCACGCGGCTGACGGGTGCCTCTTCGGAGGTGATCGAGTCGCAGGTCACCAAGCCGCTCGAAGACTCCATCGCCGGCATCGAGGGCGTGGACATCATCACCTCGGTGTCGCGTTCCGAGCAGAGCCAGATCACGGTGCGCTTCAAGCTCACCAAGAGCCCTGAAGACGCCGCGGCCGACGTGCGCGACCGCGTCTCGCGCGTGCGGGGGCGGCTGCCCGATGCGATCGACGAGCCGGTCATCTCGAAGGTGGAGGCCGATGCCACGCCCACCATCTGGCTGGCCTTCAGCAGCGAGTCGATGTCGCCGCTGGAGATCACCGACCTCATCAACCGCATCGTCAAGCCGCGGCTGCAGACGGTGCCGGGCGTGGCCGACGTGCAGATCAACGGCGATCGCCAGTTCTCGATGCGCATCTGGGTGGACCCGGACAGGCTCGCCGCCTACCGGCTCACCGTGCAGGACGTGGAAGACGCGTTGCGCAAGCAGAACCTCGAAGTGCCGGCCGGGCGCATCGAGAGCCAGCAGCGCGAGTTCAGCGTCACGGCGCGCACCGACCTCACCACCGTCGCGCAGTTCGGCGACATCGCCCTCAAGACGGTGAACGGCTATACGGTGCGCATGCGCGAGGTGGCCCGCATCGAGCAGGCCGCCGCCAGCGAACGCTCGAGCGTGCGGCTCAACGGCGTGCCGGCCATTTCGATGGGCGTGATCCGCCAGGCCACGGCCAACCCGCTGGAGGTGTCGGCCGGTGTCTACGAGGTGATGCCCAAGATCCAGCAGGACTTGCCGCCGGGCGTGAAGGTGCAGCAGGCCAACGACAACTCGGTGTTCATCGACCGCTCCATCAAGTCGGTGTACCAGACCATCGGCGAGGCGGTGGTGCTGGTGGCGCTGGTGGTGTTCGTATTCCTGCGCACGCTGCGTGCCTCGATCATTCCGCTGGTCACCATTCCGGTGAGCCTGATCGGTGTGTTCGGCATCATGGCCGCCGCCGGTTTCTCGATCAACACGCTCACGCTGCTGGCGCTGGTGCTGGCCATCGGCCTGGTGGTGGACGACGCGATCGTCGTGCTCGAGAACATCTTCCGCCACATCGAGGAAGGGCTGTCGCCGTTCCAGGCGGCCCTCAAGGGTGCCAAGGAAGTGGGCTTCGCAGTGGTCGCGATGACGCTCACGCTCGCGGCGGTGTATGCGCCGCTGGCCTTCACGCCGGGGCGCACCGGCCGGCTGTTCGTGGAGTTCGCGCTGACGCTGGCAGGCGCCGTGGTCGTTTCCGGCTTCACCGCGCTCACGCTCACGCCGATGATGTGCAGCAAGCTGCTGCGCCACAACGCGAGCCCGAACCGTTTCGACCGCGGCATGGAGGTGGGGCTGGTGTGGGTCACCGCGCGCTACGAATCCACGCTGCGTTGGGTGCTCGGTCATCGCTGGGTGGTGCTGCTGGTGATGGTGGCAGCCGGTGGCGGCAGCTGGTGGCTCTTTTCCACCACGCGCAGCGAACTCGCGCCGCTCGAAGACCGCGGCGTGATCCTGGCCACGGTGAACGCGCCAGACGGCGCGACGCTCGCCTACACGCAGCGCTACATGCAGGAGATCGAGCGCATCGGCATGACGTATCCGGAGTTCGACCGGGTGTTCGTCGTCACCGGCAACCCCACGGTGTCTCAAGGCATCTCGTTCCTGCGCACGACCGACTGGGATGCACGTTCGCGCACCACGATGCAACTGGCGCGCGAGCTGCAGCCCAGGTTCGCACAACTGCCGGGCGTCACGGCCTTCCCGATCACGCCGCCGTCGCTGGGCGGCAGTTTCCGCGAGCGGCCGGTGAACTACGTGATCGTCACGTCCGACTCCTACGAGAACCTGGCGCGGGTGGCGCAGCAGTTCCTGGCCGAGATGGCCAAGAACCCCAAGCTCGTGCAGCCCGACATCGACCTGCGCCTGAACAAGCCCGAGATATTCATCCAGGTGGACCGCGACCGCGCCGCCGATGCCGGCGTGGCGGTGGACCAGGTGGCGCGCACCATCGAAACCATGCTGGGCGGCCGCAACGTGACGCGCTACAAGCGCGACGCCGAGCAGTACGACGTGATCGTGCAGACGCAGGCCAGCGGCCGCACGACACCCGAGGACATCGAGAAGATCTTCGTGCGCGGCAACAAGAACGGCGTGGAAACCATGATCCCGCTGTCGTCACTGGTGAACGTGCGCGAATCGGTGAGCCCGCGCGAGCTCAACCACTTCAACCAGCGCCGCTCGGTGAGCATCACCGCCAACCTGGCGCCGGGCTACACGCAGGGCGAGGCACTGGAGTTCATGAATGCCACGGCCGAGAAGATCCTGAAGCCCGGCTATTCCACCGAGCTGGCCGGCTCCATGCGTGAGTTCAAGTCGTCCAGCGGCGCGTTGGGGCTCGTGTTCGTGCTGGCGCTGCTGTTCATCTTCCTGGTGCTGTCTGCGCAGTTCGAGAGCTTCGTCGATCCGTTCGTGATCATGCTGTCGGTGCCGCTGT
>CAMLLU010000048.1 GCA_946480925.1 uncultured Rivibacter sp.
TCCAGGCCCACGGCTATGGCGACGTGGTGAAAGCCCTCAGGCAGGTGAAGTTCGCGCAGTACCAGGGGGCACTGATCAAGGGGATGAACGAGCAGCTCGACAAGCTGGTGGCGCTGGTGCAGGGCTTTCGCGCCAAGCTGCAGGCGCTCAGCCCGCAGTCGCTGCCCGGCTGGCTGCCGGGGCGGGATGCGGCCATGGCCGCGATCCACAAGAGCGGCGAGCTGATCGAGCAGCTCAACGCGCTGCGCACCAAGGCGCGCGAGATGATCCCCCAGGCGCTGATCGAGATGGACCAGCGCCTGGGTGCGCTGTTGGCGGGCAACGTCAAGGCCGCCACGCAGGTCACGCACACGGTCCACACCGGCACGGCCGCACCGCAGGTCGCACGTGCAGTACCCGACGAGCGGTTGCCCGGATATGGCCGCACGCCCGCCCCGGAACCCGGCAACACCCGCCGCGTGCGCGAGCGCAGGCTGGTGCAGTTCCACGTGCGCAAGCATCAGCAGGAGTTTCGGTTCGTCAACAGCAAAGGTGTGCCGGTTGGGGGCAAGCCCTACCACGAGGGCAAGACGGTGTTGGAGCATCCGAAGCTGAAGGCGAAAGACTGGGACAAACAATCCGGTGCGGTGTCTGAGGGCTACCCGGACCTTACGGCGCCAGACTATCGAGGCCGCGCCACGACGAAGTACGACACCTTTTCCGACCTGACAAAAGCCGACCTCAAGCCCGGGGACAAACTGGTGAGAGTGATTGCGCACGATGCACAACCACGGTCGGACTACGGTGAATACTGGACACGCACGCTGCCAGAGGATGGGCAGCAGCTCCGCGCCGGCACAGCCGTGAAGGAAGCGTGGAACAAGGACGGCAGCTACGTGGAAATGACGGTGCCGCCGAAGGGCCATCCAGTGTGGAAGGAACTGGGGCAGGATTCCAACAACCCGGTCTTGAAGGGCTGGGAAGGGCCTGCTTCGTCTCAGCGCTATGAATTCGCAGATCCCAAGACCAATCAGAAGATCGGGGACGACTTCTATCTCACGGGCGGCGACAAGCAATTGCTCATGGATGGCAAGCAAATGGAAATCCTGAAGAAGCATGGCTTCATCAGCGAGCGCAAGCCGACCAACTTCAAGGACTACGACCCCAACGTGGTGAACGGCGATGGCAGCAAGGGCAACATCGTGCCGAGTGGCGACATCCTCTTCGAGAACGTGCCGCTCGACCAAGCCGTGATGCCTCCCAAGGCCAACTAAGGAATCAGCGGTATGAACGCTCTACTAGACGAGAAGCCGCTCCGCAAAGCGTGGCTCAAGCGCAAGTTCGCCTCATGGGCGTACCACGAGGAACTGCTGAAGCTGCACGACGAATACCTGTCGGCGTTGCACCGGCACTGGGCTCGTGACGATATTCAAAAGCAGTACCCCGGCGACTACAAGGCCATGCAGTCACCGGTCTTCTTCAACTTCGACCGCGTTCCCAAGCCCGGCGAAACACCCAAGGCGCAGTGGAAGACGGGCAAGACGGTCGGTTGGGCCGATGCGATTTCATACAACTTCAACCGCGGCATGGACTACGCAGGTGTCGACGAATACGCCGGCATGCCTGGCGATTTGCGCGAACGTCTCAACGAGTTGGTGGGCCGGATGCTGAGGATGAGCGAGAACATCCGTGTCACGGTTGAAGACCGTTGGGACGACTCTGACGACGAAGTTCTCATTGAGCGCTACACCGGCCCCATCGACTGGCCATCTAATTGGCGCGATGACGTAGCGGACCTTGCTAGCGGAGTCGCGCCACAGCTGAGTGTCGAAGCTGGCCAGCCCTGCCCTCGTGAAGGCTGGTGGTTCACGCCAGCTAAGGCCGGCAGCCGGCGTTTCTTCGTTGTTGGACAGGTGATGCCTGCTTTCAGCACCGACTATGGCGCCACCATCTGGCAGTGGGACGAGAACCAAGACGGGTGAACTTTTTTCGACTGAATCGAGGGATGACCGACCTTCTCGACGAAGAGCAACTGCGCAAGGCATGGTTCAAGCGCAAGTTCACCTCTTGGGAGTACCACGAGGAGTTGCTGAAGCTTCACGCCGAATACCTGACCGCGCTGCACCGGCACTGGGCCGATGAGCAACGGCAGAAGAGGTACCCCGACTTCTACAAGACGATGGTGTCGCCGGTGTTCTTCAACTTCGACAACGTTCCCAAGCCAGGTGAAACGCCGAAGACGCAGTGGAAGGCGGGCAAGACGGTCGGCTGGGTCGATGCGATTTCGTACAACTTCAGCCGTGGGCTAGGTGACATCGGTCCGCCGTTTGATCAATACGTGGAGATGCCACAGGAGCAACGGGACCGTCTCAACAAGCTGGTGGGGTTGATGCTTTCGCATTGCGAGAACATCAAGTACACGGTGGAGTCGAGCTATGTGAATCGTCGTACTGGTTCGGACGACAAGATTCTTGATGAGGAAATTACCGGCCCCATCGACTGGCCATCCAACTGGCGCGACGACGTAGCCGATCTGGGCATGAGCGGCCAGCAGGTTCTTCGCTGTGAAGCAGGCCAGCCCTGCCCCCGCGAAGGCTGGTGGTTCACCCCCGCCAAGGCCGGCAGCCGTCGCTTCTTCACACAGGGCGAGCTGATGCCCGCCTTCCGCACCGACTACGGCGCCACGATCTGGCAGTGGGACGAACGACAGGAGCCGTGAGCGACTTGGCTCAGCGCCTTCCGTCCAGCAGCACCTGCCCGTGCGTTTGATCGCGGCTCAAGCGTGCCGCCGGCGCTTTTCCACCGCCGGCAGCCGCATCATCTGGCGGTACTTGGTAACCGTGCGGCGCGCCACGTTCAGGCCCTGGCGCGCGAGCTGCCGCGCGATCTGCGCGTCGGACACAGGGTCGGCCGCGTCCTCGGCTTCGATCATTTCGCGGATCACGCTGCGGATGGCCGTGGCCGAGCAGGCCCCGCCGCTGGCGGTGGGCAGCGCACGCGAGAAGAAGTACTTCAGCTCGAACACGCCCAGCGGCGTGGACATGTACTTGTTGTTCGTCACGCGCGACACGGTGGACTCGTGCAGCCCCAGCTCCTGCGCGATCTCGCGCAGGCCCAGCGGCTTCATCGCGAGCGCGCCGTACTCGAAGAAGTTGATCTGGTGCCGGATGATGGCGTTGGCCACGTCGAGGATGGTGGTGAAGCGCTGCTCCACGTTGCGCAGCGTCCAGCGCGCTTCCTGCAGGTGCGCGGCCAGGGCCGAGTGGCTGGAGTCGCGGTACTTCTGGAAGAGCTCGGCATAGGCCTGATTGAGCTTGACCTTGGGCACCACGTCGGGGTTGAGCGAGGCGATCCAGTGGCCGCCCTTGCCGCGCCGCACGATCACGTCGGGCGTGACGTAGCGCGTGTCGGCCGAGCCGAAGCGCCAGCCGGGCCGCGGGTCGAGGTGGCGGATGCGTTCGCACACCGCCTCCACCTGCGCGACGCTGCAGCCCAGCGCCTGCGCCATGTGCGGCACGTCGCGCATGGCCAGGCGCTCGAGCTGCTCGCTGACGATGCGGCAGGCCAGGTGGCGCTCGGCCAGGTCGTCGAGCTGGCGCAGCTGCAGCAGCAGGCATTCGCGCACGTCCCGCGCGCCCACGCCGCTGGGGTCCAGCGACTGCACCAGCTTCAGCGCCACGTTGAGTTCGTCGAGATCGAGCGGCGGCGTCAGCTCGGCCACGCCGGCCAGCTCGTGCAGGCCCACGCGCAGGTAACCGTCGTCGTCGAGCGCTTCGATCACGAGGCCCACCAGCGCGCGGTCGCGTTCGGACAGCGGCATCACGCTGGTCTGCCCGTGCAGGTGCTGCCGCAGCGACACGTCGGCCGCCATCATGTCCATCAGGTCGGTGTCGCCCGAGGCCGAAGACGGCGCGAGGCGCTGCTCGCCACGTCCGGCCCACAGGCCCCGCTCCTCGAGCGGCTCGATGATCTCGGGGTTGGCCGGCGAAGGCACCTCGGGCTCGGCGGCAGGCTGCTGCGCGGCTTCGAGTGCCGGCGAGCGCGTCTCGCTGTCTTCCTCGAGGAAGGGGTTGTTGCCGACTGCCTGGCGCACTTCCTGCGCGAAGTCGAGCGATGACAGCTGCAGCAGCCGCACGGCCTGTTGCAACCTCGGTGTGAGTGTCTGATGCTGCTTCTGCTCAGCACGCAGCGTCTGTGCTTGCATTCTTTCTCCTGCGAGAGTCGTGGTCACGCTCCGGCCGGCCCTCCATGGGCCGCCTCCCCGCACAGTGCAGTGCACAACGCAACACCCGTGCCGGATCGGCCGGGCGGCCCACTTGTATCGGCATGCGTCCACCCCGCATTCGGATTCGGGCCTACAGAGGCCCATTAGGTGGGTTTTGCTTATGCAATCAAGCGACAAACGTGCTCGATCACGTGCAAAGAAGCACGCGCTTGCGGCAAGAAGTTCTGGTGAGCCAGTGCCCGCTCACGAGCGGCTACCGCCTTCCGCGCAGGGTGCGCTGGTAGGTCTCGTCCGCCACCGGGCCGCGGTCGGTGTCTTGGCGGCCTTGCACGATGTCGTCGTGCGCGCGCTTGAGCACTTCGCGAGGCTCGGTCTCCTGGCTGTCGGACGACTCGTCGCGTTCGTGCGGCAGGCGGGTGTCTTCACCGCTGTCGTCGCCCGCCAGGTGCTGCGTGGTGGCGCCTTGCGGCGAGCGCCGTCGCGCGGGCGGCGTGACCTGCGGCGAAGGCGGCATTGGTGACGTGCGCGGGGGCGCTTTGGCCATGACGTGAACTCCGGGCGCCGCAGGACGTGCGGCGCATCACCCCGAGGGCGGCAAGCCCCGTTCCCCGGTGGGCTCACAGCCGGGCCGCTCACCGGCCGACACGCCCTCCAGCGTCCATGCCACCGCTGCGCCCAATAGCAAGATTTGTGTGGAGTAGTAGACCCACAGCATGACCACGGCAAACGAGCCGGCCGCGCCGAAGCTCGAAGTCACGCTGACCCGCCCGAGGTACAGGCCGATAAGGTGCTTGCCCACCGCGAACAGCAGCGCGCTGGTCACCGCGCCCACCGTCACCGAATGCCAGCGAGGCGACCGGTCGGGCAGCCAGCGCAGGAAGGCCGCGAAGGCCGTGCTCAGCAGCAGTGCCGACAGCAGCACGTCGAACACGCTGATGAGCGTGGCCAGCACCGGATACAGCCGCTGCAGGTAGCCGCTCACGGCCGCCAGCACGGCACTGGCCACCAGCGAGACGATGAGCAGGAAGCCGAAGCCCAGCACCAGCGCGAAGGCCATGAGCCGCGCGCGCAGGAAGGCGCCGATGGCCGACGCCGGTGTTTCCACGCGGCCCATGCGGTTGAGCGCCGTGCGCAGGTGCGCGAACACGCCGCTGGCGCCCACCAGCAGCGTGCCCACGGCAATGAGACCGGCGAGGCCGCTGCTGTCTTCGCGCCAGGCGGCGGCGATCATGCCCTCGATGCCGCGGGCCGCTTCATGGCCGACCAGGCCTTCGATTTCACCGACGATCTGGCCGCGCGCCGCTTCCACGCCGAAGATGGTGCCGGCCAGCGCGATGGCGATCACCAGCAGCGGCGCCATCGCGAACATCGAATAGAAGGCGATCGCCGCACCCAGCTGCGCGCCTTCTTCCGCGATCCACAACTTGACGGCCTGCACACCCACGTGCAGTGCGCGGCGCCACTGCAGCCACGGCAACCAGGGCTTCAGGCGGGCTGCGTCTCGCACTGCCATCGCCGCGCCACGTCGGCCATGGTGCGGGCCTGCCGGTACTGCAGGTGCCAGGCGAGGCGACGCTGCCAGTCGCGCCGCACCATCGAGTCGTCGGCGTCACGCGGCTGCAGCTCGAAGCGCAGCAGCGGGCCGCTTTCCTCGGTCTCGGTGCGGTCGATCATCGCGTTGCGGCCCAGGCTGGCCAGCCGGTCGAACATGCCGTCGGCCGAATACGACAGGCGCCGGCTGCGCATGGGCCGCCCCTGCGGCAGCGCGTAGATGTGCTGCGGCTCGATCGCGTAGCGCAACGGCGTGGAGCACAGCGCCTGGCGAAACGTCGGGCTCATGGCATGCCGCTCGGTCACCAGCCCCAACAGCGGCCAGCGCCTCGAGGCAAACCAGCGCAGCGCGGCCCGCACCCGCGCGATGGCGGCTTCGTCACCGCCCTTCGCCTCGCGCGTGCCGCTCTCGGCCGCAGCGAGTTCGTCACCGCATTCGAGCCGCTCCTGCAGATCGTCGAAGAAGGCGCTCGAGCCTTCTTCTTTCATCGCATCGGGTGTGAGCGCCAACGTCAACGGCAGCGCCGCCACGTCGCCGATCGCATCGATCACCCGCTGGCAAGCCCGCCACGTGGAAGGTTGCACGCCATGCAACACCACTGCAAGTTCAGCACCCATGTCTTCGGCTCCGATCCATACGTGCGAGTAACGCTTCGTGAGTTTTGGTCACGTGCGCAAGGAGAGGTGCGCAAAGCAGGCAAGCGCCGTGCCGCCCCGCCCGTTCGGCGCATGCCTGCTGGATGGGCACGCAGCCTGCCGCACACAGGGTACGTGTCGCGGGCCTTGTGCCCGCGGCTGCCGATCGACGCTTTTTGTGGAGAACCAGCCCATGAATAACGGCCATGTCGTGGAAGTCCTCAACGAACTGATCGAAACCTGCAAGGACGGCGAGCAAGGTTTTCAAAGCTGTGCCAAGCATGCGGATTCGGACGAGCTGAAGAGCCTGTTCGCCACCCGCGCGGCCGACTGCGGGCAGGCCGCCGCCGAATTGCAGACCCAGGTGATCCAGTGCGGCGGCCGCCCCGCCAACCACGGCACCACTGCCGGCGCCTTGCACCGCAGTTGGCTCGCGCTGCGCGGCTCGGTCTCGCGTTATGACGACGTCGCGATGCTGGAGGAATGCGAACGCGGCGAAGACGTGGCGCTCGACCGCTACCGCGAAGCGCTCGAAGAGCCGCTGCCGCCGGATGTGCGCAGCCTGGTGGAGCGCCAGTTCCATGGCGTGCAGCGCAATCACGACCAGATCAAGGCGCTGCGCAACCGGGTGGGAGCATGAAGATGCGCACCGCACCCCGCCCCTTCGTTGCCGTGCTGGTGGCCTGGGCCGTCGGCATCGCGGGCCTTGGCGTGCTGGGCGGCTGCGAGAAGCGCGGCGTCACGCCGCCCACGCCTTCCACCGGCACAACACCAGGCGCCGGCAGTGGTGAGGCTCCCGCGGCCGCACCCCCTGCAAGCGCCCCGTCCACCCCCTGAAAGCCGCGCCCGCTGCCCGCGCCACCGGCGCCCTGGTGTACGTGAGCGACACCGGGCCCGGCTGGCGCCGCCGGCGGTGCGGCAAAGGCTTCGCCTACTTCGATGAACGGGGCCGCCGCATCCGCGATGCTGCCCGGCTCGCGCGCATTCGCGCGCTGGCCATTCCGCCGGCCTACCGCGACGTGTGGATCTGCCCGCAACCGCACGGCCACCTGCAAGCCACAGGGCGCGACGCGCGCGGCCGCAAGCAGTACCGCTACCACTTCGATTGGATGGCCGAGCGCAACGGCGACAAGTTCGGCCGCATGGCGCAGTTCGGCCGCGCACTGGCCCGCCTGCGCCGGCAGGTGCGCCGCGATCTGGCGTTGCCCGGCCTGCCGCGCGAGAAGGTGGTCGCCGCGCTCGTGCACCTGCTGGACACGACCTATGCCCGCGTGGGCAATGCCGAATACGCGCGGCACAACGGCTCGTTCGGTCTTTCCACGCTGAAGGACCGCCATGCCCGCTGGAGCGGCGGCACCGCGCGCCTGTGCTTCCGCGGCAAGGGCGGCGTGCAGCACGAGCTCGAGATCACGGACCCGAAGGTCGCGCGCATCCTGCGGCGCTGCCACGACCTGCCCGGCCAACAGCTGTTCCAGTACGTGGACCCCGCCAGCGGCGAGCAGCACGCAGTCGGCTCGGCCGACGTGAACGACTATCTGCGCACGCACATGCCGGACGGCGAAGGCTTTTCGGCCAAGGACTTTCGCACCTGGCACGCCAGCGTGCTGGCGTTCGAGCGGCTCGAATGCTGCGAGGCACCGGCCTCAACGGCCGCCGCGAAGCACGTGATCAACGAGGTGCTGGGCGACGTGGCCGCGGAACTGCGGCACACGGTCGCGGTGTGCCGGCGTTCGTATGTGCACCCGCAGGTGCTGGCGCGGTTCGAAAGCGGGCAACTCGCTTCGCGTGTCGGCCTGTCTGCCGCTGCTGCAGCCGTGGCCGCGCCGCGCGGCCTCACTGCGTGCGAGCGCCGCTTCCTCGCCTTGCTGGAGCGAAGCCGGCCGCGACGGCGGGCTGCCTCAGGGCAGCGTTTCTTCGGGTGAGCCGGTGGCTCCGGCGCCGGGCTCGGGGTCGCCCGACACGTGGGGCCGCACCTGCTGGGCCGTCTTGTTGGTGGCCACGGGCACCGCACCACCCTCGCCTTCCCAGCGCTGCAGCGGCTCGGGCTTGGCGCGTGGGGTGTTGAGGCGGGCGGCTTCGGCGCGCCGCAGGGCATTCATGCTCATCGTGAGCAACGCCGCGCCGGCGGCCACGTACAGCAGTTTGGCGGTGATGGAGATCATGTGCGGTCCTGTCCAATCAGTCCCAGTACAGCGGCGCGCGGTAGTAGGCGTGCACGCTGCGGTGCCATTGCTCGTCGGCCTGGTTGGGCCAGTGGTCCTTGTCGAAGCCGGGCGCGTTGTCGAACAGATCGCGTTCAGCGTCGAGCACGAAGCACTTGCGGTCGATGTCCAGCACCAGCGCGTGCCACGGAATGGCGAACAGCCGCTCGCCGATGCCCAGCACACCGCCTGACGACATCACAGCGTAGGCCACGCGGCCGCGCGGCACGTCGAGCATGATTTCGTCGATGGTGCCCAGCGTCTCGTCATTGCGGTTGACCACCTTGTCGCCCGTGAGCGTGGAAGCGGTCATGAGCCGCGGGCCGGGCCCGCTGGCGTTGGTGTCGATGCGTGCACCGCCGGAGATCGCAGCATTCATGGCGGGCTCCTTTCGTGAATGCAAAACCGTGGACTACATGCGGCCGGCGCCGCAAGAGGGCCTGCCTCGTCAAAGGTGGCGGCAACGCCCATGCCCGTGGAGAGAGCCCCCCTTCCAAGGCACCCCCATTGCCCGATCCAGATGTGCACCTCGTGCACTCATCACTCACTTTCGAAACGGAGATTCACATGAACCAACCTCGCGACAGTGGCCAGCGTGCGCCGAGCCGCCACGCTGAAGATGAAAACCGCACGCAACAGCAGCAACAGCAGGCCGACAGCCGCCGCCAGCAGCAGCAGCAGGACCGCGAATCGAATCGCGCCGACTCGGACCGCAGCAGCGGCAGCCGCAAGAGCCAGCCAGGCTCGCCCGATCGAGACCGCGATCACTAGGCCGGTCCTGTTCGGGGATCCTCTCCAGAGCTTTGACCAGCGCCCTCCAGGGCGCTTTTTTCATCCCGCTACGAGGTGCCTCGCGAAAACGCGCCAGCATGGCCGGTAGGAAATACCGGCTGGCCTGCAGTGCTTACCCGTTGGGCCTGCGCGAGGGAGTCGCCTGCGACGTGGTGCTTTGCAATGCAGCGAGCGCGGCACAAGAGGCGACTGCCAAGCAACAGCGGTGCCTGCCGGGCTTGCGCCGCGGTCGCTGCGGTGCAGCACCAAGGCTGGGCACGCAATTTGCGCTTTCCGCCTCGGGGCGGCTGGTTGCGCGTGCATGCGCGGCCCCACTCCGCCCCCAAGGAACGAACCTTTCATTTGCGAGATTTCGTGACTGCGATCCATGGCCCGGTGCTGAGCCCTCCGCACACCAAGATCCTGGCGCTCGACAACGCGCCAGACGACGTGTTCGCCGGCTTTGCCTTCGGCGATCTCGCCAACACCGTGCCCACGCTGCTGTTCGTCGGCTCCGCTGATGGACGCGCAGCCTACGTGAACCGCCAGTGGCTCACCTACACCGGCACCCGCGATGCGCAAAGCCTCGAGGCGGAATGGAGCACGCTGGTCCACCCCGAAGACCACTCGGTGCTCGCCGGCCGCTGGCAGGCCACGCGCGGCAGCGACAACGTGTTCGAGGCGCAGTTCCGGCTGCGCAACGCCGGCGGTGAATTCCTCTGGCACCTCATCCGCATGAAGCCGGTGCTCGGCCGCAACGGAGAAGTGAGCCTGTGGACCGGCGTGGTGACCGAGATCGAGCAGCAAAAGCGCGCCGAGTTCGCGCTCGACCGGCGCGAGCGCGAGTTCCGCACGCTGGTGGAGAACTCGCCCGACGGCGTGGCACGCCTGGACCGGCAGCTGCGCTTCGTCTACGCCAACCATGCGGCGGCCGACTGCTTCGATCGACCAGGGGGCGACCTGGTGGGCTGCACCTTCGAGGAAGCGCGGCTGCCCCAGGCCGCCGCGGCGCCGTTGCGTGCGGCGGCGCTGCGGACCCTGGCACTGAACGAGGCCCAGCGATGCGAGATCACGCTGGATGCCGTCGCTGCGCGCGGGCGCTTCTACGTGTGCCGCCTGATCCCCGAGACCGACCGTGCCGGCCACGTTGACAGCGTGCTGTGCACCTTCTACGACATCACGCGGCAGCAGGATGCGTTGACGGCGCTGAGCGAGAGCGAGCACCGCTTCACGCAGTTCGCCAACAGCAGCGACGACGTGTTCTGGATCGCCGACCCGGTGAACCGCGAGCTTCTCTACGTGAGCCCGGCCTTCGAGCAGCTGTGGGGCGTGGGCATCGATGCGCTCAAGGCCGACCCGCTGCTGTGGAACCGCGGGTTGATGACACCCGCGCCGGTGGTGCTGCCGCAGCCTTTCTACCTGCCCACGGCGACGGACGGCAGCAAGGAGCCGGTGCGTGAGTACCGCATCCGCCGGCCCGACGACACGCCGCTGTGGGTGCGCGACCGGCGCTTCCACCTGCACACCACGCCGCAGGGCGAAGTCACGTGCATCGGCGGCATCGTCGAAGACATTACCGAGCGCAAGGTGTGGGACACCGGCTGCGAAGTGGTGCTGGCGCTCGAGCGGGAAGCGCGCCGCGAGGCCGAGGCGCAGGCTTCGGCGAAAGACGAATTCCTCGCCGTGGTGTCGCACGAACTGCGCTCGCCGCTCAACGCCATTCGCGGCTGGGCCCACGTGCTGCGCCAGACCGGCGAGCTCACGCATTCGCAGTTGCGCATGCTCGATGCGATCGACCGCAACACGCAGGCGCAGGCGCAGCTGGTGGACGACATGCTCGACACCCAGCGGCTGCTGCGCGGCAAGATCAAGCTCGAACTCAGGCCGGTGCAGCTGGCACCGCTCATCGAGCAGGCCGTCGACGTGGTGCGGCCCGCCGCCGCGGCCAAGCAGATCGAGCTGCAGGTGCGGCATGAGCCGACCATCGAGTCCGTGCAGGCCGACCCCGACCGGCTGCGGCAGGCGCTGGTGAACCTCTTGTCCAACGCCGTGAAGTTCACGCCCGAGCAGGGCCGCGTCGAAGTCGGCAGCGGCCGGCGCGACGGCGTGGTGCTCATCAGCGTGAGCGACAACGGCATCGGCATCGAACCCGCGCTGCTGCCGCGCATCTTCGACCCCTTCCGCCAGGCGGCCGACGCCTCCACGCGGCGCCAGAGCGGCCTCGGGCTGGGGCTGGCACTCGCGCGGCAGCTGGTCGAGCTGCATGGCGGCAGCGTGAAGGCCCGCAGCGCCGGGCTCGACCAGGGCGCCACCTTCACGATCGAGCTGCCGGTGCGGCGCCACCACGGCACGCATTCAGCCGACGCGGCCAACAAACCGAACGACGAACTGCAGCCGGGGCCGCACCTGGCCGGCAGCCGCATCGCCATCGTCGACGACGACGTCGAGGCACGGCAGATCCTCGAGCTGCTGCTGGGGCGCTACCAGGCCCGCACCGTGGCGTTCTCGTCGGTGGCGGCGGTGTACGCCTACCTCGAGACGGTGGCACCCGAACACTGCCCGCAGTTGCTGATCTCCGACATCGCGATGCCCGACGAAGACGGCTACAGCCTGCTGCGGCGGCTGCGCTCGCTGGAGCGCCGCTGCGCCGTGCAGGTGCCGATGCGCTGCATCGCCCTCACGGCCTTCGTGACCGACAAGGACCGTGAACGCGCGCTGGCCGCCGGCTTCGACGCCCACCTGGGCAAGCCGGTCGATCCCAAGCAGCTGGTGGACGCGATCAACAAGCTGTTGCAAACGCAAGCCTCCGAAGCGCCCCCGTGAGCGTGCGGCCATCCTGCGGCGCTCATAATCTGCCGAGGGAGCCCCACCGCGACTCGTGGTGAGCCGACCACTGCAACGCCGCACGCGGCACCCGCACGCGCTCACCGCGATACCGCAGCGCAGCGCTGCGTTTCTGGGCTGCACCGTTCATGCCGGCCTGCGAATCGAAAACACTACACATACATGCCAGCAATGGCCACAGATGGGAGTCACCATGGGACATGCACTCGTTGTCGAAGACCACGCGGACTCCGCAGAGATGATGGCGGCGCTGATTGCGGCCGAAGGCTTCACCGTCGCCACCGCGAAGAACCTGCGCGAAGCGCGGCGCCAGCTGGCGCTGCAGACGCCTGACATCGTGCTGCTCGACCTGATGCTGCCCGACGGCAGCGGCATGGAGCTGTTCGAGACGCCCAATGCGCTGACCAACACCGAGGTGGTGCTGATCACGGGCCATGCGAGCCTCGAAACCTCCATCCAGGCCTTGCGGCTGGGCGCGGCCGACTATCTCGTCAAGCCGTTCAACATCAAGCAGCTGCAGGGCATCCTGTCGCGCGTGATGCGGCCGGCCGCGCTGCAGGCCGAAATCGCCGACCTGCGCGCCGAATACGATCGCAGCGGCCGCTTCGGCCTGCTGTGGGGCCGCTCGCCGGCCATGCAGCGGGTGTACGAACAGATCGCACGTGTGGCCGGCACCGCGGTGACGGTGCTCATCACCGGCGAGTCGGGCACCGGCAAGGAGGTGGTGGCGCGCATGGTCCACGACCTCTCGCGCCGCCGCAAGCAGCCCTTCCTCGCGGTGAACTGCGGCGCCATCTCGCCGCACCTGATGGAAAGCGAGATCTTCGGCCACGAAAAAGGCAGCTTCACCGGCGCCGACCGCCAGCACCTGGGCTTCTTCGAGCGCGCCCACGGCGGCACGCTCTTCCTCGACGAGATCACCGAGATGCCGGCCGAGCTGCAGGTGAAGTTGCTGCGCGTGCTGGAGACCGGCACCTTCATGCGCGTGGGCTCCACGCAGTCGCAGGAAACCGACGTGCGCGTGATCGCCGCGACCAACCGTGTGCCCGAGCAAGCGGTTTCGCAAGGCAAGCTGCGCGAAGACCTGCTGTACCGCCTCAACGTATTCCCGATCCACCTGCCACCGCTTTCAGACCGGCGTGAAGACATTCCGCTGCTGGCCGAGCACTTCCTGCAGGACATCTGCAAGCGCGAAGGCCAGCACAAGCGCTTCAACGCCGCGGCGATCGAGCGCATGCAAAGCTATCGCTGGCCGGGCAACGTGCGCGAGCTGCGCAACGTCGTGCAGCGCATCTTCCTCATGGAAGAAGGCAACGAGATCGGCGACGCGTGGCTGCAGTTCGACGCGCCCAAGGTCGTCACGTCGCAAGGCGAGTTCGTCACCGTGAAGGTGGGCACGCCGCTCGCGCAGGCCGAGCGCACGCTCATCCTCGCCACGCTGCAGCGCTTCGGCAACCACAAGGAAAAGACGGCTGCCGCGCTCGGCATCAGCCTGAAGACGCTTTACAACCGGCTGAAGGAATACGCCCACGAATCCGCCGGCGGGCACGAGCATGGCGACGGGCCCGCGGACACGCCGCCCGCGGCCTGAACCTCACCGCTCAGAACCCCTAGTGCAGGATGCGCCGCAACACCGCCAGCGGCCGGTTGCCGATGACCCGGTGGGCCGGCGCATCTTCGGTGGGCTCGGGCAGAACCGGCTCGGGCGGCAAGTCCACCGGCACGGGCTGGTCATGCCGCTCGTTGTTGTCCGGCGGCTTGGGAATGCGATGTTCCGGCGGGGGCGGCATCGAATGCAGGTGCAGCGAGCGTGGCATCTTCGGGTCTCCTGGCTCACACACCGCGCCGGCAGTCGCCGTGCCCGCCTGCAAAGCTTGCCGCCCTGTCAGAAGTTTTTGCGGGCTGTTGCAGCGCTTGCGCGCAAGCACCGTAGAGCCGCTTCAAGAGCCGCTCGGGTACGCAAATTGCCCCACAGCTTCGCGCTAAAAAGGAGGGCAGCAGATGATCGCAATACACGGTGACACCGCAGGTCGGGACCATCGCAACATCAACCTGACGGCCCTGGACCTCACCTACTGGGCGAAGACGTTCGACGTGAGCGCGGACGAATTGCGCAAAGCCGTGCAGGAAGCTGGCACACACGTCGATGCGGTGCGGCAATTCCTGGCCGATCGCCAGTTGTCACTGGATTTGCAACAGTGACAGGACGCCGCCCGCACCGATGAAAAAGCGCGGGGCCCCACGGCCGCCGCGCCTTCGGTTCAGCACCTGGCTTTCCTGGCGTCTGGCGCAGCGCTGGCGCTTAGCGCAGCCGCGCCTTCAGCTCTTCACTGGCCTGGTGCAGTGCCGCGCGCGTGGCGGGCAGGTCCGCCAGCACGTTCAGCAGGCCGAAGTCGTGGATCATGCCGTTGTAGCGGGTCACGACCACGCTGACGCCGGCCGCGTCGAGCTTGCGCGCGTAGGCCTCGCCCTCGTCACGAAGCACGTCCTTCTCGGCCGTCTGGATCAGCGTCGGCGGCAGGCCCTTCAGCTGCTCGGGCGTGGCCAGCAGCGGCGACGCGTAGATCTCCTGGCGCTGCTTCGGGTCGATGGTGTAGGCGTTCCAGAACCACTTCATCATGTCCTTGGTTAGGAAGTGGCCGTTGGCGAACTCGTCGTACGAGGCGTTCTCGAAGTTCGCGTTCGTGACGGGCCAGAACAGCACCTGCGAGCGCAGGGCCGGCGTGCCCTTGGCCTTGGCCATCAGCGCCACCACGGTGGCCATGTTGCCGCCCACGCTGTTGCCCACGATCGCCAGCCGCTTGCCGTCGACGTTGATCTGCTTGCCGTTCTCGGCCACCCACTTGGTCGCGCCGTAGATCTCGTTGATGGCCACCGGGTAACGCGCCTCGGGTGACGGCGTGTAGTTCACGAACACGCCCACCGCACCGGAGTCGGCCACCAGGTCGCGCACGAAGCGCTCGTGGGTCGGGAAGTCGCCCAGGATCCAGCCGCCGCCGTGCGCGAAGATGAACACGGGCAGCTCGCCCTTCACGCCGGCCGGACGCACGATGTTGAGCTTGACCGGCTTGCCGTCGACCGTGATGGTCTTTTCGCTCACGTCGGCCGCGGGCAGCTTGGCGCCCTGCTGCGCGCCGACGAGCACCTGCCGTGCATCGGCAGGCGACAGCGTTTCGATCGGCTTGCCGCCGCCCTTGGCCAGCGCCTCGAGGAAGGCTTGCGTGTTGTGCTCGACGCCGGGGCTGCCGGCCGCGAATGCGGCGCCGGCGGCCAGCGTGGCGATGGAGGCAGCAACGATCTTGCGGGCGAACTTCATGGAGAACTCTCTTTCGTTGAGGTTGAGGGGATTCGAAAAGTCGAGACAGCTCGCGTCTTCAGGGGTGGCAGCGGTGCGCGACGCCGTTGCCATTTAAATTGCATGCAAATACTTAGCACACTAAGTATTTGACGTACCGGAGGCCACCTGCATGCACTGAGCGCTCTTCGCGCCCCTATGCAGCGTTCTTCAGCAGGGCTCCTCTGAGGTCGGTGAGTTGCTTGCGCAGCACGTCGATCTCGCGCACGGAACATTCCATGGCGGTGGCCACGCAACCCGGCACGTCCTTCGCCTTGGCCTGCAGGCGCCGGCCCGCGGTGGTGAGCGACACGATGACCTGGCGTTCGTCGCTGGCAGAACGCTCACGCGTGATGAGCCCCAGCGCTTCGAGGCGCTTCAGCAGCGGCGTGAGCGTGGGCGAATCGAGGAAGAGCTTTTCGCTGATGGCCGAGACGGTGAGCCCGTCGCCTTCCCACAGCACCAGCATCACGAGGTATTGCGGATACGTGAGCCCCAGCTCCTTGAGCAGCTTGCGGTAGACCTTGTTGAGGCCCAGCATGGTGGAGTACACCGCGAAGCACAGCTGCTGGTCGAGTGCCTGCGACAAGGCCGGTGGCTGCGACGGTGAGGACGAGGGCTTGTTCATGGGCTCGAATATTAATTAGCACACGATCTATTTGCAAGCAATTTTTTGTCTGACTTCAAGCCTCCCCCGCCGATGCGTGATGGGTTCCCCGCAGTCGGGGACCGGTCATCTTTTCATCAGCCGGCGGACATGTCTTGAATGGTGGCGGCTTGTACATTTTTTTGAGCCGAGTTCGCAGCGTCGCAAGGCGCTTCGCACCGGCTCACGCGGTGTGCATGAGCCTTCAGGAGCATGCGCACCAGGCAGTACCGGTGGGCCGACCGACGACCCGCCTCCCGCGCAACAGTGGTTGAAGACGAGGTCGATCATGGCAAGGCGTGTTCAGGCGATGCAGATGCCAGTCCAGCTGGCTGCCATGCTGGTTTCCGCAGCGGCGAGCATTCCGTTCGCGCTGTGCCTGGCCATCGCCACCGGCCCCGTCATCGCGTGGCGTGCCATCACGCTGCTGCTGCGCCAGTCGTCTTGAGCGCACGATCCATGTCCTGTTCGACCCTCATTCGCTCGCACCGGCGCGACACCCTGCGCCGCAGCCAGTCCACCCCTGTGGAGCGCAAGCGCGCCAAAGCGTCAGCCGTTTCGGCCATCGCCGAGCGGCACCGCTCGCGTCTCACGCCGCGCGTGCCAGAAAACACCGTCGTCGAGCGCAGCGCGATGGAGATCCGCGACGTGGTGCAGCGCCTGGCCAAGCAGGATCTGAAGGTGTCCCTCGAACTGAAGGCCGCCGTGGGCATGCTCTACCAGGTGGCCCGGCTGTCGGAGCTGGCGGCACAGCACGGCAACAGCGCCGTCGCAGTGTCGAACCTCGGCGCCGTGACCTTGCACCTCGAGACCTTGTGCGCCCGGTGGTGCTCACGCTGACCTGGATGCTGCTGGTTTCCGCCGTGGTCGCGCTCGCCATGGCGGTGGCCACGTCCGATACCTTCGCGCGCTGGCGCAACCGGCGCCGCGTCGCGCGGCTGCTCAAGCAGTTCGCCAGCACCGTCAACTTCGACGAAGGCGCCAGCCGCCTGTAGGCCAGGCCATTCGCCCGGTACGACGGGCATTCGCCGTGGCCGGCGCACCGGTGACGGAGCTGCCTGATCCTTGCGAAAAGAGGATCAGGATGTCAGCACTGCAACTCTCCACCAACCTTGTGTGCCCGCCCGTCGGCGACGATGCGCAGGCCATACCCACCGTGAAAACGGACGAGGCCAGGCCCAAGCCGAGCACCCTCCCTTCAACGCCGGCCACCGAGCAATTGGCACCGCCCAGGAAGCGGCCCGGCTCACACCGACCCGGCGCGATCACGCCGCGCCAGCCGCTCAACACGCTTTCATCAGGGCGCGGGTCAGCACGCGCGCCGGCCGCAGCCGTGCCGCACCCCGACGCCGCTCATCACGTGGAAACGCAGGAGCCCGCGCAGACCCGCTCGCATACGCTGTCTGCCGTGCTCACCATCAACAGCACGCTCGAGCTGGATCTTCCGCAGCGGCCCGATCCGCTGAAGCTGCCCGAGCTGCAGCGGCTCACCCCGGACATGCGCAAACCCGATGCGCGTGCCGCAGCCGAGCTCGAGGCGGCCACATTCCTGCGTGGCACCGCAGGCACCGGCAAGAGCGCAGCCTGAGCCGGGCCCTGAAGGAACCACCCCCGTAGCGGCTTCGCCGCACCCCCTCAAGGGGGGCGGCCCGGACACGAAAGGTCCTGTGGACGTTTCGCGCCTGGCGAGCGCGGCCGGGTCGCAAGACCCGGCGCGGCCTGCAGGGCACGCCAGCGGACCGGCGAAGCCGGATCCGCGGCGTCCGCTGGGCTGCGACCGCTGGACGCAGCGCAGAGATTCATGCGTCGACGGTGCCGCTTCGGCGCCTGAAGTGAAACCCCAATTCATTCACCACAGAGGCGCGGACAGCGCAGAGAGGGGCTGCATTCTCAGCGAAACCTCTGCGCACTCTGCGTCTTTGCAGTGAAGGGATTCCAGCAACGTTTCATGCGTTGCGGCTCGCGCCAAGCGCGGTGGAGCAACTGAAATGGAAATCAGGCAGCAGCTAGCGCTGCGATCTCCGCATCGCCGAGGGCACCGCTGTAGACGCGCAGGTCCTGCAGCAGTCCGTTGAAGCCAGGATCGGCACCGTACTGCGAACGGCCCAGCCAGGCGTTGGGCGTGTCGCCCAGCTGGAAGGGCGTGACGACGACGCCGGTCGCTTCGCCCACCTTCGCGCCGTCGACGTACAGCCTGACGGTGCTGCCGGCCAGCCTGACGGCCACGTGCACCCAGCGCCCCACGGGCAGCGCATCACCGGCGACGACGGCCTGTTCGCCGAAGTAGTGGCTGCGCGTGGCCATGAAGCGCATCTTGCCACCGCCGTCGCGCGGCACGAGCGCCATGTAGGCAATGTCGCTGGTGCCGAAGTCGAAGATGCGCGCCCAGGTGGCGGCGGCATTGCAGTTCACCCACAGGGCGATCGTGAAGTCGCTCGCCTGGGCCAGCACGTCGGCCGGCATTGCCACGCAGGCACCCTTTGCGTTGACTTGCACGGCGCTGCCGCCCTTGCGGCCCGCGCCCCAGGCGGCGCCACCGGTCAGCGTGCCGTGCCTGGCGCGGCCGGCCACGTCGGCAGCGCGCGTGCCGGTGCCTTCGTTCAGCGGCAGGTGCACGATGAGCTCAGGCGCGGTAGACACGCGAACGGCGGCCGACGGAGAGCTCTCGCCGGCGTCACCCACCGAGGTGATGGCGTAGAACCACACGCCTTTGGCCGGCGCGTCCGTATGCGTGCGCGGGTCGGTGACGCTCGCGATGGTGGTGAACGGGCCGCTGGCCGAGCCGGCGCGCTTGACGTTGTAGCTCTTGGCCTTGGCGCTGCCCCACCACGACAGCACCACCTGGCCGTTGACCAGGCTGGCCGTCACGCCGCTGGGCGCAATGAGCGTCGCATAGGGGTCGCGGCTGTAGGGCAGCGTGCCGAAGCCGGGCATGTCGCCCACCCATTCGAGTTTCTCGGGCCGCTGCGAAGCGGCCTTGGCCGTGACGTACGGTGCGTCGAGCCCCTTGCGGTTGACGTAGTGGTTGTAGATGACTTCCCAGCACGGCCGGCCGTTGATGCCCGAAGCCACGGCCGTGAAGGTGCCCTTGTTGGTGGTGTAGGGCGTGAAGGGCATCGCATAGGGCTGGCCCGTCGCGGGGTCGTTCAGGTTCGACTTGGCCACGTATTCGGCGCCGGCGAGGAAGCGGTTGTTCCACAGGCCGTACAGGTCTTCGCCCTGGTTCCAGGCCATTTCGCACAGCAGGCCGGCCAGGCCGATGCCCAGCGTGGTGTGGCCAGGGTCGCGCGGGCTTTCCTGCCACTGGCCGAAGTGCCCCGGGTGCACGTAGTGCACCATGTGCGCCAGCGCGCCGTTGCCCCGGCCGGTCTTGTAGTAGTTGATCGCCTCGTTGTAGAGGTCGCTGCGGTCGCTGAAGGCGCCGATGGCCAGGATCCCGCAGATGGCCTGCAGGTCCCAGTTGGCCCAGTGGTTGGTGATCTTGGAGCCGGCGTGGTTGACGAGGAAGCCGCTGATCCACGGGTAGAACAGGTCCACCAGCATCTTCTTCAGGCGGGCCAGGCCTTCGGCCGACCAGCCGGGATAGGTGCGCATGATCTCGCCGGCGTTGGCCCACTGGTAGCCGTACAGGCCCGCGGCGAGGATCTGGTCGTTGTTGCCGGTCAAGGTCTTCATCGTCGAAGACCAGGCATCGAGGTAGGTGACAGCCTCTTTCGCATAGGCCTCGTCGCCCGAAACCTTCCAGCGCAATGCGAACTGGTAGGCGCGCTGCACGTCTTCGACCATGAGGCGGAAGTTCTCGCCCGTGCCGCCACGGATCACCGTCTCCACCGGAGTGGGTGCGCGGCCCAGCTGGGCTCGGCCGCTTTTCTGCAGTGCGTCCCAGGCGCCCACCCAGGGCTGCTCGCCCTTGGCGATCTTCTCGCGCATGCGGGTGAAGTCGGCCTCGGTGTGCAGCAGGCCAGGGTGCTTGAACGTGCGAACGGCGGACGTGGCCTGCAGCGAGGCTGTTTCGGAGGTGCTGCCCAGCACATCGGTGGAGGCGGAAGTCGAGCCGACGGCACTGCCCGCCTCTTCGCCTCCCTGGCCGCCCTGCCCGCCCTGCCCGCCGCCGCAGGCGCCCAGCAGCGCCAGCATGGGCATGCTGCCCAGGCCTTGCAGCAGTGCACGCCGCATGCGCTGCGGCGTCTCGTCCTGTGTCACGCCGTCGAAACCGGGCTTCGTTCTGTGTGGTCGCCGTTGCATGCTTGCCCCCTGGTGGATCCTCGCGTTGTGTTCACGGCGGCAGACACGGTCCACCGCCATCTTGATCGCGGGCCAATGTAGGGGGGCATGACCCGGCGGTCATGACGAAACTCAGACCACGCCCTGACTCGGCGTTTCAGCGTGTGTCCGTTCGTGCCGATTTCACGGGGCGCACACAGGGCAGCGCCGCCCCGCCGCCAGAGCCGTCACGCGCCGTGCGGCGGCTCTTCGACGATCTCGTGGATCTCGACACCGGGGTTGTGGCGCTGCGATGCACCGGCCGATCGCGCACCGGCGTCCGCGAAGGCCTGGGCGATGCCGTCGGCGGCCACCTCCTCGCGCTGCAGCAGCCGTGCGAGCGTGGGTGCCTGCGTGTAGAACTCATGCAGCTCGCTCACGCGCTGCTGCAGCTCCTGCGGCGTGCCCGGCACCACGGTGGCGAGCTGCTGGCCGTCAGGCCCGTTGAACAGCCTGCCGATCTGCTGGAGGCCCTTGCCGACCTGGCTGCCGCCCCAGTTGAGCGCCAGCTCCGCGCCGCGTGCAATGGGGCCCGGCATGGTCATCGCCATCATCGTCATCACCAGGCTCGCGTAGTAAGGCGCCGACGAGTTGGCTTCGATCAGCCCGCGCGGGGTGAACTCCTTGGAGATCTTGTCGGCCGACAGTGCCAGTGCCATCACCATGCTGGTGGCAGCCATGCCCTTGAAGCGCTCCATCGCGTCCTGGCGCGTGGCCTGCTTGTTCAGCGCGCTCTGCAGCATCACCGCCGTGACGACGGCGCTGTCGGCAGCGAGGTCCACGGTGCCGATGGGATCGGGCTGGATCAGGTAGACAGTCGCGCCGGTGACGCTCGCGGCAAAGACGGTCAACGCGAGCTTGGACGCGAAGTCCGGGTTGGACGACGACCCACGCGGCACCACGGCCCCTGCGGCTTCCTGCGCAGCGCTGATGCCGAAGGCCTTGTCCACACGCTCGGTGCACTGCGCGATCGACTCGAGCAGGTAGGTGCACTGCGAGTTGAGCGTGCGGGTGAGTTCCCTGCCGGCGGCGGGGTCGGTGAAGTCGAAGCGCTGTTGCTGCAGCGCGAGACGCCCCGCTTCCAGCTCGCTCCACACGCGCGAGAGTTCCGCACGCACCGCCTGCCCCACCTCGCCGGGCAGGATGTGCTCGCGCATCGCCGTGGCCTGCTGAGCGAAACCGGCCTTTTCCATGCCGAGCGCCGCCGCGCGAACGCCGGCTTCCATCGCCTTGTTGGCCGTGCTTTTCACGCTGGTCCACACGAACGGCGCGATCAGTGCCATGCCGGCTGCCACCGCGAAGCCGGCATGCGCGAGCTTGTTGTGCTCCACCGCCTCGGCCTGGTGGCGCACCTCGGGCGAACCGTACTTCTTCGACATCTCGATCGACAGGAAGATCGCATTCAGCAAGGCCGGGTAGAAGTGAACCTCGTCGGCGTGGCGCCCGAGCTCCCCGCCGGTCAGCGGGAAAGGCAGCCCATCGGCCGTGGGGCGCAGCGCGGAGCCGGCCACGCCGACCACGGCCTTGCTGGCGGCAGCCACCGTGTAGGCGAAGGTCTTGGCCTGGTTGGCCAGCAGCGGGCTGGGCACGATGACCGGCCACAGGTTGACCATGTTGACCAGCGCCTTGGCGGCACGCATGGCAACGTTGGAGTCCTTCTCGAGCGGCTTGATCGCCTGTTCGATGGTCTTGATGTCGTTGAGCAGCGTCTGCTTGAAGCGCGGCTGGATGCCCTGTTCCGCTTCGATCACGGAACGCAGCTCGCCGAGCTGCCGGCTGCACTGCTCGAGCGTGAACGGCGACGCCGCTTCGCCGTCCTGCCCGCGCAGCCGGCGCAGGAAGTCCGGGTCGTTGGCATGCGGCTGCAGCATGGTTCGCAGATCGCTCAGCGACCACAGGTTCTTCGCGGCCGAGGCCGCCATGCCGCCGGCGCTCTTCAGGCCGCTGGCCATGGTGCTGGCCACACCGCCGACCACGCCGCCGGCTGCGCTGCGGATGCCGCTCGCCAAGCCGCTGGCGACACCGCCCATCCACGAGCAATCGACCGGTTCGGGCGGCACAAGCCCGGGCAGCAACGCCGCAGGGGAACGCATGGCGTTCAGATCCGGCGTGGGCTGCGGCGACGGCCATGCAGAACTGCGCGGCGACATGGCCCCTGCCTGCAGCGGCGGGGCCTCTTCGCTCGCACGCCGGCCCTTGAGCTGGTGCCCGGCAGCGGCATTCGGGCCGGCCTGCGCTGGGGGCGTGTCTTGCGTGGCAGCCGATGCCTCGGGAAGGCGTGACGAAGAAGCGGTGGAAGAAATGGGGTTCGATATCACGTGGATCCTCTTTGTTGATGCGCGGAGGACGTGACACGTTTCGATGACTGCCTGCTACCGCGCCACACCCCCGCGACTCCTCTCTGCTGGGTCTTGGAAACGGCTTTCGGCTGCCGACGCGGCTGCCGAAAGACGAGCTTGAAGGGCGAATGTTGTGCTGCTGCGCAGCAACACGGCAGGCCCGTGCGAAGCCGCGAGGCATGGCGCGAAATCACATGGCAGCGATGCGCCCTGCAGGGCTTGCTGTTACCTCCTGAAGCACAAATCCCCCCACCGGGTGCAGCCCGCAGCGCGGAGGCAGTCGCCAAAATCGGCGTCCACAAAAAGCATTCAGGGGGATTCCGATGTCGTCGTCCATCGATGGCGGCAGCCGTGCTGCTGCATGGCCGCCGGGTTCGCCATGGCGGCCCCATCGCCATGCCGGCCGTCAAGCGCCGAGCCGCTGACCACCTGGGTGCCCCGCTCCCTTGCCGCCATGCGCGGCAAGGCGAATCGCAGACCACCACACGGAGGCCCCGGAGATGATCGACTGGCTCAACATCGTCGCAACACTCGTGGCTGCGGCCATCGGCGGCGGCGTGGCAGTGCTCGTGGCGCGACAGCAGATGCGCGCGTCCGAAAACGCCGAGCAGCGCAAGCGGCGCAGCGCCGCGGGCATGGAACTGGTCGATGCGCTGGACTCGTACCTGCACGTCGCCTATCGCGGCGACCCTCTGGAGCGGCAGCGGCTGCGCCGGCGGATCCTGTCGTTGACCGCGCTGGCGATGCCCACGCGCTTCGACGCCATGCAGACCCACCTCGAGCTGGTGGACCGCTGGTGGGCCAGCAAGAAGCGCGACGGCCCGCCCGTGCGGGGCGCCGGGCTGTCGACCACGGAAGAGTTCTTCCGCGGCTTCAAGGAAGCGCTGTTCCTCGACGTGTTCGGAACGCCCGTGCAGCTGGCCGAAGCCCCCGCATCGCCTGAAAACGTCGAGCACCCCGTGGCCGCGCACGCCCGTTGAGGCGGCGAGCTACTGCCAGCGAGACGGCGAGAAGGGCCGCGCCCGCAGGCCCGGCTGCGTTTCGGCGGCTGCCGCGTCGTTCTGCTGCGCGGGCGGCTGCTGTGGTCGCATGGCCTGCTGCCGCATGACCTGCTGTTGCGGAACCATCAGGTCGAGCCGGTAGCCGATGCTGTAGACCGCCTGGATGCGCACTGCGGGGGCAGCCGCCGCGTTGGCCATGTTCGCGGCCAGCTTGCGCCGCAAGCGGTAGACGTGCTGTTCCAGCGTGCGCCGGCACACGTCGCTCGGGCAGCCCCACACACGCGCGGCCAAGCTCGCCGTGCTGACCACGTGCCCGGCGTTCGAGAACAGCAGCGATGCGAGCGCGAACTCGCGCGCGGTGAGCGGGATCCTCACGGAGTCGCACCACACGGTGGAGGTGGCATCGCACAACGCATACGGCCCCACGTCGCGCACCGTAGGCCGACCCGCGTGGGCACGCACCCGTGCCAGCAACCGGTCTGCCGAGGCTTCGCGGTCTGCATAGTCGGTCGCCCCGTGGGCCAGTGCCTCGGCCATGCCCACGCCCCCCGCACCGCCCACCACGACGACGGGCACGCCGCCGGCCACGTGGGTCTGCAAGGCATGCAGCCAATCGACCACCCCGGCGTGGTCCTGGAGCAGCACCGCATGACCTTGCCGGCCCCGCAGGGCCTGCAGCACACCGGCGATGGACTGCATCGGCAGCAGTGCCGCGCCGCGGGCTTCGAGCTCACGGGCGACGGTCGCCTGTTCCGCCTTGTCGGCGAACAGCGCAATGAACTTCATTCGAGCCCCCTGGTTTGCACGGCTGCGAAAGAGGCAGCGCTTCCTGCTACCCGTTTTTCTTGAAGCTGTGAAGCAAAAAGCGCCCGCTGAAGGGGCGCTTTTGCATGACGGGACTTACTTCTTCTTCGCCACCACGGGCTCGGGCATGGCCGACGAGTGGTGGTGCGCGATCAGCCACTGGCCGTTGACCCACTCGTACACGTAGCTGTAGCGGGCGTGCACGGACTTGCCGTCCTTGAACCTGAACGTGTAGGTACCCACGTCCTGCGCCACGTTGCAGCCGATCTTCACGATGCGGCTGTCGATCTTGCCCTGCGGGCTGCCCTTCAGGAACTTCACGAAGTAGTCGCGGATCTCCGCCGGATTGGTGCGGGCCTGGTTCGACACCGTGGGCAGCAGCACCGCGTCAGCCGCGTAGTTCGCGACCACCTTGTCCGGGTCCAGCGTGGACAGCGAGGCGTTCCAGCGGTCGAACAGGCCGGTGATCTGGCTCTCGGTGGCCGGCACGCAGCTCGCAGTGGCAGGCGTCTGCGCGAGCACCGGCGCCGACAGGCCGGCAACGAGGGCGGCAGCCGCGATGGTGCGCAGCGCACGGGGAGCTTGGCGAACGTTCATTGATGAGTCCTTTCATGACGTTGGATGAGGCGCCGGGGCTACCGGCGCCGCACCGCATGCATCGCGGTACGGGACTCATTCTTCGAGGGGCAGGTGAACCGGCCCTCACTGCGCGATGAAGCCTCGATGAGGTCTTGATGAACGGCAGATGAATCAGGTCCAGTCCCTTCAACTTGCCAAATCGTCAGGCCGCGCCCAAGATCATCGGTAGCGATGGGAGCGTCGGCGATCTGAGTGCCACGAGGCGCGTAGGCATCAATGGCGTTGGTGGTGGGGACCAACCAGTCTGGGATAAGAGTGGAGTCCGATACGACCTCTTGCCATGTCTCATTCGCTCTTGTTTTGAATGCGGCGATCGGTTGGCGTTACTCCAAAGCGTCGCTTGAACTGATAGTTGAAGTGGGAGATATCGTTGAAGCCGCTGAGATGTGCAATCTCGGAGATCGACACTTTCTCCATCCTCCGGAGGTGTCTGTCTGCGACTTGAAGCCGTTCTTCTCGAACGAACTCGGTAAAGCTGGTTTTCAGTTCTTGGAGCATCCTCTGAACCTGCCGCTCGGAAACGGCCAATCGGCTGGCAACGCATTGCAAGGACAACTCAGGATTGCAGGCCTCTTGGCGCAGCAGTCGCACCAACTCATCCTTCAGCAGTCCGCTTGATTGGGATAGGGATGTCACGCCTCTTCCGGAAAGGATGCTCAGCAGGTTGGAGACATTCTCCGCAATGAGATCGAAGTCGGATGCCTGCACTACCGAGCTTGCGCTCGACAGTTCATTCAGATAGTTCACAAGAAGGGTGGACAAGCCGCTGTGAGGCGTCAACGCAAGGGCATGCGTTCGTGCAAGGAAGGGAAGTCGATGCTCGACGATCCTCACGGGCAGCTTGGCTACAAGCACGCGCACGTCTTGCTGGAAAGACACCCGCATCGACCTCCTCCCATCGATAACCGCAATGCTGCCAGGCTGCAGCACGACGTGCATGTTGCCCTGCTCCACATGCGCGACGCCCTCCAACTGATAGCCGAGGAGATAGCCGCCGGCGCCCGCATCAGACAGACGCTCGCGACGGCCGGAGAGCTCGTGTGACGTACACCCAAAGCGGGCACAGCTGACATCGCCATGACGGCGGGCCGTGATGCTGGCGGAAAAAAGGCCTACCGTGGGTTCGACCTGAACGTTGTGGACCATCTTGCACATGGCATGGCGCCATGCCTCGAATCTATCTTGCGAGGAGATGCCTTCAGTGGACATCGACAACACTTCCATGTTCAGCCATCGCGCTTTGCAGTTGGGTTGGGCAACGGAGAAGGCACATCAGCATCGCACCCGGCAATTCCTGCGCTACCTCCGTTCAATAGCGTGACGCCCAGCAATCTCGATCGCCACGACTACCGTTTTGAGTCTACAGACTGGCCACCTCAACTAGGCAAATTGCTGCGCAATTGCCCAAGCCCTTGGCGCAAAAGACCAAGACGCGTGATTCGACCCGTCGGCAGAATCGCGCCGCGCTGTGTCGAGCACAGGCGTTGAAGATGAGCACCTAGCGCAGCCGCCTCATTGCGGATCGGGCAGACGAGCTGGGTGAATGGCAAACGTTGGGCGGCGAAGTCCGCCTATCCGAGGAAACGATGGCGAAAATTGAAGGCGGTTGTTTATGCGGTTCGGTGCGCTACAGGTCAAACTCGAAGCCGCTGATGACAGTGATTTGCCAATGCACGCACTGTCAACGGACTTCGGGCGGCCCGTACCTGGTGGTACTCGCGATGCCGACAGGGTCGCTGGAGTTCGGCGGTGAGCCGCTTTCCACTTACAACGACAGAGGTGATAGTGGAATGCCTGTGTACCGACAGTTCTGCGGCAAATGCGGCTCATCCATCGTGACAGGCTCCGCAGTTGCACCAAACATGCAATTCCTGGCGACCGGCAGCCTCGATGACGCGTCGTGGGTGCGCCCAGAGGCGGCGATCTGGTGTAACTCTGCACAACCCTGGGCTCCGCTGCCAGAAGGCGTGGCGAAGTTCTCGCAGAACCCTGATTTGAGCTGACCGAGCGTTGCACGTGAGAGTGCACATCAGCCCGCCGAATCGTCGAGCTTGTAGCCCAGCCCGCGCACCGTCTTGAGCAAGGGCAGCGCGTGGCCCTCGTCGATCTTGGCGCGCAGGCGCCGCACGTAGACGTCGACGATGTTGGTGAGGGGGTCTTCGTAGGTGCCCCACACGTTGGCGAGGATGCGCTCGCGGCTGAACACGCGGCCCGGCGCGTTCATGAGCAGTTCCAGGAAGGCCAGTTCCTTCGCGGTGAGGTCGATGGGGTGCCCGGCCCGCCGCGCCTGCATGCGGTCGCGGTCGAACTCTAGGTCGGCCACCTGCAGCACGGTGGCACGCGGCCGCACCTCGCGCCCGCGGCGCAGCAGCGCCTCGATGCGCGCGAGCAGCTCCTCGAAGTCGAAGGGCTTGGTGAGGTAGTCATCGGCGCCCAGGCGCAGGCCCTTGACCTTGTCTTCGGTAGCGCTCATGGCAGTGAGCATGAGCACCGGCAATTGGCGGCCTTCGGCGCGCAGCGTCTGGCACAGGTCGAGGCCGTTGAGGCCGGGCAGCATGAGGTCGAGCACCAGCAGCGCGAACTCGCCGCTGCGCGCCATCTCCAGCCCTTGCGGGCCGGTGCGCGCCAGCTGCACCGTGTAGCCCTCGGCCTTGAGGCCGCGCACCAGGAAGTCCGCCACGCGGGTGTCGTCTTCGACGACCAGCAGGTTGTTGTGGATGAGCTCGTTCATGCGGCCTGCATTGTGGTGTCAGCTGCCGCCTCAACGAGGCGCGGCAGCACGATGCGCACCAGCGTGCCCTCGCCCGGCGTGCTGTCGATGGCAATACGGCCGTGATGCGCCTGCACGATGGCCTGCGCGATGGACAGGCCGATGCCGGTGCCGTCTGCCCGGTGGCGGCGCGCGCGTTCGCCGCGCACGAAGCGCTCGAAGACCTGCGGCAGCTCTTCGGGCGCGATGCCGATGCCGTGGTCCCTTACGGCGACCTCCACCTCGCCTTCAGCCACGCGGCAGCCGAGCTGCACGGTGCCGCCGGCATGCGAGTAGCGCAGGGCGTTGTCCAGCACGATCATCAGCGCCTGGCGCAGGCGCTCGGCATCGGCCTGCACCGCCACCGGCATGGCCGGTGCATCGAACTGCAGCCGCATGCCGTGCAAACCCGCCAGCGCCTCGGCCTGTGCGGCCACCTCGGCCAGCAACGGCGACAGTTCCAGCGGCGCTGGCTGCATCACCAGCTGGTCGGCTTCGGCGCGCGCGACGAGCATCAGGTCGTCGGTGACGCTGGTGAGCTGCTTCACGGCCTCGACGATGCGCGAAAGCGTCTGCCGGTATTCCGCGGCAGGCCTGTCGGCGCCGCGCAGCGCGATCTGCGCCTCGCCACGAATGGCGGTGGCCGGTGTGCGCAACTCGTGGCCCAGGTCGGCGAAGAGCTGGCGGCGGCGCTGGTCGAGCCGCTGCAGGGTTTCATGCGCGGCCTGCAGCTCGCGGGTGCGGTCCTGCACCGCGTCTTCGAGGCGCCGCCGTGCAGCATCGGCTTCACGGCGATGCTGCTGCAATTCGGCCGCCATCGCGTTGAAGTGATGCGCCACGCGGTCGAACTCGTCACCCGAGCCGAGTGCGATGCGGTGCTCCAGCGCGCCGGCCTGCAGGGCCTGCGTGGCTTCGAGCAGCCTGTCGAGCGGCCGCTTGAGCCGCCGGTTCAGGTGCAAGGCCCAGGCCAGCGCGGCAGCGAAGGTGAGCATCGCCATCACGATGGCCTGCTGTCGCAGCCGCTCGATTCCGCGCTCCGTGGCCGCGCGCGCGATGGGCACCGCCTTGCGCTGGCGCTCGATGGCGCCGTTGAGCAGCTCGCGCAGGTCGCGGCCGTGGGTGGTGTCGAACACCTGGTTGAGCTGCCGCCACACGCCGCTGAATTCAGCGCCCGGGGCGAGCGGCTGCAGCGTGTTCAGCTGCACCTGCACTTCGGCGATGTTCTGGTCCAGCAGCTGGCTGATGTCTGCCAGCTGCGCCACCTCGGGCGGCACCTCGCTGCCTTCGCGCGCGGCGATCTCGTGCCACGACTCCACGTACTGCCGCGACGTGCCGGCCAGCCGGGCCGCGCCGGCATGCATGCTGTCGAGCAGCCGGTCGCGCACTTCGGGTTGCGCGTCGGCATTCATGAGCCGCTGCGAGGCCCACACGCGCAGGCGCTGCTTGTTCGCCGACAGCTCCAGCAGCTCCGACAGCAGGTCGCTGTTGAGGCGGCTGTGGCGCACGTAGTCGCTCAGGCGGTAGGCGCCCCACGAAACGAAGCCGGCCTGCAGGAAGACCAGCACCACGAGCAAGGCAAAGGCCAGCGAGAGTCTGAGGCGAAACATGCCGCACTCTATCGCCCGGCACTGCCGCACAGATGAACGGCAGATGAACTGCTCATGAAGCAGACGAAGCGGCTGCTGGCAAGTCTTTGTTTCGCGGTCGTCATTTGCGTGAAGTTTCGCAAGGGTCGGTCAGGAATCAGTCAAGACTCGCCATCATCACGCTCCTACGCTCGTGCCGCGCCGAATGGACGTCCGCTGGAACCCGGGCGACCAACGCGACATGAGGAAACAGCACTGTGAGAGAAAACGTGACGGCCGAAGCGCTGAAGAACGCACTGCGCGACAAGAGCCACGCAAGCTTCGATGCGATCAACCATCTCGACGTCCGCACAGGCCGGCTCGGGCGTGTGATGCGCGGTGAAGTGCAAGGCGATGTCGTTGCACGACTTGCGCCCTGGCTTGCGGCAGCCATCGAGCTGGATGAATTCGTGCCCCTGCCTTACGCGGCGCGGCAAGGCTTCAGCGCAGCGGTTGGCGCGGCTGGCGGTGCATTGTGCGTAGCGATCCGCGAACCTGGAATGCACTTCTGTGTTGCGAAGACCGAGCACGAGGCGTCGCAACTGTGGAAGTACGTCGCGTGCGGACTGCCCGGCGCGCCCGCAGCTGGCGGGATCGAGCCACCGCCGTTGCCCTGGTGTGCCACCATGGGTTGGCCGAGGCTTGCTGAGCAGCCACAAGAGACGCTGGATTGGTTGACTGAATTCGCGCGTTCGGTTGCCTGGGTGTGGGTCAACCACGTGAGCTTCAAACTGCCGACCCGTGACCGGGACAGAGGCGTGGCATCACGCCGGACCGCGTGATGACTCTTTCCTGCGGCCCTCGCTGAATCACCCGAAGGCGACATGACGGGCCGCCGAAGCCAAGGCCGGCCCGAAGGAAAAGCCGGCCCGGTAGCCTGTGGTTGGCGAAGCCCCACCCACACCACAGACCGGCCGGGGCTTCGATCAAGCATGCGAAAAACAGATATGCGGATGCGCAAACGGCGCAAGGGCTTTTTCGCCTGACCCTTCGCGTCTTCGTTGGCCGCTGATGAGCGTGGTGGACCCGGGCCGAATGATTCGAGCCAAAGGAACCGCCCTCAACATGCTCGATCGCATTCGCCACATGACGGGTCTGAACCGCTACACGGTCGAGACCCCGAACACGCAACACCAGCAAAGCGCCAACAAGGCCGACATGGGCGTGCGTCCACCGCTGCCGCCACGCACCACGCCGCCCGCTGTCGACACGGAAATGGCGCCGAGGCTGCGGCCGCCTGCAGCCTCGGGCGGCGAATCACCGGCTTCAGTGGGCATGGCGAGCCCCGCGGTGGTGATGACGCCGAGCCCCGCCCGCTCCGACAGCGCGCTGATGCGGACCCATGCCGACTCGGCCGATGCCGGCTCAGCGCCGCCGCACCCGCTCGCGGCAGTAATGACGCAAGGCCCCACAGCCCTTCTCGACCTCGTCACGCACCAGTTCCCCAGCGTCAGGCACGCGAGCTTCGCCCATCTGCCGCTGCAGCAGGCCTTGCAGGCGCTGATGCCCGGCATGTCGGCCGCCGCACCTGTCGGCCTGCCGGGCGCACCAGCCGTGCTGCTCACGCAGTCGCTGGCCTTGGCCACCGGTGCCGACGCCCTGCGGGCCTCTGCGGCGCTGGGCGCGCTGCGCCAGCTCGACCCGGTGCGCGACGTCAGCGACGCATGGCACCTGCGCGGCGAAGGCATGCCCGCGCCGCTGCCACCTGCGCAGCAGGATGCCTGGCGCGTCGCCATGCAACTGGCCACCACGCCGAGCGGCATGCGCCTGCTGCAAACCGTCGTGGGCCGGCCCGTTCCACCTGCGCAGGAACGCAACTTCGAGTTGCTGATGAAGGCCGTGTCGGCAATGGCCGATCGCAACACTTCACCGGTAGCTCACCCGGCCGCCTTGATCGCAGGCCTGGGCGCACCCAGCACCCTGCTCGACGAAGCACTGGCTTGCGCCGCAGCCCGACTGGCGGGTGACGCGCAAGCCGCACGTCCTCACGACTGGGCGCTCAACGCCGTGCGCAACGATCTCTTCGACACGGGCCCCGGCTCGGAATTCGCCGCCATCGAATCACGCCTCATGAAGATGGGCCGCTGGATCGCCCTCGCCACCAGCGACAAGCCGGGACAGCTGCGCAACCCGATGAAGGGCAAGTCCGCCTTCCGTGCCCTGCGCTACGGCGCACAGCAAGTGGACCGCGGGCCCGCGATCGCCAAGCACCGCAAGGCCTTCGATGCGGCACTGCGCGCCGCGACATCACAGCTGAAGGACCAGCTCGTTGCGCTGGCGCCGCTGGCCCGCAGCGGTGGGCCGGGCCAGGTATCCAGGGAGCTGTTGCGCGCGGCGGTGCTGGACCACTGCCTCGCCACGCCGGATCAGCCGCTGGACAACCGCGTGTTCGACGCCGCCGCCGTCCATGATGTCGCCGCAAGGCTGGCCGGCATGCTGGCCGCTGCGGGCGGTCGCCCGGCAGACCTTACGCAGCCGGGGCTCGCCGAGCATCTGCAGCAGCAGCCCGAACTGCAGAAGCTGGCCGAAACGCCGCTGCGCATGGAGCACCTGCAGGCCTGGCTGGCCGACGCCGTGAAGACCCACGCCGCGCAACCCGTGGGCCGGGCCGAGCTACACCCTCAATGGGCCGATGCGGTGGCGGCCGAGCTGCAACGCGCGCACCTCGAAGTGCACGGGCACGACACGCGGGTGCCTCACGTCGATCGCGAGGCGCTGCGCAAGAGCCTCAAGCACATCGTGCAGAACATCGAAGGCTCCTCGCGGCTGCGCCTGAGCAGCGGGGGCGTGGTGGGCGTGGGCCTGCGGCAGCTGTCGGCCGCCGTCTCGGGGCTGGTGAGCGGCTTCCTGCTGCGCGGGCGCCTCGACGCACGCCAGCAATGGGGCCGGCAGGCCGTGTTCGAGATCGCGATGCCGCCCTACGACATGGAGGTCATGGTGGCCACGCAGAGGCAGCGCGCTTCGCAGCTGGGCGTGGGCGCCTTCGTCGGCGCGGACCTCGGCGTCGCGAGGGCTGGTGGCAACGTCGACGTCACGGCCTATGCCAGCGAGTCGGCCGGGCTCAAGGGCGTGACGCTGCGGCTGCCGCGCATCGGGCGGCCCGTGAGCGAACTGCGCACGGAGTTCTCGCGGCTGGTCGATCGCCTGCTGGACGGCACCACCGCCGCAGAAGGCCATGCACCGCAAGACCTGCTGAAGCAGCTGCTGCAGGAGTTCCCCTTGCTCACCGTCAACCGCATCGGCCGTGCCGGCGACGAGCGCAAGCGGCATGGCATCTCGGTCGAGGGCGTCGTCGCGGCGCAGGCCCTGGGCATGCGGGCCGGCGTGAATGCAGGCATCGCGATCGAGGCGCAGCGCGGCGTCATCCGCCACTACGAAGACGACTCCGGCAGCCTGCAGGTGCAGCGACACATCGCGGCGTGGAACGTGCGAGGCGCCGCAGGTGTGCGGCTCACGGCCGGCCCGAGCGTCGATGCCGGCCCGGTGAACCTGACCTCGGGCAACACCGACACGACGATCCGCGGCGTCAGCGCCGACCTGCTGGTGGCCGGCAGCAGCGACCGCCGCGAAGTGGTGTACCAGGACGGCCGGCTGCACCCCATCTCCTTCCACGAGACGGAGTTCCAGAACCTCGACGGCTTCATCGCCCACGTGGAGCAGCGCCGCAGCCAATGGGTGCAGGCGCGCCTGGCATCGCCGGGCACTGCGCGCAACGCAGACGCCGAGCACACGAAGCTGCGGGCCTTCCTCGACGAAGTGAGCAGCCAGGCGACGCCCACCCACACCTATGCCTTCCGTTCCACCATCAGCCCGAGCGCGGCCGAGCGGGTGGATGCGTATCGCTCCGCCTCCTTGCTGGCGCAACGGCAAGGCGCAGGCACCGAGGCCACGCATGAAACCGTTGCGGCCATGGACGCAGCCGTGGAAGGTGAGTGGGCCAATCCCGCATCGCTGCAGCCGTATTCGCTGCGCTCCTACGAACGCGTGTCGGCCCAGGGCTTCAACGGCCTGAACCTGGTGGCGCAGTTCGGCTCGACCCATGCCGCCGATGCGAACCACATCGACAACCGGCTGGATGCGGTCTGATCGTGTCGGCACGACCGGAAACGAATTGACGCAGTTGATCAGCGCATCGTCACTTCGGGGTCATGACGACTCTGCGCGCCTTCGGAAGACTCGCACACCCTGTGCCGGGCCAGGCAAGGTGCCTACCCGTGCAGACAACAGCGTGGAGATCCAATGCGAATGAAGAAATGGGAGCGTGGCTGCGGCATCGTGCTGGCAGCCCTGGTGGCTGCCACGATGGCGGCCTGCGGCTCGGGTGATGACGACGAATCGTCCACCGCCGGCAGCACCGCCACGTCGGGCACGTCGACCGGCAGTGACACATCCACGGGCGGCGGCACGACCACCGGCGGCAGCCCCGCCACGGCAAGCGCCGCCTGTTCGGCCGCCAACGTGAAAGCCAGCAACGGCACCAGCACCAACGTGCCGCAGAACCCCTGCGTGCCCACGCTCGCCTACGACGACACGAGCCTCACGCTGGTGTGGAACAAGCCCGACAACTACGCCGACGTGGTGGACTACAACGTCTACATGAACGGCACCAGGCTGGGCAGCGCAGCGGCCAACAACGCGGCGCACTCGGTGGCCAAGCCGTACATCGACCACTTCTATGCCGACGACTCGGCCGGCTTCCACACCCGCGTCACCTTCCACAACTTCCACGTGACAGGCCTGTCGCCGGACACCGCCTACACCTTCACCGTGCGCGCGGTCGACGCCTCGGGCCAGGAGTCCGCCGACAGCGTGGCCGTGGTGCGCAAGACGGCACCCGCCTTCACGCGCATCTACAACGTGGCCACGCTCGGCGCCAAGGGCGACGGCACGACGGTGAACACCACCATCATCCAGAACGCCATCGACGAATGCGCCAGCACCTCCACGTCGGCCTATGGCTGCAAGGTGCTGATTCCCGCCAACGACGCCAGCGGCTCCGTGTTCGTGACCGGCGCGCTCTTCCTCAAGAGCAACATGACGCTGGAAGTCGCCGAAGGCGCCACGCTGCGCGGCTCCAGCGAAGCGGCCGACTACCCGCTTGCCAAGGGCTACCAGCTCTACAGCTACTTCACCAACTCGACGGACGACCGCCGCCCGCCCTCGCTGCTGAACGCGCTCAACCCCGCGCACATGAACGGCAGCAAGGCACTGGCCGACCACCAGGGCTACGACGAGACGCGCGGCGTGTTCACCAACATCCGAGTCACCGGCAAAGGCACACTCGACGGCAGCGGCTGGGTGCGCGGCAGCACCGACACGGTGGACGAGATCGGCAACCGCCTGGCCGCCTTCGAGCCCGGCAGCGCCAGCAAGTGGAGCACGCTGGGCGTGCTGGCCAAGAGCCAGCTGCTGGCCGCGCAGGCCGAAGCCGGCGGCACGCTCGACGCGACGCAGAACGCCAACTACTACAGCAACCGCCGCTCCAGCCTCGCCACCTTCCGCGGCGTGAACAACATCTACTTCGGCAACCTGAAGCTCACCAACCCGGCCTACCACGGCGTGATGTTCGTCGAGAGCGAGAACATGGTGTTCACCAACACCGTGACGCAGACCTTCGACGTCAACAACGCCGACGGCGTGGAGTTCGGCAACAGCAGCAACGCCGTCGTGTTCAACAACTTCGTGGACAGCGGCGACGACTGCATCAACTTCGCCGCCGGCCAGGGCAAGAACTACGAAGGCGTCACGCCCCAGCAGTACGCGTGGATCTTCAACAACTACATGCGTGAAGGCCACGGCGGCGTGGTGGCCGGCAGCCACACCGGTGCGTGGATCCAGGACATCCTGGCCGAAGACAACGTGATGTTCATGACCGACAACGGCCTGCGACTGAAGAGCACGCCGGCCACCGGCGGCGGCGCGCGGCGCATCGTCTTCCGCGACACCGCCATGCGTGAAGTCGGCACGAAGAACAAGGTCACCGCGGGCGGCCAGACCTTCACCAACAACACCAACGGCAACCCGTTCATCCTCACGCTGTCGTATTCCGCGGGCAGCAACGTGTTCGACAACGCCTCGGCTTCGGCGCAGTTCCGCGACATCACCGTGAACCGCGTGACGGTGGACAACGGCAGCGCGAGCACCGGCGGCGCGATGATCACCGTGGACGGCTACGACGGCAGCGACACCTCGCTGGGCTATGCCGAGACCTTCCACGAGAACGTGACGTTCGACACCGTGAAGATCACGAACGCGAAGCCCGCCAGCATCAGCCGCCTGAAGGACAGCACGTTCAGGAACGTGACCGTCACCAACTGGGGTTCGGCGGCCACGCCCTGGAGCATCGGCAACTCCACCGGGTTGACCTTCACGGGCGTGACACCGGCACCGCAGTAGAAGGCCGCTGCCGCGCACGGGCATGCGCGGCAGCGCGCGAAATCGCGGCTCGATTCGCGAGGAAGTCGTCTTCAACGGTGCGATTTCATTGGCTGTTCGCGCCGTCTGCGTGCTACAAGTGAGCCCACCGCTCGGCCCACTAGCAGGTGAAGATGATCGAGTCCTCCTACAGGCGGCTGCATGCCGCGTTGCTGCCGGACTACAGCCCCAAGGCAGCAGCCTTCTGGTGGACGATCGCGGTGCCGGGCGCGGTGGCCCTGCTGCATTCGCTGTGGGCGCTGCGCGGCCTGCCGCTCGAGCACCTGCTGCAGATCTGCATCGGTGCCGGGCTGGCCATGCTGGCCGGGTACTTTCCGATCCGCGTCCCGAACATCCCCTCTGCCTTCGCCGCGGGCGACGTGTTCATCTTCCTCGTGCTGCTGTTGCACGGGCCCGAAGCGGCGACGGTGGCCGCAGCAGCCGAGGCCCTGGCAGGCTCATGGCGCGGCACCAAGCGGTGGAGTAGCCGCATCGCCAGCATCACCGTCGCCACGGCCAGCATGTTCTGCATGGGCTCGCTGATGATCCGGACGCTGGTCTTCAGTCAATGGCGCACCGACGTGCTGCTGCTGGCTTCGGTGGTCTTCGGCTTCGGCTACTTCCTGCTCAGCATGTCGCTCATCTCGGCGATGTTGCGGCTGCTGCGCAACGAGCGTTTCAGTTTCTCGGACGTGTTCTCCACGTTCGGCTGGGTGGGCGTGAGCTACGTCGCCGGTGCGGCGCTGGCCGCGCTGCTGTACTACGTGTCGGTGCGCGCGGGCTTCGGCGTGCTGATGGCGATGATGCCCATGCTGGCCATGATGCTGGCCACCCAGCACTACTACTTTCGCCAGCAGGAGGCGGCCGAAGCCATGCGCCGCACCGTGGCCGAAGCCGGCCAGCGAGAGACCGAGATCGCCGCGCGGCACCTGCGCGAGCTGCAGGCCAGCGAACGCCGCTTCCACAGCGCGTTCACGCATGCCTCCATCGGCATGGCGCTCACCTCGCTCGACGGCCGCATCCTGCAGGCCAACCCCGCGCTGCACGCATTGCTGGGCGGCCAGGGCGAGCCGGTGCTGCAGCGCGCGTTGCGCGAGTTCGTCGTCGATGAAGACCGGCCCGAGCTGGATGAGGCACTCGCTCGTGCCGCAAAACCCGGCTTCGAAGGCTTCGAGCTCGAGCTGCGGTGCCGGCACGGCAACGGGCGCGCGATCTGGGTGCTGCTGCACTGCGGCGTGTTCGCCGAGGCCGATGAAGACGCCGCCCAGCCACGGCTCATCGTGCAGGCACAGGACGTGACGGCGCGCCGTGAGGCGGAGGTGCGGTTGACGCACATCGCCTTCCACGACAGTCTCACCGGCCTGCCGAACCGGCACCGGTTCATCGACCTGCTGGACCGCGCCGTGCGCCGCGCGCAGGCCGATGCGTCGCAGTCGTTCGCGCTGATGTACCTGGACTTCGACCGCTTCAAGTTCGTCAACGACAGCCTGGGCCACCACGCCGGCGATGAATTCCTCGTGCAGGTGGCCCGCCGCATTGCCGACAGCCTGCGGCCCGGCGACGTGGTGGCCCGGCTGGGCGGCGACGAGTTCGCGGTGCTGGTGCTGCACATCCGGCACGAACACGACGTCGTCGCGCTGGCCGAGCGCATCCTGCATGCCGTGCGCCGGCCGCTGCAGCTGGCCGGCACCGAGCTCAGCACCAGCGCCTCCATCGGCATCACGCTCAGCACGCGAGGCTACGCATTGGCCGACGACATGCTGCGCGATGCCGATGCCGCCATGTACCAGGCCAAGGCCGGCGGCAAGAACCGCCACGTGCTGTTCGCAGCGCACATGCGGCAGGAGGCGCCCTGGGCGTCGTGAGCCCGACCGCCCGGCCGGCAACGAGCGCTTCGTTCCTTGCCCGGTTTCTCGCATCGCTTCATCCACAAGCAAGACGAGCCCCCGCAGCAGCATTGCTAATGCCGCATGGGTGAAGCTCCGGCCCTCGCCTCGCTGCGCCGGCTCATCAACGCGGAGCCGATGAGCACGGGGACGGCAAAACACACCAGCCTGGTGACGTTCACCACCTCCTCGGCCGCGCCCGGCAGCCCGAAGCCTTCGAGCCCCGAGGCCAGCCACAGCATCAACGCCATGGTGCCGCTGCCCGCCACGAGCGCTACGGCCCAGACCAGCACGCGCATGCGCACCGCGCCTTCGCCGAGCCAAAGCACCGGTTGAACCGCGCCTACGGCAGGCAGCCAGAAGGCCATGCCCGCCCAGCCCGCGCAGAGCACGCAGCCAGGCCGCAACATCATCGCCAGGTGAGCCACCCCGGTCGACACCAGGAACAACGCGACGCACAGCACGGCGTCGACCAAGAGCTTCTTGATGACGGGAGACATGACACGCGGACTCCAGACTCGGTGACCGCGATGCATGCGTGCGCAGCACGGCCTTCGCAAACCAGTATGGAAACGCCATGCACGCCCGGGTATCCCTCCAAGGGGGCATCAATGCAACAAAGGCGGCACTGGAGCAAGCGGCATTCCACTCGATGCGCCGATTCGTGCTCCCGTCCCCGGCGCACCACACCGCGCACAACGGCCAGGCATCTTCACGCCGGTGTCACCGACGGCCACGAGCATCGCCGCCGACCGCGGGCACGTGGTGCCCCGGCTTCCTCAATCCAACGGAAAGCATGCCCATGCCTTTGCCCCGTCAACTCGCCGTCGCGCTTGCGGCCGGCCTGTTCGCCTGCGCCACCGCCCAGGCCCATGACTTATATCGCCTCGACGCCGCATGGCCTTCGACGGCCGACATCAGCGGCACCTACCCGCTGTTCGACTTCGACACAGACGGCTGCCTGCCCAGCGCCGGCATCAGCCGCAGCGGCCAGCAGAACGGCGGCCTCAAGCCCAGCGGCAGCATCACCGGCGGCTGCCGCAGCACGAGCTTCCTCGACACCTCGAACACGCTGCACCGCCATGCCTGCCTCGCCAGCGGCGGCAGCACCTACTGCGGCCACTTCTATGCGCTGTACTTCCTGAAAGACCAGATCAGCTCACTGGGCGGCGGCCACCGGCACGACTGGGAATACGCCGCCGTCTGGACCAAGGACGGCGTGGTCACCCATGCCGGCTACAGCGCGCACGGCGATCTCTACAACGCCGAAGTCGGCACGCTCGCCCGCGTGAACGGCCACGTGAAGTTCGTCTATCACAAGGACGGCGTGTCCACGCACGCACTGCGCTTCGCCAGCAGCAGCGAACCGCCCGAGAACCCCTATGGCCAGTTCCTCATGCCCAACATCACCAGCTGGTACGAGCTCGTGGGCGACGGCGTGAGCAATGCCCAGATGCGCAGCCTGCTCAACGGCTTCGACTACGGCTCGGCCACCATCCCGCTGAAGGACAGCAACTTCCTCGGCAACCTCAACACCTACAAGCCCGCGGGCTACCCGACCTTCACGGCCGCCAGCGTGAGCGCATCGCAGCGCTGAGTTGACCGACGGATGCAGCGCGGGCTGGGTGCGGCTCGCGTTTGAGTACAAGAATCACCGCGTCCTCCACACACCCGGTAACCACTCCCGGCTGCGCAGCCGTTGACACCTGACGAAGGGGCTCCCTACAGTGCGCCGCGCCTGTTCCGCAGGCGGAAAGAGAACACTGGAGGGGAGGAATGCATCAAGACGACACGTGGCGCGTGTGGAACCGACTGGAGGATCTGGAGCGGCACCTGCGCTCGCCCTATGGCGTCGGGCATGCCCGGTTCGACAGCGTGGGCCGCCCGGCGCGGCCATCGCCCTCCTACGGCTGGAGTTCCATCCGTGAGCAGCTGTCGCGCGTGGAACGGGTGCGCCGGGCCCTGCGCGACTCCGGCCCTGCAGCGCAGGAGCTGCTGGCTCAGCAGTTCGCCGACCTGGACCTGCCCTCGATCAGCGCCGTGCTGGTGCAGGCCTGCCAGGACGTGGCGCTGTACTACGGCGGCTCGGTGCTCGCCGGTGCGGCCCTGGGCGGGGTTGGCGGGGCTTTCCTGGGCGGGGTGGGCGCCGTCCCGGGGGCGGCGGCCGGTGCGGCCCTGGGGTCGCAGGTGGGCGGCTGGTGGCTGGCCTTCCTGGGGCTGCAGTCGCTGGCCGAAGACCTGGTCGACACGCTGCCGGCGGCACTGCGGCACTACGAGCGGGGCTTTCGCGAGGCCTGGGGGCCGACACCACACGAGGTGCGGCACGACGCGCTGGGCCTCGGGCAGGGCCACGGCAACGCCCACTTCGCCGCGGGCGAACTCGCGCAGGGCCACGTGCTGCTGGTGGGCGCGCTACTGGCGGCGCTAGCGGCGTGGCTCACGCGCGGGCGCGGCAACCGGGCGCAGGTGCTGCAGGAGATCCGCAGCAGCCCCCGGCTGGGGCCGCGGGTGGCGCAGTGGCTGGAGCAGCACGAGGAGGCGCTGCGCCAGCATCCGGCCCTGCAGTCGAGAAGGCACCCCGAGGCCGGAACCGCTGGAACCGGTGGCGGCCTGCCGCCCGAGCTGCCACGAGAGACGGCAGCCGGTGGCCGCGGCGGGCGCGACGGGGCCAAACCCCTCGCACGGGAAACCAAGGTGCCCTGCTTCCATCCGTTCGACAAGAAGAAGTTCGCCCAGATGGGCGAGGCCGAGCGCAAGGGCTACCTGAAGGAGATGAGCGATCAGCTGCAGCGCCAGCAGGACCAGATCAACAGCCTGAGCGCCGTGGAGTACAAGGCGGCACGCGATGCGTTTCAGAGCGTGGGGCGCAATCCGTTGGCTGAGGGAACTCAAGCGAGTTATAGGGAAAGATTCGCAGCGGGCATCCGCGAAAGCATTCGAGACAGTTTGAGCAAAGGCGGCCTGAACGAAAGGCAGGCTCGAACGGAAGCAACCTCACGCACGAAGGAACTCATGGGCAAACTTTCTGCCCTGCATGAGCCTGACATGGTGGCCGGCGGCTGGATGCAGCCGGCCCCGAAAGGAATGGGCCGCGCCGACGTGAACTCATCGATCGGCGCCAGTTGGAACCAGGAAGGCCGCATTGCAAGCATGGATGCGGCTGCCGAAGAGGTGATCAGAAACGGCAAGGGCAACGAGAAAATGAATGTGAAGCTCGAGCCCTGCCGTGGGAAGGGCATGAGATGAGAGACGAAGCGTTTGACGTGTTCATCGAAGAGTTTGGCGAGGCAACCCACCACTCGGCTGTTCCGCCTTCCGCGATCGCACGCTGGCGAGGCAAGCTGCCAGATCAGTTGCTGGCCTACTGGAGCGAGGAAGGCTGGTGCGGCCATGCGAACGGCCTGTTCTGGATCGTCGACCCAGATGAGTACGAAGATTTGGTCGATGAATGGCTAGAGGAATCGCCGCTTGAGCAAGTCGATTCATTTCATGCCATTGCCAGGACGGCATTCGGAACGCTGTATTTGTGCGGAGAGAAGACGGGGCGGAGCGTGACGATTGACTGCGCGACAAATGCCATGTTTGTGTTGCCCAGAGGCTTGCATCCAAAAGCTAAAGAAGATCTTGACCGCTCGATCCGATCTTTCTTGGGGCTGGACAAAGATGAATGTGACCTGAAAGACGAGACAGGCCAACCTCTGTTCGACCGCGCCCTCGCCAAGCTCGGCCCCCTCGCCCCCGACGAGATGTACGGCTTCGAACCTGCCCTGGTAGCCGGCGGCAAGATGCGCCTGCAGAACCTGCGCAAGGTCAAGCTCGACCAGCACCTGACCATCCTGCGCCAGCTCGCCGCACCCACCATGCCGTTCGCCAACATCGACATCGACAAGCTGCTCAAGTCCTGAGCGTCGGCCTCGGCCGGTGCGGCACGACACCCTGGGCCTCGGGCAGGGCCACGGCAACGCCCACTTCGCCGCGGGCGAACTCGCGC
>CAMLLU010000049.1 GCA_946480925.1 uncultured Rivibacter sp.
GACACCGACACCGACACCGACACCGACACCGACACCGACACCGACACCGACACCGACACCGACACCGGGCGCCGATGCCAGCCGCGAGGTCGCGCCCAGTGACGGTTGGGGTGCCCAGAACGGCGGCACCACCGGTGGTTCGGCGGCTACGTCGAACTACATCTACAAGGTGAGCTCGTCTTCGCAACTGAAGGCCGCGCTCGACGCTGCAGGCAGCACTCCGAAGATCATCAAGGTCTACGGCACCATCGACATGGCCTCGGCCGACAACGGCGGGGCGTTCACCAGCAAGTCCGACCAGAAGGCACGCAACCGCATCGGCCTGCCGTCGAACACCACGTTGATCGGCTCCGGCTCCACGGCCACCATCGTCAACGCGGCCATCGTCATCAGCGGCGCATCCAACGTGATCGTGCGCAACCTCACCATCGTGAACCCGTGTGACATCGCGCCGGTGTGGGACCCGGACGACGGCGCCACCGGCAACTGGAACTCCGAGTACGACGGCATCACGGTCACCGGTTCGAAGAACGTGTGGATCGACCACAACCGCTTCACCGACGCCCCGAAGACCGACGACACGCTGCCCGTCGAGAACGGCAAGGTGAAGCAGTGCCACGACGGCGCGCTGGACGTGAAGAACGGCTCCGACTACGTGAGCATCACCAACAACGTGTTCGAGCTGCACAAGAAGAACAACCTCATCGGTTCTTCCGACAGCGCCACCGGCGACGAGGGGCACCTCACCGTGACCTTCCGCGACAACCACTTCAAGGACATCGGTGACCGCGCACCGCGCGTGCGCTTCGGTCACGTGCACGTCGTCAACAACTACTTCGAAGGCAGCAAGTCGCACGCGGTGTACGCGCACGGCTACAGCATCGGCGTGGGCTACAAGGCGCAGATCCGCTCGGAGCAGAACGCGTTCGACATCGCCGGCGCGAGCAGCTGCCCGGCCGTCGTGAAGAACCCCGGCTCCGACAGCAAGACCGGCGCGATCAGCGACACCGGCTCGTTGCTCAACGGCGCTGCGCTGAACCTCTCGAGCGCGTGCAGCTTCGCCGCAGCCAGCTGGAGCCTGCCCTACGGCAGCACCGCCGTACCGGCGGCACAGGTGAAGGCCCGTGTGCTGTCGAATGCCGGCGTGGGCAAGATCACGGTGAACTGAGGCAGGTGGAAATCGTGACGGCCCGCCAACGGATTGCACCCGCACCGGCGTGGTCGCGCTTTGTCGCGCCCGCAATGCTGTGCCTGTTCGTCTCGGCGTGCGGCAGCGGGGATGAGTCTTCCGACACTGCCGCGGGGCCGGCCCCTGCGCCGACGCCTGTTGCGACCACCCCTACACCAGCGCCCAGCCCTGCGCCGACACCCGCATCGCAGCCGACGCCGACACCAGTGCCTTCACCGGCACCAACGCCGAAGCCAACCGCAACACCGACACCGGCTCCCAACCCAGCGCCGACGCCAACGCCCGTCGCCTGTTCCGGCGGCACGGCCACTCGCTGGGCCTCGACGTGCAGCGCGCCGCAGCATGCCTGCGTCAACGGCACGTGGTCCGTGCTCGAGGTTACCGGCATGCCTGCCGTGCAGTACCAGACGGAGCACTTCGCGCTGCGCTGGAACGGCACCGTCGTCACCACTGCGCAGGCGCAGCAGGCCGGGCAGATGCTCGAGAAGATCTGGGAAACCTACCTCGGCAAGGTGGGCTTCAAGCCGCCGTATTGCGACACCGCAGCCAAGTACAAGGCCAACATCTACATCGATCCGAACTTCGGATTGAATGGCAGCGTGACCGGCGTGCGCGACATGGCCATGTGGATCGGCGCCGGCGAGCTGAACAACCGCTGGGGCCTGGCGCACGAGTTCGCACACGCGCTGCAGGGTTCGTCGATGGGCCTGCGCGAATCGCCCTACGTCGGCTGGGTGTGGGAGAGCCACGCCAACTGGATGGCGCACCAGCTCGACGAATTCCGCGGCGAGACGCATTGCTCGGCGATGCTGGACGACTATCCGCACCTCTACTACGGCTCCACGCGCGACCGCTACTGCAACTGGCAGTTCTGGGAGTTCCTGAAAGACAAGTTCTGCTATGCCGCCGTCAACGACCTGTGGACCCGCTCGAAGCGGCCCGGCGAAGACGGTTGGCGCGAGGAAGACCCGTTCAGCGTGCTGGCGCGCAACATGGGCTGGAGCGTCCAGCAGCTCAACGACCTGTTCGGCGAATGGGCCCTGCACAACGTGCACTGGGACTACCGCAACCTCGACGGCAGCGACCAGGGCGTGGTGTACCGAGCCAAGTACAACGACGCAGCGGGCGATCGCGAGCTGCGCTACACGCGGCTGGAGCCGTTGGACGCCGCGCAGCGCCGCTACGCCGTGCCGGCGGCCTGGGCGCCGCAACGCTGGGGCTACAACGTCGTGCGGCTGCGGCCCGATGCGGGGGCTGCCGAGGTGCGCGTCACCTTCCGCGGCGTGGTGCAGGCGGCACCTGCTGGCACGAGTTTCGGCGGCCTGAAGAACGACCCCGCCAGCGTGCCGAACCCCGACTCCGACTGGCGCTGGGGCGTGGTGGTGGTCGATGCCAACGGCAATGCGCGCCACAGTGCCGTGCAACGCGGAGCCGATGGCGAGCTGCGCTTCTGCCTGCAGGCGGGCGACCAGTCCCTGTGGCTCGTGGTCATGGGCACGCCCACGTCGATCCACAAGATCCAGTGGGACCAGAACTACTACTCGATCTACCGCTACCCCTGGATGGTGCAGTTGCAGGGTGCGCAGCCTGACGGCTTCCAACCCAATGCGCCACAACCGTCCGCCAGCGGCCGGCGCCATGCCAACGGCGGCGGCTGGGTGGCCGAGGGCGCCAGCGTGGCTGCCACCGCCTACGTGGGGCCGCGTGCACGCGTGCTGGGCGGCACGGTGAGCGGCAATGCACGCATCGAAGACCAGGCTGTCGTGCTGAGCGGCAACGTGTCGGGCCATGCCGTGGTCGGGGCCCTCACGGTGCTTTCCGGCGACACGGTGGTCACAGATTCCGCACGCGTGGCCACGGTGTTCAAGGGCCCGGGGGCGTTTCAGCGTGGCGTCACGCTGTCGGGTACCGCGCAAGTCCTCGGTGACGCAGAGATCTACGGCGTTTCGATCTCCAAGGGCGTGTTCTACGGCCTCATCGACGCCGGTCTGGTCAGCGACCCCGCCTACGGCGCCGCCCGCACGGCGCCTCCGGTGGAGGTGACGGCACCCGGGCCTTATTCATGGCGGCCCTGAGCTGCATCCTCTCGCATCCTTTCCATGCAACAACCACTCTTCTCCTTCTCGGCGCGGCCGCTCGTGTGGCTGCAGCGCGTGTGCCTGTTCATCGCGTTCGCCTGGCTGCTGCCTGCCCATGCGGCGAACGAAGACTTTCTCGACCCCGAACAGGCCTTCCGCCTGAGTGCGCAGCGGGTCGATGCGCACACGCTGGAGCTGCGCTTCGACATCGCACCTGGCTACTACATGTACCGCGAGCGCTTCGCGTTCGAGGCGCAGCAGTCAGGCGTGGTGCTGGGTGAGGCGGTGTTGCCCAAGGGCAAGGTCAAGTACGACGACACCTTCCAGAAGGAAGTCGAGACTTATCGCGACCAGCTCGCCGTGCGCCTGCCGGTGAGCCGTGCCGAGGCGCCGTTCCGTCTGGCGGTCACCAGCCAGGGCTGTGCCGACAAGGGGCTGTGCTATCCGCCGCTCACGCGTGAGGTGCAGGTCGACGTGGCCGATGCGGCCATCGTGAAAGCGGCGTTGGTGACGATGACCGCGGCCGACGCAACCGCGGCCACGGCAGCCGCTCCACCGGTGCCTGCTGCGCCGGCGGCATCGGCCGCGGCACCGGCAGGCGAGGGCGCCCGCATCCGGGCTGCGTTGCAGTCCGGCAACCTGCTCGTGATCGGCGGCGTGTTCCTGCTGGCCGGGCTGCTGCTGTCGTTCACGCCCTGCGTGCTGCCCATGCTGCCCATCCTGTCGTCGATCATCGTGGGGCAGGGCGGCAAGGTTTCGCGCGGGCGCGGCTTCCTGCTGTCGTTGAGCTATTCGATGGGCATGGCGCTGGTCTACACCGCCTTCGGCGTGGTCGCCGGGCTGCTGGGCGAAGGCCTGGCCGCTGCACTGCAGAACCCGTGGGTGCTGGGCGCTTTTGCCGCATTGCTGGTGGCGTTGTCGCTGTCGATGTTCGGCTTCTACGAACTGCAGATGCCGGGCGCGGTGCAAAGCCGCGTGAGCGAGGCTTCGGGCCGGCTGCAGGGCGGCAAGCTGGCCGGTGTGTTCGTGATGGGCGGGTTGTCTGCACTGATCGTCGGCCCCTGCGTGGCCGCGCCGCTGGCCGGTGCGCTGGTCTACATCAGCCAGACGCGCGACGTGCTGATCGGCGGCCTGGCGCTGTTCGCGCTGGCTTGCGGCATGAGCGTGCCCTTGCTGCTGGTGGGTTTGTCCGCCGGCTCGCTGCTGCCGCGCACCGGTGCGTGGATGGAGTCGGTGAAGCACGTGTTCGGCGTGCTGCTGCTGGCGGTGGCCATCTGGCTCGTATCGCCGGTGCTGCCGGCGTGGACCGCGATGCTGGCCTGGGGCACCCTGCTGCTCATCGTGGCCGTGTTCCTGCACGCCTTCGACCGCCTGCCCGACGGTGCACGCGGCATGCAGCGCTTCTTCAAGGGCGTGGGCGTGCTGCTGGCGCTGGTGGGCGTGGCGCAGTTCGTTGGCGTGCTGTCGGGCGGTCGCGACCCGCTGCAGCCGCTCGTGCACATGGCCCGCGCGGCTGGCGGCGAAGCGGTGGCTGCCACGGCCGAAGGCATCAGCTTCCGCCGCGTGAGCAGCGTCGAGGAGCTCGACGCGGCGCTCAAGGCCACCGGTGGCCGGCCGGCGATGCTGGACTTCTATGCCGACTGGTGCGTCTCGTGCAAGGAGTACGAGCGCTTCACGTTCAAGGAGCCGCAAGTGCAGCGCCTGCTGGCGAACGCGGTGCTGCTGCAGGCCGACGTCACGGCCAACAGCCCGCAGGACAAGGCGCTGCTGCGCCGCTTCGGCCTGTTCGGGCCGCCAGGCATCATGTTCTTCGACAGACAGGGCCGCGAGATCGAAGCCGCTCGCGTGATCGGCTACCAGCCCAGCGGGCAGTTCGTGGCGAGCCTGCAGGCCGCCGGGCTCTGAGTGTCACGGGCGGGGGGGCTATGCTGCGCGGCCCTGCTCATGCATCCGATGACCGTGCCCAGCCTTGCCATGCCCAGCAACACGAGCCGCTTCCTGCCGATCGCCGAAGCGCATTGGGACACCACCCTTGGCTTGGCGCGCCACGATGCGCCGGTGGTGTTCAGAGGGCTTGCCGGCGACTGGCCCGCCGTCAGGCAGTGGAGCTTCGACGCTTTGGCCGAGCAGCTCGACGACGTGCCGGTGCAGCTGGTGGCAGGCAACCGCGAACACGGTGCCACGCGTTTCGTGCAGTCCACGTTGCGTGAGTACCTTCGATCCCTGCAGTCGGGCGCAAGCGACCCGCCGCTCTACCTGAAGGAGTTCGACCTGCTGAAGGCGCAGCCGCGCTTGCACGCCGGGCTGGCGCACGAGCAGCTGATGCCCAGATACAGCCTGCGTTCGCTGCGTACCTGGATCGGCCCGGCCGGCGCGAGCACCGGCCTGCACTACGACTACCTCGACAACCTGGCCGTCCAGCTCATCGGTACCAAGCGATGGCGTTTCGTGCGCCCGGGTGTCGTCGAGCGCCAAGGCCGGGTGTCGGGCAAGTACGACGCGTGGGCCGTGCTGTCGGCCGCGTCGGCCGGCGAACTGGCAGCAGGCGCAGCGACTGCGGAGGAAAACTTCTTCTGCGTGGACCTGCAGCCGGGTGACGTGCTCTACGTGCCGGCGCGCTGGTGGCATGAGGTCAGCAACCTCGGTGCGAGCCTGTTCCTGGGAGGCTTCTTCGGTCGACCGGCCCCGGTGCTGGCTCGCTGGGGCTGGGTGAGCGCGCGCGATTGGCTGCACCGGCAGGGCTGGTTCGCCAAAGGCGCCTGCACCTGCCATCCGGCCGGTTGATCCGCCGACAGCCGTCGCCGGCCTGAGCTTCAGGAGAGGTTGCTGGCGGCGGCGTTGAGCTCGTGGTGCGCGGCCGTGCCGCCGTGGAGCCACACGCCCACGTGCGCCAGCAACCCGCGGCGCCTGCGGCGGGGCGGTGGCGTCAGAAAAAAGGGCTCGATGCAAAGGTCGAGCGTGGGCAGGGGCATTTCGACCAGCACGCCCTCGTGCCGCAACTGCTGTAGCAGTGCTGCCTGCTCCTGTACAGACAGGCTTGCCTCCTTGCTCATCCAGCGTGCATCCACCGGGCCGACCGACATGGCGGTCAGCACCTTGCGGAATTTGATGTGGTCGAGCTGGCCGGGCAGCTCGACCCAGCGGCTAATGCGATAGGCCGTCATGACAACAAGCGTCCGTCGGGTGCGCCGTCAGCCGAGGATCAGCGGCGCGACGAAGCGGTAGCCGACGCGGTGGTAGGTGCGAAGCACCTCCAGCCCGCTGTTGTCGGCGATGGCTTTGCGCACGCGGGCCACCGTGGAGGCCACGGTGCCGGGCTGCACGAATTCGTTGGGCCACAGGCGATCGAGCAATTCGTCGGTGCGCACGACACGGTCGCGGTTCTCGATCAGGTAGACCAGCAGGTCGAAGGGCTGCGGTTGCAGCGGCCGGGCCTTCCCTTCCACGACGATCTCGCGGCGCGCCACGCTGATCCGGCACGACCCGAAGCGGAAAACGCGGTCGTGTGGGGCGGACGGAACGCTCATCATCTGCGGCGACAGGGCGCGCAGGCCGGGCTCGTAGGACAAGTCTTCCACCTCAATGCTGCCGAACATCGCATCTCCTTCAATGTGGTTTAACAACGTCTGCGTGTAGGGGTAACTCTACATTAATGTAGTTATTTGACAAAATAAAAGTCAGGAGAACTTTTCACGGAAAGCGGAGAATTCCCGTATGCGATGTCGGGGTGCCCCCTGTAGGGGCCCGACTACACGGCACACTGGATGCTGGAGGAGCTATTGAAATGTCACGACCTGAAGGGGCCCACAAGACACGTGTGCTGATCGCCGACGACCATGCGCTGGTGCGCGAAGGCATCCGCAAGATCCTGGAGCTCAGTGACTCGATCGAGGTGGCCGGTGAAGTGACGTCGGCCGGGGAGGTGTTCGCCTATCTGAAGCAGGAGCAGGTCGATCTGCTCCTGCTCGATCTGCTGATGCCCGGCAGCAGCGGTGTCGACGTGATCGAACGCGTCGCGGCCGAATACCCGAAGCTGCCGGTGCTGGTGCTGACCATGCACGCGGATCCGCACATCGCGCGGCGCGCGCTCGAGGCGGGTGCCTTGGGCTATCTCACGAAGGACATTTCGCCCGAACTGCTGATCGAAGCCGTGCAGCAGGTGGCGGCGCGGCGCAGCTACGTCGATCCGATGCTGAGCGCGGCGCTCATCCGTGCCGACAAGGCCCCGCAGGCGTCGCTGGAGGCGCTGTCCGCCCGCGAGCGGCAGGTCCTGGTGGCGCTGGTGCGGGGCGAAACGCTGGTGGAGATCGCTGCCAAGCTGAACGTGGCGGCCAATACGGTGAGCACGTACAAGGCACGGCTGATGGAAAAGCTGGGACAGGAATCGCTGAGCGACCTGGTGCGCTACGCCCTGCGCAATGGGCTGGTGGACTGACCGCCGGCGTGCGCTGGCTGCGGCGCTGGCCGTGGCCTGCGCCGCGGCACCGGCGCCTGCTCAGCAGGTCGTGGTCGATTCATACCAGCAGGAACAAGGGCTGGCGAACCTCACCGCGCAGTGCATCACGCAGGACGCTCGCGGAACCGTATGGGTCTGTACCGCCAACGGCTTGTTCCGCCTCGATGGTTTTCGCGTCCACAAGGAGCCGCTGCCGGACCGCGCGGGAAGCTGGATCCTGGCCGTGCGAGCCGGCCTGGCGGGCCGCCTGTGGGTGGCAGCGATTGACGGCCTGTTCGTCGGCCGGCCGGACGGCACTGCCTACCGGTGGGACGAGGTGCGTGCCGAAGACGGTGCTGCGTTGCTGCTTTCGGCCGGCCAGCGCCTGGAGGTCGACAGCGCCGGCACCGCCTATGCGATGGACAGGGACAGCGTGCTGTGGAAGGTTGTTTCGCCTGCTGACGACGCGCAGGCGGTGGTAGCGCAGCGTCTGCCACTGCCGGCCTACGAGCCGTGGCCGCCCACGCAGGACGCCAGCGGCGGACCGCTGCACGTGCTCGAGGGCGGCGTGCTGTGGTTCGGCTGCGGCGAGGCGCTGTGCGAATGGCGCGACGACCGGCTGCGCCGCTGGGGCGAACAGGATGGCGTGCCGCGGCGTAACTGGGCCAGCTTCGTGCTCGAGCGTGACGGCAGCCTGTGGGTACGCAGCGCCGACGTGCTGCTGAGGCTGTCGCCCGGAGCGCAGCGCTTCGAGGCCATCGCGGCCCCGCCTGCGCGGCGTTGGGACGGCACCATCGCGATGGTGCAGGACAGCGCAGGCCACATCGTCACCGCCACCGACGACGGGCTCGCGACTTGGGACGGTCACCAGTGGCGACACTGGACACCCCGGCGCAACGGGCTGCCCGAAACCGTGGTGCGCAGCTTGATGATCGATGCCGAGGGCTCGTTGTGGTTCGGCACCTCGGGCCGAGGGCTGCATCGCTGGATCGGCTGGGGCAAGGTGGAGCACTGGACCGTTGCCGACGGGCTGCCTCACCCCGTGGTGTGGGGCAGCGCGCGCGATCGACTTGGCCGGCTGTGGGTGGCCACTTCGCATGGCATCGCGCGGTTCGATGCGAAGGCCGGGCGCTTCCACCTCGTACCTGGCAGCAGTGACAGTCGCATCGCGGGGCTGTACGCCGATGCGGCCGGCAACATCTGGTGGAAGCAGGGCGACAGCGCGGTTGTCGCACCCGCCGGTGGCGACAAGGCGCACACCATCTTCACGGACGTCGGCGCGCACATCGACCTGGCGCAGGGCGGACAAGGCCAGATGTACGTGCTCGGCAACCGGCGCGTGCACAAGCTGGTGAGCCAGGCCGGCCGCTTTCACGCCGAGGTGCTGATCGACAACCCGAACGGCGATCGTTTCTGGGGTGTCGTGAACGACGGCACGCAGGACTGGTTCGTCTCGGCACGGGGTCTGTACCGCCGCGAGGCCGGCGCCTGGAAGCCCCTGCTGGACGAGCAGGGCCGGCCGGTGGATGCTTACTCCTATGCGGCTTTCTCGCCGCAGGACGCCTGGCTATGGGTCGTCGATGCGAAAGGGGTCTCGGCCTACGCATTGAAGGATGGAGCGGCGCACCGCATCCATCGTTTCAGCAATGAACAGCTCGGCGGCATCGCGCCGGGGTTTCTGCAGGCGAGTCCCGACGGGGGCATCTGGCTTGGCACCGACCGTGGCGTGCTGATCTACCAGGATGGTCATTGGTCGCGGCTGGATCGCGGCAACGGCCTCCTATGGAACGACGTGTCCGACCACGCCCTGCGGTTCGACGCCGACGGCACCGCGTGGATCGGTACCAGCGCCGGCCTCACGCAGGTGCGCCCGGGCTGGCGGCCGCAGCAGGCACCGCGGCTTCGGCTGGACGGCCTGCAATTCGGAACGCACTGGCTGCGCGAGCCGCCGCGCGAAGCGGTGGCGTGGGACAACCGCTACCTGCGCGTCACCGTGGGCACCGCCGACTACGGCAGCGCGCACTCCATGCGCATCGAATACCGCCTGGACAGCGGCGGCGGGCCGTCTGGCTGGCGCGAGCTCACCGGGAATACCTTGCAGATCGATTCGCTGCAGGCCGGCTGGCACGCGCTCGAGATGCGGGCCATCGGGCTGCTGGGCGTCGAGCAGGCCGGCCCGCCGCTGCACATCACGTTCGAGGTGGCGCCGCCATGGTGGCTGTCGCTGCCGGCCATGCTCGGCTATGTGCTGCTGCTTGCTGCGCTGCTGGCCCTGTCCATCTTCGTGACGAACCTGCGCGCACGTCGCCGCAGCATGGCGCTGGAGCGTGCGGTGGCCGAACGCACCGTGGCTTTGCACCTGTCTCAGCAGGCGTTGCGGCAGCTGGGCGAGCACAACGCGCGCGCGCTCGAAGAAGAGCGCAAGCACGTCTCGCGCGAGCTGCACGATGAGATGGGCCAGCAGCTCGCCGCCTTGCGCATGGAAGTCTCGGTGCTGGGCATGCGGGCTCGCAGCCAGCAACTGCCCAGGCCCGAGCAACTGGACATGCTGCTCGGCCGCGTGGACCGCCTGGTGACCAGCGTGCGCGGCCTCGTGCAGCAGCTGCGGCCGCCGGCGCTCGACGGCGGCCTGGCCGCCGCGCTCGACTGGCTGGCCGATGAATTCACACGCAACACCGGCATCCCGTGCCGGCTCGACATCGACCGCGCGGCCTGCGACCTGTCGCCAGACCAGGCGACGATGCTGTTCCGTATCGCGCAGGAGTCGCTCACCAACGTGCGCCGCCACGCGCACGCCACGCAACTCGTTCTGAGCCTGCAGCGCCAGGAAGAAGAAGCCGTGCTGACGGTGAGCGACAACGGCGTCGGTTTCGACGCGGCGCAACGGCGCGAAGGCCATGGCCTGCTGGGCATGCAGGAGCGCGCGCGCCTCTTGGGCGGCGAGCTCACCGTCACCAGCACCCCGGGGGCTGGCACCACCGTGCGCCTGCGCATCCAGCCCGCGCCGACAAGCTGATGGACTACGTCAAAAGCTGCGGCAGTGTCGCAGCACGGTCACCATTGCCGCGCCGCCGCCGGCCGATCAGTGTTTACCCAAGCCTTGATGCGGTGCGGGGGCGGTCTATAGTGGGCGTGGCCGCTGCCGGCGGCAAGGAGCACGAAGTGGGCATTCCCGGTGCGTTCAGGATGATCGACATCTTGATGGTCGAGGACAATCCCGGCGACGTGCGGCTCACGCGCGAGGCGCTCAAGGGCGCGAAGGTCCTGCACGAGCTCAACGTGGTGGGCGACGGCGAAGCGGCGCTCGACTACCTGTTCCGCCGCCCGCCGTACGAAGCCGCCATGCGGCCCGACCTGGTGCTGCTGGATCTCAACCTCCCCCGCAAGGACGGGCGAGAAGTCCTGTCGGCAATCAAGGCCGACCCGTCGCTCAAATCCATTCCAGTGGTGATCCTGACCACCTCGCAGGCAGAGGAAGACGTGCTGCGCGCCTACAGCCTCAATGCCAACTGCTACGTTACGAAGCCGGTGGACTTCGACCAGTTCACGCGCATCGTGCAGGCCATCGAGGACTTCTGGATGACCATCGTGACGCTGCCGCCCAAATGACGATGACGAACCCCATCAGGGTCCTGCTGATCGAGGACAACCCGGCGGACGCGCGGCTCATCGAAGTGATGCTCGCCGAGACCCATGCGTTGACCTTCGAGCTCTTTCGCGCCGGCAGCCTGACTGAGGGCGTGCGGCAACTGAAGTCGCGCGAGTTCGACGTGGTGCTGCTCGACCTGGGCCTGCCCGAAAGCACAGGCCTCGAGACGCTGGAGCGCCTGCGCAGCAGCACGCTGCTGCCCACGCTGGTGGTGTTCAGCGGCCTCACCGACGAAAGCGTCGCGGTGCAGGCGCTGCAGTCGGGCGCGCAGGACTACCTTGTGAAGGGCCAGGTCGACGGGCCGCAGCTGGTTCGCTCCATCCGCTATGCGATCGGACGCTTCCAGACCGAAGAAGCCCTGCGGCGGCGCACGCAGGAACTCAGCGAAGCGAAGGAACGCGCCGAGCTGGCCAACAAGGCCAAGAGCACCTTCCTCGCCTGCATGAGCCACGACCTGCGCACGCCGCTCAACGGCATCCTCGGCTTTGCGCAGCTGCTGCAGATGGACAAGTCGCTCGGCCAGCGGCAGGTGGCGGCCGTGGGCGCCATCCGCGACAGCGGCGAGCACCTGTTGGCGCTGATCAACGACATCCTCGACCTCGCCAAGATCGAAGCCGGCAAGTTCGAGGTGACGCCGGGCGATGTGGACCTGCACCGCCTGTTCGCCGGTGTGGCCGAGCTGATCCGCATGAAGGCTGCGGTGCAGAAGCCGCAGCTGCAACTGCTGTGCGAGCTGTCGCCGCAGCTGCCGGCACTGGCACGCGCCGACGAACGCCGCCTGCGTCAGGTGGCGCTGAACCTGCTGGACAACGCGGTGAAGTTCACCGACGCAGGCCACGTGCTGCTGCAGGTGACCTATGAGTCACCTTCGCGCCTGCAGGTGCGCGTGCAAGATACCGGCGTGGGCATGAGCGAGGAAGAGCTCGCCCGCCTGTTCCAGCTCTTCGAGCAGGCCGGCACGGCCCAGCGCCGCAGCGCCGGCACGGGCCTCGGCCTCGCGATCTGCCGGAAGTTCGTGCAGTTGATGGGCGGCGACATGCAGGTGTCGAGCCGGCCCGGCGCGGGCACCACCTTCTCGTTCGAACTCGACGTGCCCGCAGTCGAAGGTGCTGCGGCAGCGAGCCAACGCGCCGGCTGAACTGCACAGGCAGGCTTGCGCGTCGCCTCGATCCACGGGTGATCGGGAAATCGTCAGGTCGCCGTCATGTCTTGCAAGGGGCTGCTGCCTAGACTGGCACAGGCATTTGGCCCCATGCACCATGACGATGAGCCTCGAACTTGCGGAACACGGCGCGCGCACCGCGTGGCTGTCTGAACGCATGTGCGAGCGGCTCGGCCTCAGGGAGGCGGAGGCCAAATCCATCGCTGCGGCGGCACGCACGCACGACGTGGGCAAGCAACTGCTGCCCGAGGAGTTGCTGCTCAAGCCGTCCTCGCTCACGCGCCGGGAACGCAACATCGTGCAGCAGCACTGCGCCATGGGCGCCTGGCTGCTGCGCCAGCAGGCACCACACCGTGACGCTGCAGCGAGCGACACCGTGACCGTGGCCCTGCTGCACCACGAATGGTGGAACGGCCACGGCTATCCCTTCAGGCTGGCGCAGCACGAGATCCCGCTGGCCGCACGCATCGTGGCCGTGGCCGACGTGTTCGATGCCTTGTGCAGCGAGCGGCCCTACAAGTCGGCCTGGCCCACCGCGCTGGCGCGCGACTACATCCGGAACCGCAGCGGCATCCAGTTCGACCCGTCGTGCGTGGATGCGTTGCTTGACGTCGAACCGGCGCTGCTCGGCTCGCAGTACTTGCTCGCGGGAACGAGCCAGGCCCTGGCGGCCTGACACATCCAGATATCGAGGTTTTCTTTCCGATGTTCGCAAGACGCCCGCGGTCTGGGCCGCGTCGCGGCGGGTCCCGCCGCGCGGAATCCGCTGTGCGCCCGGCACAGCGTGTCAAGCAACTGCTGCTGAGCTGGATCGAGCGCTGCCTGCGCCGCGTGCACGAGCCGCACGCACTCAAGCGGCGTGCCTTGCCCGCCAGTGGCATCGCGGCCGCTGCACGGAGGGCGCCTCTCGTGCAGCTGATGCGTGAAGAGCTCGCGGGCCTGCTGGACCGCCACGCGCGCTCACGCCACACACTGCGCCACCTGGCCTTGCTGGAGCGCATGCTGGTCGAGCGAGGCGAGGCGGCCGTATGGGCCCTGCCGGATCATGTGCTCGAACGTGCACTCACGCAGCTGGAAGCGCTCACCGACGACTGGTCGCAACCCGGGCTCGCCGAACTGCATGCACGATTGCTGACCACGGTGCGCCCCCATGACGCAGCGGCCGCACGACCACACGACAACATGCTGTCCACCTTCGGCACGCCTGACAAGCTGCAGGTCAGTGAAGTCGGGCTCTCAGTGTTCGAGGAACTCGACGCCTCATGGGTGTCTGGCAAAGCTCAGGACAAGCGCTGACGCTCGGAGTCGCATCGGCTGATGTGACATATGGCAGTGGCACGTTCTGCTGCCATTCAAAAATCAGAAGTCAGTCATGACGATCGCCGCCCCCCTTCTTAGCATCGGCAGCCTTGAGACGCTTGGTGTCGGCGGCAGTTGTGGCGCTTGGCACGTATTGCGATCCGCATTACCCGGAAGTTCCACGTGCAAAAAGCCATCAATCGTCCGAACGCGAACCCACTGCCACGCTGCGTGGCTCACCTCTACAAGGGCAGCAGAGGTTTCACGCTGATCGAGGTGATGGTGACGGTGGCCATCGTGGCCATCCTCGCCGCCATTGCCTACCCGAGCTATGCAGACTATGTGCTTCGCGGACGCTTGGTCGATGCGACCAACGCGCTGAGCGCTACGCGTGCACGCATGGAACAGCACTACCAGGACAACCGCACGTATGAAAGCGTGAAGTCTGCGGAGGGCAGGACGATCGTCGCGCCGTGCCTGGACACACCGGCCGCAGGCACATTCACCGTGACTTGCGAGAAGGCGGTCTCCAGTACGGCCTACACCATCACGGCGACGGGCCGCAGCAGCACCAGCGGCTTCGAATTCACGATCAACGAAAAGAACGACCAGCGAACCATGAAACTGCCGTCGCGTTGGGGTTCGGTCCCCACGAGCGGCTGCCGAGGGTGGGTCGTGAAGAAGGGCGACCCATGCACGCAATGACGGTGCGGCGCCAAGGCGGCTTCTCGCTGGTGGAGTTGATGATCACCGTGGCAGTGTTCGCCATCTTGCTGATGGCGGCGGTTCCGACCTTTCGGGCGTGGATCGCTGGTGCAAGAGTTCGCAGCGTGGCCGAGTCGCTGCAGAACAGCCTGCGCTTGAGCCAGGCTGAAGCGGTGCGCCGCAGCCGCCAGACCGCTCTCGTGATGACCAATGCGCAACCTGCGTTGAAGGCTGCGCCGGCAATGAACGGCAGAAACTGGTACGCGCAGGTCCTGCCGCGGCTCGAAAACGAAGTGGCAGACGACAACGACTACATCGCTGGAGAAACGTTCGCGCGCCAGTCGAACGTGAAGGTCGAGGGCCCCGCGATGTTGTGCTTCAACTCGATGGGGCGGCTGGTGAGCAACAGCGCCACCGGCCTGGGCGTCGATTGCAGCGCGCCAGGTTCGGCGGTCGAACCCATGCTCTACACGATCAGCGCGCAGGGCGCGGACCGCAGGTTGCGCGTGCAGGTCTACCTGGGCGGAAAGATCCGCATGTGTGATTTGGCGAAGACCTTGGCCGATGGACACCCTGATGGTTGCTGACATGCGTATGGTCCATTCACCGAGCCGCGCCCAGCGCGGCATGAGCCTGATCGAAGTGCTCGTATCGCTGGTGATCTTCTCGATCGGTCTGCTCGGGATGGTCGGCCTGCAGGCTCGCGCAACTCAGTTTTCGGTCGATGCCGAAGACCGCACGCGTGCCGCCTTGCTGGCCAACGAACTGGTGTCGGCAATGTGGGGAGCCCAGACGACCACACTCGATGACAACACCGTCAAGGCCTGGCAGCGCCGGCTGGCAGACACCAGTGCCGGAGGATTGCCCAATGCCGAAGGCAAGGTGAGCGTTCCCGATGCCGATGGTGTCGTGCAGATCAGCGTCACCTGGCGCGCTCCGGCCAAGCGGGAGTCCGATCCATTGAGCTCCTACGTCACGAAGGTGGTGCTGCGATGAGCGCCATCAAGCAGTCTCAGCGTGGCATGACGCTGATCGAACTGATGGTCGGCATCCTCATCTCCATGCTGTTGTCGCTGGCCGTCTTCACGGTCATCAGCGTGTCGGAATCGCGCAAGCGCACCACGACCTCCACCAACGACATCAACCAGGCAGGCAACTACGCGATCTATCTGCTCGACAAGCTGGTGCGCGGTGCAGGGTCCGGCTTCTGGGAGGCCGCCGACTATGCGTTCGGCTGCAAGCTGCTCGCGGCCAAGGGCAGCAACCAACTCCTGCCGCGTGTCTCCGCGTTGCCCGCACCGTTTGATGACGTCAACACCGGAACGGCCAACGTGTTCCGCCTCGCGCCTGTGCTGATCGCCGAGAACCAGACCAAGCCGACCGACAGCGGAAAGGACTCGGACGTGCTCTTCGTCATGTCGAGTGCATCGGGTACGGCACCGGTTCCCGTCAGCTTCGACGATGTGCCTGCCGAGAAGGAACTTTCGTTCGAGAACACTGTGAACTTCACGGGCGGAGACCTCCTCCTGCTGGCGGATCAAGTAGCCCCCGGCGTGCCGTCCGATTGCCTGGTGCAGCAGGTGGCAGGAGGCTTCGCCGGTGGCACCGCACAAAAGCTGCCATTGAACGGCCGCTATTACACGGCCGGCGTGCAAGGCAAAGGCGCGGCATCTTTCGGTCAGAAAGGGATGGCCCTTCAGCTGGGCAGTCTCTCGCAAGGCAACGTGCCGTCGTTTTTGCTCATCGGCGTGGGCGATCACAGCACGCTGTACAGCTACGACCTGCTGGAAACCGGCTCCGCACCGCTCGTTCCGATCGTCGATGGTGTCTTCGAGCTCCATGCGCTGTACGGCGTCGATCTCAATGGCGACGACAAGATCGATACCTGGGTGACGCCGTCGAAGTCGGCCGAATTCAGTGCCCGTGCCCTGATGGACGGATCCAGCGCTGCGACGCAGAAGCTCAAGCAGATCAAGGCCGTGCGCGTGGGTCTCATCATGCGTACGTCCGTGCCTGAAAAAGACGAAGTCACGCACAGCGAGCCGAAGCTCTTCGTCGACCTTGGACCCACGCTGGAGTTCAGGCGCGACTGGCGATCTGACGAAGAGAAGCACTACAGATACCGCACCATCGAGACGACGATTCCGGTGCGCAATGCATTGCTGTGAGGGCTGCAATGGCGATGCGAAATATCAGTGAACCACCGACCCGGCGCGGGCAACAGGGTCTGTCTCTCATCATCGTGCTGATCGCATTGGTGATCATGCTCATCTCTTCCGTGGCGTTGATCCGTTCCTTCGACGTATCGCTGACGCAGGCCGGCAATCTGGCCTTCAAGCGCGACCTCAAGAACGAAGCCGAGCGTGGCGTACAGGCCGCCGTATCGTTGCTCTCGAACGGCGCGTTGTCCGCCGAGGCGGTCCGCAATGCGGACGACAAGAAGCACAACTACTCGGCGAAGCGACTGGAATCCAACGATCGCGGGATCCCGCAGGAACTCATCGACGATCGCCTGTTCATGGCCTCGGGCTTTGCGTCGGAAGACATCGTTGACGAGTCCACCGGCGTCACCGTGCGTTATCTCATCGACCGGCAGTGCGCGGGGAGCGGAGATACCGAATCCACCTCGTGCGTGATGTATTCAAAGAGGAAGACCGGGTCCTGCGACTCGCCGAGTTGCCAGAAGCCTGTCGAGGCCGAGAAGCGACCCGTCTATCGCATCAGCGTGCGAGCCACCGGGCCACGCAACACGCAGGTCTTCATCCAAACCACCGTCTTGCGATGAACTTCGAATCGATCAGCAAAAGAATGATGAGCTTTGCCCAGGAGGCATCGTGGTTGCGCCGCGCTTTGCGGCATTGCCGGCGCACGGCTGCGGTTGCTGCGTACTTGGGGGCGGTTGCCTGCGTTCCCGCCGCAGCGGTTGATCTGGCAGATCAACCGCTGTTTTCAAGCACGAACGTACCGGGCAACGTGGCACTGGCGCTCTCGGTGGAATGGCCGACCGCCACCACTCCAGCCTATCCAGGCAACGTTGCCTATTCGGTCAAGAGCACCTATCTCGGCTACTTCGATCCGGAAAAGTGCTACGTCTACGAGTACAACGAAAAGAAGCCGGAAAGCAGCTACTTCAAACCGAAGAGCGCTGCCTCTGCACACGCGTGCAAGGACTCTTCAGGCAAGCTTTGGAGCGGCAACTACCTCAACTGGGCGTCGACGCAGACGCTCGACGCTTTCCGGTGGGTGCTCACTGGTGGATATCGCAGTACCGATACCGTCGACACCACGATCCTCACAAAGACCTACGCGGCGGTTGACTCGTCGTCGGTGATTCCGGACAAGACGCTGTCTTCATCGATAAGCAGCGCCACGCCATTCAACTGGGAGAAGGCATCCACGGCAGTGCGGGCGCTCGGCACGGCGATGTACATCACCGGCGGCGGCGTCTTTCGCTGTACGTTCAAGACGGACAAGAACAAGGTGAATTTCAGCTGCAACGCGGGCGGGACCTCGGCAGCCACTTTCGCATCCTGTTCCGCGGAGTCAGGCCATCCCAACTGCGAAGCCGACCTCCCGATGAGCGCGAAGTTGAGCTGTTCTCGTTCGGGCGGCGGGCCGCTGTACACCTACACCTGCAATACACAAAACAGCCAAAAGCAGACGGTTAGCCAATGTGTCGCCATGTCCGACAAGGCGGAGGCTTCGTGCATGGCTTCGATCGATGGCGAAGCGGCCGTTCGAGACTACAACGGGCAGGGTTCTTCGGCGGGAACGGCCGATCCGGCTGCGGTTTACCGCGTCTACATCAATGTCAAAGTCTGCGACAAGAGCGCCGGTCTCGAGGGTAATTGCGCGCAGTACGGCACGAACTACAAGCCCGAAGGGCTGATGCAGCAGTACGCGTCAAAACTGAGGTTCTCCGCCTTCGGCTACTACAACGACAGTCAACAGCTGCGAGACGGCGCCGTCATGCGGTCCCGCATGAAGTTCCTGGGGCCCAACAAGCCTGTTCCCGGATCGTCCAGCGTTGTAAACGACGCAGCCGAATGGGACGCGACGACCGGCGTGATGCTGGTCAACCCCGACAAGGACGATGCCACGGCGACGGTCAAGCTTGCTTCCGACGCTGGCTGGACGGTCAGCATCGCCAACAGTGGCGTGATGAACTACCTCAACAAGTTCGGCTACGAGGCGAAGTCGTACAAGTCGTTCGATCCGGTCAGCGAGCTTTACTACACGGCGCTGCGTTACTTCAAGAACCAGGGTAACGTTCCTGAATACACCAGTCTTTCCGGCGCCGGGACCTCGCAGACAGCGGCGCAGTGGCTGGATGGCTTTCCGGCCATCACGAAATGGGACGACCCCATCCAGTACTCGTGCCAGAAGAACTTCGTCCTGGGCATCGGGGACACGTTCTCCCACCGCGACGCCAACCTGCCGGGCAGTGTGCTGGTCAGCAACAGGGAGCCCAAGCCCATGCCGAGCGCGGTGGCTGGCGACAAGACCGTGGATGTGAAGAAAGCGACCGACATGGTGGGTCAGCTCGAGGGCCTCAAGGGCAACCTCACGCTGGGTGACCTCTATGGCGACAGCAGTAGCACCGTGTGCGCCACCGACGGGAACATGTGCCACACCTACTACATCGCCGGGCTGGCCTACGACGCACACACCCACGACATCCGCAGCGACAAGAGCGGCATTCAAACGGTCAACACCTATTGGATGGATGTCATTGAAAAGCAATACCAGCACAAGAATCAGTACTGGCTTGCGACGAAATATGGGGGCTTCAAGATGCCTAAAGGGTTCATCCCGTATGGGCAGGGCAATGGCCCGAAGACCTTGAAGGACGATGCGTGGTACACGAGTTCAGACACGTTGGGCATCAATGCCAACGCCCAGCGATCCGCGCTGAAGTACAGCACCGATTCGGACGACGGCAAGGATCCTCGTCCCGACAACTACTTCGCGGCTGACCAGCCCGACAGGATGCGGGATGGGTTGACGGCCACTTTCGCGAAGATGGCCTCGGAGCTCGACGAGGGTTTCGGCACGGCCTTTGCGTCACCGTCCTCGAACGCCAAGCTGACCGCCTCCGGCTACGCAGCCTCCTACAACCCCAAGACGTGGACCGGCGACGTGCTGGCCCGCAAAGCCACCTTCTCGGCCAAGAGTGACCAGCCGGATATCGCGGAGGTATGGAGCGCCAGCAGTGAGCTGGATGCCACCCCTCACGCCAAGCGCAAGATCGCGACTTGCTGTACCCGGGACAACAAGGGCTTGGCCTTCAGCGCCGACGCCCTGAGCTCGGCGAGCCTGCACAGCCGCACCAACTACGCTTCCTTCGCCAAGGTCCCCGGGGTGTCGAGCGCGGCGCAATCGGCAGTCAACTTCGTGAACTATCTGCGAGGAGACCGTACCCACGAGATCGGCGAAAGCGGTGGCGTGTATCGAGCGCGCGCCCACGTCCTCGGTGACATCGTGAATTCCAAGCTCGTCGCCGTGGGCGCTCCGTCCGGCTCCTACTACGACAACACCAATCCCGGCTACGTGAAGTTCATGCAGGCGTACAAGTCACGCAAGACCGTGGTCTATGCGGGCGCCAACGACGGCATGCTGCATGCATTCGATGGAACGCTGTCGAAGGAGAGCGGGGGAGGCAATGAACTGTTCGCCTACGTGCCGAGCTTCGTTTACGGCGATGCATCGTCTGCGGCGGTTTCCGGGCTGGCTTCACTGGGGAACCCCGACTTCACCCATCACTACTTCGTCAATGGGCAGATCAACGTCCAGGACGTCGATTTCAAGCGGACTGGCGGCAACTCGGGTTCCGGGGACTGGCGCAGCCTTCTCGTGGGCGGCCTCGGGAAGGGCGGCAAGGGCTACTTCGCGATCGACGTGACCGATCCCAGCGCATGGACAAACGAGACCGCAGTGGCCGACAGGGTGCTGTGGGAATTCGCCGACGCGCGCATGGGCTACAGCTACGGCGCAGCCGAAATATTCAAGACGAAGAAGTACGGCTGGGTCGTTGCGCTGGCGTCCGGCTACAACAACAACGACGGCAAGGGTTATGTGTTCCTCGTCAACCCGAAGTCGGGAGAGCTGCTGGAAACGATCGCCACTCCCGAGGGCTCCCAGAGTGCTCCGATCAACCTCGGCCAACTCAACACGAACGTCCCTGACCCGACCGACTACACCGCCGAATCAATCTATGTCGGTGATCTGCAGGGCAACCTGTGGCGCTTCGATTTGACGACCAAGAGTGGCCCTTACCCTGCGCCGACAAAGATCGCGCGCCTGACGGACCCGAGTGGTGGCGTACAGCCCGTGACGACACGGGTACGCGTTGCCGTGGACCCGAACTCCGGGAAGCGGTACGTGCTTGCCGGTACCGGCCGGCTGCTGGCCGACAGCGACATTTCGAGCACGCAGGTCCAGACTTTCTACGCCATCGTCGATGGCATCGAAACCGCCTTCTACACGAGCGAGTCGTTGCCCAAAGGCGTGAGTTTTCCCATCACGCGCAAGGACCTGGTCCCGAATCCGTCCTTCATGAAGGGCATCAGCAGTGCTCCGGCCACAAGCATGGGCTGGTATCGGGACCTCGGCAAGTCGCCGAAGACCGGTGTGGCCGAACGGATCACCGTGGATCCGGACAGTCATGACGGCATCGTCGGCGTGGCGGTCAATCTCCCGGAAGGCGGAGATGTCTGCAGTCCGTCGGGTAGTCACTACGAATTCGTCATCGACATGGCCAATGGGAAGACGGTGCTGGTCGACGAAGCGGGTCAGCCTCGTGAGACGACGAAACTTCAGGCTGGCTTGGCGACGGACGCGAAGTTCATGAATGCCGGAGGACGCATCCGATTCGTCACCGGCAACACCGACGGGAAGATCGGGGAACAGAAGCCGCCCCCGATCGCCGCCCTCAGGCGACTGAACTGGCGCGAAGTGCTCACGGCCGACTGAGTCGGAAGAGGCGGAAGAGGCATGTCGGCCATGCGGCCTGCGGCGCTTGTCTCTTTGTGCCTGGCCATCGCAGGCCATGGGGTCGCCTTGCATGGCTTGATGGCCGCACCCTCGCCGAAGGGGCACGGCCTTCAACCCGATGGTCTCGATTCACGCGCAACGTCATTGCGGGTCAGGTTGACGACAGAACCTGCCGGACACCTGCCGCGTACCGCCAGCGCTGCCCCAGCGTTGGCGCGTCGCAGCGCACCGGCCGGTGAACGAACGTCATCGCCGCCGGCGACCCTCCACGACGGCGGCATGGGCAGCTACTTTGCCTCGCAGGACGTCGATCGCCCTGCACTGCCGAGATCCAGTCCTGACGATTCTCAGCTTGGCGGGATGACCCCGAGCGGTCTGCCAATCCGCTTGCGGATCTACATCTCGGCCGAAGGCGAGGTGACTGCTGTGGACGTGCTGTTTGCCAGTGAGGAGGACCAGCCCGTCGTCCAACGCCTGCGCGAAATGTTCCTCGCCACGGCCTTCATCGCGGCCAAGCGCAACGGCGAGGAAGTGCCGAGCTACAAGGACATCGACGTTGATTTCTCCGATGTGCTCCCGCCCACGCTCCCCGCGGCGACCACCGCTTCGACCCAGCCCTGATACAGCGTCGTTGGCAGGTACGCGCTACATCGACGTCGGCAGATACGGCGTGAGCGGCGCGGCCTGTGCGGGCTGTTGCGGCTGCCTGGCCGACTCGGAATAGATCCCGCCCAGCGCTGAGTAGTAGTCAGGCACGGGGCACGCCACCAACGCGACGTAATGCTGGTGTACCTCCAGCGCCTGCGCATGCCGGCCCTCGGCATGGTGCAGCCGCGCCTGCACGGCCAGCCCCGCCGGGTGTTCGGTCAGCCACTCCCCTACATCACCCAGCATCGTGCGGGCCCGTTCGATGTCGCCGGCCTCCAGGTGCAGCCAGGCGCCGTCGATGCAGGCGTTGGCGTGCCACCAGCCGATCGGCGTGGCCTCGCAGGCTTCGTCGAGCCACACGCGTGCGAGCGGGCGGTTGCCCGTGGCCAGCGCGAGCTGCGCGCGGCAGTGCATCAAGGCGCCTTGCAGGTGCAGGTTGCGTGAATAGTTCGGCAGCGCCTGCATTTCGTCGAGCAGCTGGCCCGCCGCTTCGTGCCGGCCCGACAGCACGAGCGCCGTGCCGAGCAGCGGCAGCACGAAGTGGTGGTCGGACAGCTGGCCCGCCTGGTGCAGCAACGCGCGGGCTTCGAGCAGGCGCTCCGCGGCCTCTTCGTGTTGCTGCCGTGCGGTGCACAGCTGGGCCCGGCACACATGCAGGTAGGCCGGGCTCAGCGTGCCGGCCGGGCCTGTTTCTTCGGCCAGGCGAACCACGCGCTCGGCATCGTCGGGGCGGCGCAGCTGGCGGTAGATGCCGCTCAACATCACGGCAGACACCATCACGTCGGCCTGATATTTGAGCCGGCGCGCCACGGCCAGGCCGCCCTCGGCATGCTCGACCGCTTCTCTGAACCTGCCCAAATGCGCGCACAGGTTGGCCAGGTTCGACGACGAGCGTGCCCAGCCCGCGTGCAGGCCGTGCTCGCGGTACAGCTCGACGGTCTGCCGGGCCAGCTGCCAGGCCTGCACGATGTGCCCGGTCTCGGCCTGCACGACGGTGCGCAGCGACAGCTGCTTGGCGCGATGGAGCTGGTTGCCGCTCGCTTCGCACAGCTGCTGCGCACGGTCGAGGTGTTCCCGTGCGGTGTCGAAGTCGAGCTGGTGCACGGCGATCGAAGCGCGCAGCAGCAGCGCCGAAGTCACCCACTCCTGCGCTTCGCGTCCGCTGGACAGGCTCAGCGATTCGTCGATGTGGTCGCGTGCGCGATCGGTCTGGCGGCGCCGCGAATACGCTTCGGCCAGCGCCAGGTGCACGGCCGAGGCGAGATGGGTGTCACTCGACGATTGAGCCTTGGCCAGCAGCGTGTTGCCGAGCTCGAAGGCACGCTCGTCGTCCAGTGCGGTGAGGGCGCGCAGCTTTTCCAGCAGCACGGCCTGGTGGTCCGGCACGATGTCGAGCACCACCTTCAGCAGGTTGAGTGCGCTGCCCCACTTCTGCTGTGCCATGTCTTGCAGCGCGCGGGCCAGTGCCTGGCGTGCCAGCGGGTCGGCCGAGTCGAGCGGGAAGGCCGCGGCCTCGCTGTCCGGCAGCAGCGCCGCCTCGATGCCGTGCGCCAGCTTCAGGCCGAGCTGGCTGGGCTCGGGGCACAACAGGCGGCCGCTTGCCGTGTGGTCGCTCAACTGCCAGGCCAGGCAGAACTGGCCGTCTTCCAAGGTGAGTGCGGCCTCCACCACGTGGTGCACGCCGAGCAGCCGCTGGGTCGCCTGCAACCGCTCTGCCGCCGCCTGCCCGGCGGGCAGAGCGTCCAGCGCAGCCAGCAGCGAAGCGATCGGCACGACGCTGAGCTTCGGGTTCGCGCTGAGCGCATTGACCACCAGTGACATCAGGCCCAGTTCCACCCAGTCCAGGTCGGCCTGGCCCGTGCGGTTGTCGAAGGGCATGAGCGCCAGAGAGATCACCGGCTCGGCGGCGGCCGCAGGCGCCTGCGCCGGTTGTGGCGCTGCAGCGGGTTCGCGTGCCGGCGCGGGCTCGGCTGCTGCCACCGCTGCCGGCGGCGGCATTGCAGCGTGCTCGACGGTGCCCACGAAGCGGTAACCGGTACGGTGCACCGTGCGGATGGCGCTCGGCCCCTCTTCGCTGTCGCCGATGGCCTGGCGCGCCTTCATGACGGCGCGCGCCACCACGCTCGGGGAGACGAACTCGCCCGGCCAGATGTTGTCGAGCAGCTCGTCTTTCGATACGACGCGGTCGCGGTGCTGCAGGAGGTAGACAAGCACCGCGAAAGGCTTCGGTTCCACCTGCTGCACCTGCCCGCGCAGCACCAGCTCCCTGCCGGCCACGTGCAACTCGCACTGGCCGAACCGCAACCTGCCTTCCTGCATACCCCTCCGGTCGTACTTTCTGTCGTGGTCGGCGCCGCCATCCGGGCGGGATGCGCGGCGACCGACGCGCACAGCGTGCTTCTTGCTTGCAAGCGGATCAAAGGCGCATTCTGCGTGGCAGCCCACGCGGCAGGTTGCAAGCGTTCGTAACGGCTGCGGGGGGGCGGCTTTATGTCACGGCCAGCGCTGAGGTCATTTCAGTTGTAGTGAGGCGCCTCCTCGAAAGCGATGAGGGCCGTGGTGACAATGCATGCCAGGGAATCGGAGCAAAAAACAAACGGGTGATATGGAATACCGATTCGGTGAATGTCTGGTCAGCGCCACGCGTCGAGAGGTGGCGTGGCGCGGTGAGCCGCAGGTGCTGGAGCCGCGGCCGTTCGATCTGCTGCTGTATCTGATCGAACACCGCGAGCGCGTCGTCCCCAAGGATGAATTGCTGCAGCAGCTGTGGCCGCACGAGTTCGTGTCGGACAGCGTCATCACGCGTGCCGTCATGAAGGCGCGCCAGGCCATCGGCGACAGCGGCAAGGAGCCCGAGCTGATCCGCACGGTGCACCGCATGGGGTACCGGTTCGTCGGCGTGATCGAGGAGCCGCCGGCGCGCGCGGCCGCAGCCGCCGCGGAGGAAGAGCCTGCCCCCAAGCCGGCCAGCCTGCCGCACGCCGCGGCCGGCCTGGCGGTGGCGCTGTTGCCGTTCGACAACCGCACCGGCCAGCCCGAGCTGGACTGGATCGAGCTCGGCCTCATGTCGCTGAGCGCCAAGGCCTTGAGTGCCGATGCGCGGCTGGTGGTGGCCTCGACGCCCTCGGTGCTGGCCGCACTGGGCGGGCTGGGCACCAAGACGCCGCTGGCCGACCGGGTGATGGCCGTGCAGCGGCTGCTGGGCGTGCAGCACGTGGTGCACGCCACCATCAGCCGCGAGGGCGCGCAGTTCCGCATGGACTGGGGGCTGGACCTGCCGTCGCCGCAAGCCGGCATGCGCAGCCTGCGCGCGGCCGAGGTCACGCAGCTGGGGCGCCAGCTGGCGCAGGAGCTGGAGGCCGCGCTGTTCCCCGAACAGGTGCCCACGGCCATGAGCTTCGATTCCAGCGACGCGCTGGCCACGCAGGCATTGGCGCGCGCCATGCAGGCGGTGGCCGAGCAGAAGTGGGCGGTGGCGGTAAACCTGCTGCAGGTCGTGCTCGACATCGAGCCGGCCAACGTGCAAGTGCAGCTCGAGCGCGCCCGCGCGCTGGCGCAGCTGGGTGACGGCGAGGCGCTGCGCGCAGCCCGGCACCTGCTCGACCGCGCCCAGGCCAACAGCGACCCGTTGCTGGCCGCCATGGCGCACGAAGTGGCCGCGCGCGTCCACCATTCGCGGCGCGTGCTGGCGCCGGCCGAACACCACGCCCACGAGGCGCTGCGCCTGGCGGGCGACCGGGCGCCGCTGGACTGGCTGCAATGGATGCTGACGCTGCTGTCGTCGATCGCACTGCTGCGGCGCGACTTCCGCAAGGCGGAGGACATCCTCGAGCGGGCCCAGCGCGAAGGCGAACAGGCCGGCACGCAACTGCAGCAGACGTTCGTGCTCAACAACCGCGCCGCGACTGCGCTCAAGACCGGCGACCCGGTCACCGGCTGGCAGCTGGCGCACGAGGCCACTGCCGCCGCGCGCGGCCAGCCCACGGGCAGCAGCCTGGCGCTGGCCAACACCACGCTGTGCGTGGCCCACCTTGCGTTGGGCCTGTCGTGGGCGGCAGTGCATTGCGGCGAGGAAGCGCTTTCGCTGGCGCGCAATGTGGACCAGCCCGAACGCGCCTTGGTGGCAGGCATGGCGCTGTGTGGCGCCTACCGCGAGCTGCGTCAGCGCAGCAAGCTGGCTGCCGTGGCGGCCGAGGCGCAAGGGTTCGGCGCCGCACCCGCCGTGCCGAATGCCGCGCTCGGCGTGATCGACGCCCACCGCATGGTGATGCAGGCGCACGGCGCCGCGCTGGCAGGTGAGCATCGTGAGGCAGCGCAAGTGCTGCACGAGGCAGTCGAGATCTACCGCAGCCGTGAGGCCTGGCTGTACGTGCACGAGGCGCTGCCGTGGCTGTATGAAGCGCTCGTGCTGTCGGGCCAGGCCGATGCGATGAACGCGCTGCACCACGAACTGCAGCCGCTCGCCAGCCTGCGCGACGACGCGGAGCTGCAGGCGGCGTTCCTGCATGCGCAGGCACTGCATGCACATGCCGGGGGCGACGATGCCGCCGCGCTGCACCAGCTTGAAGCGGCTGCCGAGCTCGCACCGATGGGGCTGTGGCGCGCCCATGCCTGCCTGGACGCTGCCTGGCTCCAGCTCGAAGCGGGCCAGCTCGCGGCGGCGCAGCGCTGGGTCCGCGACCTGGGCCCCTGGCTCAAGGAGCACCCGGCCGGGTTGCTGGTGCGTGCGCGCATGCACCTCGCGAGCGGGCAGTTCGCGAAGGCCCACGAAGTGCAGCAGCGCCATGCGGCCGTTGTCGAAGCCCCGTTGTCGCCGCCGTTGATCGAACTGGGCGATCTCCATGCCGCGTGGGCCCAGCGGGCCCACGCGCAGCCGCCCGAGCCGCCTCGCGCGCCGGCGTTGCCCACGGTCACCGTCTGAGCGCTGCACACGGCTGCGGCGTGACCTCGTTCACGTCGAGCCGGTGCGGCCAATGAATCGTCATACCTTCGAAATGACTGGGTGTGAGGGGCCCTCACACACTGCGGCCAGCGCGGCATTGTTGTCGCCGCGCCCTCGCCAAACATGGACGATCATTCCTGCGTCGCCTCGCCGTCGGTCGCTCTGCAATCGCCGCTGTGCAGCGGTTTGCCCGCTGCCCTTGTGCAGGGCGTGCATGAAGCGCTGGCGGGCAGCCTCTCGATGGCCGATCGCGGTGAGCTGCAGCGCCTGAGCGGCTGGCTCGCCCAGCGACACCAGACTCTGGCCGATGCGCTCGCCGCCGCGCTGGAGCCGGCTGCGCAGCCGCCACGGCGGGCTGCGAGCGGGCTCGCCCCGGTGCTTGCGCTGGTGGACGACCGGCAGGTCGAGCTCGACATCGAAGTGATGCGTGTTGCACAGCGCATGCGCGACGCAGCCGAGTGGGAGGTGCGCGAGCATGAAGCACTGCTGGCTTCGTTGCCGCACAGGCAGCGCGGCCACGACGCATTGGCTCCATTGGCCTGCGTGAAGGCGCTGGTGCGCGCCTTCGAGCAACTGGGCCTCGACCACCAAGACATGCTGCGGCTGCTGCGCAGCGCGAGTGCCGCGTTGGCCGCCTGGTTCCACGAACACCATGCCGAGCAGGCACGCCGCCTGCGCGAACACGGTGCCCGGCCGGGGCCCTTCACCGTGGTGGTGGGCGGCAAGGCGGCTGCCGCGCCCGCTCCGCGTGAAGGCGCCGCTGCGCCCGCAATGCACGCGCCGCTGCCTGCGGCTCTCAGGGCCGCCCACGGCGCCGCGCCGGTGGGCCTGGGGCTGCTGCTGCAATGCCTGCAGACGCGGCCCACGGCCGATTCACCTGCAGCGCCGAGCAACGCGCTGCCGGCCGCTTCGCAAGCCGCGCTGATCGAACGGTTGCAGGGCCTGCTGCAGGCTCCAGGCGAGTCGCAGGCGGACGACGAAGCGCCGGTGCCGCAATCGGCACACAGCCGCGACCTTGCACCGGCAGCATCCGCCGCCGTGCTCTTGCCGCCGCTGCACGTTCCGCAAGCCCAGCAGGAGAGCCTGCCTGCCAACTTCCGTGAATCGGTGCAGCGCCGCAAGCTGGAGGCGATCCTGCGGCGCCAGATCCGCGCGCAGCTGCGCGACGCCGACGTGAAGGCGGGCCTGCGCAGCTTCCTGCTCGAGCCGTGGGTGCATGCGCTCACCGAAACGCTGCTGCACCATGGCCCCGACTCGCCCGTGACACGCCGCATCTTCGACTGCAGCGACCAGATCATCGAGCGCGTGGCGCCGCCGGGCGGGCCGCATGACGGCTCCGCTGCGCCCAAGGCGCCCGACGCACTCGAGTCCTGGCTGGACACCGTGCGCGAGGCGCTGGGGCTCACGCTGTTGCCTCCCGAGCGGGTGCAGGCCTTGGCCACGCTGCTGGTCGACTTGCTGCCCCACGCGGCACCCGCGAACCTCCCGAGCGCTACGTCGCAGGCCGACAGCGCCGACTGTGCCGACTGCGCCGACACCTGCACCGCAACCGAGCCGGACTGGATCGACACCCTTGAGCCGGGGCAATGGCTGCTGCTGCAGATCGAATCGCAATGGGCTGCGGCCGAACTGCTGTGGCACAGCGCCAACCGGCAGTTCTTCCTGTTCGGCAGCCGGCACGCCGGCCGCACGCATTCGATCAGCCGTCGCACGCTGCTGCAGATGCGTGCGGACGCGCGCATCGAATGGCTCGACGAAGCCCCCGCAGGCAGCCGGCCGATGGAGCCGCAGTTGCGCCTGCCTCGCCGGCAAAGCGCCTGAACGCCGCGCCCGGCGCCGGTACCGTGCCGGCGCGGTTTACTTCACGATGCGGCCGCGGGCGCCGATCATCGCGAAGTTCACGTAGCGCGAACCGCCACGGCCAGCCTCGGTGAAGTCGAGGTGATAGCCGCCGAGGTCGAAGTTGGCCAAGCCTTGCAGTGTGGTCGCCACGGCCTCGGGCGTCATGCGTGGCGTCTTCTCCAGGGCGCGCACCAGCGTCTTCGCCGCGATGAACCCTTCGATCGAACGCGTGGAGAGGTCGGGGTTGTCTGCCTTGGCCTGCAGCGCCAGGTACTCGCGCACCAGCGGCACCTTCTCGTCCGAAGGCAGCGGCAGCACGACCGAGAACGCATAGCCCGCCGACTGCTCGGGCCCGAGCTTCTTGAGCAGCACTTCGGGGTCGATGATCGACATGCCGTAGATCGTGGTGGAGCGTCGGGTGCCGAACGCCTTGACGAACTCGACGGCCGCCGCCGTCGTGGCCCCCAGGAAGATGGCCTGGGGTTCCGCCTTCTGCATGGCTTCCACGGCGGCCTGCACGTTGGTGGTGTTGCGCTCGTAGCCGGCCTGCGCCACCAGCTTGATGCCATATTGCTTCGCCGCATCCGCCGCGCCGGCCAGCACGTCCTTGCCCAACCCGTCGTCCTGGTAGACCAGGCCGACGCGCGTCATGCCCAGCTGCGACAGCTGGTTGAACAGGCGGTGCACCTCGTCGCGGTAGCTGGCCTTCACCACCAGCATGCCGCTGGTGCGCGCCACCGAAGCGGCGCCGGAGATGGCGCCGATCATCGAGACGTGCTGGCGATCCAGCACGCCATCCTTGCCCACCGCCTCGAGGTTGCTCGTGCCCACCGTGCCGATCAATGCGACGGGTGACTCCTGCGCGACGATCTCCTTGATCAGGCGCACGGTTTCATCGGGCTTTTGCGCATCGTCGCGCGTGACCAGCTTGATGCGCTGCCCCTTGATGCCCCCGCGCGCGTTGACCGCGTCGATGTAGAGCTTCACACCCGCGTGGATGGCTCGGCCGGTCACGGCCTGCGGCCCGCTGAAGGGCGCGACCTGGCCGACCACGATGTCGGCCCAGGCCGCCGAAGTGACGGCGCAGCAGGCGGCCAGGGCCAGCAGGGGCTTGGCGAGCCGGTGGGCGAGCGTGGGGCGGGATTTGCGGGAAGGGATGTCGGTCATGGCAATGGGGCTCTGGATGCCGGTTTCGGGGGCGGACGCTCCACGCGGCTTCGAGCTCGCCATGAATCACTCCGCAGGCGCCGCGGTCTGCACGTGGCAGGGGATGAGCCGGGCGCTTCGGTGACGTAGTGTTTGCAGTCGTGCCGAGGCTGTCATGGCCGAGTCGTGACGGTTCGCTGTCGCGGCCCAGATGGAGCGCCGGCAATGGGGCAGAACGTGCAATACAGCCGATCCGGCCGATCCGGCTGCGCCGTGTCAGCGCAGCGCCCAGCGCACCCGGTCGCCGGCCCACCGGGCCGCGGCCAGGCCGACGACCGCCGCCATGGCCCAGCCCAGCACGCGCGAGGCAGCGAGTTCGCCTTCGCGCGCCGCCCCCATGAAAAACAGCACGAATGCCAGCACATGCAGCAGGTTGCGCTGCAGCTTCACCCACCGCGCTTCGGAGCGTGAAAACCAGGCGATGCCCACGTCGACGCACCACCAGGCCACGAACACGGTGTCCAGCACCGGTGCGCTGACGCGCGGCGTGTGCAGGATGCGCCGCCAGTCGTTGCCGAACATCACCGAGACGGCCCAGTAGAAATGCACCGCGAAGGCGACCAGCGCCACGGTCCAGAACGCGAGCCAGTAGCGCGCGGCACGCCCCGACGTGTCGCGAAAGAGCACCAGCGCCAGCGCCGGGGTCACCAGCACCAAGGCGGCCCAGGCCGTGAAGAAGGTGCGGTGCAGGTCGTGCCGCTGCTGCGTGCGCACGTCCGGCGCGAGCCCGGGGGCCGCGGCCAGAGAAAAAAGCTCGGCGTCGCGCGTGAACCAGGCGGCGGCAAAGGCGCCGCCCAGCGCCAGCAGCAGCGCCAGCAGCGCGGCGGTCATGGCGCGGAGGTCGGGCGGGGGAGTCTCGGAAGTGCGGAGGAACCGGTTCATCGAACGGGCTACCTCATCCACGGGGCGAGCGGCTCGGTGTCGGGGAAGACGGTGTCGTCTCCCCTCGGCTTCGAGGCTTCTTCGACCAGCACGGCTTCGAGCGCGGCCCGGCGCGCCAGCTGCTCGCGCACTTCACCGGCCGAGCGCGAGCGGGCGCGCTCGACGGCGAGTTCGGCTTCCAGCAGGCTGAGCTTCTGCCGGGTTTCCTTTTCGTAGCGGATGGCCGTTGCGTGCAACTGCGCGTAGCGGGTCTGCAGCAGCTGCAGCCGCGTGCCGTACCACCGGCGGGTGAGGCCCCAGGCGGCCAGCGCAGCGATGGCTGCACCGGCGCAGGCAGCGGCGATCAGCGAGGTGGTTGGATTCATCGTTCGGCAAGCAAAAGGCAGCCAGCCGGTGGCCCTGGCAGGGCAACGGCAGCGACGGGGTTGTGGGGGGAGCGGGTGAGCCGTCACTCTATGACCTGCGCCGTCATGTTGCATGACCAAGACGTGACGCTACCGTGGTCGCAACCTTGGCAGCGACGGGCCCTTGCACGCGGGGGCTTGACGGCGTCGACAGTTGGCAGATCATGCTTTTCGACCCGGAATTCCCCTGGGAGGCGCCGGCCGGCGCCTGGAGGTGAGCATGGAGCGACTTGCCAGAACGCTGGCAGCTTGCCTGGCGCGGCTGCTGATGCTCGCGCCTGCCGCGGCGCAGGCGCCGTACCGCATCGTCATCATTTCGAAGCTGGTGGGCATGACGTACTGCGACGCCGTCAAGACCGGCATCGACGATGCCGCACGCTTCACCGCGCTCAACCAGACCAGCTGGATCGCCGCGATGAAGCGCCACGTCGATGCAAAGTACCCGGGCCTGCGCGCCGGCCAGCCCTTCGAGGCGGGCCGCCTGGGCCGCTTCACGCCGCGGGTCGACGGCGTCAGCCTGCAGGTGGCGCTGCCGGTGCTCGTGTTCACACGTGACACCGTGGACCACTACAACTTCTGAGCCGGCGGCCCGGACAACGGCTCCGTGAAGATCGGCCCGCGCATCACGTTGCTGTCGGTCGCCACGCTGCTGGTGATGACGGCTGCCATCACCGTGGCCGGCGTGCTGCTGCTCGAAGGCGCGCTCACGCGTTCACAGGAGCACGTGCTGCGGCTGCAGCTCGAGGCGACGACGCAGGCCATCCAGCAGCAGCTCGATCGCGCCGGCACCCAGGCAGCGGCGCGCGAGGCGCAGAGGCAGGCCGAGCGGCTGCGCGCTTCCGAAGGCTTCGTGAGCGGCCGCGTGTTCGTCATCGACCGTGTGGACTCGCGCGTCATCCACCACCCGACGCGGCCGGCGGGCCAGCCGCTGCGCGATCCGCACGTGGAAGAGATGTTCCGCCGCGGCGCAGGCACGCTCTGGTACGCCGACGGCGGCGAGCGCCGCATGGCGGTGTTCGAGACGCTGCAGCCGATCGACTGGTTGATCGGCGTGTCGGTGTCCCAGCACGACGCAGCCAGCGCGCAGCAGGCTTTCGTGGCGGGCATCGGCCTCTCGGCCTTCTTCGCGCTGGGCTTGAGTGCGCTGGCCTTCGGCCTGTTCGCTCGCAGGCTGATACGGCGCGTGCGCGACGCACTGGACTGTGTGCGTCGCATGGAGCAGGGCGATCTCTCCGCACGCGTCGCGCGGCCGCAGGGCGACGACGAGATCGGCGAGCTGCAGCGCGGCATCAACGCGATGGGTGAACGCATCGAGCAGCGCACGCTGGAGCAGCAGGCGGCGCAGACCGCGCAGCAGGCCAGCGAGGCGCAGCTGCGCCGGCTGGTGGACTCCAGCATCATCGGCATGTTCATGTGGGACCTTTCGGGCCGCGTCTACGAGGCCAACGATGCCTTCCTCGACATCATCGGCTACAGCCGCGAAGACCTGCAGGCCGACCGCGTGAACTGGGCGCGGCTCACGCCGCCGGCCGACGTGGAGGCCGACCGGCGCGCCGGAGAGGAGCTGCGCCAGCACGGCCGCTGCCAGCCCTACGAGAAGCGCTACATCCGCAAGGACGGCAGCCTCGTGCCGGTGCTCATCGGCGCCGTGCTGTTCGCCCACTCCACCGACGAAGGCATCGCCTTCGTGATCGACATCACCGAGCGCCGGCAGGCCGAGGCCGACCGGCAGGCGCGGCGCGATGCCGAGGCGGCCAGCCGTGCCAAGAGCGAGTTCCTGGCCATCATGTCGCACGAGCTGCGCACGCCGCTCAACGCGGTGCTCGGCCATGCACAGATCCTGCGCCGCGAGCCGCAGCTCACGCAGCGCCTGCGCGACGGGCTGGCCAGCATCCAGTCCAGCGGCGAGCACCTGCTGTCGCTCATCAACGACCTGCTCGACCTGGCCCGGATCGAAGCCGGCAAGATGGACCTGCACCTGGTACCCACGCCGTTGCGCATGCTGGCCGATTCGGTCGTGGCGGTCATGCGCGTCAAGGCCGAGGAGAAGCAGCTGGACTTCGTGTACGAGCTCGACCCCGCGCTGCCGACCATGGTGCTGGCCGACGAGCAGCGCCTGCGCCAGGTGCTGCTCAACCTGCTGAACGACGCCGTCAAGTTCACCAGCCGCGGCTCCATCGGGCTGCGCGTGCGGGCCGTGCCGGGCGGCGAGTGCGGCACGCGCGTGCGCTTCGAGGTCACCGACACCGGCATCGGCATGGACGCCACGCTGCTGTCGCAGCTGTTCACCCCCATCGAGCAGGTGAGCGAATCGAGCCGGGTGACCCTGGCGGCGACCGGGCTGGGGCTGGCCGTGAGCCAGCGCCTGGTGGGCCTGATGGGCGGGCGCATCCAGGCCGAGAGCCAGCCGGGGCGCGGCAGCCGCTTCCGTTTCGAGATCGACCTGCAGGCCGCGACGGCGGCACCTCAAGCCCACAAGCTCGTGCTCGGGGCCATCGGCTACGAAGGCCCGGCGCGGCGCGTCTTGCTGGCCGAGAACATCATGGTGAGCCGCATCATGCTGGCCGACGTGTTGCGCACGCTGGGCTTCAGCGTCGACGAGGCCCGCGACGGCGCCCAGGTGCTGGCCGCGGCCGCGGGCCACTGGCCTGACCTCATCCTGCTGGACGAGAAGCTCCCCGGGCTGGCGGACGCCGAAGTGGTGAGCAGCCTGCGCCGCGGCGTGCCGGCCGAAGGCACGATGCCGCCACTGGTGATGCTCACCGCCGCCAGTGCCTCGCCGGACTACAAGGCTGCCCAGACCCTGGGTGCCGACGACAGCCTGCGCCGCCCGGTGGATCGTGCCGCGCTGCTCAACTGCATCGGCAGGCTGCTCGGGCTGCACTGGATCTTCCCGGCCGCCATGCAGCCGAGCGCGCCGCCGCAAGTGCCGCGCGGGCCCATCCAGGCGCCGCCGCCCGAGGAGCTGGCCCAGCTGCAGCACTTGGCGCGCACCGGCAACATGCGGCTGATCCGCGAACTCGCCGAACGTCTGGCCGCGGAGGACGCGGCCTACCAGCCGCTGGCCATGCAGCTCAAGCAGATGGCGGCGAACTACCAGTCCAAGGCCATACGCGAGCTGGTGGACGGGCTGGGCGAGAGGTCGTAGCCCCGCAGCTCTTCAGCGGCGGCTCGCCCGGGTGGCACGGTCGCCGTTGCCCAGCTTGGGGTGGGGGCGCTTGCGGGCCGCCAGCGCCGTGGTGGTGTCGTCCTCGCCGCTGCCGGGGTTCGGCGGCGGTGCCGGCGTGCCCAGCAAGTCGGCCAGCGAGCGCACTTCACGCGGTTCGCCGCCGGGGTGCGTGTCGGCGGCGCGCACGGCGTCGCCGAAGTCGATGTCGGTGCGCGCCTCCAGCTGCGCGATGCTCACGTGGTAGCGGCGCACCTGCTCGAAGCTCACCCGCCGCAGCTCGGCGTCGGTCATCGTGGCTTCAGGCACGTGGTCGATCAGCGGCGACTGGTCGGCGCACAGTGCGGTGGCGCGCAGGCGACCGCCTTCGACGCGCACGATGACCTTCCAGAACTCGCGCGGCGCCTTGAAGCCGCGCATGCCCGGCATGCCGCGCTCCCAGGGGATGTCGTTGCGGTCGTCGAAGATGGGGCCGGTGAACACGGTGACGTGAGCCTTTTCTGCCACGGCGTTGTTCAGCACGTAGTCTTCGAGCGCGCGCCAGTGCAACAGCCCGCCTGCATGGTCGCCGGCCTCCGCGTCGGCCTTGCGCGCGCCCATGTTGAAGAAGCCGACCTGCGGCGCGCGGTTGGTCACGTGGAAGGTGTCGGCGTTGGCGCGCACCACCACGCCGTCGTCGCCCCACAGCGGGTCTTGCCGGCGCGTGAGGTGGCCTTGCTGGAACATGCGGTTGCGGTGCGCGTTGCCGCGGCGGTCGAGCGGCTGGCCGTCGCCGTCGAAGGTGGTCTGGCGCTCGAAGAGGCGCGGCGGTGTCTGCTCCGTTTCGCCGATGCGCCCGTCGGCGAACCAGAGTTCGCTGGCCTCGGCGGCTTCTTCGTCACCGTCGTCGACGTGCGGGTCGCTGATCGTGCCGGTCTTGCGGTCGTAGTTCTTGGCCAGCCGGCCGTCGATGTTGGTGGCGGTGAAGTAGGCCAGGCGGCGGCGGCCGTTCATCACCACGCTGAAGTGTTCGTAGGGCAGCTCGTGGCGGCTGCGGCCGGGCGCCGCTTCGCGGTTGATCGCAGCCGCCTCGCGCGCGGCCTCGGTGCGCAGCATCGGCAGCGAGATCGGGTGGCCTTCGAGAAATGTGGGGTCGTAGCCGGAGCGACTTGCGTAGTCGTCGTCGAGCACCAGTGCCCGCTCGGAGACGGCATCCAGCACCGGCGCCAAAGGCTCGCTGCCGAGCGGCACGGTCGTGATGGCGGTAGTCGTCGTGCCGATGGTCGTGGCGGCAGCCGCCAGCCCACCGAGCTGGATGCTCACCCGCAGCGGGATCGTCCACGTCGCCACGCCGTCGGCGCTCACGTGGGCACTGGCGGCCGGCGTGTCGAGCGCGCCTGGCGTGGCGATGGGCGCGGCATCGGGCTCCAGCCCGAGCGCCAGTGCCTCGGTGATGAAGTCGCGTGCCGGCGAGGCGAGGGTGTTCTTGCGCGTGCTCAGGTCGCCCACGATGGCGCTGATGCGGATGCCCTCGTTGACCGTCTTCGCCAGCGGCTGGCCGTCGACGTCCACCAGGTCGCGGTGCGGGCCGCCCCAGTGGTGCAGCGCGATCACCTCCCAGCGCACGTTGAAGACCGGTGAGCCGGAAGAGCCCGGTTCGGTGTCGGCCACGTAGTGCAGTGCCGTCTTCGCGCGGGCCACCAGCTGGTTCTCGCGCAGCACCGCCTCCTTCAGCCGGCCGTCGGGGTGCTGGATGATGTTGGCGTGGTCGCCCAGCGCGTGCTTGTCGCGCGCGCCGGAGATGGGCACGTAGCCATAGGTGCCCAGCACGCCGGGGCCGCCGAGCCTCTCGCCGATGGCGACCACGGTGTAGTCGAGGTCGTCCTCGTGGTTGGTCACGAAGCACAGCTGCGGCGCGAGCGCGAACTGCGTGGTGACCTTGCGCGCCCCGCGGACGTCGCGCTCGAACTCGAATTCGACCACCAGGTCGCGCGCCGCTGCGGCATCGGGCAGCACGTGGTTGTTGGTGATGAACAGGCGCGGCGACACCATGAAGCCGGTGCCGAAGCCTGCACCCTCCCGCGTGGCCACGCGCGCCACGGCCCGGCCGGCGCGCATGCCGCGCTCGAGGAACACGTAGTCGACGAAGTCGATCGTCTTGCCCCAGGTCTTTTCTGGGCCGGCGGCCGGCGCCACGCTCGCGGCGTCCACACGGGCCATGCCCAGGCGCCGCTGCAGCACGGCGGCGCGGCGTGCGAGGTCGGGTTCGGCATCGCCCGGACGGCCATCGGCAATGGCCGTCAACGAGCGGCGGATCAGGTCCATGCTTTGCCGGATGCGCTCGCGCGCGGCATTGGCGACGTGTGCCGGTGCTGTCGTCATGTTCGTTCCTCCCATGGTGGCCGCTTCAGCGTGCCGAGGTCTCGTGAAGCCGATGTGACCGCAGCAGCCACTTTGCTGCGGAAGGCGCACGGGCGATATCCCATCGTTGAAGGAACGCGCCCTTGCCGGCCTTCAGGCCAGGCCCCGCCGGGCCTGCTTGCGCTCGTACATCCGGGCGTCCGCTTCGCGCAGCCATTGCTCGATGCCGCCGTCGCCTTGCGGGTCGATCAGCACGGCGCCCCCCGAGAAGCGCAGCATGGGCTCGCCGGGGCGCGCGGCGTTGCGCTCGTCCACCATCTCCTGCAGGCGTTGCTGCACGGACTCGGCCGCTTCCGGCGAATAGGTCATCAGCACGACGAACTCGTCGCCGCCCAACCTTGCCAGCACGTCGGAGGCACGGAAGGCCTGGCGCAGCACGGCGGCGAAGCCGCGGATCAGCTCGTCGCCGGCGGCATGGCCCAGGCGGTCGTTCACGGCCTTGAGCCCGTCGAGGTCGAAGTACAGCAGGCAGGCCGGACGGCCCGCGCGGCGGCACATCGCCAGCGCCTGCTGCGCCAACGCGAGGAAGCCGCGGCGGTTCGACAGGCCGGTCAGCTCGTCGGTGGTGGCCAGCTGCAGCGCGGCCATCTCCTGCTCGGCCATGCCGGCCAGGTCCTTGAGCAGGTCGTGGTCTTCAGCCGAAAGCGAGCGTGGTGTGCGGTCGAGCAGGCACAGGGTGCCGATCTTGCTGCCGTCGGGCGCCTTGAGCGGAAAGCCCGCGTAAAAACGGATGTTCGGTGCCTGCTCGACCAGCGGGTTGCCCTGGAAGCGTTCGTCGGCCGTGGCGTCGGGCACTTCCATGACCCCGTCGCCCAGGATGGCGTGCCCGCAGAAGGACACGTCCCTCGGCGTTTCTTCCACCTCCAGGCCGGGGTGCGACTTGAACCATTGCCGGTCTTCGTCGACCAGCGAAATGGTCGCCATCGGCACGCCGAACAGGCGCCGCGCCAGCCGCGTGATGCGCTCGAAGCGTTCCTCGGCCGGGGTGTCCAGGATGTCCAGCGCACGCAGCGCAGCCAGCCGGGTCGCTTCGTCTTCGGGTCGTGATGGAGGTTTCATGGGAGCCGGGACCTCCGGCCCATTAAACCCGGCAAGGCCGCAGGCGTCCAGCCGGGACGCCCGGGTCATGCGTGCCTCATGCCTGCAGCGGCACCGGCGTGTAGCCCGCCTCGCGAATGGCGTCGGCCAGCTCCTGTGCTCCGGCGGAGGCGGGCTCCACTTGCACGCGGTGCGCGGCCAGGTCGATCTGCACACGGGCGTCCTTGTCCACGTCCTTCAGTGCCTTGGTGATGGTGCTCGCGCAGTGGCCGCACGACATGTCGTTGACTTCGAAGGCAATCATTGCTTCTCCAGGCTGGGGTTGTTGGTTAGCATACTGTCGACGTTTCCACTGTGGGAAGGTCAAGGCCGGCAAACCAGAAAACAGCACTGCGGGGGTGGAAATTGCAAAAAGCACCTTGACCTTGCCAACGTTGGAAGCTCGATGATGCAGGCATCGCCTCCTGAGGAACCCACCGTGAGCACACACGCCCCCGTGATCTCGAACCCCCATGGCATCCGGCTGCAGGTGACCGGCATGACCTGTGCGTCGTGCGTCATGCGCGTCGAAAAAACGCTGAAGGCCGTGCCCGGCGTGGAATCGGCCACCGTGAACCTGGCCACCGAGGAAGCGTCGGTCAGCACCGCTGCGGGCGTGGACGCTGCGGCTCTGGCTACCGCCGTGCGCAAGGCCGGCTACGACGTGGCGGCCGAAGACACTACGCTGCAGATCGAAGGCATGACCTGCGCCTCCTGCGTGGGCCGTGTGGAAAAGGCGCTGAAGCGGGTGCCCGGCGTGCTGTCGGCCACGGTGAACCTCGCCACCGAGACCGCCACGGTGCGGGCGCTGTCCACCGTGCCGGCGTCGGCGCTGAAGGCCGCCATCGAAAAGGCCGGCTATGCCGTGAAAGAGTCCCGTGAGGCACAAGCCGCCGTGAAGCGGTCGCTGCCCGACTGGTGGCCCGTGGCCGTGAGCACGGCGCTCACGCTGCCGCTCGTGCTGCCCATGCTGCTGCAGCTGTTCGGTGTGGAGTGGGTGCTGCCGGGCTGGTGGCAGCTCGCATTGGCGACGCCGGTGCAGTTCTGGCTGGGCTGGCGCTTCTACCGGGCCGGCTGGAAGGCCGTGCTGGCCAAGACGGGCAACATGGACCTGCTGGTCTCGCTGGGCACCTCGGCCGCGTACGGGCTCTCCGTCTACCTGCTCTACCAGCATGCCGACCACGGCATGCCGCACCTCTATTTCGAGGCGTCCGCAGCGGTCATCACCCTCGTGCTGCTGGGCAAGTGGCTCGAAGGGCGCGCCAAGCGCCAGACGGCCGATGCGATTCGCGCCCTCAATGCACTACGGCCCACGACGGCGCGCGTGCGGCGCGATGGCGCTGAACTCGACGTGCCCGTCGAGCAAGTGGCCCTGGGCGACCTGGTGGTGGTGCGCCCCGGCGACCGCGTGGCCGTGGACGGCGAGGTGGTCGAAGGCCGCAGCCACATCGACGAATCGCTCATCACCGGCGAAAGCCTGCCAGTGGCCAAGGGCGTGGGCGACCAGGTGACCGGCGGCTCCATCAACGCAGAAGGCGCGCTGCTCGTGCGCACCACGGCCATCGGCGCCGAGACCACGCTGGCGCGCATCATCCGCCTGGTCGAATCGGCGCAGGCCGCCAAGGCGCCCATCCAGCGCATCGTCGACCGCGTGAGCGCGGTGTTCGTGCCGGTGGTGCTGGGCATTGCACTCGTCACGCTGCTGGGCTGGGGCGTTGCCTCCGGCGACTGGGAGCAGGGGCTCATCAACGCGGTGGCCGTGCTGGTGATCGCCTGCCCGTGTGCGCTGGGCCTGGCCACGCCCACGGCCATCATGGTGGGCACCGGTGTGGCGGCCCGCCACGGCATCCTCATCAAGGACGCTGAAGCCCTGGAAGTGGCGCATGCCGTCACCGTGGTGGCCTTCGACAAGACCGGCACGCTCACCGAAGGCAAGCCCTCGCTGGTGGCCGTTGAAGCCGCGCCCGGCGTCGAGCGCTCGCAGGTGCTGAGCCTCGCCGCCGCGCTGCAGAAGGCGAGCAGCCACCCGCTCGCGCTGGCCGTGCTCGACAAGGCGCGGGCCGAAAGGGCAGAGATGCCCGAGGCGCAAGACGCGAAGGCCTTGCCGGGCCGCGGTGTCGAAGGCACGGTGCGTGGCGACGTGCTGGCGCTGGGCAGCACGCGGCTGTTGCGCGAGCTGGGCCTGAAGCCGGGCGTTCTGTCTGCCGAGGCCGAGCGGCTGCAGCAGCAGGGCAAGACGCTCTCGTGGCTGGTGCGCAAGAACGGCCATGGCGCCGAGCTGCTGGGCCTGCTCGCGTTCGGCGACACCCTCAAGGCCTCGGCGCGCCAGGCGGTGAGCCGCCTGCACGATCTCGGCATCAAGACCGTGATGCTCACGGGTGACAACCACGGTGCCGCAAAAGCGGTGGCGCAGGAGCTCGGCATCACCGACGTGCGTGCCGAGGTGCTGCCGGGCGACAAGGCCGCGGTGGTGCAGCAGCTCAAGCAATCCGGCGCCGTGGTGGCCTTCGTGGGCGATGGTCTCAACGACGGGCCGGCGCTCGCCGCTGCCTCGGTGGGCTTCGCAATGGCCGGCGGTGCCGATGTGGCCACCGAGACGGCCGGCGTTACGCTGATGCGTGGTGATCCGCGGCTGGTGGCTGATTCGCTCGACGTGTCCCGCCGCACCTACTCGAAGATCAAGCAGGGCCTGTTCTGGGCATTCGCCTACAACGTGCTCGGCATTCCGCTGGCCGCGCTGGGCTTGCTGAACCCGGTGATCGCGGGCGCCGCGATGGCCTTCAGCAGCGTGAGCGTCGTGACCAACGCCTTGACGCTGCGGCGCTGGCGCGGCGCTGCCGACACGCAGGCCGGTACTGCACGAGCCGTGCAACCGCAACATGCGGCCTGAAGAGGACACCACGATGAGCACCTTCATGAACATCGGTGAAGCCGCCAAGGCCTCCGGCGTGTCGGCCAAGATGATCCGCCACTACGAAAGCGTGGGGTTGTTCCCGGAGGCCACCCGCACCGACTCGGGCTACCGGCAATACGGCGACAAGGAGATCAGCACGCTGCGCTTCATCCGCCAGTCGCGCGACCTCGGTTTTTCGATCGAGCAGATCCGCGAGCTGCTGGGCCTGTGGCAGAACCGCAGGCGCCCGAGCCGCCAGGTCAAGGCGTTGGCCCAGGCGCACATCGAGGAGCTCGACGCCAAGCTCAAGGAGCTGCAGGCGATGAAGGCCACGCTCGAGCACCTGGTGCATTGCTGCCAGGGCGACGACCGGCCGGACTGCCCCATCCTCGAGACGCTGGAGTCCAAGACCGGTGTGCTTGGCGGGCCCAACGGCCATGTGCATGCGCTGTCAGGGTTGCGGCCGGGCAAGGCTGCCCGGCGCTAGTGTCGTGAGTTAGAAGTTCGCAAACAAAACCGTTCGATGCTCGCGAGGATG
>CAMLLU010000050.1 GCA_946480925.1 uncultured Rivibacter sp.
CGCACAAGGAAGACCTGACGCCTGCGCAGATCCAGGAGCGGGTGAAGAAGATGTTTGAGCAAGGAGCGCCTTGCTGAGCAGCACTGCAGCCGCTCCTGTGCGGGCGGCTGCGGTGCACGCGCAGCGCGCTACTTCCCCCAGCTGTCCTTCAGCCCGACGATCTTGTTGATCACCGCCTTGCCGCCCGGCACGTGGTCCTTGCGATCGGCAACGAAGTAGCCGTGCCGCTCGAACTGGAACTTGTCGTCGGGCTTTGCGCTGGCGAGTGAGGGCTCCAGGTAGCCGGTGACCACCTTCTTGCTGTCGGGGTTGAGCACGGCCATGAAGTCCTGGCCGCCTGCGTCGGGGTTGGCGTCGGTGAACAGGCGGTCGTACAGGCGCACCTCGGCTTCGATGGCGTCGTGCACGCCCACCCAGGTGATCACGCCCTTGACCTTCACCGCGTCAGCGCCCGGCGTGCCGCTCTTGGTGTCGGGCACCACGGTGGCGAGCACGGTGGTCACTTCGCCGGCATCGTTCTTCTCGAAGCCGGTGCACTCGATCACGTAGCCGTACTTCAAGCGCACCTTGTTGCCGGGGAAGAGGCGGAAGAAGCCCTTCGGCGGCACTTCGGCGAAGTCGTCGCGTTCGATCCACACCTCGGGGCCCAGGCTGAAGTTGCGTGTGCCGAGTTCGGGGCGCTGCGGGTGGGCCGGCGCGTGGCAGGGCTCCTTGTGGTCCTGGTTGCCGAACACGTCGAACCAGTTGGTGAGCTTGAGCTTGAGCGGGTCGATCACGGCCATGGCGCGTGCGGCCTTGCCCTCGAGGTCTTCACGCAGTGCACCTTCGAGATTGCTGTAGTCGATCCAGCCGCCGGCCTTGCTGACGCCGGTGCGCTCGGCGAAGAGACGAATGCCTTCGGGCGTGTAGCCGCGCCGGCGCATGCCGACGATGGTGGGCATGCGCGGGTCGTCCCAGCCGTCGACGATGCCCTGGTCCACCAGCGACTTCAGCTTGCGCTTGCTGGTCACCACGTAGGTGAGGTTCAGGCGCGCGAACTCGTACTGGTGCGGCAGCCTGAAAACGTTGGGCTCGCGCGATTCGAGCGCGTGGGCCAGCAGCGGCGTGAACTGCGCCGTTTCGCGCTTGAGCAGCGCAAAGAACGCCGGCAGGTCGCGCAGCACTGCGTCGCGGTCGTGCTCCCAGCGAACGAAGAGGGCGCGCATCTCACCTTCGGCCTGGCTGGCAAAGAGCTTGGCGCCGTGGTTGTGGCAGGTGAGGGCGAACTCCTTGCCGGCTTCCAGACCCGAGGCTTCGATGTTTTCGATCACGCGCCTGGCGTGCTCGAACTGCGGTGTGCGCAGGATGGGCACGATGCGCTCGAGCAGCCAGTCGTAGAACGGCCGCTGGTCTTCGAACTCGAGCGTGCAGATGCTGTGGGTGATGTTCTCCAGCGCGTCTTCGATGGGGTGCGCGAAGGTGTACATCGGGTAGATGCACCACGCGTTGCCGGTGTTGTGGTGCTCGGCATGGCGGATGCGGTAGATGGCCGGGTCGCGCAGGTTGATGTTGGGCGAGGCCATGTCGATCTTCGCGCGCAGCACCATCGCGCCGTCGCCGAACTTGCCCGCACGCATTTCGCGAAAGCGCGCGAGGTTCTCTTCGACGTTGCGGTTGCGGAAGGGGCTGTCCACGCCGGGCGTGCCGAAGTCACCGCGGTTCACGCGCATCTCTTCGGCGGTCTGCTCGTCCACGTAGGCATGGCCGGTCTCGATGAGGTACTCGGCCGCCCGGTACATGAAGTCGAAGTAGTTGCTGGCGTAGTAGAGGTGCGAGGTGTTGTTCGCGTCCCAGCCGTAGCCCAGCCACTTCACCGCATCGACGATGGAATCGACGTACTCCTGCTCTTCCTTTTCAGGGTTGGTGTCGTCGAAGCGCATGTGGCACACGCCGCCGTACTCTTGCGCGAGGCTGAAGTTGAGCCAGATGCTCTTGGCATGGCCCACGTGCAGGTAGCCGTTGGGCTCGGGGGGGAAACGCGTGCGGATGCGTGCCGGATCCAGCGGGCCTTGCGCGTGGTGGTTGCCGTCGCCCGGCGTGCCCGCGAAGTGCATGCCGCGGTAGGCACCCGTTTCGAGGTCACGCTCGATCACCGCGCGCAGGAAGTTGCTCGGCTTGTGTTCTTCTTTGGGAGCGTCTTTAGGAAGGCTGGCCGTCATCGAAATGCGCCTGGAATGAAGGGGTGGGATTGATCGGTCGATTCTATCGACGGGTCCTTCGTTTACGTCTCTTCACCAAATGGTGGTGAACCGAATCGCCGCGCGGCCGTTCAGGAAGAACAACCGCGCGTGTGTTTCCTTGGCAGCGTGCGCTCCAACAATAACGCGCGTCCCGAAAGGAGCCAACATGATCAGATCCCTCAAGACCCTCGTGATCGGCTCGCTGGCCGCAGCGGGTGCCCTGATGGCAGGTGCCGCCCATGCCGGCCGCGACGTCTACTGGTCGGTGGACGTGCAGGCGCCGGGCTACCCGGTGGGCGTGGGCGCATCGTTCTCGAATGCGCCTCGCGTGGTGGCCTACCCGCAACCCGTCTATGTGGCGCCGCCCCCGGTGGTGTATGCCCCGCCGCCCGTCGTGTACGTGCCGCGGCCGGTCTATGTGCAGCCGCGCCCGGTGTACTACTACGGCCCGCCGCCTTACCAATACAGGCACTGGCGGCATCACAAGCGCTACCACCACCGCCACGGCGGCTGGGACGATTGATCGACCTATCCGTGTGAGTCGCACGGGCGGCTGGACAAGCAGCCGCATAAGCCGCTCGCACAAGCACCGTCACACAAGCAAGAACGCCTGCAGGCTGTGCGCCTGCAAGCGTTTTTTGTTTTGTGCCTTGTGGCTGGGCCGGCTCAGCGGTATTGGCGCAGCCGTTCCATCTCGCGTTCGACCATGCGCTGTCGCAGCCCGTCGCCCTGCAGCGACAGCAGGATGGCCAGCCCATGGATGCCGAGGCCCAGGCCCCAGCCCATCAGCGGCCACACGTTCCAGCGGTAGCCGCCGGTGGCGTTGTTGATGGCGAAGAGGCCCAGGTTCACCAGCACGAACACGAGGGCATGGATGTAGAAGCCGAGCTTCGCGCGCACGCGGCGGCGAGCGGTCTTTTCGAGGTCACGGTCGGTGGGGGTGTTCATGGCGGCTCTCCGGGCGTGTTGCGATGGCGCCATGGTTGCTGCCGGTGCGCCGAGCCACAACGGCCATGCGATGAGGCGACACCCGTGCCGACGAAGCGCCGCCACCGATCGCGAAATGCATTGCGCGAGCCGACGAAAAAACGGGCCCGAGGGCGCTTGCCCCAGGGCCCGAACCCCTGTCGAAAGGGCGCTCCTTGAGGAGCGAGTTGCACTTTCACGTTGCCACCTTGCGAGCGCAAAGCCGCTACGCGAAGGTGGGCCCGAATCAGAACCAGATTTCGACTTGTGCGCCGTAGCTGGTGCCACGGGTCTTGCCGGTGAAGGCCGGGGGCAGGCCCATCACGGCCGTGGCGGCGTCGTTCCACTTCGCGGTGGTCACGTACAGGCGCAGTTCCGGGCGGTTCCAGAAGCCGGGGCCGGTGGACAGCGTGGGCGCAAACGTGAACTTGGCCAGCTTCTGCGTGGCTGCGCCGTCCGGCTTGCGCTGCGCATAGGCGGCTTCGGCCACCAGCTTGAAGTGCTTGGTGACGGCATACGAAGCGCGGCCGCCCACCGAGATGCTGTCCACGTCACCGCCGGCGTCGAACTTGTCCTGCTGGTACATCGCCATGGCCTGGCCGCCGAAGGCGCCGGTCTGCCACGTGAAGCTCTCCACCACGCGCCAGCTCTTGTTGCCCGAGGGCGCCGTCAGCGTGGCGAAGTTGCCGTTCAGCCCTGCGGAGCCTTGTGCGTATTGCACCCACAGCGTGTTGCCGCCGCCCAGGCCCAGGAAGTTCTCCTGGTTGTGCTGCACCGTGAAGGCGAAGCCGTCCTTGCCCTCGTCAGCTGCAGCGGTGGTGGGGTCGTCGCTGAAGTTGCCGTCGGTGTAGGTGCCGATCAGGCGCAGCTTGCCGCCCGGGTTGACGCCCAGGTCGTACAGCTCGGCGTTGAAGCGGTTGCCCGAGCGGCGCAGCTCCGTGTCGTTGGCGTCGTCGGTGTGGAAGTAGGCGAAGGCCAGCTTGCCAGGCCCGACGGCCACTTCGTTCACGCCGGCGCCGGTGCCGCTCATGTTGGTGAAGAAGGTGTCAGTGATGTGCACGTCGGCTCGGCCGTAGAAGCGCTTGCCGATCCAGAAATTGGCCGTGGGCGCGATGTCGAAGCCCTTGCCTTCGACGTACATCTGGTTGATGCCGACCTTGGAGGTGTTGCCGTCGGTGTTGCCCTCGAACAGGTTGGTCATCAGGTGCGCCTTGTAGTTGACGCCTTCCTTCTCGAAGCCCTGGCTGAGCAGGAACTCGCCGTAGAAGTCGCATTCGTTGCCCAGGCGGTACTTCATGCCTTCGCCGGGCAGGCCATAGCAGGCACGCTGAGCGTCTTTCTTGCTCCCGCCGGGGCCGGTGCGGAAGTAGCCACCCCAATCGACGGCGAAGGCTGGGGCGCAGACAGCGCTGGCGGCGAGGGCGAGGCCGGCCAGCTTCAAGGCTTTCGGCAGGGTGCGAGCGTTTCTCTGTTTCATGGTTGTCTCCTAGACGTTGGATCGCGATACCGCAGGAGGCCTGGCACCGGGGCAGCACCAATCCCCCGGCGCGCATTCTTTAAGTACCGGTTAATCAAATAAAGCGAGTGTTAATACTGGTGTTCGCGCCGCGCGCACTGGAGTAAAGAGCAGGCGCCATGGGCCGTTCGATCCCTCTGGAAAGGGCACTTTCAGAGGGAGAAAGCCGGGCGGGCCGGGAGGCTGGGCGATGCGCTGCGATGACGCAGGCCCGGCAGGAGCCGTCACGAAGCTTGACGAAAGATTAACTGTGTGGCGCCGCGGCGACAGCGCTACATCGCGCGGAACAGGTGCGCGTACATGCGGCTCACGACCAGCCATTCCGGCCGGCCGCGCAAAGCCAGATGCAGCTTGCCGGCCTCGTCGCGCGTGACGGTCTCGACGGCGTCGCAGCGCACCACGGTGCCGCGGTGGATCTGCCAGAAGCGCCCGGCGGGCAGCTGCGGCACCAGCTCGCGCAGCGACACGCGGATGAGATGCTCCTGTGCAGCGGTGATGACGCGCACGTACTTGTCGGCCGCCTCGAAATACAGCACCTCGTCCACCGGCACCATGTGCAGCGTGTTGCCCACACCGGCCTGGATCATCGACAGCGGCGCTGTCGCCGCGGGGGCGCCAGCCAAACCGCAGGCGCCGAGCAGCGCGCGCAACTGGTCCACCGCAGCGCCGAGCGTCGTTGCATCGCCACCGGCAGTGCGCTGTCGCAGCAGCCCCTGCAGCCGCGCACAGGTGCGTGCGAGCCGTTCGCCCTGCACGGGCTTGAGCACGTAGTCCACGGCGGCGCGCTCGAAGGCCTGCAAGGCGTACTGGTCGTAGGCGGTGACAAACACGATCAGTGGCAGCGGCACACCGTCGGGCCAGTCTTCGATGACGGCTTGCGCCGCCTCCAGCCCGCTCATGCCCGGCATGCGGATGTCGAGGAACAACACATCGGGCTGCAGCTTCAGCGCACCGTCCACCGCGGCCTCACCGTCTTCGGCCGCCGCCACCACCTGCAACTGCGGCCATTGCGCCGCCAGTTCGGCGCGCAACGCTTGTGCGAGCAAGGCTTCGTCTTCGGCGATCAATGCGGTGGGCGTGGAGGTGGGGCTCATGTGGATGTCGCCTTCGTCGCGCTTTGAGGCGGTAGCAGCAGCACGGCCAGCGTGCCGCCTTCGGGCCCGGGCGCCAGTGTGAAGCTGGCTGCGTCGCCATAGAGCGTGGTCAGGCGTTCGCGGACCTGCGTGGTGCCGAAGCCCGAACCCGCGTTGCCGTCGGCCGCGAGCCCGGTGGCTGGCAGGCCCGCGCCGTTGTCGTGCACGGCCAGCCTCAGCCGGCCGTCGCCTTCGATCGATGCGCACACGCTGACGCGGCCGCCGCCCCGGTGCGGCTCCAGGCCGTGCTTGATGGCGTTTTCGACCAGCGGCTGCAGCAGCAGCGCAGGCACCGGCTGGTTGGCCAGGTCCGCGGGCAGGCTTAGCTCGACCTGCAGGCGCTCGCCCATGCGCACCTGCATCAGCGCGAGGTAGTCGGCCAGCCGCTCGAATTCAGCCGCCAGCGGATGCATCCCCACGCGGCTGGCATTGAGCGTGGCGCGCAGAAAGCCGATGAGCCGGTCGAGCATGGCCTGCGCGCGCGGTGGGTCCACCGAGATGAGCACGCGCAGGTTGGCCAGCGTGTTGAACAGCATGTGCGGCTCCAGCTGCGATTCGAGCAGCTTGAGCTGGTGTTCCGCGGCCACGCGGCGCGCGGCTTCTGCTTCGGCACGCACGCTGGCGAGCGTCGCGCTCGTCTTGAAGAAATAGGTGCTGGCCGCCGAGGCCACCACCGTTACGGTGAGCCCGAAAAGATAAGCCCGCCAGTGAGAGGGCCGCAGCATCGGCGCGGGGTTGCCCAGGATGAGGTCGGCGAGGCTCACACCCAGCGTGAAACCCAGCAAGACCCCCACGACGATGACGAGTGACATGCGCAGCCAGCCCGGCCAGCCGTGAGTTGCGAGCAGCGTCTGCGGGTAGCGGGTGCGGGCCAGGCGAGCGATGAGAGCTCGACATACGTCGATCAGCAGCCAGCAGCTCATGCCGATGCACACCGAATAGACGACGTTCTCGACGACCCGCCCGTGCTCCATGGCGGCGAGCACCGCGGCGATCACCAGGCAGATCCCGAGGGTTCGCAACCCCCGCTGCGTGTAGCCACGCAGCGTGAGGTCGCGGGCAGGACCGTTGGGGTTCGACGAAGGCTGCATGGTGCGACCGATTGTGGCTGTAGCCGCAGCAGGACAAGGAACGAGGTTCACGCAGCGCCTGCCTCTACCGGGCGCGCGGTACTGCCGGCATGGGCCAGTTTCCACAGCCGCGCGGCGCGCCCGATGAAGATGCCGCTGAACATGCCGTACACCGTGCTCACAGCCGCTGCGAAATCGAGTTGCTGGGCGTGTTCAGGCTGCAGCGCAAGCTTCACACTCACCGTGTACTTGACGACGAAGATGCCGATGAATAACAGCAGCGGCACCACGCTGCCGGGCAGTGCGAAGCGGCGTCGGGCCATGTTGTAGCTCGTGCCAGCCTGGGGTGGGATCGCCAACACCACGCCGGCCGACAGCACGGCGGCAGTGCTCCACAGCGACAGCGTGACCGGCGCGGCGCCGATGGCCGCCACCAGTCCGTAGATTGCCAGCGCGGTCATGGTCAGCGGCAGCGACAGCACACGCCGCAGTGACGCCTCACGGGCAAAGCATTGCGACACCCCCAGCGCAAGCAGCGCCAGGAAGAGGCCGAACACCCATCCCGGCGTGTGCGAGAAGATCATTCCCAACTCGGTCTGGCTGGTCGCCAGACCGAGCCATTCATTCCACAGCAGGTTGCCCAGGTAGCGCTTGGGCGACAGCGCGAACAGGCCGGCGACGATGCAGCCGCCGATGTAGGTGCCCTGCATGTAGCGCTTGTGCATGGCGGCGTCGCGGCGCGCAATGATGAACCACAGCCCGCCGCCCACGCCGATGAAAGTGACCAGCGTGACGATGTGGATGGGCGTGTAGCCGGCGATGTTGGGTTTGTCGAAGTCGCGCAGGAAGAGGCTCGACACGGCCGCGCCGAGCATCAGCGTGACCCAGGCATAGCCGGCGGCGCGGTGCGGGCGCGAGCCCTTGCGGGCCCACAGCGCGAAGGGGCCCAGCAGCAGGGCGCTCAAGGCGAAGGCAATGTGGACGGGGACGATGGGGCTGGGCATGGCGGTCTCCGGTGGTGGAACGGTTGCCATGCTGGAGACAGCCGGGGGGCTGCGCGAGGCTGATGCGACGAGTCGCCGCCGCCGGGCGTGAAACGCCGCCGGCATGTCGTGAAGAGAAAGCGCGGTCAGCCCACCTCGGTGGGCAGCGGCGCCGGCGGCTTGATCTCTTCGAGGCAGATCATCGAGCGCACGTTGGCCACGCCGCTGATCTGCATGAGCCGGTCGGTGAGGAACTGCGAGAGCGCCTTCAGGTCGCGCGCCACCACCTTGAGCAGGTAGTCGGAATCACCCGAAACCGTGTGGCATTCGAGGATCTCCGGGAACTGCCGGATCGTGTGTTCGAACTCGCGTACGCGGGCGAACTGTTCGGCCGTGATGTCCACGCTCACGAAGGCCATCACCGCATAGCCGAGCGCCTCGCGGTCCACCTGGGCGGTGTAGCCACGGATCACGCCGCGCTCCTCGAGCGCCTTCACGCGGCGAAAGCACTGCGGCGCCGACAGGTGCACCGCTGCCGACAGCTCCACGTTCGAGGCGCGGCCGGCACGCTGCAAATGGGTGAGCAGGCGGCGGTCGAGCGTGTCTACCGTGCTTGAAGGAGGGGTAATAGAGTGTGATTGATCCATGGTGCGGCCTGTATGTGCAAGATCTTTGCGTGATTCTGCGGCTGGCTACAACAAGTGGAAAGCACATTGCGCCGCAGCATGGCTACAGTGCCTTGATTCCCCCAGCCAGTCACGACAGAACCGGAGACTCCATGACCGCCCATCCCGGCTTTCCGCTCGAAGCCAGCCCCATCGCCCTCGAAGAGCGCTATGGCGCGCGCAACTACCACCCGCTGCCCGTGGTCCTCACCCGCGGCCAGGGCGTGTATCTGTGGGACGAGCAGGGGCGCCGGTATCTGGACATGATGTCGGCCTATTCGGCCGTCAGCTTCGGCCACAGCCATCCTCAGCTGGTCGAAGCGTTGGTCGCGCAGGCACGGCGACTGGCCGTGACCTCGCGTGCCTTCCATACCGACAAGCTCGGCGCCTTTTTGCAGCGCCTGTGCACCGCCACCGGCATGGACCGCGCACTGCCCATGAATTCAGGCGCCGAGGCGGTGGAAACCGCGCTGAAGGCCGCGCGCAAGTGGGGCTACACCGTCAAGGGCGTGCTCGAAGGGCGTGCGCAGATCATCGTGGCGGCCGACAACTTCGCTGGCCGCACCACCACCATCGTGGGCTTCTCCACCGAGCCGCAATACCGCGCCGGCTTCGGCCCCTTCGCTCCCGGCTTCGTGACCGTGCCCTTCGGCGATGCGGCCGCACTCGAAGCCGCCATCACGCCCGACACCGTGGCCTTCCTCGTCGAGCCCATCCAGGGCGAGGCCGGCATCGTGGTGCCGCCCGCGGGCTACCTGAAGAAGGCGCGCGAGCTCTGCACGAAGCACAACGTGCTGCTCATCTGCGACGAGATCCAGACCGGCCTGGGCCGCACCGGTGCCTTGCTGGCCTGCGACCACGAAGGCATCCGCCCCGACGGGCTCACGCTTGGCAAGGCGCTGGGCGGCGGCCTGCTGCCGGTGAGCGCATTCCTGGCGCGTGAAGACGTGATGGCCGTGTTCACCCCCGGTGACCACGGCTCCACCTTCGGCGGCAACCCCTTGTCGGCCGCCGTGGGCAGCGCGGCGCTGCAGCTGCTCGAAGAGGAAAAGCTCTCCGAGCGTGCGGCTGCCAGCGGCGAAGCGTTGATGACCGAGCTGCGGGCACTGGGCCACCCGGCCGTCCGCGAAGTGCGCGGCAAGGGCCTGCTCATCGGCGTGGAGATCGACCCGGCATTCGCCAGCGCGCGTGCCGTGTGCGAAGGCCTGATGCACGAAGGCGTGCTCACCAAGGACACCCATGGCACCGTGGTGCGCCTGGCGCCGCCGCTCGTCATCGAACGGGCGCAGATCGCCGAGGCCGTGCAGGCGCTGCGCCGCGTGCTGGCGTCCCTGGTCAGGTAAGCCAGGTAAAGCCTGCAAGCGCGCGGCGGAGGGCCGCGCCGCTGCGGTATCGTCCATCCTTCCGGGCGACCCTGCCCACAGGGATGAGACGACGATGGCCGACCTGATTCAAGAACCCACCAACAACGTTTCGACCACGCGCCGCACGCTCCTCGGCGCAATGGGCGCCGTGGCGATCGTGCCGTTGGGCCTCACGGGCTGCGGCGGCAGCCGCGACGAGCCCGCCAACATCCGCTTCGTCAACGCCACGCTCGACTTCGGCAACATCACGGCCCAGCTGGATACCGACACGCTGGCCACGCTGCAGCCCGGCGACGCCACCGGCTTCATCGGCATCAGCGACGACTCCAAGACATTGCGCCTGAAGGCCGACGGAGTGACGCTGGTGGAGCAGGGCATCAACCCGGGCCGCAAGAGCTACATCACCGCGCTGCTCTACGGCAGCAGCGGCAGCCTGCAGCTCGCGGTCTACGAAGAAGGCGAGGGCGAGCCCGGCAGCGGCGAATGCAAGGTGCGCTTCTTCAACGGCAGCGACAACAGCAGCCTCGACCTCTTTCTCACCAGCGCCAGTGCCGACATCAAGGTCGTGCCGCCGGCCGTATCGGGCACGGGAGAGCTGCAGTTCAGCAGCTATGCGCAGATCTCGAGCGGCTCGCGCCGCCTGCGCATCACCCAGACCGGCAATCGCGACGACGTGCGGCTGGACGTGGCCTCTGTCGAGCTGCCGAGCGAGGGCGTTGTGACCATCGTGGCGCTGCCCACGCGTAGCGCCAAACTGCTGCAGGCGGTGGTTCTGGTGCAAGAGGGCGGCTCGACGAAGCTGTCCAATGCCTTCGGCCGCGTCGTGTTCGTCAATGCGCTGGTGAGTACGGCCATGGCAGCGCCGCAGATCGACACGACCGTGCGGCCCGCGCTGGCCGGCGGCGGCACCAGCGAAGCCGTGAACGTGGCCACTGGCGACCGCGCACTCGGCTTCACGGTCAACGGCAGCGCGCTCACGCAGCAACGCACCATGGCCGCGGCCACGGACACCACCTGCGCGGTCTACGGCGAGACGAGCTCGCCGCAGCTGGCCTTCCTGTCGGACGACAACCGCAGCTCCACCGTCACGACGCAGGTGAAGCTGCGGCTCGCCAACTTCGCTGTGGGCGTGAGCAGCGCCACGCTGCTGGTGGACTTGAGCTCCGCGAACGTGACGGCTGAGTATGGCGCTGCGTCGGACTATGCGCAGGTGGCTGTGGGCGAGCGCGACCTTGCAGTGGCCGGCCCTACAGGTGCCACGCTGGCGAGCCTTGCCGATCAGACGCTGGTGACCGAGGGGGTCTACACGCTGTTCCTCCTCGGTGCGGCGGGGGCCACGCCGCAGCTCGTGCTGCGGCGCGACCGCTGAGGCAGAAGGCCGCGTCGCGCGGCCTTCCCCTTCTCTCTTTAGAGCGCCCCTGCCTTGGTGCGCAGCCTGAAGGTGTACTTCGAGGCACTGGTGCCCGAGGCCACCCACCAGAACTCGTCCATCGTGCCGAGGTGCTCGTAGGGTCCCCAATCCACGCCGTTCGGCCAGAACTGCGGCACCGCGTCCAGCACGATCAGCCGTGACTCGATGTTCTCGAGCGTGTCGCTGGTGAGGAACTGGTTCGACACCTTGCCGGCTGGCGTGTTCTTCGACGAGAACGTGACCCATTCGGTCTTGATGAAGCCGCAGCGGTTGGTCACGCGCGCCGCCACGAAACCGACGAAGTCATGGCCCTGGGTGTTGGGGATCAATGCTTCGCTGGCGCCCGCCACTGCACCCGCTACCGCTGCCACTGCCGCGCCATACGGCCCGCCTGCAGCAGAAGCCACGCCGGCGACTGCCGTCATTGCAGAGACGATGCCTGCCTTGATGTCCGCCAGGTCCGAGTTGTCCTGCTCCTGTGCAGCGACCGACACCAGCACGCTCTGGTCATGGGCCAACGTTCCAGACCAGAACACCGGGTTGTTGACCAGCGACTGGTCCTGGTTGGTCCAGCCGTTCTCGTTCACCGTGGCGCCGTTGTAGGCCTGGTAGTAGTCGTCGGCGCTGGGCAGGCGCTTCTGGTTCGATGAGTCGCCCGGGCCGATGCGTCCCACCTTGACGTACAGCTCGTCGCGGTCGCCATCACCGCTGGTGCTCGACGTCTGGTTGACGGTCATCTTCGTCAGCTCGAGAGTCACCTTGCGCGAAGGCCCGGTGCTGCAGGCGTAGGCATCGGCCGGCTGCGGCTTGGGCAGATGCACCAGCGTCGAGGGCAGCACGCCGTACACCTTGTCGTCGAGCAGGCTCTTGCGCGACTTCACCACCAGCCGGTAGTTCTGGTTGGCGCCTGTGGTGTTGAAGCGCGGCACCGCGGGATACACGCTGATCTGGAACACGGTGCTCGGCAGCTGAAGCACGGCGGCAGGCAGGTCGCCGCCGGCGATCTTCTGGTCGTCGCCCGGCAGCACTTTGTAGAGCTCCCACTTCGCGCTCACGGCCGGGCTCTTGCCGCTCCAGCGCACGCACAGCTTGTCCGGGGCCTCGACGAAGCTGAGCTGGCGCGTCCAGGCCGGAGGGAATTCGCCACCTTCGCTGCAGGGCAGGTGGGCGACTTCCACGGTGCCGTTGATCTGCAGCAGGCCGGGTGGCGGCGGGTTGATGATGATCTGTGCCTGGGCGGCCGTGCCTTGCGCGAGCAGGCACAGCCCCAGCCAGGCCCAGGCGGGCAGGTGTCGATATGCGGTCGTCATGGCGATGCTCCCTGAAGCTTCGGTCATTCCAGGCCCGCGGCCACTTCCTGGGCTGCGCGCTCGAAGGTTGCCGTGGCGGCCTCGAGCAGCGCCCGGCTCTGCGTATCGAGCGACACGCGCTCGAGCTGCGTCATCACCGCCTGCGCGGCTGCCAGCTTGCGCAGGCCAGGGTTGTTGTCGGGGATCTTCTTCAGCTTGCCGCCGGGGGTGATGCCCCAGCCGCCGCCGTCGCTGCCGGCGCCGCCGAGAACGAGTACGAACACCTGCGCACGTGTCACGTGGGGGATGATGGTGGACATGTTGTGTAGCTCCTGAAGGTGAGTTGAAGCGGCCCGCACCGGGCCTGCCGCAGCGGCTGCACTCGCGCAGTCGCCGTGCCTTCACTTTCGGAACCACGCACCCACAGATGGCCCACGGATTTGAAAACTAGGGGCCCGCGATTCGGGGGGCTTCGATAAGGATGGGAGCGTTAAATGACGACGCTGCGGCAGCGTGGCACCGCGCCTCAGCGAAGGCCTCCGAGGCCGCAGTCACCCCTTGAACGGGTTGTGCTCGGCCAGTTCGTTCACGTAAGCCTCGATGCCGGCGTCCTCTCGCTCGAGGTAACGCCGCACCGCGCCGGCAAAGCGCGCGTCGGCCAGCCAGTGCGCCGACCACGTGCGCACCGGCATCAGCCCGCGCGCCATCTTGTGCTCGCCCTGCGCGCCGCCTTCGAAACGCTGGTAGCCGTTGGTGATGCACCACTCGAGCGGCTGGTAGTAGCAGGCCTCGAAATGCAGGCAGTTCACCGGCTCGGTGGTGCCCCAGTAGCGCCCGAAGGCGTTGCCGCGTGCCGGGTCGAGTGCCACCAGCGAGCAGCCGATGGCGTGGCCCGCACGCATGGCGGTGAACAACACCCAGTGTTCGGGCATGGTGGCTGCCATTTCGGCAAAGAACCCGCGCGTGAGATAGGGCGTGGAGTGGTGCGCGCGGTAGGTGCTGCGGTAGCAGCGGTAGAAGAAGTCCCAGTCCGCCTCACGGATCTGCGAGCCCTGGCGTGTGTCGAACACCACGCCGGCCTCGCGCACGTAGCGCCGCTCCTGCAGCATCTTGCGGCGCTTGTCGCGCTGCAGGGTGGCAGCAAATTCGGCGAAGTCCGCATAGGGCTGCGGCTCGCGGTTGACCCAGTGGAACTGCACGGTGCTGCGCTCCATCCAGCCCTGCTGGCGCACTGCGTCGCGATCGGCCTCGTCGATGAACAGCACATGGGCTGAAGAGAGGCCGCCGTCCTCGGCGTATTGCTCCATCGCCTGCAGGAGCAGCAAGCGCGCGGTCGCATCGCGCGCGAGCAGCCGCGGGCCGGGCACCGGCGTGAACGGCACTGCCGCGAGCAGCTTGGGGTAGTAGCGTCCACCGGCACGTTCCCAGGCGTCGGCCCACGCCCAGTCGAACACGTATTCGCCATACGAGTGGCTCTTCAGGTACAGCGGGCACGCGGCCAGCAACGAGGCCTCCTGCATCACGCACAGGAACTGCGGCGCCCAGCCCGTGTCGGCAATGGCGCTGGCGGACCGGTGCAACGCCAGCAGGTACTCGTGGCGCATGAAGGGCGTGGCCTGCGGGCTGGCCTCCACGAGGCTGTTCCACGCAGCGGCGTCGATGTTCGCGGGGTCATCGATCACGAGCACGCGCGTCGCGGACTCGGCGGTACCATCGTCGCGTCCCTTGTCGTCCTTGCTGCTGCTCGTCGTGCTCATGTCTTCTCACACACCATCGCTGAAGATCGCATTGGTCCAGTTCAACGCCACCGTGGGCGACCTCGCCGGCAACGTGGCACGTGTCGTCGATGCGGCACGCCGCGCCTACAGCAGAGGGGCGAGGGTGGTGCTGGCGCCCGAGCTGGCGTTGTGCGGTTATCCGCCGGAGGACTTGCTGTTGCGCCCGTCGTTCCTGCGCGCCTGCGAAGAGGCGCTGGCCGATTGCGCGCGCCAACTGGCCGACCTGCCCGGGCTGCATGTGGTGGTGGGCCATCCGCGCGCGCTCGAGGGTTCCAGCGGCGATGTTCGCACGCGCTCATGGACCGTGCAGCAGCGGGTGAATGCAGCCTCGGTGCTAGCAGGCGGCAAGGTCATCGGCACCTACGCGAAGCGTGAGCTGCCCAACTACCAGGTGTTCGACGAGCGACGCTATTTCGTCTCGGGGCGTGATGTCGGCCTCGCACCGCTCGTGTTCGAGGTAGACGGCTTGCGCCTGGGCTTGCTGATTTGCGAGGACGCGTGGTTCGACGAGCCCTCGGCAGCGGCCAAGGCCGCGGGAGCCCAGGCGCTGCTGGTGCTCAACGCCTCGCCGTTCCACCTGGACAAGGGCAACGAACGCGAGGAACGCATGTCAGCGCGCGCCCGCTCGCTCGGCCTGCCGCTGCTGTATGCCCACCTGGTGGGCGGGCAGGACGAAGTGGTGTTCGACGGCGCCTCGTTTGCCGTCGATGCGCATGGCGTGCTCTGCGCACGCGCGCCCAGCTTCGAGGCGGCCGAGCTGCTGGTGGACGTGGCCGCTGACGGGCAGGTGCGCGGGCCCGTGGTGGAACTGCCTGGCCTCGAGGCCCAGGCATGGAGCGCGCTCGTCACGGGGGTGCGCGACTACCTCGGCAAGAACAGCTTCCCCGGCGCGATCATCGGCCTGTCCGGCGGCATCGACTCGGCGCTGGTGCTGGCGATCGCCGTCGATGCGCTAGGCGCCGACAAGGTGCGCGCGGTGATGATGCCCTCGCCCTATACGGCCGACATCTCGTGGATCGACTCGCGCGACATGGCTCGACGCGTGAAGGTGCAGTACGACGAGATCTCCATCGTGCCGATGTTCGAGGCGTTCAAGGCGAGTCTCGCGAACGAATTTGCAGGCCTGCCCGAAGACGCCACCGAAGAGAACATCCAGGCCCGCATCCGCGGCACGCTGCTGATGGCGCTGAGCAACAAGACCGGGCGCATCGTGCTGACCACCGGCAACAAGAGCGAAATGGCCACCGGCTACTGCACGCTTTATGGCGACATGGCCGGCGGCTTTGCGGTGATCAAGGACGTGGCGAAGACCCTGGTGTACCGCCTGACCCGCTGGCGCAACGAAGAGGCGAAGCGCCAGGGGCAGGAGCCGCCGATCCCCGAGCGCATCATCACCCGCGCGCCCTCGGCCGAACTGCGCCCGAACCAGACCGACCAGGACAGCCTGCCGCCTTACGAGGTGCTTGACGCCATCCTCGCGCGTTACATGGAAGACGACCAGTCCATCGACGAGATCGTCGCGGCCGGTTACAGCGCGGCCGACGTCGAGCGCGTCACGCGGCTCATCAAGATCAACGAATACAAGCGTCGCCAGGCGCCTGTGGGCATCCGCATCACGCACCGGGCCTTCGGTCGTGACTGGCGCTATCCGATCACGTCCAAATTCCGTGCCTGAACGCAGGCGTTGCGGCCTGCAACGGTGCGGCAAGCACCACGATGGGTTGCATGAGACGCGCATCAAAGTTGCATAGCCCATGCTGATGTTCCATGCTTAAATCCGCCCAGCCCCCATCTACCGTTCGGAGCCCGTCATGAAGCAGATAACCGCCATCGTCAAACCCTTCAAGCTCGAAGAAGTTCGTGAAGCGCTGGCCGATGTCGGCGTGACCGGTCTCACGGTGACCGAAGTGAAGGGGTTCGGCCGCCAGAAGGGGCACACCGAGCTGTACCGTGGCGCTGAATACGTGGTGGACTTCCTGCCCAAGGTGAAGGTCGAAGTGGTCGTGAAGGACGACGACGTCGAGCGCTGCATCGAGGCCATCATCAAGGCGGCCAAGACCGGCAAGATCGGCGACGGCAAGATCTTCGTCACGCCGGTCGAGCAGGTGGTGCGCATCCGCACCGGCGAAACCGACGAAGCTGCGGTCTGACGCACGTCGCTCCGCCAAGAAGAAAGCCCGCCATCGGCGGGCTTTCTTCTTTCTCGGTCTGTTTTGGGCGCGGCTCAGATGCGGGTGTAGTCGTCCGGGCCCGTGGCCTGCGGAACCACCAGCGACAGGCGTTGCAGGAGCCGTGCTGGGTCGGTATCCACCTGCAGCACCGCCAGTTGAGCTTCCGACAGAAACCCTGCCTGGGTGGTTTGGGACATGAAATCCAGAAAGCTGTCGTAGTAACCGGCCACGTTCAGCAGCCCGATCGGCTTGTCGTGATAGCCCAGCTGCCGCCATGTCCAGACTTCGAACAGCTCTTCGAAGGTGCCGATGCCGCCAGGCAACGCGACGAACATGTCTGCTCGCTCGGCCATCATCTGCTTGCGCTGATGCATCGTCTGCACCACGTGCAGCTCGGCGAGGCCGCGGTGACCGACTTCCCGCTTCATCAGGCTGTCGGGAATGACGCCGACGACCCGCGCCCCGCCTTCGATGGCTGCGTCGGCCATCACACCCATCAAGCCGACGTTGCCGCCGCCGTACACGAGCTGCCAGCCGTTGCGGGCGATGAGCCTGCCCAGTTCGCGGGCCACCGCTTCGTATTCCGGGCGGTTGCCGAACCGAGAACCGCAGTAGACGCAAACGCTGAGAGGCTTCATTGCGGCCTCCGCATCAGAACCGGTGCACCAGTGCCGCTACCCAGATGCCGCCGCACAGGATGAGCGACAGGAACACCGCGGCGCTGGCCAGGTCCTTGGCTCGCTTCGAGAGGTCGTGCAGTTCGTAGCTCACGCGGTCGATCGCAGCCTCGATGCCCGAGTTGAGCAGCTCGACGATCAGCACCAGCAGCACGGAGCCCACCAGCACGGACACCTCGAGCCAACTGCGCCCAACCCAGAACGCTGCGGGAACCATCAATACCGCAAGCCAGAACTCCTGGCGGAATGCACTTTCGCCGTGGTAGGCGATCTTCAGGCCTTCGATCGAGTAGCCGGTCGCTCGCACGATGCGCTCCAGGCCCGTGCGACCTTTGTAGGGATTGCTCATGGCCGGCGATTGTGCCGTGCCTGCGTGACGAAGCAGGGGCTTCAGCGCGGGGCTGGTGTCTGCCGCCAATGGACCAGCCGCGTGCCACACAACACATCGTGCAGAAACTGGCGTTGCGGATGCAGGAACGAAAGCAGCGCGTAGGCGAGAACGCCGCCCAGCACGCAGCCGAACAGCGCCCAGGCACTGCCGTGCCAACCGGCTGCATAGGCCATGGCCAGCGACGGCAGGAACCAGACCCAGCTTGCCAAATAGCGGGCCAATGCGCGAACGCGCGACACCGGTTGGCCATCGAGGCCGACAAGACGCACGTGCCAAGTCTGCATGGCCAAAGTCTGGCCCGTGCGGGACCAGTACCACACGAAGTAGACGCCCAGCACCACAAAGAGCGCGGCGATCAAGCCATGCCGACCTTGCAGCGCGTGGCGCTGCTGGCTCACAACCGAGTAGGCAATGCCGGCGACGAATACGACGCCGAACAAGAGCACTCCCTCATAGAGGAAGCTCGCCATGCGTCGGCGCAGGCTGGGCGCACGCAGATCGGCGGCTGCCGCTGCCGGAATGGCCGGTACGGTGGCCATCAGTTCTGGCGGCGCGAGCGGGGCGGCTCGACGGCAGCGGCCTGCGGGCCTCGTTGAGGCAGTAGCGTGTTGCGATCGACGAACTCAGGCGTCGCCGCGATCTTCGGCAGCCCGGTTTGCTGATGCGGCGGCGGGTTGGGCTGTCTGGACATCAAGTTCGTGGTGGCACCAGGCCGGGCCTGCACGACGGTCGGCGCTACCGGCTTCGGCCGCGGAGCGGTATGCAGCGGGTTGGGCACGATGTTCGACTTGGACTGCTCCGCACGTGCCGCGCGGTCGCGGGTATCCTGCGGCGCGCGGCGTTCGGCCGCCCGCGACGCCAGCGCCTTGCGTTCCTCTTCCGGCAGGGCCTGATAGGCCTCCCAGCGGGCTCGGCGCTCGTCGCGATCGGCCCGTTGCTTGGCCTCCTGGAAATTCTGGCGAACCTGGCCGCGCTGGTTGGGCGTGAGCCGGGCCCAGTCGGCCATGCGTTCCTGCATGCGTTGCTGTTCAGTCGGTGCCAGCTTGGGGTAGCGTGTGGCCAGTTCGAGCCACTTCTGTTTGCGAGGTGCGTCGAGCCCGTCCCAGTCCTCACGCAAGGGCTTCAGTACCTCCCGCTGCGCCGGGGTGAGCTGGTTCCACCCCGGCCCGCCGGACACTGCGCCGGCTGCCGTGGCGGCACAGGGAGCGAGGGTGACGCCCAGCACCAAAGCCAACGCCGGCAACAGTCGGCGCAGCGCATGCAGTTGGTGCTGTGCCTTCATCTGCGGTCATTCCCGCCCGGCGGCGGGCCCAGGCATGCTGAGGAATTCCCGGAAACCGGGGTCGTTGTAGGCATCAGGCGGCAGGTCGTCAGACAAGAGGTCAGCATCGATCTCGGCCGCCGTGTCGATTTCTTCCTGCTGCTGGATCTGTTGCACCAGCAGCAGTCCCGCCACAAGTGCCACGAAGGGCAGGAGCGACGCCAAGCGCACCCACCATTTGGGCGAGTTGCCACCGAGCAATGCGCTGCTTGCCGGGCCGGAACCTGTGGTCACCACTGCAACCGCTGGGGTCGTTGCGGTCAGGCGCCGGGCAGCGCGGGCGCGTTCGACGGCCTGATCGCGGGCGACCCGCAGGCGTTCGCTTACGTCGTGGGGAAGGGCATCGCTGCCCTCGCTCAGGCGCGCAGCAAGGCGCAGCGCGAAACGGGCTTCCAATGCCTCAGGGTCGAGGCGTGGTGTCCGCAGGTAGGTGGCGTTCGAGTTCTTCACAGCGTGATTCCCTTCGCTCTCAGGGCCTTGGCCAAGCTGTGCACTGCGCGGGAGCAGTGGGTCTTGACGCTGCCCTCGGAACAACCCATGGCAGCAGCCGTCTCGGCGACATCGAGCTCTTCCCAGTAACGCATCAAAAAAGCCTCGCGTTGACGCGCCGGCAGCTTGCTGACTTCGCCCTCGATCACTTGCAGGATTTGGGCCCGTGAAACCGATTCCGCCGTGCTTTCGGTCGCAGTAGAGCCGTCCAGGGCTTCCAAGGTTTCCAGTAAATCGAAGTCGCCGTCGGAGTCGGGCCCCTCGAAATCCGAGAACGATTGCATGACCGCGCTGCGCACCTTCTGTCGGCGAAACCAATCCATGGTCGCGTTCGACAGGATGCGCTGGAACAACAGCGGCAACTCGGCGGCGGGGCGATCCGCGTACTTTTCAGCCAGGCGGATCATGGCGTCCTGCACGATGTCGAGCGCACCTTCCTCGTCACGCATCGCATAGACGGTACGCTTGAAGGCTCGCTTTTCGACGCTCTTGAGGAAGTCCGTGAGTTCTTTGTCGGTAGCCAAGGGGGTGGCGTGTGCTGTTCGTCGGCGCAGGGCTGAGGGCGCCGAGGCGGCGCGATTATGTCATTGCACCGAAATCAGGCAGTACCCAGGCGTGTCAACGAGTGCACTGCGTCGAACTGATGCCATAATGCTGCTTCGCACAACGCTCTTTAGGTCTCAAACGGCCGCCCGACCTGGGTGCCGATTTTTTGACCGCGCAGGTCCCACATCCACCTCATAAGGGTGCGAAGAGGGGCACCAAAGGTTTTTCGTTAGAGAAATTCCAAGAGGTTCTAAATGGACATGTCTGCCGCGGAAGTCAAGCGTGCCGCTTCGGCACAACCGCAACCTTCTCCCAATCAGGAGCTCAACGGCTCCGAGATCCTCGTTCGCTGCCTGCAGGCCGAAGGTGTCAAGCACATCTGGGGCTATCCAGGTGGTGCCGTCCTTTACATCTACGACGCCCTGTACAAGCAGGAAACGATCGAGCACGTCCTGGTACGCCATGAGCAGGCCGCGATTCACGCCGCGGATGGCTATGCACGCGCGACCGGCGACGTAGGCGTGGCGCTGGTGACCTCCGGGCCCGGCGTGACGAATGCCGTGACAGGCATTGCCACTGCCTACATGGACTCGATCCCGATGGTGATCATCACTGGCCAGGTGCCGACGCCAGCGATCGGGTTGGATGCATTCCAGGAGTGCGACACGGTGGGCATCACGCGCCCGATCGTGAAGCACAACTTCCTGGTCAAGGACGTGCGTGATCTGGCCGTCACCATCAAGAAGGCGTTCCATATCGCGCGTACCGGCCGCCCCGGCCCGGTGGTGGTGGACGTTCCCAAGGACGTTTCACTGAAGACGGCGCCGTTCCAGTATCCGACCCACGTCGAGATGCGCTCGTACACGCCGGCGCGCAAGGGGCACAGTGGGCAGATCCGCAAGGCGGTGCAGCTCTTGCTGCAGGCCAAGCGTCCGTACATCTACACGGGCGGCGGCGTGGTCCTAGGCAACGCGTCGGCCGAACTGCGTGAACTGGTCAATCTGCTGGGCTACCCCTGCACCAACACGCTGATGGGCCTGGGTGCCTTCCCGTCCACCGATCCGCGCTTCCTCGGCATGCTGGGCATGCATGGCACCTACGAAGCCAACATGACCATGCAGAACTGTGACGTTCTGCTGGCCGTGGGCGCGCGCTTCGACGACCGTGTGATCGGCAACCCCAAGCACTTCGCGTCGGTGGAGCGCAAGATCATCCACGTGGACATCGACCCGTCGTCGATCTCCAAGCGCGTGAAGGTCGACATCCCCATCGTCGGCGATGTGAAGGACGTGCTGCAGGAGCTGATCGCGCAGTTGAAGGAGGCCCAAGCCAAGCCAGACAGTACAGCGCTGTCGGCCTGGTGGGCGCAGATCAACGAGTGGCGAAAGCGCGAGTGCCTGAAGTACAAGCGCTCCAACGAGGTCATCAAGCCGCAGTACGTGATCGAAACGCTGTGGGAGATGACCAAGGATCGCGAGACCTACATCACGTCCGACGTTGGCCAGCACCAGATGTGGGCCGCTCAGTTCTACCGCTTCGACGAACCGCGCCGTTGGATCAACTCCGGTGGCCTGGGCACCATGGGCGTCGGCCTGCCGTACGCCATGGGCATCAAACTGGCCAAGCCCGATGCCGACGTGTTCTGCATCACCGGCGAGGGCTCGATCCAGATGTGTATCCAGGAGCTCTCGACCTGCCTGCAGTACAAGACGCCGGTCAAGATCGTCTCGCTGAACAACCGCTACCTGGGCATGGTGCGACAGTGGCAGCAGCTCGACTATGGCGGCCGCTACTCGCACAGCTACATGGACGCACTGCCGGACTTCGTGAAGCTGGCCGAGGCCTACGGCCATGTCGGCTTGCTGGTCGAAAAGCCGGGTGACGTGGAGCCCGCGCTGCACGAGGCCATGAAGCTCAAGGACCGCACGGTGTTCCTCGACGTGCGCACCGATCCGACCGAGAACGTCTGGCCCATGGTCCAGGCGGGCAAGGGCATTACGGAGATGCTGCTGGGTTCCGAAGACCTCTGAAGCCTGGGCCCAAACCGTGCGAGGGTGGCTTGCTTGCCGGCAAGTCATCAGGAGCGCGGGGGAAGGCGCAGGCCTGTCTGCTGGAGCATTTTCTTTCCTTCATCGAAAGGCGTGGCCAAGGGCTCGGGGTTACCGCTCCCGGTCTGAAGAGCGCGACGAACGATCACATGAAACACATCATTGCGTGTCTGCTGGAGAACGAGCCGGGTGCTCTCTCCCGCGTGGTGGGCCTGTTTTCGGCCCGTGGCTACAACATCGAAAGCCTCACGGTCGCACCGACGGAAGATCCGTCGCTGTCGCGCATGACCATCGTGACCACCGGCTCGGACGACGTGATCGAGCAGATCACCAAGCACCTGAACCGCCTCATCGAGGTGGTGAAGGTGGTCGACCTGACCGAAGGCAGCTTCACCGAACGCGAGCTGATGCTCATCAAGGTGCGCGCCGTCGGCAAGGAGCGCGAGGAGATGAAGCGCATGTCGGACATCTTCCGCGGCCGCATCATCGACGTTACCGAAAAGACCTACACGATCGAGCTGACCGGCGACGCCGGCAAGCTCGACGCCTTCATCGAGGCGGTGGACCGCACCGCCATTCTGGAAACCGTGCGCACCGGCACCAGCGGGATCGGTCGCGGCGAGCGCATCCTGCGCGTTTGAAATCGACTCCCGCCTGACTGACTGAACAAGAGATCCGATAGGAGAAGCAACATGAAGGTCTACTACGACAAGGACGCCGACCTGAGCCTCATCAAGGGCAAGAACGTCACCATCATCGGCTACGGCTCGCAAGGCCATGCACACGCGCAGAACCTCAACGACAGCGGCGTGAAGGTGACCGTGGGCCTGCGCCGCGGCGGTGCCTCGTGGAGCAAGGCCGAAAAGGCCGGCCTGCGCGTGGCCGAGATCGCCGAGGCGGTGAAGGCCGCCGATGTGGTGATGATCCTGCTGCCTGACGAGCAGATCGCCGACGTCTACAAGAAGGAAGTCGAGCCCAACATCAAGCAGGGTGCTTCACTGGCGTTCGCCCACGGCTTCAATGTGCACTACGGCCAGGTGCAGCCGCGCGCAGACCTCGACGTTTGGATGGTGGCGCCCAAGGCCCCCGGCCACACCGTGCGCTCGACCTACACGCAAGGCGGCGGCGTGCCGCACCTGATCGCGGTGTATGCCGACAAGACCGGCAAGGCACGCGACTTGGCGCTCAGCTACGCGGCGGCCAATGGCGGCGGCAAGGCTGGGGTCATCGAAACGAGCTTCCGTGAAGAGACCGAGACCGACCTCTTCGGCGAGCAGGCCGTGCTGTGTGGCGGCACCGTCGAGCTCATCAAGGCCGGCTTCGAGACGCTGGTGGAAGCCGGCTATGCGCCCGAGATGGCCTACTTCGAGTGCTTGCACGAGCTCAAGCTGATCGTCGACCTGATCTACGAAGGCGGCATCGCGAACATGAACTACTCGATCTCCAACAACGCGGAGTACGGCGAGTACGTGACGGGCCCGAAGGTGGTGACGGAAGACACCAAGAACGCGATGCGTCAGGCGCTCAAGGACATCCAGACCGGGGAATACGCAAAGAGCTTCATCCTTGAGAACCGCGCTGGTGCGCCGACGCTGCTGTCGCGCCGTCGCCTGACCGCCGAACATCAGATCGAAGTGGTGGGCGAACAGCTGCGCGCGATGATGCCCTGGATCAAGAAGAACCGCCTGGTCGATCAGAGCAAGAACTGATTCAGATCTCAGCGTGAAACGCCGCGGCGCCGCAAGGTGCACGCGGCTTTTTTCATGGGAGGGGTGATGTATCCTCGCCGGCCTATGCCCAGCCAACCGACCGTCTTCAACCATGCATGACGCAGCCATGGACGACACCCACGACGTGACCGAAGACCCGGTGGCGCATCGTCCGCGTCGCAAGGGCATCTACATCCTGCCGAACCTGTTCACGCTGGCGGCGCTGTTCGGTGGTTTCTACGCCGTCGTGATGGCGATGAATGGGCGCTTCGAGCAAGCCGCCATCGGCGTGTTCTGCGCGATGGTGCTCGACAGCCTCGACGGCCGCGTGGCGCGCATGACCAACACGCAAAGCACCTTCGGCGAGCAGATGGACAGCCTGTCCGACATGGTGTCGTTCGGCGCCGCGCCGGCGCTCATCGTCTACGAGTGGGCGCTCAAGGGGTTAGGAAAGCTGGGCTGGATCGCCGCCTTCGTCTACTGCGCTGGAGCCGCGCTGCGTTTGGCACGCTTCAACACCAACATCCAGGTGGTGGACAAGCGCTTCTTCCAGGGCTTGCCCAGCCCTGCGGCGGCGGCATTGGTGATGGGCTTCATCTGGTTGCTCGACGACGCCGGCTATCGTGATGTGCGCAGCATCGAATGGCTGGCGTGGACGGCTTTCGGCTTCACGCTCTATGCGGGGCTGACGATGGTGACCAACGTGCCGTTCTACAGCTTCAAGGACGTGAGCTTCAAACGTTCCGTCCCCTTCATCGTCATCGTCGCGATCGCGCTCGGCATTGCGGTCATCAACATCCATCCGCCCACCGTGTTGTTCGGCCTGTTCGTCATCTACGGTCTTTCGGGCTATGTTGTCTATGTATGGAAGAAGCGTCTGGGTCGTCCGGTGAGCGTGATCGCCACGTCGAAGGACGAACCCGACGAACAAGGCCTGCACGAGTAGGCCGTGGAGACTCTCATGGCTGACAAGTTGATCATCTTCGACACCACCTTGCGCGATGGCGAGCAGTCTCCCGGCGCATCGATGACCAAGGAAGAAAAACTGCGCATTGCGCGCCAGCTCGAGCGCCTGCGTGTCGACATCATCGAAGCCGGTTTTGCTGCCTCGTCCAATGGCGACTTCGACGCAGTCAAGGCGATTGCCGACAGCATCAAGGAGAGCACCGTCTGCTCACTGGCGCGTGCGAACGATCGCGACATCTCGCGCGCGGCCGAAGCCCTGAAGGGCGCGCGTTCCGCGCGCATCCACACCTTCATCGCGACCAGTGCGCTGCACATGGAGAAGAAGCTGCGCATGACACCGGATCAGGTGCATGAACAGGCCAGGCTGGCGGTGCGGTTCGCACGCAACCTCACGGGCGACGTGGAGTTCTCTCCGGAAGACGGCTACCGTTCCGACGTGGACTTTCTGTGCCGCGTACTTGAAGCGGTGATTGCTGAGGGCGCGACCACGATCAACATCCCCGACACGGTGGGCTACGCGATCCCCGAGCTCTACGGCAACTTCATCAGGACGCTGCGCGAGCGCATCCCGAACTCCGACAAGGCCATCTGGTCGGTGCACTGCCACAACGACCTCGGCATGGCAGTGGCGAATTCGCTGGCCGGTGTGAAGCTGGGCGGGGCGCGGCAGGTGGAATGCACCATCAACGGCCTCGGCGAGCGCGCCGGCAACTGCTCTCTCGAAGAAGTGGTGATGGCTGTGAAGACACGTCGTGACTACTTCGGCCTCGACGTGGGCATCGACACCTCGCAGATCGTGGCGGCTTCGCGAATGGTCAGCCAGACCACGGGCTTCGTTGTGCAACCCAACAAAGCCGTGGTGGGAGCCAACGCGTTTGCACATGCCTCGGGCATCCACCAGGACGGTGTGCTGAAGGCGCGCGACACCTACGAGATCATGCGCGCCGAAGATGTGGGCTGGACGGCCAACAAGATCGTCCTGGGCAAGCTGTCGGGCCGCAACGCATTCAAGCAGCGCCTGCAGGAGCTCGGCATCGAGATGGAATCCGAGGCCGAGATCAACGCAGCGTTTGCGAAGTTCAAGGATCTGGCCGACCGCAAGAGCGAAATCTTCGACGAGGACATCATCGCGCTGGTGGGTGACGAAAGCGTCACGCCAACACACGAGCACTATCGGTTGCTCGATCTCGCGCAGCGCTCCGAAATGGGCGAGCGCCCGCACGCCAAGGTGGCGTTCGCCGCTGGAGACGTGGAGTACCACGCCGAAAGCGATGGCAACGGGCCGGTGGACGCGAGTCTCAAGGCAATCGAATCCAAGGTGGAAAGTGGCGCCGAAATGCTGCTTTATTCGGTCAATGCCATCACGTCGGGCAGCACAGAATCCCAGGGCGAGGTGACGATCCGACTGCAGCATGGCGGGAGGGTCGTCAACGGCGTCGGCGCCGATCCCGACATCGTCGTGGCTTCTGCCAAGGCGTATTTGGCGGCACTGAACAAGCTGCACAGCAAAAACGACCGCGTAGCCGCTCAGGGGTGATCCTGAGCCAAAAAGTTCTCGTATCAGGGCACTTGAGAAAAAGCGCGTAAGTTTTTGAATTGCATGCTTTTTTTCTTTCACCTACACTCGGCTCGCCGAGCGCAGGAGAGTGCCCAGTGTTGTTGTCCCGTTTCAAATTCCTGACTCAATCGTTACTGGTCGTAGGGCTGGTGGGTGGAATGTTGCTGTCCGCCGGCTCCAGCGTCGAAGCTGCGACGAAATCCAAGCGGGTGACCGCTACCAAGTCGACCGCCAAGGTCAAGGCAGGCCGTGTCGCCAAACGCGGCGTCGCCGCACCCACCCGCGTGGTGGCGCGCGTTGAACCTGCACGGCCCTCGTTTGGCCAGATCTCTGGCCTGCACAACACCGACGATGCCCTGGCGCTGAAGTCGAGCGTCGCTCTGGTGATGGACCAGGACACCAACGAGGTCCTTTTCAGCAAGAACTCGGGTGCGGTGCTGCCGATCGCTTCTCTCACCAAGCTGATGACTGCGCTGGTGGTGGTCGAGGCACGTCAGCCGCTGGACGAGATCCTGACGGTCACCGAAGAAGACATCGATCTCGAAAAGGGTAGCCATTCGCGCTTGGCCGTGGGCACGCAGCTCACCCGCGAAGAGATGCTGCATCTGGCGCTGATGTCTTCGGAAAACCGGGCAGCCAATGCGCTGGGGCGGCACTATCCCGGCGGCTTGCGCAGCTTTGTCATCGCGATGAACCACAAGGCGGTAGAGCTCGGCATGGCCGATACCCGCTATGTCGAGCCCACGGGTCTGTCGAGCCGCAACCAGTCGAGCGCACGAGATCTCGCCACGTTGGTGGATGCTGCCTACCAGCACCCGCTGATCCGCGAGCTTTCCACGTCACAGGAATACCAAGTCGTCGTGGGCCGCCGTCAGCTGCAATATCGCAACACGAACGGCTTGGTGCGCAACCCGACCTGGGAGATCGGCCTGCAGAAGACCGGGTACATCTCCGAAGCGGGGCGTTGCTTGGTCATGCAAGCCAGGCTGGCCGGCCGCAAGCTGATCATGGTGTTCCTGGATTCCGCCGGAAAGTATTCGCGGATCGGCGATGCCGAGCGGGTGCGCCGCTGGATCGAGACATCGACGCCCATGCAGCCGCAGCCCGCCGTGGCAACTACGCCTCGCGTAACTTCGTGAACCAAGGCATCTGCACGGCGTCGTTGGTCGAGACGTAGACACCACACAAAACAGAAGGCCTGGAGCAAAAACTCCAGGCCTTTGTGCTTCTGAGGTCAGGCTTAGCGGGCTTGGCCGCGATGTCCCAGCGCCGCTGAGATCTGCAGGGCCGTGGCCCTCAGGCGCTCCATCCAGGCCTCTTCCAGCCGGTCAGCCGGGGCCGAGATCGACAAGCCCGCGACCAACTTGTCCTGGTCGTCGTAAATGCCGGCCGCCATGCAGCGCACGCCGAGTTCCAGCTCCTCGTTGTCACGCGCGGTGCCGCTTTGCAGCACGCGCGAAAGCTCCCTTTCGAGCGCTGGGAGGTCGGTGATGCTATTGCGGGTGTGGCCTGCAAGGCCGGTCCGGGTGGCGTAGGCGCGTACGCGCGGGCTGTCGTCATGAGCCAGAAACAGCTTGCCCACTGAAGTGAGGTGCAGCGGTGCGCGGCCGCCGACGGCGCGTACCACCTGCATGCCGGAGCGCTCGCTGTAGGTGCGTTCGATATAGACGATCTCATCGCCTTGACGCACCGACAGATTGACTGGCTGGTGAGTGAGCTTGTGCAACTCGCGCATGGGGCCGAGCGCTGCGTCGCGCACGTCGAGCCGCGCTTTCACCAGGTTGCCGAGCTCGAGCAGGCGCATGCCGAGCCGGTAGCTGCCAGCTTCGGGGCGATCGACATAGCGGCCGATTGCCAAGTCGTTGAGGATGCGGTGCGCGGTCGACGGGTGAAGCCCGGTTTGCTCACTGATTTCCTTGAGCGACACGGGGTCCGGGTGGCTTGCCAGCACGTCCAGCAACGCAAACATGCGTTCCATTACCTGGATCGTGGGCGTCTGATCCTCGATCTTTTTCATCCGAGGAATTTTCTCTTAGTTCCGCACAATTTTGTATGGCGAAAATCGCACTCACCAAATGGTTTCGTTCAGTGCAATTCCGACAACCGGCGTGCGGCCTCGACGCCAGATCGCACGGCGCCTTCCAGGGTGGCGGGGTAGGGGCCGTTCACATAGTCGCCTGCGGCCCATAGGTTCTGGGCGATGTGCGCTGCGGGGCGATGCAAATTCGGCGTGCACAGAAAGGTCGCTCGCTTTTCGCACAAGGTGCGCAATACCCGCAGCTCGCTCTTGAGCTGGGGCGCGAGTTCCTCTGTGAGCTGGTCGCGCACACGTTCGGCGGTGGCGTCCAGTCCTTGTGCAACGCAGTCGCGAGCACCACTGATGACCGCAGCCAGCACCCCGGCTGCTTGCGCATTACTTCGAAGTTGGCCCAGGTCGAACACATATTGGGCAGGTTCCTGGCGCAATGCCAGCATCGGCCCTGGCAACCGCGTGTCCGGTGATGCGAGCACGACAGTGACGATCGGCTCGTAACAGAGCGCCCGGGCCTGCTCGGCCCAGACGGGCGCCTCCGGTTGCGCGAGGCGGGCCGCCTCGACCGCGCTGCAGGCCAGGATCACAGCCTCGAAACTTTCGTCGTCCACTTGCCAACGTCCGCTCCGCGGCTCAAGGGTACCGACGCGCGCGCCGTTCACGACGCGCACTCCACACTCCAGCAACCAGTCATGGGCCTTGTCGGGCCAAAGGCTGCTGAGGTCCACACGCGGCAGCAGCAGGTCGGCAGCCCCAGGGCCGGCGAACAAGGCATCGCGCAGTACGCGTAGGAAGACCGCTGCGCTGGCCTGTTCGGCCGGGGTGTTGAGTGCGGCCACGCACAGCGGAGCCAGCAACTCGTTGCGCAGGCGACGCGGCAGCCCGACGATGAGCTGGGCGACTGAAAGCGACGGGTCACAGCGGAAGCCGCGAAGCAGCCAACCCGTCGCGGCGCGTAGCAGTGCGAGGCGCTCGCCAAGGCTCCAGCTGCGGGCTGCCAGCACGCCGCGCGCGAAAGCAGGTAGGGCGGGGCCAGGCGGCAGGCTCAGGCCGCTGCCGTTACTGAAACGCAAGGTGAGAGGGCGGCGGTCGAATGCGGTTTCAACATCGACGCCGACCTTGCGCATCAATCTCAGGCTTTCGCTGTAGGCGCCTATCAGGATGTGCTGGCCGTTGTCCAGTATCAAGCCGGTCGGGTCGTGCGGCCCTGCCGGCACCCGACGGGCGCGGCCGCCCAGCTGTGGCGCCATTTCGAACAGCGTGACGGAGTGTCCCGCCTCTGCGGCCTCGACGGCAGCAGCCAAGCCTGCCCAGCCACCGCCTACCACGCACAGCCGACGCGTAACCTTGTCTGCCACTAGCGTTCGCGCCAGTTCGTGCGCCACGCCAGCCATAGCTTGCGCAGCGGCGTGAGGCTCACGCGCTGGTGCAGCACCTGGAAGCCGCCGGCTTCGATTTCGCGAAGCAACGTTCGGTAGATCTCGGCCATCATGAGCCCAGGACGTTGCGCGCGCCGGTCTGCATCGGGCAACAGCGCAAAGGCTTCGTCGTACAAGCGGTGTGCACGTTCCGCCTGGAAGCGCATCAAGGCCGTGAAGCGGTCGCTGTAACCCCATGGCGGCTCGCGCTTGAGCAGCTCATGGGCCTTCACGTCGAACTGCTGCAACTCGTTCACAGGCAGGTAGATGCGCCCGCGCCGTGCGTCCTCGCCGACGTCGCGAATGATGTTGGTGAGCTGGAACGCCAGGCCCAGCGTGTGGGCATAGCGCACGGTCTGCTCGGAAGTGCGGCCGAAGATGCCCGAAGCCACTTCGCCGACCACGCCGGCGACGAGGTGGCAATAGCGTGCGAGGCCGGGGTAATCCAGGTAGCGGCTTTGTTGCAGGTCCATCTCGCAGCCGTCGATCACCGCATTGAGATGTGCTGGCTCGATGGCGTAGTCGCGCACGTGAGGCATCAGTGCTTGTGTGACCGGGTGAGCGGGCTGGCCGGCAAAGGCCTGCCCCACTTCCTTGCGCCACCACGCGAGTTTGGCGGCGGCCACGCCGGGGTCGTGCACTTCGTCCACCACGTCGTCCACCTCGCGGCAGAACGCGTAGAACGCCGTGATGGCCGCACGGCGCGGCGGTGGGAGGAAAAGGAAGGCGTAGTAGAACGACGAGCCGCTGGCGGCGGCCTTGTCCTGTACGTACTGTTGCGGCGTCATGAGTGGGAAGACCAGATCGGCGGCGCGCATTCTGGCATCAAGCTTCGTGCCTACATGCGACATGCCCGCGACAGCATCGGCAGCGCGTCCCACCAGCGAAGGCGCGGGCGCCGGGTGAGCGTTGCCTGGTTCATGGCGGCAATCTTGTCGAGGATGCGCAAGCCGCCTTGCACCACGAGCCGCAGTTCCCAGCCGGCACGGCCCTGCAGGCGGTGTACCAGCGGGGCGCCTTCTTGCATCAGGCAACCTGCCCATTCCGACACGTCGGCCACGAGGGCGCGCGCCGCAGGGCTGTCCTGCCTCTGCATCAACGCTTCCGGCACTGCGCCAAAGCGTTCGCAATCGGCCAGCGGCAAGTACAGCCGCTCGCGCGGCAGGTCGATGCTCAGGTCCTGCCAGAAATTTATGAGCTGCAAAGCGGTGCAGATGGCGTCCGACTGGTGCAACGACTTTGCATCGTTGATCGCGTACAGGTGTAACAGCAACCGTCCTACCGGGTTGGCCGAACGCCGGCAGTAGTCGAGCAGCTCGTTGCGATCCACGTAGTGGTGCTTGGTCACGTCCTGCTCGAAGGCGCTGAGCAGGTCTTCCAGCAACGTCAGCGGCAAGGCATGTGTCCGGATCGTCTCGCGCAGCGGCTCGAACACGTGCCGCCAGCGGTTGGAAAGCGATGCGCCAGCTACTGCGGCACGAAGGTCTGCTCGATAAGCCGCCAGGTGCTGCAGCCGCTGTGCGGCCGGCGCGTCGCCCTCATCGGCGATGTCGTCGGCTGTGCGGGCGTACCAGTAGATCGACGCAATGGCCGGGCGCAGTCGTGGCGGGCAGAGGATGGAGGCGACCGGGAAGTTTTCGTAGTGATCGACGGACATGAGCAGCGTGCAGTTCGGCGCGGATTGTCCACGGCCGGTGTTTGACACCGTCCTGACCCGTGCATATATTACTGACCGGTCAGTCAGTTACTGGCTGGCCTGCCGCATCGACCAACGCCCGGCTCCACCATCGCCGGCACGAGAGAGCCCGAGGAAACCTTCATGCGCCCCATCCCGCCACTGCGCCCGCTTTCTTCACACGTGGGCCTTACCGCCCTCGTTGTTGCCACCGTCGTTCTGGCGGCTTGCTCCAGAAATGAAGCTGCGCCGGAACCTGTTCGCGCAGTGCGCACCATGGTCGTCGGCAGCGACACAGCGGGCGCCACGCTTGAATATGCGGCCGAGGTGAAGGCGCGCACCGAATCTCGCCTCGGCTTTCGCGTGGGTGGCAAGCTCGTACGACGCGGCGCCGATCTTGGCGATGCGGTGAAGTCCGGGCAAGTGCTGGCGCAACTCGATCCGCAGGATTTGCGTCTCGGACAGGACGCCGCGCGCGCGAGCCTTGCAGCTGCGCAAGCCAACCATGAGCAGGCGCTTGCGGATTTCAAGCGTTTCAAGGAACTGCGCGAGCAGGGATTCATCAGCTCTGCGGAGCTGGAGCGTCGCGAAACAACGCTGAAGGCTGCCAAGGCCACGCTGGATCAGGCACAGGCACAGGCGAGCGTGCAAGGCAACCAGACGGCTTACTCCGCACTGGTGGCAGACGCTTCCGGCGTGATCACCGGCGTGGAGGCCGAACCCGGCCAAGTGGTCGCTGCGGGCACGCCGGTGCTGCGGCTGGCGCACGACGGCCCACGCGACGTGGTGTTTTCGGTGCCTGAAGACAAGGTGCAACTGGTGCGCGGCCTGGAAGGCCAGGCGGGCGCGCTGAAGGTGAAGCTGTGGGGGAGCAACGAGCAATGGCCTGCTTCGGTGCGTGAAGTGGCAGCCGCGGCCGACCCGGTGACGCGTACCTTCCTGGTCAAGGCCGACGTCGGCCGCGCCGCAGTGAAGCTGGGCCAGACCGCCAGCGTGGCGCTCGATCTGCCCAAGACCAACGGTGTGACCAAGCTGCCGCTGGCCGCGCTGATGGAATACGAGGGCAAGACCGCCGTTTGGTTGCTGGACAAAGAAACCATGACGGTCAAGCCGCAGGTGGTGCAGGTGGCCGGCGCTGAGGTCAACAGCGCCGTCATCGCCTCGGGTCTGAAGCCCGGCCAGGTGGTGGTAACGGCCGGCGTGCACGTGCTGACGCCGGGCCAGAAGGTCAAGCTCTATGGCACTGCTGGGGCCACGCCTGTGGCTGCCGCGGCATCGCGTTGAGTTTCTTGCAGGAAAGGCATCTCGTGAGCACGCAAGAACTCGCTGCAGCCGGCGATCAGCCGGGCCGATTCAACATCTCTCGCTGGGCGCTGGAGCATCCGGCGCTGACGCGCTACCTGATGGTGGTGCTGATGGTGCTGGGCTTTGCCGCTTACTTCCAGCTCGGACAGGACGAAGATCCGCCGTTCACCTTCCGCGCGATGGTCGTGCGCGTGTTCTGGCCCGGTGCCACGGCGCAGCAGATGGCCGAGCAGGTGACCGACAAGATCGAGAAGGCGCTGCAAGAGGCGCCTTATGCCGACAAGATCCGCAGCTACACCAAGCCGGGCGAGTCGCTCACCATCTTCCAGATCAAGGACTCGTCGCCGCCGAAGGAGGTGGCCAACGTCTGGTACCAGGTGCGCAAGAAGATCGGCGACATGCGCAGCACGCTGCCGCAGGGAGTGATCGGCCCCTTCTTCAACGACGACTTCGGCGACGTCTACGGCTCCATCTACGCGCTGTCGGCCGACGGCTTCACCGACGAAGAGCTGCGCCAGTACGCCGAACGCGTACGTTCACGCTTCCTGCACGTGCAGGACGTGGCCAAGGTCGAGCTCTTCGGTGTGCAGGACGAAAAGATCTTCGTCGAGATTTCGCAGAAACGCCTCGCGCAGCTGGGTATCGACTTCAACCAGGTGATCAGCCAGCTCGGTGCGCAGAACGCCGTCGAAGGCTCCGGGGTGCTGAATGCCGATGGCGACAACCTTCAGGTGCGCATTGGTGGCCAGTTCAACTCGGTCGAGCAGCTGAAGGCTTTCCCCATCCGCGCCACCAATCCGGCGACCGGCAATGCCAACACCATCCGCCTGGGTGACATTGCACAGATCCAGCGCGCCTACCTCGACCCACCGCAAGTGAAGGTGCGCCACCAGGGCAAGGAGGTGATCGCGCTCGGTGTCTCGATGGCCAAGGGGGGCGACATCATCCAGATGGGCAACAACCTGAAGATGGCGGTTCAGCAGATCCAGCATGAGCTGCCCATTGGCATCGAGATGAGCCAGATCCAGGACCAGCCCCAAGCGGTGTCGCGCTCGGTGGGCGAGTTCGTCAAGGTGCTGATCGAGGCGGTGGCGGTGGTGCTGGCGGTGAGCTTCATCAGCCTGGGCCTGCACACCAGGCCGTTTCGCATCGACATCTGGCCGGGTCTCGTGGTGGCCCTCACCATTCCGCTGGTGCTGGCGATCACCTTCGTGACGATGTTCTACTGGGGCGTGGGCCTGCACAAGATCTCGCTGGGGGCGTTGATCATCGCGCTGGGGCTGCTCGTGGACGACGCGATCATTGCGGTCGAGATGATGGTGCGCAAGCTCGAAGAGGGCTACGACAAGATGCGCGCCGCCACCTTTGCCTACGACGTGACCGCGATGCCCATGCTGACCGGCACGCTCATCACCGCGGCGGGGTTTCTGCCCATCGGCATGGCGCGCTCCACGGTGGGTGAATACACCTTCGCGATCTTTGCGGTCACCACGGCGGCGCTACTGATCTCATGGGTGGTGTCGGTCTACTTCGTGCCGTTCATCGGCGCCTGGCTGTTGCGCACCAAGAGCAAGGTGGGCGGTGATGAGGCTCACGAGCTTTTCGATGGACCGTTCTATGTGCGTTTCCGCGCGCTGGTGAACTGGTGCGTCCGATACCGCTGGGCCACGATCGGCATCACGCTGGTGATCTTTGCGCTGGGCATCGTTGGCATGGGGCGCGTGCAGCAGCAGTTCTTCCCGGATTCGAGCCGGCCGGAAATCCTGGTGGATTTGTGGTTGCCCGAAGGCGCCAGCTACCAGAGCAGCGAGGCCGTCGCGAAGCGCTTCGAAGCTCGCATGCTGAAGGAAGAGGGCGTGCAGAGCATCAGCACGTGGGTGGGCAGCGGCGTGCCTCGCTTCTATCTGCCGCTCGACCAGATCTTCCCTCAGACCAACGTCACGCAAGCCATCGTGCTGCCCAAGGACTTGGCGACGCGCGAGGCGCTGCGCAAGCGTTTGCCTGAGCTGTTGGCCACCGAATTCCCAGAGGTACGCGGTCGCGTGAAGCTGCTGCCCAACGGACCGCCCGTGCCTTACCCGGTGCAGTTCCGCGTGACCGGGTCTGACGTGAAGGAGCTGCGCCGCTGGGCCGATGAGGCCAAGGCCATGATGCGCGCGAACCCGTCGATGCGCGGCGTCAACGACAACTGGAACGAGTCGGTCAAGGTGCTGCGGCTGGAGGTAGACCAGGACAAGGCCCGCGCACTGGGCGTCACCAGTCAAGCTATCGCGCAGGCGTCTCGCACCATCCTGTCGGGCACCACCATCGGCCAGTACCGTGAAGGTGACCGCCTCATCGACATCGTGCTGCGCCAGCCGCAGGACGAGCGCAACGCCATCACCGACATCGGCAATGCCTATGTGCCCACGGCGAGCGGCCGTTCGATCCCGCTCACGCAGATCGCCAAGATCGGTTTCACGTGGGAACCCGGCGTGCTGTGGCGCGAAGGCCGCAACTACGCGATCACGGTGCAGGGCGATGTGGTGGACGGCGTGCAGGGCCCCACGGTCAGTACGCAGCTGTGGCCCAAGATGCAGGAGCTGCAGCTGCGCATGCCGCAGGGCTATGCCATCGAGTTGGCGGGTACTGCAGAGGAAAGCAGCAAGGGGACCGGCTCCATCGCGGCCAACGTGCCTGTGATGCTGTTCATCATGTTCACGCTGCTGATGTTGCAACTGCACAGCGTGTCGCGCTCGATCCTCGTGGTGCTCACCGCGCCGATGGGTATCGCGGGCGTGGCATTGGCGCTGCTGCTGCTGAACCGGCCGTTCGGCTTCGTCGCGCTGCTTGGATTCATTGCACTGATGGGCATGATCATGCGCAACTCGGTGATCCTGATCGACCAGATCGAGCAGGACCGTGCCAAGGGCGTGCCGACGTGGACGGCCGTAGTCGAGTCGGCGGTACGTCGCTTCAGGCCCATCGTGCTGACCGCGGCGGCGGCCGTGCTCGCGATGATCCCGTTGTCGCGCAGCGTGTTCTGGGGGCCGATGGCCGTGGCCATCATGGGGGGGTTGATCGTCGCCACGGCGCTCACGCTGCTGGCATTGCCGGCCATGTATGCAGCCTGGTTCCGTGTGAAACCCGCAGATCAGGAAAACCCGCAGTCCGCCGCAGGCTAAAATTCGCGGTTTCCCGGATCACCCGAGGGGAGCCGATGGCTCCCTTCTTCATTTCCGGCGCGGGTGGCGAAATTGGTAGACGCACCAGGTTTAGGTCCTGACGCCAGCGATGGTGTGGGGGTTCGAGTCCCCCCCCGCGCACCAAACTGCAATTTTCAGCAGCAACGAACGACAGCAAGAGAGATCGAACATGGCCGTGCAAGTTGAAAACCTCGAGAAGCTCGAACGTCGCATCACGCTGACGCTGTCGGCCGACGCCCTGAAGAATGAAGTCGAGTCGCGCCTGAAGCGCCTGGCCCGTACTGTGAAGGCTGACGGCTTCCGCCCCGGCAAGGTGCCCATGAGCGTGGTGAGCCAGCGCTATGGCTACTCGGTGCAGTACGAGGTGATGAACGACAAGGTCGGCGAGGCCTTCAGCAAGGCCGCCAGCGAAGCGCAACTGCGCGTGGCCGGCGCTCCGCGCATCACCGAAAAGGAAGGTGCTCCTGAAGGTGAAATCGCCTTCGACGCCACTTTCGAGGTCTACCCGGATGTGAAATTGGGCGACCTGTCGTCTGCCGAGGTCGAGCGCGTGTCGGCCGACGTGACCGAAGAAGCGATCGACAAGACGCTGGAGATCCTGCGCAAGCAGCGCCGCTCCTTCGCACAGCGTCCGGCCGCCGAAGGTGCCGCTGACGGTGACCGGGTGACCATCGACTTCGAAGGCAAGATCGACGGTACACCGTTCGAAGGTGGCAAGGCCGAAGGCTTCCAGTTCATCCTGGGCGAAGGCCGCATGCTCGAGCAGTTCGAGAAAGCCGTGCGCGGCATGAAGGCTGGCGAGTCCAAGACCTTCCCGCTCAACTTCCCTGAGGACTACCACGGCAAGGATGTGGCCGGCAAGGAAGCCGACTTCCTGGTCACGCTGAAGAAGGTCGAAGCGCAGCATCTGCCCGAAGTGGACGAGGCATTTGCCAAGTCGCTGGGCATTGCCGACGCCACGGTCGAAGGCCTGCGCGCCGACATCAAGAAGAATCTCGAGCGCGAGGTGAAATTCCGCGTGATGGCCCGCAACAAGGCTGCGGTGATGGATGCGCTGGTCAAGACGGCTGAGCTCGATCTGCCGAAGGCACTGGTGCAGAACGAGGTGGAGCGCCTCGTCGAAGGTGCGAGGGCCGACCTCAAGCAGCGTGGCGTGAAAGATGCCGACAAGGCCCCGATTCCGGCCGAGATGTTCACTCCGCAAGCCGAGCGCCGCGTGCGCCTGGGCCTGGTGGTGGCCGAGCTGGTGAAGGCCGAGAGCCTGCAAGCGACGCCCGAGCAGATCAAGGCGCACGTCGAGGAACTGGCGCAGAGCTACGAAAAGCCTGCCGAAGTGGTGCGCTGGTACTTCGGCGATCGCCAGCGCATGGCCGAAGTCGAGGCGGTCGTGATCGAGAACAACGTCACGGCCTTCGTGCTCGGCAAGGGCAAGGTGGTCGACAAGCAGCTGTCGTTCGACGAGCTGATGAACGCCTGAGCTGACAAGCCCCGCGTGAAAGGCGCCGCGCCTTCTGGCCGGCGCCTTTTGTTTTGTTCGGCGTGATGCTTGACACGACATAATCGGTCCCCAACTACACACGAACGCGAGAAACAGTCTCAAAGGAGAGCCATGAGCGCGCTGGATACCCAGAACCTGGGCATGGTGCCCATCGTCATCGAACAATCGGGCCGGGGCGAGCGGGCCTACGACATCTACAGCCGCCTGCTGCGCGAGCGGGTCATCTTCCTTGTGGGCCCGGTCAATGATCAGACCGCCAATCTTGTGGTTGCGCAACTGCTGTTCCTGGAAAGCGAGAACCCCGACAAGGACATCTCGCTCTACATAAACTCGCCCGGCGGCAGCGTCAGCGCCGGCATGTCGATCTACGACACCATGCAGTTCATCAAGCCGGACGTCTCGACACTGTGCATGGGCATGGCGGCCAGCATGGGCGCTTTCTTGCTGGCGGCTGGAACCAAGGGTAAGCGGTTCGCGCTGCCCAACTCACGAGTGATGATCCATCAGCCGCTCGGCGGTGCCCAAGGCCAGGCCACGGACATCGAGATCCAGGCCCGCGAGATCCTGAAGCTGCGTGAGAACCTGAACAAGATCCTGGCGGAACGCACCGGCCAGGCGCTCGAGAAGATCCAGGCCGACACGGAGCGTGATTTCTTCATGTCCGGCGACGAAGCCAAGAGCTACGGGTTGATCGATCAGGTGATTGCCAAACGCGGCTGAGCGGTCGGAAGTCACGGGCCGGTCTGCCGGCTAAAACTGGGTGAGCAACGGGGCTTTATTCGAAGGGAAGGCCCCGTTTTCTTTTGACTTATCATTCCCTCGAAATACCTCCCGACGCACCGCACGCACACCCATGCCCGAGAAAAAAGGCTCCTCCAGCGAAAAGGTTCTGTACTGCTCGTTCTGCGGGAAGAGCCAGCACGAGGTCAAGAAACTGATCGCTGGTCCGTCGGTGTTCATCTGTGACGAATGCATCGAGCTCTGCAACGACATCATTCGTGACGAGGTGCCCACGGACGCGGTGGACTCGAAGTCTGCTCGCAGTGACCTGCCTGTACCCAGCGAGATCAAGGGCATCCTCGACCAGTACGTGATCGGCCAGGACACGGCCAAGCGCACGCTGTCGGTAGCCGTGTACAACCACTACAAGCGCCTCAAGCACATGGGCGCGGGCAAGAAGGAGGACGTGGAGCTCGCCAAGAGCAACATCCTGCTGATCGGCCCCACCGGCTCCGGCAAGACGCTGCTGGCGCAGACGCTGGCGCGCCTGCTCAACGTGCCGTTCGTGATCGCCGACGCGACCACGCTGACCGAAGCCGGCTACGTGGGTGAGGACGTCGAGAACATCATCCAGAAGCTCCTGCAGAACTGCAACTACGACGTCGAGAAGGCTCAGCGCGGTATCGTCTACATCGATGAGATCGACAAGATCTCGCGTAAGGCCGACAACCCGAGCATCACGCGCGACGTGTCGGGTGAGGGGGTGCAGCAGGCGCTGTTGAAGCTGGTTGAAGGCACCATGGCCTCGGTACCTCCGCAGGGCGGGCGCAAGCATCCGAACCAGGACTTCCTGCAGATCGACACGACCAACATCCTGTTCATCTGCGGCGGCGCATTCGATGGTCTGGAAAAGGTGATTCAAAACCGTTCCGAGAAATCGGGCATCGGTTTCGCCGCCAGCGTGAAAAGCAAGTCCGAGCGGACGGTGTCCGAAGTGTTCCGCGAAGTGGAACCAGAAGACTTGATCAAGTTCGGCCTGATCCCTGAACTCGTCGGGCGGCTGCCCGTTGTCGCAACGCTCGGCGAACTTACTGAAGATGCCCTGGTGCAGATCCTCACCGAACCGAAGAATGCCCTGGTCAAGCAATACCTGAAGTTGTTCTCGATGGACGGTGTGGAACTCGAGATCCGCCCGTCCGCGCTGACGGCCATTGCCAAGAAGGCGCTGGCGCGCAAGACCGGTGCTCGGGGGCTGCGCTCCATCGTTGAGCAGTCGCTGATGGACACCATGTTCGACCTGCCCACGCTTGACGGTGTCGCCAAGGTGGTCGTGGACGAGCACACGATTGAAGAGCACACGAAACCGCTGCTCGTGTATCGCGAGCAAGCGAAGGCCAGCGCTTGATCGCGCTGCAAGATTCATTGCAAAGCGGGAGACGATCCCAACAGCTGCCGCGATGACCGCCCGGCCTCCTGCCGCCACGTTCTTGTTTTTTGACCGCTCAGTCCTCACTTGAGGCTGAGAAAGAGAGGTTGCAATGTCCGGACACCCAGTACTTCCCGCGGATCCCATCACCCTTCCGCTGCTTCCGCTGCGCGATGTGGTGGTGTTTCCGCATATGGTCATTCCGCTGTTCGTCGGGCGCCCGAAGTCCATCAAGGCGCTCGAAGCAGCCATGGAGGCCGGCCGCCAGATCATGCTCGTGGCGCAAAAGGCTGCTGGCAAGGACGAGCCCAAGGCTGACGACATGTTCGACACCGGTTGCGTGTCGAGCATCCTGCAGATGCTGAAGCTGCCTGACGGTACCGTGAAGGTACTTGTCGAGGGCATTCAGCGTGCCAATACCAAGAAGATTGACGACAACGGTGAGCATTTCGTTGCCGAAGTCGCGCCCGTGCCGCCCGAAGCCGGCACGACGTCCGAAATTGAAGCGCTGCGCCGCGCAGTGACGCAGCAGTTCGACCAGTACGTCAAGCTCAACAAGAAGATCCCGCCGGAGATCCTGACCTCGATTGCAGGCATTGACGATGCCGGCCGGTTGGCCGACACGATTGCTGCACACCTGCCGCTCAAGCTCGAAAGCAAGCAGGTCATCCTCGATCTCGTGTCGGTCAATGCCCGTCTCGAAAAGCTGCTCGAACAGCTCGAGCACGAGGTGGACATCCTGCAGGTCGAAAAGCGCATCCGGGGCCGTGTGAAGCGGCAGATGGAAAAGAGCCAGCGCGAGTACTACCTGAACGAACAGGTCAAGGCCATCCAGAAGGAACTCGGCGAAGGCGACGAAGGTGCCGATCTCGACGAACTGGAAAAGAAGATCCAGGCTGCGCGTATGCCCAAGGACGCGCGCAAGAAGGCCGAGAGCGAGCTGAAGAAGCTCAAGCTGATGTCTCCGATGTCGGCCGAAGCCACCGTCGTGCGCAACTACATCGACACGCTGGTCAACTTGCCGTGGAGCAAGAAGACGAAGATCAAGCACGACCTGACACATGCCGAGCAGGTGCTCAACGAGGACCACTACGGCCTGGAGAAGGTCAAGGACCGCATCCTCGAATACCTTGCAGTGCAGCAGCGCGTCGACAAGGTGAAGGCGCCCATCCTGTGCCTGGTAGGGCCGCCGGGCGTGGGCAAGACCTCGCTCGGCCAGTCCATCGCCCGCGCCACGGGCCGCAAGTTCGTGCGCATGGCTTTGGGGGGTGTGCGGGACGAAGCCGAGATCCGCGGGCACCGCCGCACTTATATCGGCTCGATGCCGGGCAAGGTGCTGCAAAGCCTCTCGAAGGTGGGTACGCGCAACCCACTGTTCCTGCTCGACGAGATCGACAAGCTGGGCATGGATTTCCGCGGCGACCCGTCGAGTGCGCTGCTCGAAGTGCTCGATCCGGAGCAGAACCACACCTTCAGCGACCACTACATCGAGGTCGATTTCGACCTGAGCGACGTGATGTTCGTGGCGACCTCGAATTCGCTGAACATCCCGCCAGCTTTGCTGGACCGCATGGAGGTGATCCGCCTGTCAGGCTATACCGAAGACGAGAAGCTCAACATCGCCCAGCGCTACCTGCTGCCCAAGCAGCGCAAGAACAACGGCGTCAAGGACGAAGAGCTCGAGGTCACCGAAGAAGCGATCCGCGGGATCATCCGCTACTACACCCGCGAAGCTGGCGTGCGCTCGCTGGAGCGCGAGGTCTCGAAGATCTGCCGCAAGGTGGTGAAGGGCC
>CAMLLU010000051.1 GCA_946480925.1 uncultured Rivibacter sp.
TGCTCGAACCCATCGGCTACATCCCGCCGGCCGAAGCCGAGGCAAACTACTGGCGCCAGCAGGCACAAGCGTCCACCACGAACACGCCTGCTTCGTCGGCAGCGCCGCAGGAGGGTTGAACCATGAGTACATGGCCCAACCGGGGGGGCCTCCGGCGGCCCCTGCGGGGGGCTGCAAGAGAGAAAGACAGACCCAAAGACAGTCAGGCCAAGCCGGTCTGACTCAAGCCAACTGGCCTCCTCGAAACCCGGTGCGGTTCAGCTACTACCACTGCGCCGGTTCGAGCAAGCGATAGAGCCAGGCGTCGGTGGCCTGCTCTTCGCCGAACCGGCCCGCGAACTCTGGGTGGTGCTGCAGCTTGAGCGGCTGCAAGGCCTTTTCCAGGGCAGCGTAGAGCTTCGGGAACTCGCGCCGGTTCCGGTCGCCCAGCACCGGCTGTGCACCCGCCCTGAACAGCCCAGCATGGTGGAGCCGCTCGTAGTCCACCCCCGCAGGCAGCTCGCGCGCACGGTCGGGATGGCTCATCAGCTTCGACCACAGTTCGTGGCCCACCAACGTAAGCCAGTTCGCACCTTTGATGGCATCGCGCACGAGCGGCAGGGTCAGGTTCAGGTCTTCCACTTCCACGCCGAGGTAGCGCTTTGCCCAGGCATAGATCTGGTCGAAGGCCTCAGCTTTGAGCCGTGCGTCGAACTGAACCGTGTAGCCGCCGTGCCCCGACAGCACCGGCAACTCGTCCGCCAGATCGCGGGCGAGCCGGTGCAGCGTCTCGCATGCAGTTCCCTCAGGCACATAGATCTGGCAGAACGAAGCCGTGTCGGTGCCGCGAATCGGGTCCAGCCAGCCCTGCATCCAGAACATCCAGTAGCGAACGGTCTCGCCGTCCCAGACCACGATGCCATCGTCGCGCCGCCGATCCTGAAAGTGCAGGCAGCGATACACGTGATCGAGGTCGTCGGCTGCCAGCGGAAGGTACAGCGGCGTGCGGGCTGTGGTCACGAGACGCCGGTGGTCCGGCGGGCAGTGGCGACGATAAACCGAATACGCCCGCATGATCTCGTCTCGGCTGGGCGCCTGCGGCAGGTAGAGCGTGAGCCCGAAGCTCACACGGCACAGTACGCCTCCCTTGTGGAATCGTTCCAGGACCATGAGCCGCCGTCGTTCAGCGCGATTTCGCGCGCTCCTTGGCAATGAGGCGCTCGATCACTTCGACGTAATGCTCGAGGTAGTCGATGAAGCTTGGCGAGCGTTGGTATTCGAGTGCGCGCGGATCCCAGCGGACCACGTCAGCGGTTCCGTCCGGCCTCTGGGCGGCCGGGTCGATGTAGGCAATATCCGAACCAGAAACCGAGGCGTTGATGATGAAACCGTCGCGAGCAGGGTCGTCGAGCTCCTCCTGGACCGAGCGGGTGTCGGCAAGGGACCGTGCCATGTCGCCTGGCCCCATTTGCTCGGCGGAAAGAATGTCGTTCTCTCCGCTGAATCCACGCCAGCCGTTGTGCAACTCCAGGAAGGCCCGGTAGTCTGGCGGCAGCGGGAAGCCGGCCACTTGCTGAACACTCGCCACCTGCTCGGGCGTAGCCGGCGCACCCAGCGCACGCGGTATCTCCCAGCCCTTGAGCCGATGCAGTTCATCGGTCAGCGCCCAGATTCGCGCAATCGCGGCTTGGATCCGCGGCTTCAGATCATCATTCATGGCGTCGGCTTCCTCATTCTTGTCAGGGAACGACCTTGCTGTCGGAGTTCTTGGGTGGCGCGCAGTGAGTCTGTTCGGCGGGACAACAGTTCGCCGAGACGCTCTGCTTCTTGAAGGGATCGTAGCTCTTGCCCACCGTTGTCGACACACTCTGCACGGACTTGTTGACGCTTGGATCGAGCCAGCGCAGGTTGCGCACGTTGGTCGCGCTGCCTCCCGCCTGGATCTCGTGGACGTGGTCGGGCTCGCCCATCTCCGCAGTCATGTGGTAGTTGTTGTCCTTGGCCTTCTTGTGCGCACAGTCGGCGTAGAAGTGCGTCTTGATGGCCTCTTCGTCGTGGCCGGCAAACACGTTCTTGGCGGCCGCCCGGTTCCAGGCCGCACGGTAGTTCGCCGCCGCACCGTTGCCGTCTTCGCGCAGGTCTTCGTAGTTCGGCGGGCGATCGTCGAAGGTCTTGCGCTGAACCTGATCGTCGACCTCATCGATCTTGGCGCAGTACTGCTGCAGCTGACAGCAGTTCCAGTCCTTCTTCACTGTCGAATTGACCTTGCAGTCGATTTCGATGACCTCTACGCCGGGCGTAGGCCCTTGCAGGTTGTCTGCCATGCCGTGCCTACAAGGTGTTCTCGTGGTTGTGGGTCATCTTGTCCGTCAGCCGGCAAGCGTTCTGACCCTCGAACTTCACGTCGAAGGAGTAGGAGATCCACTTCGCCTCTTTCATGTTGACACTGGACTTGACCCCGCCTGCCACGCCCGCCTCGTCGCCGTTGCTGCGCGAGTATTCAGAGCCCTTGATCGCGGCGGACTGGCCGTCGGTCTTTACCGTCGTCGTGCCATTGGCCAAGCTGCTGGACATCGCAATGTTCGGGTAAGGCACAGGCACCGGCCCCCCCGGGCTGGGCGTCTTGCAAACGTCGGGTGCCATGGCGGTGGAAATGCCATTGCTGCCCTTGTGAGCAACGCTGAGCGCGGGCTTGAGCGCGTTGACACCAACCGTCAATGACATGGAAGCCCCTCCGCTATGGGACAACACGGACCAGTGCCGCCGCCCGGTGCGGCCCGTCGGAACTGGTCCAGAAAAGAAGGTGCCGTCCCCGGAGCCAGCGCCGCTCGGCGGCCTGCCAGGCCAGGGCAAGCAACTGCACGCTAGTCGCCGCGCCCACGTCGCCCCAGCAGTCTGCGGGTGTGCGTGTTGCCGTCGCATCGACAAAGCAGCTGCTGGTGCGAACCACGGCAAAGCCGTACTCGTCAGCGCGATCCCATTCGCCGTTGAAGTCGCAGAACACATCGTCGACCAGAGTCGCGTCGGGCAGGTAGCCGACTGCTTCCTGGATGGCCGCTGTGAGCCCCCACCCGAGGCAGGGCTGCTCTCCTTTGCGCGGCACAGCTTCTGCGGCCAGGCCGAGCCCCAACACCTGCAGGGCAGCGCCGTCAGCCGGTGCTCGCGGCGCATCGGCCACGACGCAGAAGGCTGCCCCTTCACCCGGTACGAATCCGTAGGGATTGGCCGCGTTGTGCAAGCGGTCCTCGGCCTCCAGCCACTCGAGCGTTTCGGCTTCCAGCCACGAGTCCACGCCGCCGACAAGCGCCCACTCACCACCTTGCTTCGACAGCGCTGCGCAGGCCTCGCGCAGCGCGACCAGGCCCCCGGCGTGCCCCGCGTCGACCAGCGTGAGCGCGGGCCGGTATCCGCGGCGCGCGACTTCGCCCGCCACCACGTCAGCCGCTCGCTCGATGGAAGAGCGGTCGAGCCCCGGTCGCGCCCCCGGCACGGCAAGGAAGACCGGCACGGTGCCGGAGGCCGGCCGCTGCGCGTGCCTCTCGATGGCCTCTTGCACGGCGGTGCTGGCGAGCATGGTCATCCGCCGCGCCGCGTCGGCACGGTCGTCGAGACCTGGCACCTGTGCCACAACCACTCTGTCGCCGGCGGTGTCGACCGCCCATGCATGAGCACTGAATGCACTCACTCCGGCCCGCACCGCTGCCGCGCTGCTTCGCGCACATAGGCCGACGGCCGTGCATGCCCCCACCGAAGTGATCCTCATGCGCCGGCCTTTCTTCGCATCGGCGTACCCAGCGCGACGCGGGGCTTCTCGCGAACATGGATGCGGCGGATGCGGGTCGTACGGCCATGGCAATGCAGCGTGCTGACCCAGGTCATCTCGACGCGGCGTTCGTCGGGCACCAGAACCAGCGTGTGGAGCTGGGCTCGATGAGCCTCGACATCCGAACCGATGGTCGTGTTCAGCGTCAGCCACACCTTGGGCAGAACGAAGCGCAGAGCGCCGTCCGCAGTCAGGTTCTCGAGATATACCGGCTCGCCGCCTTCCAAGTACCGTGGCGATTGCTGATCGGAGGGTGCTGCGTTGTTGAAGCGCGGGTCGAAATCTTCAGGGGGAAGCGGGAAACGCTTGCTGCGCCAGACATCGTCGTGCGTTCCGGCCAGCTCCACGCGCGGCGACCAGTGCCGCGAGATCGCGCCCAGTCCCGCGGGGGCCGCCCGCCCATCTTCGGGTTCGAAGTTGGGCAAGGGATCGCCTTCCTTGCGAAGCTCCGACGCCTTGAACCCGCGACCGATGGGGTTGCGCGGTTCGCATGACCAGAAACCGTCTGCCCCAGGGGCACCGTCGCTGCCGCCGAATGCGCGCTCGTACAGAAGGGGCATGCGCTCGAAGGGCAGCGGCGAGGAAGCACTCCAGCGCAGCGCGCCGCGCTCCCAGTGGCGATCGCCCCAGACACGCAACCGCTTCGCAATCGGGCCGACCTGCATCGTCACCACGGTGGCGTCCGGTGAGTCGGCGTAAGCGTGGCCCAGCACCAAGACATCTGTGGTCGGCTTCTGCACCACGAAGTCGGTGTCGCGCAACAGGCTGGAACGGCCCGGTTCGCCAGCGTACTGCGGCACCTTCACGATCGGCGTCTGCTTGCAGTCGGGGCTGCATTGCCCGTCGGCGCCGACGACGAAGCTTCCCTTGGCCACCACCGCCAACGTCTCCGCGCCGCTCGCGTCACGCAGCAACTGGGCTTCGATGACATACGGGGTGGTGTTCGCAACGGTCCACATGGGTGAGTCAATTGATCTGAACCGATGCGCCCCGGATCCGGTTCTCGCCGATCGAGCGGCTGAGCACGTAGGAACCTTCGACCAGCACTTTGCCCGCCTTGGTGAGCGTGATGCTGGCCTTGCCACAGCGCAGCACCAGCTGCTCCTTCGCGCTTACCACCATGCGTTCGCCATCGGCCGCCACTTCGACTTGTGCCGGCCGTTCTGCCAGCGGCCAGCCGGCTTCGCCCTGCAGCACGCCCATCACGATGGGCCTAGCCGGATCACCCTGCTCGAACATGAGCACGATCTGCCGGCCGATGTGCGCGGCATGCAGATCGACCACCGTCCGAGCGCGGCGGGCAGCTGCCTCGGGCGCCGAGGGATCGACGACCAGCGGCGTGCGGCCATCGTCGGCCAGCGCCACCAGCTCGCCCACCACCACGCCGGGGCTGCCCGCGCTACGAGCAAACGCCAGGTCGTCTCGCTGTGGCGCCTGCACGAGCTGACGCAACAACTCGGCGCTGTCGCCCGCCGCGTCGTCGGCCCGCGGCGCACCGCCGGCTTCTGGAACTTCGAGTCTTCCACCCATGAGCTGCCCTCGTTCAGTTCTGCAAAACCTTCGAACCCTTGATCACCACGTCGCTGCTCGCCTTGACGTTGATCTTTCCCGAGCCGTCGATCGTGATGTCCTTGCCCTTGATGGTGATCGTGCCGTCCTTCTTCATCGTGATGCTGGCGCTGCCGGTGGTGATGGACACCGAATCGCCTGCGCTGATCACGAGGTTCTTGCCGACGGTGAGCTTGTCGTCCTTGGTGATGCTGCTGGTGCGTCCGCCACTGATCGTGAGACTCTCGTCCTTGGTCACCGACACTGTGCGGCCACCGCTGATGGTCACGCTCTCGTCCTTCGAGACCGACTCGGTGCGCCCGCCGCTGATGGTGATGGTTTCGTCTTTCGCTACCGTTTCGGTACGACCACCATTGATCGAGATGGTCTCGTCCTTGGCGACCGTCTCTGTGCGCCCGCCATTGATGGTGATGGTCTCGTCCTTCGCCACCGTTTCGGTACGGCCACCGTTGATGGTGATGCTTTCGTCCTTGGACACGGTCTCCGTACGTGCACCATCGATCGTGATCGTCTCGTCCTTGTCCACCTTCTCCGTGCGACCGCCGTGGATGGTGATGTTCTCTTCCTTGTCCACCGTCTCGGTACGCCCACCGTGGATGGTGATGGTCTCTTCCTTGTCGACCGTCTCGGTGCGGTTGGCGTGGATCGTGATGGTCTCGTTGTTGTCGACCGTCTCCGTACGGTCATGCTTGACGTGTGTGGTCTCGTCGTTGTCGATGGTCTTTTTGCGGTCATGCCCGACCCAGTGGGTCTCGTCGTTCTCGACCTCGATGTCCTGGTTCTTCTCGGCGTGGAGCCATACCTGTTCCTCGCCCTTCTTGTCTTCGAAACGCAGCGCATTGGCGTTGGCGCCGCTGCCGCCGGTGGTCGACCGCGTGAGCACGCCGCTTTGCGTCTTGTTGTCGGGCAGGCCCCAGGGCGGCATCTGCTCGGCGTTGTAGACGCGGCCGGTGATGATGGGCTGGTCGGGGTCGCCTTCCAGAAAGTCCACCACCACCTCCTGGCCGATGCGCGGGATCTGCATGAAGCCCCAGTTCTTGCCGGCCCAGGGCTGCGACACGCGCACCCAGCAGGAGCTGTTCTCGTCCTGCTTGCCCAGCCGGTCCCAGTGGAACTGCACCTTCACGCGGCCGAATTCGTCGGTGTAGATCTCGTCCCCCTTCGGCCCCACCACCACGGCTGTCTGCGGCCCCTGCACGATGGGCTTGGGCGTCAGGCGCTGCGCGCGGAAGGGTTCGCGGCTGGGCAGCGCGGTGAAGTTGCAGCGGAAGCTGGGGCCCGTGGACTGCTGCGACTCGTATTCGTCGAACTCGAACTCGGTGCTGGTGGAAACCACCAGGTACTCGCGGTTCTGGTCTTCGCGCACCTGCCCGGTCAGCTTGAAGAGGCAGCCCGCGGCAATGCCGCGTGCGTTGCCCGCGCCCATGGCGCGCTCGTGGCAGCACTGCAGTTCTTCGAGCCGCGTGCGCACGTAGTGTTCGCCGTCGGCGTTGACGTTGTATTCACCGGGGTAGTCGTAGAACTCGCCGGCCGCTTCGGCATGCTCGCGCTTGCACTTGGTCGACACGCGCAGGTCGGTGCTCGGCTTGGTGAAGTCGTAGTCCTCGAGCATGTAGGCGCCGGTCTGGATCTCGCGGTCGAAGAGCCAGTCGCCCACGTATTCCTGGTCGAGCCGCCCGCCGCGGTCGTGCGGAATGAAGGGCACGCTCGCATACCCGTCGAACGGCGAATGCGCGCTGGGGCTGTCGGCCAGCACCAGCGTGTGCTTGCCCTCCTTGTGCTCGAAGAAGTAGTAGATGCCCTCCTGCTCCATCAGGCGGCTCACGAAGTTGAAGTCCGTCTCGCGGTACTGCACGCAGTAGTCCCACTCGCTGTAGCTGCCGGTCAGGCGGTTCTCGAAGGCGGCCGCCGGGTACTTCTCGAAGATGGTCTTCACGATGTCGGGCACCTTCTTCTTCTGGAAGATGCGGCAGTCGCTGCTGCGTGTGAGCAGCCACAGCCAGGGCCGCGCCGTGAAGCGATAGCGGAAGTAGCGGCCCGTCACGCCCACGAGGCCGAAGCGCGTCACGTAGCCGTCGAAGCAGCGCGGCCCGCCGCCTTCAGTCAGCTCCAGCTTCACGGTGACGTTCTTGCCGAGGACCTTGTCGGGGTTGACGTCGTTCTTCTCGCAGAGCACCTCGATCTGGTACTCGAACAGGCGGCCCATCTCTTCCGTCGCGCTCATCGAGCGGAACAGCAGCACGTCGTCGCCCAGCGGCGTGGTGATCTCCATCACGCGTGGCATGGTCGCCTCCTCTTGTTGCCGATGTGATGTGCGCGCATGTCAGTGCTCCATGACGCTGCGCGCCACCTGCGATGCATGAAACGCTGTCAGAACTCCTTCACCGCAGAGGCGCGGAGGACTCGCGGAGAAATACAGGTCTTCTCCGCGGTTCTCCTCGTCCTCTGCGCCTCCGCAGTGAATGAATTGGGGTTTCACGTCAGTTGTCCATGGCGCCGAAACGGCACCGTCGACGCATGAACCTCTGCGCCGCGTCCAGCGGTCGCAGCCCAGCGGACGCCGCGGATCCGGCTTCGCCGGTCCGCTGGCGTGCCTTGCAGGCCGCGCCGGGTCTTGCGACCCGGCCGCTCGCCAGGCGCGAAACGTCCACAGGACCTTTCGTGTCCGGGCTCGCCCCCCTTGAGGGGGTGCGGCGAAGCCGCTACGGAGGTGGTTCACTTCAGCCTCCGTGCGATGCGGCCAGCCTGGCCTTGAGCTTGTGCCAGTCGGCGCGCGCGGCGCTGGCGCCGCGCACCGCACGCACGGCGCGGCCGATGGCCTTTTGCACCGCGCCCTGCCCTGCGCGCTGGCGGATCTGCGCTTCGAGCCAGTCGATGTCGAAGCCCTGCCACTCACCGGCCGGCACGTTCAGGTTGTCGGCCAGCACGGGCTCGAGTTCTTCGGTGAACACGCGTTCCAGTTCGTCGCTGCCCAGGCCGGTACCTGCCAGCACCTGGGCAATGCGCGCGAAGTCGCGCTCGCCGAGTTCTGTGTCGAGAAACAGCTCCGACAGCGCCGCGCGGGCCGCGCGCAAGCGGGCGCCGGTTTCTGCGGTCTTGTCGTTGGCGTTGTTGTCGTTCAAAAACCTTCTCCCAGCCAGTCGGCGAATTCGCGCAACTGTTCGTCGTAGATGTCGGCAGCCGTGCTGCCCGCCAGCGCGCCCATGATGCCGCCCACCAGGAACAGTGCCGTGCTGCACACCGGCGCCCCAGGCCCGCACACGAGGCCGGTGGCCGCGCCCGCAATCGCGCCGCCGGCCACGCCGCCGCCCAGCACCAGGCCTTCGCGCAGGCCTGCATGCACCTTGTTCTGCGCCGTCCAGATGTTGTAGGCCGAGATGGCCACGGTGAACGCCAGGCAACCGCGGCCCACGAGGCGCCAGCGCGGGATGCTCGCAGTGACGCTGGCACGCGAGCGGCCTGCCGATTCGATGATGCTTTCGAAGACCTGGCGGCGCTCGGCCACGCTGAGCTGCTCAAACGTGCGGCCGGGGAAGAGCTTGGCCACCTTCTCTTCCACCAGCGCGGCCAGCGACTTGCCGGCGGCCTTGAGCCGCTCGGCCTGCGCGCGGCCCATCACGCTGCTTTGCAGGCGTGCCTCTTCCATGATGGCGTTGCGCATCTCCACCGCGAAGCGGGCGCCTTCCTGCGCGGTGGCGCGGCCGGCACGCACGTCTTCGAGCACCTGCAGCGACATCTGGCGGATCTTGCGCACGTAGTTCTCGCGCACGCCCGCATCGTTGATGAAGGCACGGCCGAAGTTGAGCGCAGTGGCTTCGAGCGCGGCCAGTGCCTCGCGCAGCGCGTTGAACTCCTGCACGCGGCTGGCCTGCGCGCCCACCACGCCCGGCGTGCCGCTGGGCTGCAGGCACAGGCTGCCGTCTGCCAGCGGCGCGGGCGCGCGCGTCTGCGAGCACAAGACGCCAGGGGCGCTGCCGCCAGCCATGTTCAGGCTCCCAGCACCGCAGCGCCTTCGCGTGCGGTGGCTGTGGGTTGTCGGGCCGGTGTCTGCGCCGTCACCAGCCAGCCTTCCACCGGCTTGCCGCCTTCGGTGCGCAGGTGCACGCGTTGCAGCGAAACCGGTGCAAAGCCGGCGGCCGCCAGCACTTCGCGCACGTAGCCTTCGCGGTGGCTGTAGCGGCCATGCGGGTGGAGGTGGTAGCCCGGGCCGGCTGCGTCACCCTCCAGCGCCTCGACGGTGAACACGAAGCCGCCCCTCGGCCGAAGCGCCCGCGCCGTGGCGCGTGCCACCTCGTGCAGCTCACCGAAGTAGCACAAGGTGTCTGCCGAAACGATGAGGTCATAGCTCGAAGCCTGCGCAGCCTCGATGAAGGCGGTGAGCTCCGCCTTCATCAGCTCGTCGTACACCTGCCGCGGCTCGGCCTTGGCGAGCATCTGCGCCGACAGGTCCACGCCGACCAGCCTGCGTGAATAGGGCTTCAGAAGCGGGCCGCACAGGCCGGTGCCGCAGCCGGCGTCGAGCACCGTCAGCGTTTGCTGCGCCGGCCCGCACAGCGCGGCCACGGCCTGCGAGATGAGCTCCGGCGCCCGGTAGTGCAGCCGCGCGAGCTTGGCGTCGAAGCTGTCGGCAAAGCGGTCGAACACGTTCTGCACGTAGCCGTCGTCGGCACGCTGCGGCACGTTCTCGCCGGTGCAAGCGGCCAGATAGTGGCGCGGCACGGGGTTGCCGGGCTCGTCGGCCATCCACTCGCGATACACCTGCGTGGCCTCTTCGAGCCGGCCCAGCGTGTAGTAGGCGACCCCGAGCAACTTGCGCGCCTGCGAGTGGCGCGGCATCAGCACCAGGGCTTCGCAATAGGCCGTGAGCGCCTCGCTCTTGCGGCCCAGCGCATCGAGCAGGCTGCCAAGGTTGGTGTAGGCGTCGGCGTAGCTGGGGTTGAGCTCGATGGCGCGGCGGTAGGCGGCTTCGGCCTCCACTGGCCGCTGCTGGTGGCGTCGCAGCGCGCCGAGGTTGTTCTGGATGTCGTGGCGGTCGGGCGCGAGCCGTGCAGCCTCTTCGTAGGCCTGCGCAGCTTCATCGACGCGGCCCATTTCGAGCAGCACGTTGCCGGCGTTGTTGTGCCAGTCGGGCACCGTGGCGGTGAGCTCGATCGAGCGGCGAATGAGCTCCAGGGCCTTTTCGCTGCGGCCGCGCTGGTGTTGCAGCACCCCCATGAAGTGCAGCGCGTCGGCGTTGGCGGGCGCGACCTTCAGGATGCGTTCGTAGAGCTTCTCGGCGTCGTCGAGCCCGCCCTGCCGGTGCATGGCCACGGCGAGTTGCAGCGCATCGCGCAGGTTCAGCGCGACGGGAGTGCGGTTCGTCCTGTTCATGCGGTTCGTGCGGCGAGGGCGGCTCATTTCGCGTATCTCGTCTCGGCGCTCATGCCTCGAAGGCGTAGCTGAAATCGCTGTCCTTCACGCCCACCTTCACTGCCTGGGGCACCCCGCCTTCCATCATGCGGGTGAGGAACTCGCGGCTCAGCGCCGGCAACATGGTGTTCGTCAAGATCGCGTCGATCATCCGCCCGCCCGATTCGCTTTCGGTGCAGCGGCTCACCACGAGTTTCACCACGTCTTCGCTGTATTCGAACGGCACCTTGTGCCGCTCCTCGATGCGCTTCTTGATGCGACCCAGCTGCAGCTTCACGATGCGCCCCAGCATCTCGTCGGTGAGCGGGTAGTACGGAATGGTGACCAGCCGCCCCAGCAGTGCCGGCGGGAATATCTTCAGCAACGGCTCGCGCAGCGCCTTGTTCAGCCCTTCTGGGTCGGGCATCAGCTCCGGGTCCTTGCACATGCGCGCGATCACCTCGGTGCCCACGTTGGTGGTGAGCAGGATCAGCGTGTTCTTGAAGTCGATGAAGCGGCCTTCGCCGTCTTCCATGAAGCCCTTGTCGAACACCTGGAAGAAGATCTCGTGCACGTCGGAGTGGGCCTTTTCCACCTCGTCGAGCAGCACCACGCTGTAGGGCTTGCGACGCACGGCCTCGGTGAGCACGCCGCCTTCGCCATAACCCACGTACCCCGGGGGCGCGCCCTTGAGCGTGGAGACGGTGTGCGCCTCCTGGAACTCGCTCATGTTGATGGTGATGAGGTTCTGTTCACCGCCATACAGCGCCTCGGCCAGCGCCAGCGCGGTCTCCGTCTTGCCCACGCCCGAGGTGCCGGCCAGCATGAACACGCCGATCGGCTTGTTGGGGTTGTCCAGCCCCGCGCGGGTGGTCTGGATGCGCTTGGCGATCATCTCCATCGCGTGGTCCTGGCCGATCACGCGCTGGCCCAGCAGCGTGGGCAGCTTGAGCACGGTTTCGATCTCGTTGCGCTGCATGCGGCCCACGGGAATGCCGGTCCAGTCGGCCACCACGCTGGCCACGGCCTGGTAGTCCACCGTGGGCAGGATGAGCGGGCTCTCGCCTTGCAGCGCGGTCAGCCTGGCTTGCACCCCTTTGAGCTGCTCCAGCAGGTCGGCACGGTCGCCATCGCTCAGCTTGTCGGCTTCGGGCGCCTGCTCGTCGGCTGCGGCTTCCAGCTTGCTGCCCGTGCCTTCCACCGCACGCGTACCGCCGCGCAGCTTGGCGCGAATGGCCAGCAGTTCATCGACCAGCGCCTTCTCGTCTTCCCAGCGCTTGCGCAACGTGGCCTGGCGGCCTCGCTCGGCGGCAAGCAGCGTGGTGCACTGCACTTCGCGCTCGGCCGTGTCGATGCCGATGGACTTTTCACGGCCGATGATCGACAGCTCGGTCTCCAGCGCCTCGATGTGGCGCTGCGAGTCTTCCACTTCAGCCGGCGTGGCATGCAGGCTCACGGCCACACGCGCGCAGGCAGTGTCGAGCAGGCTCACAGCCTTGTCGGGCAGCTGGCGTGCGGGGATGTAGCGGTGCGAGAGCTTCACTGCCGCCTCGATGGCCTCGTCGAGGATCTGCACCTTGTGGTGCTTTTCCATCATGGAGGCCACCCCGCGCAGCATGAGGATGCCCTTCTTCTCGTCGGGCTCATCCACCTGCACCACCTGGAAGCGGCGCGTGAGCGCCGGGTCCTTCTCGAAGTACTTCTTGTATTCGGCCCAGGTGGTGGCGGCCACGGTGCGCAGCGTGCCGCGCGCCAGCGCGGGCTTCAGCAGGTTGGCCGCGTCGCCCGTGCCGGCCGCACCGCCCGCGCCCACCAGGGTGTGGGCCTCGTCGATGAACAGGATGATGGGCCTGGGCGAGGCCTGCACCTCTTCGATCACCGAACGCAGCCGCTGCTCGAACTCGCCTTTCATGCTGGCACCGGCCTGCAGCAGCGCGATGTCGAGCGTGCGCAGCTCCACGTCCTTCAGCGAAGGCGGCACGTCGCCCTTGACGATGCGCTGCGCGAAGCCTTCGACCACCGCCGTCTTGCCCACGCCGGCCTCGCCGGTGAGGATGGGGTTGTTCTGCCGGCGGCGCATCAGGATGTCGATGACCTGGCGGATCTCTTCGTCGCGGCCGACGATGGGGTCCATCTTGCCGGTGCGCGCCTGTGCGGTGAGGTCCACCGTGAAGCGCTTGAGCGCTTCCTGCTTGCCCATCTGCGCCGGGGCGATGGCACCGCTGGCTTCGCCGGGCGCGGCACCGCCGGCGAGGCCTGATCCGTCGCTCGGGCCCTGCCCGTCTTCCGGCGAACCGGCCACGATCTTCGGCAGCATCTCGGAAAGGTCGTCGGGCTTGATGCGTTCGAACTGGCGCGAGATCGCGAACAGCGCATTGCGCAGGAAGCTCGTCTTCAATGCGCCCAGCAGCACGTAGCCGCTGCGCACGGCGCCGTCGCCATACATCAGCGAGCCATACACCCAGCCGCGCTCCACCGCGTTGGTGATGTTGTCCGACAGGTCTGAGATGGAGGTGGCGCCGCGCGGCAGGCGGTCGAGCGCGGTGGTGATGTCCTTGGCCAGCACCGACACGTCGAGCCCGTAGTGCTTGATGATGCGGTGCCAGTCGCTGTCTTGCGATTGCACGAGCTGCGCGACCCAGTGCTCCAGCTCCACGTAGGGGTTGCCCCGCAGCTTGCAGAACACGGTGGCGCCTTCGATGGCCTTGTAGGCGAGGCTGTTGAGCTTGCCGAACAGCGTGACGCGGCTGATGTCTGCCATGGTTCTTTCCTCCGCTAGGGTGAGGCCGTCTCGACCGCCTGCTGCTGCAGGCGACGCGGCGGCGCAGCCCAGCGGCGTGACTGGGCGCGATAGCGCTCGGGGTACAGCGTCAACGAATCGACGTCGCTCTCGTCACGCCGCCGGCCGATCCAGGTGCCCCAGCCGAGCCGGCCGCGGCCACCCAGTTCAGCCGCCGGCACTTCGGCGCGCTTGAGCACCAGGCGCACGTCCCACTCGAGTTCGTGCCCCACGTAGTGCCTCACCCAGTCGGCCAACGCACCGAGGGCGCTGCCCGTGGGCAGGAAGCCCAGGTACTGCGCGAGCCCCAGAGGGCCGACGTGGATGCGGAACTTGTGCTGCCGGTCCCACACCTTGTGGCCGGCCACGGCGCCCACGCCGAGCTGTGCGGTGGCGCCCAGCTGGCGATCGGTACGCGAAGGCAGGCGGGTGCGTTCGCTCCTCGGCAACTCCATCCAGTGGCCGACGAACGACTCCACGCGCACCGGCACCTTGAAGTAGCCCGTCAGCACCGCGGCCAGGCCGTCGGCGTTGCGCACCTGGCGCACCTGGCGGCCGGCGAAAAACAGCTTGGCATGGTCGCTCACCGCGTCTCTGCCGCGATAGGCCTGCGTGCCGGTGCCGAACAGCGAACCCACGTAATCGGCAAAGCGGTCGGTGCCCGGCCGGTCGAGGCTCACCGTGGGTTGGGCCTGTGCCCATGCACGGTAGAACAGCAGCAGCAGGCGGTGGTGGAAGACGTCTGCAAAACGCGCGAAGGTGTTGTCGCCGTGGTGCAGCACGCGTTCGCGCGCGTAGTCTGAAAGGTGCAGCGGCAGTGGGCCTTGCGGCCCGAAGAGGCCGAAGAAGCGCACGCCCAACCGCGGTGGCCGCCCGGCCTTGCCGGGCTCGAACGACGACAGTGCCGCCGGCGCGAAGTCCAGCGCCGGCTCCTGGCCCAGGCGCAGCGGCTCGCCTGCGGGGCGTGGTGCGGTGCCCAGGCGAGGCAGCGCAGCGTGAGCGCATTCGATGCGCCGCAGCGCCATGTAGAAGTCGTGCGTGTACGGCTCGGCGGCCAGCGCGGCGAACAGATCGCCTTGCCCAGCCGGCTGCTGCGGCCGCGGCGTGGAGGCTCTCACAGAATCGGCCGGCTTCCGCATCGCGGCCTCCAACGCATGACCTCGCCGCGCTCTTGCGAGCGCAGCACGGTTTCGGTGAACGAATTGATCGACACGTGGCGCGCGAGGAAGTGCTCCATCACGCTGCCGAAGAGAAACGGGCTGGCGCCACGGAAGGCGAACTCGTCCACTTCGAGCTCCACTTCCACACCGCGGCCGAAGGTGATGGGCCCTGCCGCCGGCAGCCGCCGCGTGGTGGACCGCGTGCGCACCGAGCGCATGCCCTCGATCTGCTTGCGCTGGCCGTCGTCGCTGGTCCCGGCATACAGCTCCAGCAGCTGGCGCAATGCAGCCGCGCCTTCGTGCGAGTCGGTGTCGAGCAGCGACAGGTAGTTGAGCGACAGGTGGTTCACGAAGCGCCAGGCCGTCTGGCCTTCGCGCATCACCGAGCCGGGTTTGGAAGGGCCCTTGATGCAACGCACGCCTTCCACCGGCGCGGCGCGCTCGAGCATGAAGTCGCCCTTCTCGGCGCCCAGCGGCATGAGCAGCGGCAGGTCGCGGTTGGTGCACAGCGCGCTCACCGCGAGCTGGCGCAGGTCTTCGGCGAAAGGTGCCTCCTTCGGGTCGACCAGCGAGATGAACACCTCGCTGCCGATGTACGACGTACGCGCGCCGTGGCGCTTCTGCGCCATCGACGGCAGGCGCGGCTCGCGCTGCATCGAGTAGTAGGCGGCGTGCGCGGCGTCTTCGGTGTGGAAGGCCGCGTAGAACGGCAGGAAGCTGCGTTCGCTGTCGGCACCCACGCCATAGCCGTTCACCGCGGTGATGCTGTGGATCTCGTAGTCCATCGGCCGCGTGCGGTCGGGCACCACGTGGTAGTCCCAGGTGCCCTGGGTCACGTGGATGCGGTCGCAGCGGCGCTCGAACAGGTTGACGGCCGGCGCGCAGTGCAGCGAGAAGTGGCTCGCGTTGACCACGTTCTCGAGCGCGGCGTCGGCACGGTCGAATAGCAGCACGATCTCGAGCTCGTCGCCGGCGTGGCGCTGCAGCACGGGTGCAAGGCCCGCTACGTCGAAGAACAAGAAGCGCTGCGGGAAGGCGAAATACTCCTGCAGCAACCGGTAGCCCTGGAAGCCGCGCAGCGACACCGGCAGCAGCGCTTCTTCGTCCTCGTAGCCCACGGGTTGCACGGCGGAGGCCGGCAGCAGCTGGTGCCACGGCACCGGCCGTGCAGGCGGCAGCACCAGCACGCCGAGCGTGCGGCCGACGATGAGCTCGTGCAGCTTGTAGGCCACGTCGTCGGCGCCGCTCAGGTGGATGTTCAGGCGATCGAGCTCGATGTCCTTGAACTGCAGGCCTGCGGTGGCGTGCAGCTTCAGGCGCACGCCAGCCTTCACCTTGCGGCCGATGGGCAAGGCGGCCAGAGGCAGGTCGGGCGCGAACGAGAAGTACTCGGCCGACGTGACCTCGAGCGGCCACATCGTCACTTCGTGCCCGGTGCGGAACTGGCAGGCCGTGCCGTCGGCCTTGCTGGCGAAGCTGCGCATGAGGCTGCCGCGCGGCAGCGTGAAGCCGCGCGCGAGGTTGCCGTCACCGAGATCGGGCTGGAAGTGCGCGATCAGCATCGACGGCGTGGGCGCCAGGTAATTGGGGTAGACGATCTCGAGCAGCCGCTGCGTGAAGCGCGGGAACTCGGCGTCGAGCTTGAGCTGCACGCGGGCCGCCAGGAAGGCAAAGCCTTCGAGCAGGCGCTCCACGTAGGGGTCGGCCACCTCGATGCCGTCCATGCCCAGGCGTGCGGCGATCTTCGGAAACTGCAACGCGAACTCGGCACCCATCTCGCGCAGGTGCTGCAGTTCCTGGTTGTAGTAGCGAAGCAGCCGCGGGTCCATGTCGTGCTAGCGCGTGATGTCGTGGATCTCGACCTGGCCGGTCTCGAGATCGACTTCGGTGCGAAGCAGCAGCTCGAAGGGCACGGGCTGTGCCCACAGGTGGCCGCTGATCTTGAGGCTCACCACGTTGTGGTGGTCCATCTGCAGGTCACTCACGATGGCCTCGACGTGCAGCGTCGAAGGCATGATGCGCGGCTCGTAGTCGAGGAGCGATTGCCGCACCTGGCGTTCGAGATCGAGCACGTCGATCGTTGAAGCGGTGGTGCCTGAAAGCGCCGGCAGGCCGAAGTTGACGACCGAGCGTTCCGCATGGGGAAAGAGCTGCCAGTCGATCTTTTCGCTCATGCGGGTGCTGTTGAACAACCACGCAAGGTCGCGCAGCACGGCTTCGCGCAGGCGAGCCTTGCTCATGACGCGCATTTCGCGAGGCTCGGCAGTGCGCGCCGGATCGTCGTCGGCCAGGCGGTCGAGCAAGGCGGGCTGCAGGCGCTCTTGAGGGGTGAGCTCAGCCATGCTGTGGCGATCCTTCCTCGACGAAAGCCCCGGTCGTGCTTGCAAAGCCCTGGGCGGGCCGCTGAGCCTCGCGAACGCTCGGCACCCTATGCCTCCCCAGCAATCTCGATGGCCCGCACGTCCATCAAGGAGAAGTCACCCGCATCGGTGGTCAACACCCGCTGCCCCAGCCCGGTGTAGAACTCCGGCAGCGGCTCCAGCCATTCCGTCTTGCGCGCGAGATTCAGCAGCCCGTCTTCAGACAGCTCGGAGCCCGGGTAGCGCGTCGGCACCAGGGCCACCGCCTCGCCGCCATTGGAAAACTGCAGGTGCGCGGGCATCCACACCGAGTCGCGCAGATCCTCGGGCGCTTCGATGTCGATGCGCGTGAGCCGGTCGAACGGCACCCAGTAGTAGCGCCCGTTCACCACCGCTTCGAGCACCGGCCCCAGGCGCATGTCGGCATCGGCGATCCACTCGAAGGGCTTGCCGTCGAGCGTGCCCCGGCAGCTGGGAGCCTGTTCGAAAGCCTGGTCGCGCAGCTGGCGCGCTTCCCTGGCTTCGCCGCGCCCGTCGCGCAGCATGGCTTCGAGCAGCAGTGCCAGCCAGGCCTCGGGCTCGCCGAAGATCATGGGCACCTTGTTGCCGGCGAACACCTCGCGGCGCAGCGCCTCACACTGAATGGCTTCGCGGTAGGTCTGCACCATCGCCAGCGCGCCCGCATCAAGCTCACCGCACAGCTCCAGCTGCGTGGCAGCGCGCTCCCATTGGCCCAGCACGCACAGCAGCTGGAACAGGAAGATGCGCAGCTTCGGGTCGGAAGCCTTCGCACGCACCTCGTTCTGCAGCAGCTTCAGCGCAGCTTGCGGGTCGCCGGCCTTCAACAGCGCTTGGGCGTCAGGCAGGGCGTTCATCACTCGATCTCCGCGGTGAAGGTCATGCCGCCCTTCTTCAGGCCCGTCGGGTCCTGGCCTGCGTATTCGACGTTGATCTTCTGGAACGAGAAGCTCACGCGTTCGAGCAGCGTTTCGCTGCCGAGGCCCGCCGCTTCTACGTCGTAAGAAGTGATGCGGCCGTTCTCGATGGTGACGATGAAGTAGTCGATCGGCGAGCCGCCCGCCTTGCGCACCGTCAGCACGGCCTTCTTCACCAGGTCGTTGTTGCGCATCACGGACATGAGCCCGGTCGAGGCGCTGTCCACCTGCTTCACCACGTTGAGCTGCTCGAGCGACGACTTGGCCGCGGCACCCGAGCCTGCCATCGCGCTGGCTGCGCGCATGCCCCAAGACCAGCCCACCACGTCGATCTCGCCGGCGTGCACGGCGTCGTTGGCTTCGCCCTTGATCGCTCCCGAGCGGGAGCTCTCGACCTTGAGGAACATGTCACCGCGAGACGTGGCCATGGTCGGTCCCAGTCGTTGTGCATTCATGGCGGCGCATGCACGGCCCCACGGCCGCGGCATGAGCCCCATACAAGCGGCCACGGCTCACGCCACGGCCGGTGGCGTCGGCCGGATCAGCCGTCCTTATTCTGGGCAATGTGGTACACGGCCTCGACGATCGCATCGCCTGTACCGTCCTTCTTCTGCGGCGTGTACTCGACCTTGAACTTGGCGAAGTTGAGCGTCACGTTTTCGGTGAGTCGGTCTTCTCCACCGCTGCCGCCGGTGCTCAAATTGGCGATCAGCACTTCCTCCATCGTGATCTTCAGGTACTCGAGCGGCTTCTCGCCGGCCTTGCGCACCACCAGCACAGCCTTGTCGTAGTGCTTGCCGATGCAGCAGCTCTTCACCAGGTTCGGCGTGGACTTGTCCACATACTTGGTGATGGAGATGTCCTGCACCGCCACCTTGCCGGCGCCGCCGCCGCCGCCCACGTGCGTGGTGCCCGACTGGCTCATGCCCCAGCTCCAGGCGAGCACGTCGATTTCTTCCTTGTGCTTTTCGTCGGCGGACTCGCCCTTGACGTCATCCAGCTTCAAAAACATGTCTACGGCCATGATCAAACCTCCTGGTTAGCTCTTCAACAATCCAGCGCTGCTGCTGGAAGCTGGCCGGTTGTGACACCAGCCCCTCGACTTGCCCACGACATCTGCAAGACCAACTCTGTGTTGCGTTTCCTTCGGCCTCGGTTCAAGCCGCCTTCAGCGAAGGCAGCTTGGACACGAGGCGCAGCGACACCGTGAGCCCTTCGAGCTGGTAGTGCGGCCGCAGGAAGAACTTCGACGTGTAGTAGCCCGGGTTGCCTTCGACCTCCTCGACCACCACTTCGGCGGCCGCCAGCGGCTTGCGGGCCTTCGTGCTCTCCGACGAATGCGCCGGGTCACCATCGACGTAATTCATGATCCAGTTCTGCAGCCAGCGCTGCATGTCGTCGCGCTCCTTGAACGAGCCGATCTTGTCGCGCACGATGCACTTGAGGTAGTGCGCGAAGCGGCAGGTGGCAAAGAGATACGGCAGTCGTGCCGCGAGGTTGGCGTTGGCGGTGGCGTCCGGATCGTCGTACTCGAAGGGCTTCTGCAGCGACTGCGCACCGATGAACGCCGCGAAGTCGGAGTTCTTGCGGTGCACCAGCGGCATGAAGCCGTTCTTGGCGAGCTCGGCCTCGCGCCGGTCGCTGATGGCGATCTCGGTGGGGCACTTCATGTCCACACCGCCGTCGTCGGTGGGGAAGGTGTGCGCCGGCAAGCCTTCGACCGCCCCGCCCGACTCGATGCCGCGGATGCGCGAGCACCAGCCGTACATCTTGAACGAGCGGTTGATGTTGGTGGCCATCGCATAGGCGGCGTTGGCCCAGGTGTACTTGTTGTGGTCGGCCGAGCCAGTCTCTTCCTCGAAGTCGAACTCCTCCACCGGGTTGGTCTTGGCGCCATACGGCAGGCGCGAGAGGTAGCGCGGCATCGCCAGGCCGATGTAGCGGGAGTCTTCGGACTCGCGCAGCGAGCGCCACGCGGCGTATTCCGGCGTGGTGAAGATCTTGGTGAGGTCGCGCGGGTTGGCGAGTTCCTGCCATGAATCCATCTGCATCACCGTGGGTGATGCGCCGCTGATGAAGGGCATGTGCGAGGCCGCGCACACCTTGGCCATCTCGCCCAGCAGCTCCACGTCGGGCGGGCTCTGGTCGAAGTAGTAGTCGCCCACCATGCAGCCGAAGGGCTCGCCTCCGAACTGGCCGTATTCCTCTTCGTAGACCTTCTTGAACAGCGGGCTCTGGTCCCAGGCCGTGCCCTTGTAGCGCTTCAAGGTCTTGCCGAAGTCGAGCTTCGAGATGTTCATCACCCGGATCTTCAGGAACTCGTCGGTCTCGGTGTTGTTGACCATGTAGTGCAGGCCGCGCCATGCACCTTCGAGCTTCTGGAAGTCCTGGTGATGCAGGATCAGGTTGATCTGGTCCGACAGCTTCTTGTCGATCGCGGCGATCATGGCCTCGATGGACTTGACGACGTCGCTGCTGATGAGCTGCGTCTGCGACAGCGCCTGCGCAGCCAACGTCTGCACCGCCTGTTCGACGGCGCTCTTGGCCTCGTCGGTCTTGGGCTTGAATTCCTTCTGCAGCAACGAAGCCAGCTCGTTGCCTTCCAGCGATACGCCTTCGAGTGCGGTTTGCGCTTGCGTTTCGGCCATGGTGTTCTCCTGCTATGCGTTTCGTCCGTCCGTCGCGTCGAAGCGCCTGCCTCAGGAGGCGGCGCCCTCTTCGGGCTTCTTGCTGGCCGCCAGCGTCTGCAGCAGGGCCGGGTCGCTGAGCAGCTTGGAGATCAGCTCTTCGGCACCGGTCTTGCCGTCCATGTAGGTCACGAGGTTGGCCAGCTGCTGGCGCGCCTCGAGCAGCTTGTTCAGTGCATCGACCTTGCGCGCCACCGCGGCGGGCGAGAAGTCGTCCATGTTCTCGAAGGTGATGTCCACGCTGAGGTTGCCTTCGCCCGTGAGCGCGTTGGGCACCTGGAAGGCCACGCGCGGCTTCATCGCCTTCATGCGCGAGTCGAAGTTGTCGACGTCCACCTCGAGGAACTTGCGGTCGGCCACCGGCGGCAGCGGCTCGGTGGGCTTGCCCGACAGGTCGGCCAGCACGCCCATCACGAAAGGCAGCTGCACCTTCTTCTCGGCGCCATACAGCTCGACGTCGTATTCGATCTGCACGCGGGGGGCGCGGTTGCGGGCGATGAATTTCTGACTGCTGGTGGCCATGGTTGCTGCTCCTTGAAAGAAAGCACTGTCCGAAGAAAAGGGCGCTACTCGCGCATCACTCGCGGTCCACGCCCGCGATGTTCTCGACCTGCGACACGCCGTCGGGCGCGAGGTCGCGCATGATCTCGATGAAGTTCTTGGTCATGAGCCGGCGCGCACGGCGGATGAGCAGCGGCGCCGGGTTGCTGGGTTCGTTGCGCTCGACCCATTCGCACAGCTTGTCGAGCGTGCGCACCACGTCGTCGCGCGTGCGGATGGCGCCGAGCCCCGCCGCGGCCGGCGCAGCGGCTGCCGCTGCGGTGCCGCCTTCCGCCGTGGCCTCCTCGGTCACCGGTGCCGTTTCGGCCTGCAGCCGGTCGGCGAATGCGGCCAGCACCTGCGTCAGCGCACGCAGCGGGCGGAAATCCGGCCCCGCGGCGCCCCCGAGCTTCTGCGTGATGGCGCTGTCGATACCCACCACGGCCTCGTGCGCCGAACGCAGCAGACCGAGCATCCCGGGCGACTTCGCCAGCGCGGCCACGCCGCCTTGCATCACGCCTTCTTCGGAAGGCGCCGTCTCGCCGGGGGCGAGTTCCGCGCGGCCCAGCGTCAGCTCGACGGCACGCACGGTGAGCCCGCCGCGGGCTTCGGTGAGCCCGGCCTGGCGCAGATCGGCCAGGCCCTCGCCGGGGTGCACCAGCGGCGCCAGAGCGTTCAGGCGTGCGGTGGGGTCGTTGTTGTCGCTGGCATCGAGCTGCGGGTGCACGTGGTCCCAGTGCTGTTCGAGCAGCCCTCGCGCCAGCTCGAGCCCCGCCACCGCGCCTGCCAGCCCTTCGACCCACGCTCCGCTGCGCGTGAGCCATACCGCCAGACGCAGGTCCCGCGTGCGGGCGGCCAGCGCCAACGCATGCTCGCGCACGGCCGGCCAGTCGGGGTCGGACGCCGCGATGATCGTGTCGCCGTACTGCTGTTCCTGCTTGGCCGTGCCCGCCTCCTGCAACGCCAGGAAGGCGGCGTCGTACTCGAGGTCGGCCCCACACGGAGCATCGCCTCCCAGCGGTGACAGTAGCGACTCCAAGTCGAAGTCAGGCATGCGCTTCCCAAGCGTTTGGTGTTGGCCTGCTGACTCTAGATGTGCGACGGCACCGGCACAGTGGTCGAAAGTCACTTCGGGCCGGGAGGCGGCCCAAAAGGGGGATCTGCCACCAATTCATTCACCGCAGCGGCGCAGAGAACGCGGAGATCCGCACAGGAGACACGTATTCCTCCGCGAACCTCTGCGCCCTCCGCGCCTCTGCGGTGAAGGCTGTTGGCCTTTCACCGTCTCATGCGTCGCGGGTGATGCGCAGCGCGTTCGAGCGTGTCGGCATCATGACTGCAAGCCTGCATCGACATCCGGCCGCTCGAGGCTTGCGGCGCGCAGCACATTGGCCACGAATCCGGATTTCTCCAAGGAGTACGTTGCCATCGACTGCGGCGTTCCTCCGTCGTGCGTGCGCGCAAGCTGGCGTTTGAGTGTCTCGTACGCTTGCGCTGTCTGCGGGTGCTCGCGCAGGTAGTTCCGAAACGCCAGGTGCCTCCACTCCTGCGCCCCTGCCGCTTCGCACAGATGGACGTGGTGTGTGCTCGGCCATTCGATGGGCTTGTGGAAGAACGGGTACACGAGATCAAAGTCGCCCAGTGCAACATGCCGATACCCGAGCGCAGCCATCATGGCCACGTAGCGCCCATGCGGCACCAGGGAATCGACCGAGACTTGAATGTCGATGACCGGCTTGGCAGCAAGCCCGGGAACGGACGTTGACCCGACGTGCTCGATCCGACGAACCACCGGGCCGAACGCTGTGCGCAGGCGACACGCCTCTTCCTCGAAGAGGACCGGCCAGTTCTCGTCGTACTCGCTGATGACGATCAAGATGCGGCGCCAGTGGTGCCGAAAGATGGCCACGTGGCCGAAGACATGGCGTGCGTTGCGCTCCCTATCGAACTCCGCAAGACAGCGAAATCCAGCGTGCTTTCAAGCGTCTGGTCTGGCAACTAGGCACAGTCCACTCGCGCGGCTCCGCACAGAGTCACTCCCCACTTGAGTTCGATGGATTCGCTGCTCGGTCGCTTGTTGTGATACTGGCAAAAAGGGACGATCCAAGGAGTTCGACGATCACCGTCGTCTTCCCGGACATGCGCACCGACCTCCACAGGCCTTCCGCAGTTCTTCGCACAGCACTTGTCGGGCAAGGCTTGCCCTGTCCCCCGCTCCCAGTGCGCAAGCCACGTCTTGCCTCCAGTTGTGCATATGCACTTTCGACTAGAGGTTCCGTCCATGTTCTTTACAAAATCGCCCACTGATTGCTCCCCTGTGAAGACCGGCCGTTGGCTGGGTTCTAACGCCTGACGTTGAGTTGAGCGGCCGACAGTGGCTGCTCCAGATCGAAGCCAGGGATGCCCTTTTCAAAGCGCTTGGTATTGGCCTGCTGACTCTAGATGTGCAGCGCGGGCCACACAGTGGCCGAAAGTCACCCGGGGCGGAGACGCCAAATGGGCAGGTCTTTGGCTCACTGGCCGCACTCGCCGGCGCCCCAACAAGCCGGTGGAACGCCCTTCGCCAGCCATGCCTCTTCGGTCTACGACACCAGCCCCCGCAACACATTCAACAGCTTGCGCGGCTGCACCGGCTTGAACAGCACGGGGTGCCCGCTGTCGGTCGCGCGACGCATCTCTTCGTGGGTGGTGTCGCCGGTGATCAGCACCGCCGGCACCGCGTAGCCGCAGTGCTTGCGCACCATCTCGATGGCGGCAATGCCGTCGGGCCCCTGCCCCAGGTGCAGGTCCGACAGCACCAGGTCGGGTGGCAGATCCAGCACGCGCAGCACGGCCTCGGCACCTTCGAGCGACGACGCGGTGAGGGCCTGGTAGCCCCACTCGTGCAGCAGGATGGACAGGCCTTCGCGGATGGGCTCCTCGTCGTCGATCACGAGCACGGTGCGCGGCTGCAGCGCCGGCAGCGGCAAGGTGTCGGCCGCGGCGGTCACGTTCTGGATCTCGGCCAGCCCGCCCAGTTCGATGCCCACGCGGAACATCGTGCCGCGCCCCGGCTGCGAGGTGATGGTGAGCCCGTGGCCGAGCAGGCGTGCCAGGCGCTTCACGATGGCCAGCCCCATGCCCAGGCCCTGGGCGCGCGAACGCTCGCCGTGGCCCACTTGATAGAACTCGTCGAACACCTTGGGCAGGTTGGCGGCCGAGATGCCCACGCCGGTGTCCCACACCTCCACGTTGATGTGCGTGCGGGTGGAGCGCGCCACCACCACGATGCCGCCTTCACGCGTGTACTTGATGGCGTTCTGAATGAGGTTGCCGAGGATGCGCTCGAGCAATTGCGGGTCGCTGCTCACCGACTTGCCGCCTGGCGAGAAACGCAGCCCCAGACCGGCCAGCTCGGCCTGCCCCGCGAAATGCATGTGCAGCCGGCGGAACAGGTCGCGCAAGGGGAAGTGCTGGATGTTCGGTTCGATGGTGCCGGCGTCCAGGCGCGACACGTCGAGCATGGCGTTGAACGAACGGTCCAGCCCGTCGATCGAGCGCATCACGTTGCGCACCACCGGCTCGTCAGCGCTGCCTTGCAGGCGCTTTTCGAGCGTGGCCGCAAACAGGCCCAGCGCATGCACCGGCTGGCGCAGGTCGTGGCTGGCGATGGCGAGGAAGCGGCTTTTTTCCTGGTCGGCGCGCATGGCCTGGTCGCGCTCGGCCTCGGCAGCGCGAATGCGGTCGTCACGCTCGATGAGCGCACGCGCCATGTTCTGCCACGCCCGCCGGCGCAGCACCGAGAGCGCGGCCGCGGCAGCCGCCAGCAACACCAGCCCCACCGCAAGCAACGGCGGCCACCACCGTGTTTGCTCGGCCCACAGGGCCAGGGCCGCAGACAACGGAAGCGCCGCCGACACACCCGCCTGCACCCTCAGCGGCGCGAGGCTGGCCGCGGCCACCAGCGAGAGCCCGCCCATCAGCAATGCGAGCAGTTGGAGTTGCGGCAACTGCGCCACCAGGCCCTGCAGCCACGGCGCCAGCGCCAGCCAGGCCAATGCATGCGCACCCAGCCAGCGGTAGGCCCGCCGCAGCCGCCGCGTGTCACCGGCCACGCGCGCCCGCCGGCGCAACAGCCATGGCATGGCGCCCCAGGCACCCCCAGCTGCCAGCGTACAAGTGGCCCACGCCGCGAGCCACGGCGAGGCAGGCGCCAACAGCACAGTGGCCACCCAGACGACCAGTGCCATCGCCAACACCACCGGGGCCGCGTCGATGACCGCGTGCACGGCCGCGTCACGCAGCCGGCGCTCGATGGCGCGCCGTTCCAGGCGCTGCGGGTCTGCGTACTCGGCCTGAGCGGGCCCCGCCACACCACCGACCACCACAAAACTCGCCCGCGGCTCGCTGCTCGTGTCGTGGGGCGAGTCGAGCGTCTCGAGCGAAACCTGCGGCGGTTGGGCCGTCACCTGAAGAGGCTGATCATGTGGGAGCGCGATTTCACGTCCAGCGCCAGCAGCAGCGACGACACGTAGTTCTTCACCGTGCCCAGCGACAAGCCCATGGAGTTGCTGATTTCCTGGTTGGTGCAGCCCGACAGCACGAGCTCCAGGATCTCGAGGTGACGCGGGCCGAGCTCGGCCACGCGGTCGTACATGGCCGACGACGGGAAGCGCGGGAACAGCGCGCTGTTGGGCGCCAGCGCACGCGCTTCGGGGCCGCCCTGGGGCCACAGCAGCGCCGACAGCGTGGCGCGCATCTCGGACATCATGGCGCCCTTGGGCACGTAGCCCGCGGCGCCCAGTGCACGGGCCTGGCGGATCACGAATTCGTCCTGCGTGCCGCTGAACACCGCGATGCGGGCGTTGGGATGCGCCTGGATGAACTGCCGCAGGCCCTGGAGGCCTTTGCAGTCGGCCAGGTTGAGGTCGAGCAGCACGGCATCGACGTGGCCTTCGCGGACGTAGATGTCGAGCGCCTCCTGCAGCGAACTGGCCTCGAGCCATTCGATCCGCACGCCTTGCAGCTCGGTGTAGAGCGTCTTCACGCCAAAGCGCACCAGTTCGTGGTCGTCGACCAACAACACTTTGCGAGCCGGGGCCGAGGCTGAACCTGCCGACGAAGCATCGGCAGGTTGTGTGGCGGTGGCAAGCATTGGAGTCCTCCTCTATGGACGCCTTCGCTCCGCAGGAACAGCAGTGCGAACGCGAGGACACACTTGTCTGAACGGGACGGCCATCTTAGGCCTGCCGCGTGACGGATGCACCCATTCGACATGGGAAAAGAGGGCATTTCCCCCAAAGTAGGGACGGCACGGCATTCGCCCTGGCCGTGCGCCACGGGCCCCGCTACACTCGCGCCTTCGTCATTGGGGAGTAGCCGCCCTGCACCTGCTGCAGGGGCCTGCGTCAACACACTTGGCACCCGCCTCGGGAGCCATGGCACAGGCAGCAGCTCGACCGGAAGGCCCGTTCGCCTTCCTCGCCTGGCAAGACCTTTGACTGCACGTGCTTCCCGCAGTGGGCCGGGGGAGCGGTGCAGTCATCGTGTTTCTGCGGCCCTCGGACTCCTTTCTCGTGGAAGCCTTTTTTGTTTCGACCGGTGTGGTCGCCCTCGGTGAAATGGGCGACAAGACGCAGCTGCTGGCCATGCTGCTGGCAGCGCGCTTCCGGCGCCCGCTGCCCATCATTGCGGGCATCCTCGTGGCCACGCTGGCCAACCATGCTGCCGCGGGCGCCCTGGGCGGCTGGGCGGCGCAGGCGCTCGGGCCCGACCTGCTGCGCTGGGTCATCGGCGGCTCGTTCCTCGCCATGGCGGCGTGGATGCTGGTGCCCGACGAGATCGACGACGACACCGACACCGCGCCGCGCTTCGGCGTGTTCGGCACCACGCTGGTGGCTTTCTTCATGGCCGAGATGGGCGACAAGACCCAGATCGCGACGGTGGCGCTCGCCGCGCGCTACCCCGAACTGCTGGCCGTGGTGGCCGGCACCACGCTGGGCATGATGCTGGCCAACGTGCCGGCGGTGTTCATGGGGGAGCGTGTGGCCAGGAAGGTGCCGATGCGGCTCGTGCACGGCATTGCCGCGGCCATCTTCGCGGCGTTGGGGGTGAGCACGTTGCTGGGCTTGGGCAACGGCATGCTGGCCTGAGCCAAAAGAAAGCAAGCGCACACGCAGCCGCAGCGACGCATGCCGCGACAAGCCTCACGGCCTGTCACAGCACGGTCAAGTGCGATGCCGCAAGAATGACTCCTATTCCTATCGCAAACCGGAATTCATTGCGACGTTGCGCTTGCGATGCCTGTGCACCCATTGCACAGTCACGCCGCAACGCGCTCGCGAAGATCCAGTGACAAGGATCAGGCTGTTTGCACTGCGAACAGACCCGAGCCACTCGCGTCCACACTTCAGTGGAAGGCATCCAAGGGGGTTTTTGCACGGCACCACGCTGGTGCCGGTGGGTCAATCTTTGTTTGATGGGGTGAATGCCATGTCCGACGATCAAGCCACAGAGACCTTCGACCGCGACGCCGTCTACCGCCGCACGCACGCGGGCCAGCGTGAACTGATCTCGCCTTCAGGCCGGCTGCAACCGCTGGAACGCCGCTTCCTGGCCTTGGTGACCGGGCACACGCCCGTGCACGTGCTGGAAGAACTGGCCGGCCACGACCCGCAGCTGTCCGGGGCCGTCACGGCGCTGTGCGCCCAAGGTCTGATCGACCAGGAAGACGACGAGCCGACCTCGTGGTTCGACATGCTGGGCGACACGGCACTGCCGCCCACCGAACCCTGCCTTCAATAGGCTTCAATAGGCGGTCTTCAACAGGCGCCCCTCACTCACCTGCGGCCCGCTCGCGCGGGCCGTAGGCCGCGAGGATCACCTCCACAGCCCGCGCCACGGCCTGCTTGATCTGCGCGCGAGTGAAAGACTCCTGCAGGCCGAAGATCCAGCGCCAGTCGATCTCGGAGCTGAACAGCGCCAGCACGTGCTGCGCCGCCGATTCCGGGTCTTTCACGTCGAGCAGGCCCGCCTCGGTGGCGCCGGCCAGGTAGGCCTCCATCGCGTCGGTGGCCTGCTGCGGGCCGAACTTCCAGAACTGCCTGCCGATGTCGGACTTCGCGGCCTCGGCAATGACCATGCGCCGCACGGCGATCGCCTCAGGCGCGGTGATGGCCACCAGCAACCGCTCGCCCAGCTTGGTGAGCAACACACGCGGCTCTTCACGGGCCAGCGAAGGCAGCTCCTGGAACATGGGCTCCACTTCGGCGCCCACCTTGTGCTGCACGACCTCGAAGAACAACTCCTCCTTCGACGGGAAGTAGCTGTACAGCGTGGCCTTGGAGCCGCCCATGCGGGCGGCGATCTCCGACATCGACGTGCGCTCGAAGCCGAATTCCATGAACACCTCGGCTGCGGTGTCCAGGATGGCTTCGCGCTTCTCTTCAGTACGAACTCGCACGCTTGACATTCCTTTACTGAACCAGTGAGTTCAGTATTGCTTGACGACACCTCTAAGTCAAGCCAATAATTGAACCGTACGGTTTAGTTATAAATTGTCGCCTCAACGGAGTCCGCCATGCGCAAACCCTTCCTCGCACCGATGCCGGTGCTCACCGCGGTGTGTGCCGCCGCCCTGCTCACCGCCTGCGGCAAGCCGCCCATGGGCGGAGGCATGCCGCAGGGCGGCACGCCCACCGTCGGCGTCGTGGCCGTGCAGTCGCAAAGCGTGGCACTGGCCGCCGAACTGCCGGGCCGCACCTCGGCCTACCAGGTCGCCGAAGTGCGCCCGCAGGTGGGCGGACTCATCAAGGCGCGCCTGTTCCGCGAAGGCAGCGACGTGAAGGCCGGCGACGTGCTCTACCAGATCGACCCCGCCACTTACCAGGCCTCCTACGGCAGTGCGCAGGCGGCGCTGGCCAAGGCCGAAGCCAACCTCATTCCGGCACGCGCCAAGGCCGAGCGCTACAAGGAGTTGGTCACCATCCACGCCATCAGCCAGCAGGACTACGACGACGCCGCCGCGTCGCTGAAGCAGGCCGAAGCCGAGGTGGCCTCGGCCAAGGCGACGCTGGAAACCGACCGCATCAACCTCGGCTACACGCGCATCACCGCGCCCATCTCCGGGCGCATCGGCCGCTCGTCGGTGACGCCGGGCGCGCTGGTCACCGCATCGCAGGCCGACTCGCTGGCCACCGTGCAGCAGCTCGACCCGATCTACGTGGACGTGACCCAGCCCAGCACCTCGATGCTGCAGCTCAAGCGCGCGCTCGAAGCCGGCCAGCTGCAAAAGAGCGCCGACGGTGCCGCCCAGGTGAAGCTCAAGCTCGAAGACGGCAGCACCTATGCGCTGCCCGGCAAGCTGCAGTTCTCGGAGTCCACCGTCGACCAGTCCACCGGCGCGGTGACGCTGCGCGCCGTGTTCCCCAACCCGAAGGGCGAGTTGCTGCCCGGCATGTACGTGCGGGCCGTGGTCGAAGAAGGCGTGAAGGCCGGCGCACTGCTCGTGCCGCAGCGCGGCGTACAGCGTGACGCGGCCGGCAAGCCCACGGCCTACGTGGTGAGCGCCGACAACAAGCTGGAGCTGCGCACCCTCGTCACCGAGCGTGCGGTGGGCGATGCCTGGCTCGTGACCGAAGGCCTGAAGGCCGGCGACCGCGTGGTCGTCGAAGGAGTGCAGAACGCACGTCCCGGCGCGGCCGTGAACGTGCAGCCCTGGGCTCCCGCCGCCGCACCGGCCGCCAGCGCGCCGCGCCTCGCGCAGGCGGACGCCTCGGGCCGCTGAACTTGCAACCGAAGAAAACAAAGCCGAGGACAACATGGCCCGCTTCTTCATCGACCGCCCGGTATTCGCCTGGGTGCTCGCCATCGTCGTGATGCTCGCCGGCATGCTGGCGATCAAGACGTTGCCGATCGCGCAGTACCCCGCCATCGCGGCACCTTCCGTCACCATCAACGCCACCTACCCAGGCGCTTCCGCCAAGACGCTCGAAGACACCGTCACCCAGGTGATCGAGCAGAAGATGAAGGGCCTGGACAACCTGGACTACATGGCCTCGACCAGCGAGTCCAGCGGCACGGCAACCATCACGCTCACGTTCAAGAACGGCACCAACCCCGACACCGCGCAGGTGCAGGTGCAGAACAAGCTGTCGCTGGCCACGCCGCTGCTGCCGCAGGAGGTGCAGAACCAGGGCCTCACGGTGAACAAGTCTTCCGCGAGCTTCCTCGCGGTGATCGCCTTCACCTCCGAAGACGGCAGCATGACCGACAAGGACCTCGCCGACTACGTGGCCGCCAACGTGCAGGACGCGCTGTCGCGTGTGGAAGGCGTGGGCGACACGCAGCTGTTCGGTTCGCAGTACGCCATGCGCATCTGGCTCGACCCGAACAAGCTGCTGTCATACAAGCTCACGGCGCAGGACGTGAAGACCGCGATCCAGGCCAAGAACGTGCAGGTGTCGGCCGGCCAGCTGGGCGCGCTGCCCGCCGTGCCGGGCCAGCAGCTCAACGCCACCATCACCGCGCAGACGCGGCTGAAGACGGTCGATCAGTTCCAGGACATCGTGCTGCGCACCAACAGCGACGGCGCACAGGTGAGGCTGGCCGACGTGGCCCGCGTGGAACTGGGCAGCGAAAGCTACGGCTCGTCCGCCCACTTCAACGGCAAGCCGGCCGCCGGCCTGGCCGTCAAGCTGGCCACCGGCGCCAATGCGCTGGACACCGTGGCCGGCATGCAGGCCAAGCTCGACGAGCTGAGCCAGTTCTTCCCCAAGGGCATGAAGGCCCAGCTGCCCTACGACACCACGCCTTTCGTGCGCATCGCCGTCGAAGAAGTGGTGAAGACACTGGTCGAAGCTGTGCTGCTGGTGTTCCTGGTGATGTACCTCTTCATGCAGAACTTCCGCGCCACGCTGATCCCCACGATCGCGGTGCCGGTGGTGCTGCTGGGCACCTTCGGCGTGCTGTCGGCCTTCGGCTATTCGATCAACACGCTGACCATGTTCGCCATGGTGCTGGCCATCGGCCTGCTGGTGGACGACGCCATCGTGGTGGTCGAGAACGTGGAACGGGTGATGCGCGAGGAAGGCCTCGGCCCCAAGGAAGCAACGCGCAAGTCCATGGGCCAGATCACCGGTGCACTGGTGGGCGTGGCGCTGGTGCTGTCGGCCGTGTTCATCCCGATGGCGTTCTTCGGCGGCTCGGTGGGCGTGATCTACCGCCAGTTCTCGATCACCATCGTGTCGGCCATGGTGCTGTCGGTGCTGGTGGCCATGGTGCTGACGCCGGCCTTGTGTGCCACGCTGCTCAAACCCATTCCGAAGGGCGGGCACGCGCACGGTGAAGGCCCGCTGGGCCGCTTCTTCGGTGCCTTCAACACCTGGTTCGACCGCAGCACGCAGCGCTACCAGGGCGCGGTGGGCCACGTGCTCAAGCGCGGCGGCCGCTACTTCGTGGTCTACGCGGTGCTCACCGCCGCGGTGGTGTTCGGCTTCCTGAAGATCCCCGCCGGCTTCCTGCCCGACGAAGACCAGGGCACGTTGTTCGCGATCGTGCAACTGCCGCCCGGTGCCACGCAGAACCGCACCTGGGAAGTGCTGAAGGAGGTGGAGCACCACTTCCTGGTCGAAGAGAAGGACTCGGTCGACTCGCTCTTCACCGTGGCGGGCTTCAGCTTCGCCGGCAGCGGCCAGAACATGGGCCTGGCCTTCGTGAAGCTCAAGCCGTGGAACGAGCGCTCGAACGCGGAACAGAAGGCCAATGCGGTGGCCGGCCGTGCGATGCAGGCGCTCGCCAAGGTGCGCGATGCCAGCATCTTCACCTTCATGCCGCCGGCCGTTTCCGAACTCGGCAACGCCACCGGCTTCGACCTGATGCTGCAGGACCGGGCCAACCTCGGCCACGAAGCGCTCACGCAGGCACGCAACCAGCTGCTCGGCATGGCGTTGAAGGATCCTTCGATGGTGGCCGTGCGCCCCAACGGCCAGGCCGATACGCCGCAGCTCGAGCTCGACATCGACGAGCACAAGGCCGGCGCCCTGGGCGTTTCGCTGTCGGACATTCACGCGAACCTCTCGGCCGCGTGGGGCAGCAGCTACGTCAACGACTTCATCGACAAGGGCCGCGTGAAGAAGGTGTTCCTGCAGGCCGATGCCCCCTTCCGCATGCTGCCGCAGGACATCGACCGCTGGTACGTGAAGAACGCGAACGGCGACATGGTGTCGTTCGCCAGCTTCGCCACCGCGCGCTGGGCCATGGGTTCGCCGCGTCTGGAGCGCTACAACGGCGTGCCGTCGATGGAGATCCTCGGCATGGCCATGCCCGGCAAGGCCTCCAGCGGCGAGGTGATGGCCACCATGGAGCGTTATGCCTCGCAATTGCCACCGGGCTTCGGCATCGAATGGACCGGCGTGTCGCGCCAGGAGCGCGCCTCGGGCTCGCAGGCCTCGCTGCTGTATGCCGTGTCGCTGCTCTTCGTGTTCCTGTGCCTGGCCGCGCTGTATGAAAGCTGGGCCATTCCGGCCGCCGTGCTGATGGTGGTGCCGCTGGGCATCCTGGGCTGCATCGTCGCGGCCGTGCTGGGCTGGCACATGAACGACGTGTACTTCCAGGTCGGCCTGCTCACCACCGTGGGCCTGGCGTCGAAGAACGCCATCCTGATCGTCGAGTTCGCGAAGGAGCTGCACGCGAAGGGCATGGGCTTGGGCATGGCGGCCATGGAAGCGGCACGCCTGCGCCTGCGCCCCATCCTGATGACCTCGCTCGCGTTCATCCTCGGCGTGCTGCCGATGGCGCTGAACAAGGGCGCGGGCGCCGGTGCGCAGAACGCGCTGGGCTCGGCCGTGATCGGCGGCATGACCTCCGCCACGGTGCTCGCGATCTTCTTCGTGCCGCTGTTCTTCGTGCTGGTGCTCAAAGCCGCCGAATGGCGCCGCGGCAAGCAGTCGGATGCCGATGCACTGCCCACCACCGCCGTGACCACCACCAACGCACAAGGTCATTGAGATGGCCCGTTCGACGACCTACGGAGAAAACATGAGCCGCATGAACCACTCCCCCGCCCTGCTGAAGCTGGCTACTGCGCTGACCGCCGCGCTGCTGGCCGGCGGCTGCAGCCTGATGCCCGCCTACCAGCGGCCCGCCTCACCAGTGCCCGAGGCCTACCCGGCCACACAGGCCCCAGCGGCCGAAGGCACGCAGGCCGCGGCCAACATCGACTGGCACGACTTCTACGCCGACCCCAAGCTGCGCCAGGTGGTCGAGCTGGCGCTGGCCAACAACCGCGACCTGCGCGTGGCGGTGCTCAACATCGAGTCGGCCCGCGCCACCTACCGCATCCAGCGCGCCGACCTGTTCCCACGCATCGCGGCCAGCGGCAGCGGCACCGCGCAGCGCACACCGGCTGCCCTGTCGCAGACCGGACAGGCCACCGTGAGCCACCAGTACAGCGCTGGCATCGGCTTCTCCAGCTACGAGCTCGACCTCTTCGGCCGCGTGCGCAGCCTCAACGAGCAGGCGCTGCAGAGCTACTACGCCACCGAAGCCGCGCGCCGCAGCACGCAGATCAGCCTGGTGGCCGAGGTGGCCAATGCCTGGCTCACGCTGGCCGCCGACCGCGAGCGCCTCACGCTGGCCGAAGAAACGCTCAAGAGCCGCAGCGAAAGCCTCGCGCTCACGCAGCGCCGCTTCGACCTCGGCGCTGCTTCGCAACTCACGCTGAGCCAGGCGCAAAGCACGGTGGACAGCGCACGGGCCGACGTGGCGAGCTATCGCAGCCAGGTCGCGCAAGACCGAAATGCACTGGCGCTGCTGGCCGGCACTGCGGTGCCCGACGCGCTGCTGCCCGAGCGGCTGAGCGATTCGCTGAACGCGCTACCCGATCTGCCGGCCGGCGTGTCGTCGCAACTGCTGGAGCGCCGCCCCGACGTGCTCGAGGCCGAGGCCAACCTGAAAGCCGCCAACGCCAACATCGGCGCGGCACGCGCGAACTTCTTCCCGCGCATCTCGCTCACCGCGTCGGCCGGCAGTGCCAGTGCCAGCCTGGGTGACCTGTTCAAGTCCGGCAGCGGTGCCTGGAGCTTCGCGCCTTCGATCTCGCTGCCGCTATTCGACGCCGGTGCGAACCGGGCCACGCTGAAGGGCGCCGAGGTGAGCCGCGACATCAAGGTCGCGCAGTACGAAAAGGCCGTCCAGACGGCCTTCCGTGAAGTGGCCGATGCGCTGGCCGCCCGCAGCGAACTGGGCAACCAGCTCGATGCGCAGACCTCGTTCGTGCGCTCGACCTCGCAGTCGCTGGAGCTTTCTCAGGCCCGCTACACGCGCGGGGTGGACAGCTATCTCGAAGTGCTCGATGCGCAACGCTCGCTGTACAGCGCGCAGCAGTCGCTCATCGCCACGCGGCTTTCGCGCCTTGCCAACAGCGTGACGCTGTACAAGGTATTGGGCGGCGGCTGGAAGGCAGGCACTTCCAGCACCGAAGGCTGAACATGGGCTGGCAACACCTGGTGGCCGCGTCAGCCCTCGTGCTGCTCTCGGCTTGCTCCACCACGCGGCCCTGGATCAACCAGCCGATCCAGCCCGACTCACCGCCAGCGGTGAGTCCGCTCGACGGCCCGGCCCCCAGGACGGTGGGACATGGCCCCTCGTCCATCGCCGTGGCGCTCACGCTCTCGGGCGGCGGCGCACGCGCCGCGGCCTTCGGCCTGGGCGTGCTCGACGAGTTGAAGGCCACCCGCTTCCGCTGGGAAGGCCACGAGACCACGCTGCTCGATTCGGTGGAGCTGATCAGCGGCGTGTCGGGCGGCAGCGTGCTGGCCAGCTACTACGCGGCCTTCGGCGACGCCGCGCTCACGAACTTCGAGCGCGACTTCCTGCTTACCAACTTCCAGGCCAGCCTGATCGGCCAGGTGCTGTCGCCGGCCACACAGTACCGGCTGAGTTCGCCGTGGGTGGGGCGCAGCAACGTGTTCGCAGAACAGCTCGACGAGAAGGTGTTCCGCGGCATGACCTTCGGCGAGCTGCTGGCCAGGCGACCGCGCCCGCAGCTGCTCGTCACGGCCACCGACCTCACCACCGGCGCGCCGTTCGAGTTCACGCCCGATCAGTTCGCGCTCATCTGCTCAGACCTCAACAGCGTGCCGCTGTCGTTCGCGGTGGCGGCCTCGTCGGCCGTGCCCGTGCTGCTGAGCCCGATGACGCTGCGCAACTATGCCGGCAGCTGCCCGCAGTCGGCACAGGTGGCCGGGGCCGTGGAAGGCGAGCGCAACGCCACCGCCCACATGCTGCAGGCCAAGATGCAGAGCTATCTCGACGTGCAGGCACGGCCCTACCTGCATCTGGTGGACGGCGGCCTGGCCGACAACCTCGGCGTGCGCGGGCTGCTCGACCGCTCGATCGCCCGCGGCTCGCTGGACGCGGGCTTTCGCGGCGTGCCTGCGCATTCGTTTCGCAAGCTCGTGCTGATCAGCGTGAACTCCGAGCGCGACACCGCCGAGCGCATCGACGAAAGCGACCGCGTGCCCAGCACGGCCCAGGTGCTCGACGCGCTGGTGTTCGGTGCCGGCTCGCGGGCCACGCAGGAAACCCTGGCCGTGATGGCCGACCACTCGCGCCGCTGGGCGCAGGAGCTCATGGCCGTGCGCGGCCGCCCGGGCAGCCCGTTCGCGCCCGATGCGCAGCTGCACGTGGTGAGCGTGAGCCTGCGCGAACTGCGCGACGCGCATCAGCGCCACGGTCTGCTGCAAGTGCCCACGGCGCTGACCATCGTGCCCCTGCAGGTGCGCCAGCTGCGCGAGGCCGGGCGCCAGGCGCTGCGTGAATCGAAAGAGTTCGAGGCGCTGCGCAAAAGCCTCGGCGCGCCGGAACTCGAGCCCCGGCACTGAGCGGGGCCGGTTCCGTTCCGCAAGGCAGGCTCAGAGCCTGCGCTCCGGGCCCGAGGCTTCGTGGTCGACGCAGCACGTCAGCGCTTCGGCCTCCTGCTTGCCCGTGCTGACGTAGACGTGCCCGACCGAGCTGTCGAAGTACAGGCTGTCGCCCGGGTTGAGCGAGAAGACCTTGCCGTCTTCGAAGCGCAGCTCGAGCGAGCCTCGCAGAACGAACACGAATTCCTCGCCGGCATGGCGGATGTAGTCGGCAAAGTCCTTCGGTGATCTCGCGTGGATGCGGGCGAGCATGGGCACCATGCGCTTGCCCGCCAGGTGGTTGGCCAGCATGCCGTATTCATAGTTCGGCGTGTCGTAGACGACCTGCCTGCCCCACGCGGTGAACGCCGGTGCCATGGGGCCGGCCGGCGGCTGGCCGAAGACCGCGGAGAGATCGAGCTGCAGCGCGCGGGCTAGCGCGGCGAACTTGTCGTAGGTCAGCGCGATCTCGCCGCGCTCGGCCTTCGAGATGGTCGACACGGCCACGCCGGATTGCGCCGACAGCTGCACCAAGGTGAGTTCGCGCGCCTTGCGCGCTTCACGCAGCCGCGCTCCCACCGCCCCATGGCCGGCCAAGCCAGGCTGCGGCAGGTCCATGGAGGCTTGGGGGCGGGGCTTTGGCATGGGGACAAGCAGACAGTACGGTTTGCGCAAATTGTCGCATGAGAGAATTCTCGTATGTGAGAATCACTCCATCAGATCCTTGCAAGGCGGTACCCATGAAGTTCGACGCGATGGTCCTGGGTGCAGGCATGGTGGGCACGGCCACCGCACTGCACTTGCAGCAGCGCGGCATGTCGGTCGCGTTGATAGACCGCAAGCTGCCCGGCAGCGAAACGTCCTTCGGCAACGCGGGGCTCATCCAGCAGGACGCCTTCTACCCCTACGCCTTTCCCCGCGAGCTCGCGCAGATCGTTCGTTACGCAGCGAACCGCTCGATCGACGTGCGTTACCACTGGCGTGCACTGCCCCGGCTTGCGCCTTTCCTGCTCCGGTACTGGTATCACTCGCAGCCCGCACGCCACGCGGCCATCGCGCGCTCGTACGCCACGCTGGTCGAGCATTGCGCCAGCGAACACCGTGCGCTGGCCGAGGCAGCCGGCAGCAGCGCCTTGCTGCGCCCTGGCGGCTGGCTGAAGGTCTTTCGCACCGAAAACAAACTCGCGAGCGAGCTGCTCACCGCACAGCGCTGGCATGCGGAATTCGGCCTGGCGTTCGAGCCGCTCGACGCGCGGCGGCTGCGGGAGCTCGAGCCCAGCCTCGGCCCCGCGCTGTGCGGGGGCCTGCGCTACACCTCGTCCTTTTCCGTGGCGGATCCGCAGGCGCTGGTGCAGGCCTATGCCGGCCACTTCGAGCGGCTGGGCGGCCGCATGCTCATAGGCGATGCATCCACGCTCGCACCCAGCTGGAGCGTGGGCACGCAAGACGGCCGCATCGAGGCCGGCGCGGCGGTCATCGCCACCGGTCCATGGTCCGGCGACCTTTGCGCCCGCCTCGGCTACCGGGTGCCGCTGGGCACGAAGCGCGGCTACCACATGCACTACGCCGCGCAGGCCGGCGCCACGCTGCGTCACCCGGTACTCGATGCCGAAATGGGCTACGTGCTCGCGCCGATGGCTCGCGGCATTCGCCTCACCACGGGTGCCGAGCTCGCACACCACGATGCACCGGCCACGCCCGTGCAGCTGGCAATGGCTGAGCCCGTCGCGCGCGGCATCTTCCCGCTCGGTGTGCGCCTGGACCCGCAGCCGTGGCTGGGCTCGCGGCCCTGCATGCCGGACATGCTGCCCGTCATCGGACCTGGCGGGCACCATAGGAACCTGTGGTTCGCATTCGGGCACGGCCACCACGGCCTGACGCTCGGGCCCATCACCGGACGCTTGATCGCCGAGCTGATGACCGGCGCGCCCACGGTCGTGGACCCGCGGCCCTTCCGCCTGGAGCGCTTCTAGCCGCCTGCGCGAAGCGACCGGCACGCACCGAACCACGTGCCGCGATGTGCCGTGCGAGCCCTGTCCGATGGCCCGTGATGGCCCGGACAGGCCCTGCCCACGGGGCTGAAATCGAGACTGCCTCGCGGCTGGTGCACAATCCGCGCCGCCCAATCCAGGGTGAAGTAGAGAAATCAACGAATGAACAAGGCTGAACTGGTCGAACTGATCGCTGGCGAACATGAACTGAGCAAGGCCCAAGCCGGCCGCATCCTCGGCACCGTGCTGGACGCCGTGGTGAACACCGTGAAGAAGGGCGGCACCGTCACGCTGCCGGGCTTCGGCACCTTCAAGCAGACCGCACGCGCTGCACGCACCGGCCGCAACCCGGCCAACGGCGAGAAGATCAAGATCGCCGCAGCCAAGCTGCCCAAGTTCTCGGCCGGCGCCGCCTTCAAGGCCGCCGTCGACCCCAAGGCCGCTGCCCGCAAGGCTGAAAAGGCCAAGGCCGCAGCTCCCGCCAAGAAGACCAAGAAGGCCGGCAAGTAAGCCGACCGTTCCAGGTCAAAAAGAAAAGGGCCCCACAGGGGCCCTTTTCTCTTTTGGTCTCAGCCCGTGTGTGTAGCCGATGCTGAGCTTGCGCCCCGACGGGTAGGTGATGCCGATGAGCTTGCCGGCCGCATCGTTGCGTAGCCCAGCCAACGAAACGCAGGTCTACATCGGAATACCGGAAGGCAGCGGAATAGAGCGCCCTGAAGCAGGGACGGCCTGCTGCAGCATCCGAAGAGGATGCCTCGCATCTCGCCTCGACTGTTGGCCAAAAGATCCGTCGCTGCAAGCGAATCACAAGGAACCCGCAATTTCTCGGTACCAGCGCGATGGGCAGGCGCTCATGAACGAATTACGCAATTGCTCGGATCGTAGGCGCTGCAGTGCAGCCCAGCCTCCACGTCAACGCTAAGGGCTTACCCGCTTGATCAACTCCAAGCCGGCTTCGGGCTCTTCATAGTGGATCAATCCGAGCGTCGGGAAGTTGATCAACACACCCCGCCTCAAGTGCGACCACTCGGCCTGCTGGTGAGTTGGGCTGTACTCGCCAGAGTCGATCGAGCAAACAATCACGCCACCGCAGTCTTGCCCTAGCCGGACCTCGTCGCCCAGCCTGACTTCTTGTCCATCTGGATACTTCATCGGTGAACCCTACGCCTCTCCGTGTTAGCGGATTTCAGGCCGAACAGTCGTCACGCTGGTCGATCACCATTGACTCCCATAGACATCTCGCACTTGCCAGCGTCGTAGTTCCATCGTCCTCCAAGGTCTAGGCAACTGTCGATCTTGACTTCCGTTCTCAACCACAGCATCAGAAGGACAACCAACACCAAGGCGATGGCAGCAAGCAACAGCTTTTTGAGATTCATTGGGAACTTTCGTTAGTACCGTGGGGGTAAGCCGTTGGGTCTGTAGTACTCGCAAACAGCTTCGCACGGGATCACCGTGGTTACGCCACCATTTCGACCGTAGTGATTCGCGACTTGGTCCGCGGCGGAAGCGCTTGCTGGGTCACCCTTCCAGTTCTGGTCTGTCCACTCTCTGGCATCAGATACCACACACGCCAACTGCTGACCAACTGTGCCCCTCCGAGCTGCTTCACAGTTCGCCTTGCAGTGAAAGTACTTGTCCGCCCCAATGGTGTTGGCTCGACGCATGTCGTAGTAGTTCCTGCCGAAATCCGTAAGCCCGCCTACAACTTGGTTGGGGACTGGCTGCGGAATCGGTCTTGGAGGTTGCGGAGTCCAGTTAGGCTGCGGCTGCCACGGCAGACCGTATAGGCCCAGGGGATCAACACCGCGCAATGGGTCGTTCTCCACATACACATAGGTGTTGATGCCACCAGCCAAGCCGATGGGGTCACTTTGCACATATCGGCCGACCGAGGCATCGTAGTCCCTGAAGTAGTTGTAGTGCAGCCCGCTTTCTTGGTCGAAGTACTGCCCCGGGAACCGCAGGTTCAGCGTGAAGGCGCCCAGGCTGTTCGGATCCGTCTCCGGCAGCGTGTTGCCGAACGGCTCGGCCAGCCAGCGCCATCTCGTCTGGTTGTTCGGGTCCACGACCAGCCTCGGCGCATCGAGGTGGTCGGCGTGGATGAAGTACACGGTCGGTGGGTTGCTGCCGTTGGGCGTGAACACCGCGATCGGCGTGGCGCCCAGCCACACGTACTCCCGGATCGCCTGGCCGTTCTGGTCGTATTCCCCCAGCAACTGTCCGCCCTGGTCGTACACGAAGA
>CAMLLU010000052.1 GCA_946480925.1 uncultured Rivibacter sp.
AGAAGGTGTGAATGAATTCGGCGTGACCGAGCAGGGCGTCAAAACCCGGCCAATCAAGGCGCAAAGCACAGCCGTAGCTCGGGCTACGGCGAGCATTTGCAACGACGAGTGGGCGGGTTTTGGCGACCTGAGCGGACATGGCGGATTCGTTCACACCTTCTCAGCGCTTGCCGAACAGCTTTTTCGCCAGGCTCACCACCGCCAGGACCACGGCCCCGACCACCACGCCGAAGAGCGCCCCGCCCACCGGCTGCACCACCGCGCCCAGCACGGCGCCAGCACCGTGCTCCAGCCCTTCGAGCCCATGGTGGACCGCCGGCAGGCCGTGCACCAGGATGCCGCCGCCCACGAGGAACATCGCGGCCGTGCCGGCGATCGACAGGCCCTTCATCAGGTAGGGCGCGCCCTTCACGATGGCGTTGCCGATGCCGCGGGTCGCCGCACTGCCGCTGCGGCTCAGGTACAGGCCGAAGTCGTCGAGCTTCACGATGCCGGCCACGAGGCCGTACACGCCGATGGTCATGAGCACCGCGATCCCGATCAGCACGCCCACCTGCGTGGCGAAGCTCGCGGTGGCCACCGCGCCGAGCGAGATGACGATGATCTCGGCCGACAGGATGAAGTCGGTGCGCACCGCGCCCTTGATCTTGTCCTTCTCCAGCGCCACCAGGTCGACCTGGGGGTTGGCCAGCGCCTGCGTCAGCTCGGCATGGTGCGCATCGTCTTCGGCCTGGCTGTGCAGGAACTTGTGCGCCAGCTTCTCGACCCCTTCGAAACACAGGAAGGCGCCGCCGATCATCAGCAACGGCGTGATGAGGGCCGGGGCGAACGCGCTGATGGCCAGCGCCGTCGGCACCAGGATGGCCTTGTTGACCGCGGAGCCCTTGGCCACCGCCCACACCACCGGCAGCTCGCGGTCGGCCGCCACGCCGGCCACCTGCTGCGCGTTGAGGGCGAGGTCGTCGCCCAGCACGCCGGCGGTCTTCTTGGCGGCGACCTTGGTCAGCAACGCCACGTCGTCGAGCATGGTGGCGATGTCGTCGAGCAGTGCAAGCAGGCTGGATGCCATCGGAACGTTCCCCTCTCTTGTGTGTTGGCGTTGTACGAGGGCCAGCAGGCAGCATGCCGGTCCGGCCCCGGGGCGGCATGGTACCGGGCGCGCATGAACACTTGAACTGCTGGCCGGGGGCCAGGCAGTTCAGCTGGGCTTGGGGAGGGCCGGCAACACTTGCCGGAAGGTCGGCGGCTCAGGAATCTGCCGCATGAAGGAGGGGCGATCAGCTCTTCAGGCAAGACCGGCGGCCACTGAGGCCCGCCGGTGTGCCGGCAACAGGAGAGGTTGCGGATCGAAGCCGGACGGGAGGCTCGATTTCAGTGGACGCGCATCACGGCCGGGGTGGCGTATTCACGGCCCACCACCACGCGGGCGTACAGGTAGTTCGCGCGGGCTTTTTCGCTCAGCAGCTCGAAACGAACCTCGCCACGTTGGTCGCACGGAAAGGTCAGCGCGCGACCTTCGTTGAACAACGACTGGAAACGCAGTTCGAAGCGGGGTTGCAGTTCGTGCATCGCGGAAGTGTTCATGCTGATCTCCTGTTGCGAAACGGCTTGTCCTATGCCTCCAATTTAGAAGTACGGCCTCGGCGATTCACTGGATGCACACCGATGCGAAATGTCGGAACGCTGCTGGAGCATTTGTAGGAAACACGCTGACAAGACCGCGCACCGGCCACCCAGGCCAGCCCCCCCGCCGACAAGCACCGGCAAAATCTCACGCATGGCCTCCACGGAAGACCTTCGCGCGCACAGCCCCGCGGCGGAACGCAACAAGCAGCCCATCCTCGACGTGCTGCGCCAGGTGCTGCCCGCACCAGGCGGCCACCTGCTCGAGATCGCCAGCGGCAGCGGCCAGCACGTGGCCCACTTCGCCGCCACGCTGCCTGCCTGGACGTGGTGGCCCAGCGACGCCAACCCCAAGGCGCTGACCTCCATCTCGGCATGGGTGGCGCAAGCCGGCGCGGCCAACGTGCGCGAGCCGCTGTTGCTGGACGTGACTTCGCCCGAATGGCCGGTGCAGGCCCTGGACGCGATCTACTGCGCCAACATGCTGCACGCCTCGCCGTGGGCCACCTGCGGCGGGCTCATGCGCGGCGCGGCCCGCCACCTGCAGGCACACGGCCTGCTCGTCACCTATGGCCCCTACCTGGTGGACGACGCGCCCGCCGCTTCCAGCAATCTCGCTTTCGACGCCGACCTGCGCGAGCGCAACCCGGCCTGGGGCCTGCGCCGGCTGGCCGACGTGCAGGCCGAGGCGCTGAAGGCCGGGCTCACCCTCACCCGACGTTTCGGGATGCCGGCCAACAACCTGGTGCTGGTGTTCGGGCGCGTGCAGGCATGACGGGCGAGACGACGTTCCCGGTGTGCATCGAGCCCGCCGGCCTGCGCTTCGAAGCACCGGCATCGACACCGCTGCTCAAAGCCGCCCTGGCCGCGGGCGTGCGGCTGCCCAGTTCATGCCGCAACGGCACCTGCCGCGCGTGCATGTGCCGGCTCACCAGCGGCCGCGTCGACTACAGCATCGAATGGCCCGGCCTGCTGGCCGAGGAAAAGCGCGAGGGCTGGATCCTGCCCTGCGTGGCGATGGCACGTTCGCCGCTGGTCATCGAGGCGCCGGCGGCAACGAGGGAGTGAACCACCATGAAAAAGCAGGGAACGATCATTCGCTGGGACGCTGCGCGCGGCTTTGGCTTCATCCGCAGCCCAGGAAGCACTGACGTCTTTCTGCACGTGCGCGACTTTCGCGATGCCGGCTCCCTGCCGCGCGAAGGGCTGCAAGTGGTGTTTGAAGAGATCCATGTTGGCGGCAAGGGACCACGAGCCATGGCCGTGCATGCGCTCGGCTCGCGCGCTGCTGCGCGCCCTGCCAGGCAGCGGGCCCGCCCGGCACGAACAAGCGCCAGCGTGAGCCGGCCAGCACCTCACGCCGGGGCAGCGTTGTTGCTGATGGGCGCGTACGCGGCCATGCTGGTATGGGGCGCGTGGAATCGCCATCTCGCCGTGCCGCTGGTGCTGGCCAGCCCTCTGCTGAGCGCCGTGACCTTCGTGATGTACTGGCACGACAAGCACGCCGCCCAGCGCGGCGCCTGGCGCACATCGGAAAGCACCCTGCATGCGCTGAGCCTGGCCGGTGGTTGGCCCGGCGCCTGGTTCGCACAGCAGTTGCTTCGCCACAAGTCCAGCAAGGCGGAGTTCCGCGGCGTGTACTGGGTTACCGTCACGCTGCATTGCGCCGCGCTGCTGGCGTGGCTGTGGCACACCGCGCAGCGCGGTTGACCGCGACAGCCGCTCAGGCCGACTGCAACAGCTCGGCGTAGCGGGCCGCGTCCACGTTGCCGCCGCTCACCACAACGCCCACGCGCCGGCCTTCCACGGGCCGCAGCTTGTTCAGCAATGCCGCCGTGCCCAGGCAGCCGGTGGGCTCGACCACCAGCTTCAGGCGCTCGGCGAACAGGCGCATGGCCTGCACGAGCTGCGAGTCGCTCACCGTGAGCACGCCGCGCACCAGGCGCTGGATCACCGCGAAGGTCAACTCGCCCACCAGGTGGGTCTGCGCCGCGTCGGCAATGGTGCGCGGCACGTCGATGGACACGCGTTCGCCGTGCTGCAGCGACTGCTGCACGTCGTTGCCGGCCTCGGGCTCCACGCCCCACACCTCGCAGCGCGGGGCCAGGTGGTTGGCGGCCGTGGCGCAGCCGCTGATGAGTCCGCCGCCGCCGATGCCCACGAACAGCAGGTCCAGCGGGCCCACTTCCTCGATCAGCTCCTTGACGGCCGTGCCCTGCCCCGCCATCACGTGCGGGTGGTCGTAAGGCGGCACCACGGCCAGGCCGCGCTCGGCGGCGAGGTTGCGGCCGATCTGCTCGCGGTCTTCGGTGTAGCGGTCGTACAGCACCACTTCGGCACCGTAGCCGCAGGTGGCGGCCAGCTTGATGGGCGGGGCGTCCTTCGGCATCACGATGACGGCCGGCATGCCCAACAGCTGCGCGGCCAGCGCCACGGCCTGACCGTGGTTGCCTGAAGACCAGGCAATGGCGCCGCGCCGGCGCTGGTCGGCCGACAGCTGCGAGAGCGTGTTGTAGGCGCCGCGGAACTTGAACGCGCCCACGCGCTGCAGGTTCTCGCACTTGAAGAACACCTGCGCCTCCGTGAGCTCGTTGACATGGCGCGAGGTGAGAACCGGCGTGCGATGCGCCACGCCCTGCAGGCGCTGCGAGGCGGCTTCGATGTCGGGCCAGGCGATGGGCAGGTCGGTCATGCGGGGTTCTCCAAGGATTGGCACACGATAGAGCGCATTCGACCCCCTGAAACTGTGGTGCCCGCCGCTCTGATACAGCAGGGCTCAGCTGTTACCGGCGTCTTGCCTGCATTGGGCCTGCAGTGCGGCCCAGCCCTCGGCACCCAGCGCTTCGAGCGTGCGCATGTTGTTCTCGTAGATCGCCTCGGGTTCGGGGAAGGCGGCCACCGCGCGGTCGATGCTCTCTTCACGCAGCAGGTGCAGCGTGGGGTAAGGCGAGCGGTTGGTGGCGTTGGTCACGTCGCCCGGCCCGGTGCCGGCGAACTGGTAGTCGGGGTGAAAGCTCGCCACCTGCAGCACGCCTTCGTAGCCCAGTTCGGCCACCGCGGCATCGGCCACGCCGAGGAAGTCGTTGTAGTCGGCAAAGTCGGTGAGCGCGTGGGGGTGGATCAGCAGCGTGGTGTCCGCCACTGCCGGGTCGGCCCCGGCGAGAAGGCGCAGCTCGTCGTGCAGCGCGGCCAGCAGCGCTTCGGGCTCGCTCGTGTTGCACACCACGTAGCGCACCTGCTGCTTGGTGTGCACGGCCTTGGCGAAGGGGCACAGGTTCAGGCCGATCACGGCGCGCACCAGCCACGCGCGGGTTTCGGCGATCACCCGGTCATCGGCGTCTTGTGTGTTCATGGCCGCAACTGTATGGCCCTCGGCATTGACACAGTGCAACGCCGCTGTGGCTTCACGGTTGCGGCGCGTGCGGGGAAGCTGGCACTCTTCAACGACGCGGAGCCTGCATGACCGAACTGCTGCCCCTGGCCACCTATTCGCTCGTGATGTCGAGCACGCCCGGCCCCAACAACATCCTGCTCACCACCTCGGGCGCCAACTTCGGCTACCGCCGCACGCTGCCTCACATCCTGGGCATCGGCATTGGGCATGGCGTGCAGGTCTGGCTCACCTGCCTCGGGCTCGGCGCTCTGTTCGCACGTTACCCGCTGCTGCACACGGCCCTGCAGGCCGCAGGCGCTGCGTACCTCGTGTGGCTGGCGTGGAAGCTCACCGGCAGCGCCATGGGCCGCGCCGAGCTGCCTCGGCCGGTGAGCTTCTGGCAGGCGGCGGGCTTCCAGTTCGTGAACCCCAAGACCTGGGTCAAGTCGGTGACGGTGGCCTCGGTATTCCTGCCGCCGGGGCTCGGCACCGGCATGGCGGCGCTGGTGGCCATGGTCGTCACCGTGCTCATCAACTTCCCGTGCGTGTCGATGTGGGCGCTGTTCGGCGTGGCCATCCGCCGCCTGCTCACCGACCCGCGGCGCCAGCGCATCTTCAATGTCATCATGGCGGCCACTCTCGTGGCGCTGGCGCTGTTGCTGCTGGTGCGCTGACCCAACCTCACGATGTTTTCCCTCGACCGCGATTCGCCCGTGCCGCTGGCCGACCAGATCGAGGCCCGGCTGCGCGCGCTCATCGACGGCGGCCAGCTCTCGCCCGGCGCACGGCTGCCTTCCATCCGCACGCTGGCCACGCAGCTGGGCGTGAGCCCCAACACGGTGGTCACCGCCTACGACCGGCTGGTGGCCGCCGCCCGCATCGACAGCCGCGGCACCGCGGGCTTCTTCGTCAGCGAAGCCGCGGCTTCCGAGCTGCCGGCGCCTTCGCTCATCGAGCCCGGTGACGAGCAGGAGCCGGTGTGGCTGGTGCAGCAGGCCAACACGCTGCGCCCCGACATGCTGCCGGCCAGCAGCGGCGCGCTGCCGCCCGCCTGGCTCGAAGACGCCGTGCCCGCCGCCGTGGTGCAGCGGGCGCTGGCGCGCAGCAACGGCGGCCTGGCCTCGCGCTGCCCGCCGCAAGGGCTGCCCGAGCTGCGCGAGCGGCTGGCCATGCTGATGCGCGGCCAGGGCCTCGCGGTCGATGCGAGCCGCGTGCTCACGGTCTACGGCAGCACGCATGCCATCGACCTCATCTGCCGCACCTTCCTGCAGCCGGGCGACGCCGTGCTGGTCGAAGACCCCGGCTACTTCCTGCTGTTCGACCGCCTGCGCCAGGCGGGCGTGCGCATGGTGTCCATCGCGCGCCGCATCGACGGGCCCGACGTCGATCAGATCGAGGCCGCCTGTCGCGAACACCGGCCGCGGCTGATGTTCCTGCAGAGCGTGCTGCACAACCCCACCGGCTGGAGCAGCAGCGCCGCCAGGCTGCACCGCCTGCTGGTGCTGGCCGAGCAGCACGGCTTCCTGATCGCCGAAGACGACGTGCACGGCCACTTCCACCCCGGCTCGCCCACGCGGGTGGCTCAGCTGGCCGAGCTGCGGCACGTCATCTACTACTCGAGCTTCTGCAAGGCCTTGAGCCCGGGGCTTCGGCTGGGCTACATCGCCGCCGAACCCGCGCTGCTGAAGCCCTTGCTGCGCGAAAAGATCCATTCGGTGCTCACCACCGCAGCGCTCAACGAATACGTGCTGCTGGAACTGCTGACCGCCGGCCGCGTGCGCAAGCACCTCGACCGGCTGCAGCAGAAGCTCGCCGCGGCGCGCCGCGTCGCCACCAGGCAGCTGCGCCAGGCCGGCATCCTGCTCGAGCACCCGGCCGAGGGCGGCCTCTTCCTGTGGGGCTCGGTGCCGCAGGGCGTGGACGTGGACGAGCTCGTGAAAGACGCCTTCCGCAACGGCCTGCTGCTGTCGCGCGGCGCCACCTTCATGGCCGACGGCCGCGACGACCCGCACGTGCGCTTCAACGTGGTGTTCAGCCAGCACGAGCGGCTGGCGGCCTACCTGCGGGAGCGGCTCGGCGCGCTGTCGACGGCACGCCAGGCGATCGGGCGGGCGGCCTCGAAGGTGGGGTAGAGCCCACTTCATGGTCAGTCCTGGCAGGACGACCGCGGCCATTCGATACCTCGGGAGAGAACGTGCAGGGGTTGCCCAAGAGTTGCTGAATACCTTCACCGCGGAGGCGCGGAGGACGCAGAGATTCGCGGAGAAATACGGGCCTTCTCTGCGGTCCTCCGCGCCTCCGCGGTGAAGGCTGTCGAGTCGCGTTTCCTGCGCCGGCGGTGCTCGGGCGTCGCCCGGGGCCGCAGGCCGCCCCCGGGTGTTCTTGCCACGTAACCCATCCGTCCCTACATTGCCTCCCCTTGTGCCGCCCCATCGCCGCGGCCGGAGAACGCCCATGTATGGATTGATCGGCAAGTTCACCGCAGCACCCGGCCAGCGCGACGCGCTGGTCGCCATCCTGCTCAAGGGCATCGGCCGCATGCCCGGCTGCCTGAGCTACGTGGTGGCCCACGACACCGAAGACGCCGACGGCCTCTGGATCACCGAGGTGTGGGAAAGCGAGGCCGCGCATCGCGCGTCGCTCTCGCTGCCGGAGGTGAAGGAGGCCATCACCGCGGGCCGGCCGCTCATTGCCGGCATGTCGAACTTCACTGCGACGCGGCCGGTGGGCGGCCACGGGCTGGCGCAACCGGCGGCGGCCGCTTCCTGACGGGCGCCGCCACGATGCCGCCCGCCGCACCCGCTTCTTCGCGCCTCGCCTCCATCGACGCCCTGCGCGGCCTCACTGTCGCGGCCATGCTGCTGGTCAACTACCCCGGCAGCTGGAGCCACGTGTGGGCGCCGCTGCGCCATGCTCAATGGCACGGCGCCACACCCACCGACTTCATCTTCCCGTGGTTCCTGCTGATCGTTGGCCTTTCCATCGGCCTGGCCTTCGGGCCCAGGCTCGATGCGGGCCGTGCCCACGATGCCACGCTCACATGGGCGCTGCTGCTGCGCGGCGCGCGCATCTTCGTGCTGGGCCTGGTGCTCAACCTGGCCGGCTGGCTGCTGCTGGACACGCGCGGCTTCCGGCTGATGGGCGTGCTGCAGCGCATCGGCATCTGCTTCGCCTGCGTGGGGCTCGTCGCGATCTACCTGCGCAACGTGCGGGTGCAATGGGCGGTGTTCGCAGCGCTGCTGCTGGGCTACTGGGCCTTGCTGGCAGCGGACGGCCCGCTGGAGCCCGGCCAGAACATCGCCGACCGCATCGACAACGCCGTGCTCGGCCCGCTGGCCTATGCGCTGGACCGCAACACAGGCCGCTACAGCGACCCCGAAGGCCTGCTCAGCACGCTGCCGGCCATCGGCACCACGCTGCTCGGCCTATTGGCAAGCCGCTGGCTGCGCGCGGGCCAGACCTCGCGGCTGTGGATGGCCGGTGCCGCGGCCGTGGTGGCAGGCGGCTTGTGGTCGCTGGTGCTGCCGCTCAACAAGGCGTTGTGGACTCCCTCTTACGTGCTGTGGACCGGCGGCTTCGGGCTGCTGGCGGTGGCGCTGGCGCACGAACTGGTCGACCGCCGCGGCTGGCCGGCATGGGGGGCGAGCCTGGGCGTCAATGCGATCACCGCCTACGCCGGTACGTGGCTGGTGTTCTGCGTGCTGGTGGCATCGGGCGTGATGCGGCCGCTGTACCAGCAGGTGTTCGCCGCGCCCATCACGCCGGTGCTCGGGCCCGAAGCAGCGTCGTTTGCGTTTGCCGTGGCCTTCCTGGCGCCGTGGTGCGTGCTGGCGGTAGTGGCACGCCGGCGCGGCTGGCGCATCACGATCTAGAGGTACTTCAACCACGCGATGTCGCGCCGCCGCGCCTTGAAGGCGGCAAAGGCGCGCACCGCCGGGTACAGCGCCACCACAAGCACCACGGTGGCCAGCCACACCATCCACATCGCGTCGAAGCCGAACACCGTGCCCTGGTTCGGCCCCCACGCGGCCAGCGCGCCGAGGTAGACGAACTTCAGCACGTACAGGTGCAGCACGTAGAAGAACATGGGCGCGGCACCGTACACGGCCAGCGGCCCCAGCCAGCGAGCCCGGGCACCGGCCCGCTCGAAGGCGCGCAACAGCAGCAGCCCCACGCCCAGCGTGAGCGCCACGAACAGCAGTGACGGCGGGTACTTGGTGACGTTGACGAAGCTCATCACCGTCTGCAGCGCGGTGTCGCCCACCACCCACGGCTTGTCGCCGTAGACATTGACCGCGCGCAGCACCACGAAGCCCGCGAGCAGGCCCACACCCCAGGCCAGCAGGCGGCGCTGGCGCGCGGCCGCGTCGGCGCCGGGCAGGAACCACGGGCCCGCGGCATGGCCGAGCGCGATCACGCCGATCCACGGCAGCAGCGGGTAGGAGGTGCGCAGCCGCAGCGACTCGGTCACGTCGATCCAGCCGCGGTCGTGCAGCACGGCCCAGGGCACATGAAGCGCATGGCCGCTTTCGAAGTGCACGCCGTCGAGCAGGTTGTGCCCTGCAAGGATCACGAACCCCAGCACGATGAGCGCCCGGCGCGGCAGCCACACCAGCGCGGCCAGCGCCAGCATGCTCAGGCCGATGGCCCAGATGACCTGCAGGTACACCCGCCCCGGCGGGAACTGGAAGGTCCACGCGAAGTTGACCACCGTCATTTCGAGCAGCACGAGGAACAAGCCGCGCCGCCACAGGAAGGACGAAGCCGCGACGCGCCCGTCGCCGCCATGGCGCGCGCCGTAGAGGAACGCCGCCAGGCCGGTGAGGAACACGAACACCGGCGCGCACAGGTGGGCCATCACCCGGCTGAAGAAGAGCTCCGGCGCGGTGTTCGCCACCGACATCGGGTCGCCCACCTGGTGGTGCAGGAAGAAGGTCTCGCGCACATGGTCCAGCAGCATGACCACGATCACGAACCCACGCAGCGCGTCGATGGACTGCAGCCGCCCGGCTGTCCCCACGGTGGCGGCAGCCGGGCGTTCGGTGGCAACGGGGGAAGAGGCGAGCGAAGAGCTGGGCATGGACAAAGCAGAGCGGTGTGTCGGCGAGGCGGCGGCCAGGCCGGGGCGCCGATGGTAGTGCGGTAGCGCGGCCCGGCCGCGCGCCTGTGCAACGACCACAAGTCGTCATGGGTCCGTCATTTGTTGAGACTGATTCTCATTTATATTCCAAGCCTTTTTGCCCGCGGCACAGCGCCTCCTGGCGGCGCCCGTCCGGCTCCGGACCAACCACAGCAACCAACACGCATGGCACAACATCGACAACGTCTCCTCCTCGCCTCAACGGGCGCGTCGGCTCCTGAAGGCGCCGGCCTGCGCCGCACGCTGATCGCCACGCTGGTGACGGCCGCGGTCTGGGGCGCCGCGGTTCCGGCCTTCGCGCAGGACGCTGCCGCTGCCGACGAGAAGGCTCCCGCCGCCGAAAAGAAGCCCGCACGCGAGGTCCAGACTGAACTGCCCGCGCAGCAGATCGTCGGCCGCCGCCAGTCGGGCCAGTACAACGCCAGCACCTCGGCCGGCGCCACCAAGACCGACACGCCGCTGATCGAAGTGCCGCAGGCCGTGCGCGTGATGACGCGCCAGCTGGTCGACGACCTGAGCGCCCAGCGCCTGGACGACGTGCTCGACTACGCGGCCGGCGTCTCGCGCCAGAACAACTTCGGCGGCACCTGGGACAACGTGGCCATCCGCGGCTTTGCCGGCCATGAAGACACCACCATGTCGATGCTGCGCAACGGCATGCCGGCAAACCGCGGCTTCAATGCGCCGCGCGACACGGCCAACCTCGAGCAGATCGAATTCCTGAAGGGCACGATGGGCGCGCTGTACGGCAGCAGCGAGCCGGGCGGCACGCTCAACCTCGTGACCAAGCAGCCGCGCTTCACCTCCGGCCATTCGGTGGAAGGCTACGTGGGCAGCCACAACTACAAGCGCATGGCGCTCGACAGCACCGGCCCGCTCAACGGCGGCGACGGCGAGACCTCCACGCTGGCCTACCGCCTGAACGCCTCGGTGGAAGACAAGGACAGCTTCCGCGACGAGGTGCACAGCCGCCGCACGCTGCTCGCGCCGGCGCTCACCTGGAACGTCACGCCCGACACCCAGTTGCGCTACGACGGCGAGTGGCTGCGCCAGGCCGCGCCGCTGGACCGCGGCGTGGTGGTGGTCAACGGCCAGATCGACGCCGTGCCCATCTCGCGCTTCTACGGCGAGACCAACGTGGGCGACACCACCATCGACAACCACACCCACCAGTTCTTTGCAGAGCACACGGTGAACGAGCAGTGGTCGCTGTACGGCGGCCTGCAGCTCAAGCGCGGCACGCTCGAAGGCTTCGGCATCGAGCAGGTGCCTTTCGGCGGCCCCGACTGCGCCACCTCGATGAACACGCGCGACTGGCTGTGCCGCCGGCTGCGCTATCGCAACTTCGAATCGCGCGAGACCTCGGTGCAATTCGAAGCCCGCGGCAAGCTGAGCACGGGCGACGTGAAGCACGAGCTGATGGTGGGCGTGGAAGCGGCGCGCTTCACCCAGGACCGCACCATGCTCGACCACGCCGGCGGCCTGCGCAACGGCCTGGGCATCTCGGTCTCCAACCCCGTGTACGGCCAGGTCACCTACCCCGCATTGAGCCCGCTCAACGCGAGCCGCAACGGCACGCTCAAGGACAACACCCGCGCCCTCTACGTGCAGGACGTGGCGTCGCTCACCAGCTCGCTCAAGCTGCTGGCCGGGCTGCGCCACGACCGAGCCACTTCGAGCAACACCAGCATCAACGGTTCGACCAGCGAGCAGGACCCGAGCGCCACGTCGCCGCGGCTGGGCCTCACCTGGATGATCCAGCCCACGCTGTCGGCCTACGTGAGCACCGGCCGCTCCTTCCGCGCCAACACCGACCGCGACACCGCCGGCAATTTCTTCGCGCCGCAAAAGGGCAAGGCCCACGAGGCCGGCCTGAAGTGGGAATCGCAGGACGGCCGCCTGAGCAGCAACGTGGCGGTGTTCGACATCACCAAGACCAACGTGCCCACCGACCTCGACGCGGACACCGAGCTCTACGGCAGCGCGATGACCGTGCACAACAAGGGTGTCGAATTCGAGCTGGCCGGCTGGGTGGCCAAAGGCTGGCGCGCGGCGCTGTCCTACGTCTACCTCGACACCGACCCGAAGGTGAAGCAGTTCGCCCGCCACAGCGGCAGCGCCTTCCTCGTGCACGAGACCACGCTGCCCAACGGCAACCTCGTGGGCCTGGGCGGCGGCGTCACGCACGTGGGCGCGCGCCAGGGCGACAGCGACGGCCAGTGGGGCGACACCCCGGTGCAGCTGCCCTCGTACACCGTGGCCAAGCTCACGGCCTACTGGAACGCGACCCGCCAGCTGCGCGTCTCGCTCGACGTGGACAACCTGTTCGACAAGACCTACTACGCCAGCGCCTACAACAGCGTGTGGGTCGCGCCGGGCGCGCCGCGCACCGTGATCGCAGGTGTGCAGTACAAGTTCTGACGCAGCAGGGAGCCACTACATGAGCAAGCTTGCAATGGTGGCTGCGGCGCTTGCCGCGGCCGGCCTGGGTTGCTTCGCGACGCCCAGCGAGGCCCACGGCATCTGGTTCGCGCAGCGTGCGGGCCGCCTGGCCCTCGTCTACGGCGAAGGCTCCGAAGACCTCGACGCCGTGAAGCGGCTGCCGAAGATCACCTCGCTGGCCGGCCAGGACGGCACAGGCCAACCGCTGGAGGTGCGCCTGGAGCCGCAGGGCCCGCTCGCCGTGGTGGACGTCGCGGCCAAGCCGGCCGTGATCACCGCCACCATGGACAACGGCCTGTGGACGAAAGACACGCAAGGCAAGTGGCACGGCAAGGGCAAGGACGAAGTGCCCAACGTCGCGCACAGCGGCCGCTACATGAAGTACGCCACGCACCTCGTGAGCCTGCCCGCGGGCGCCGTGCCGGCACAGCCGGGCCTCGCGCTGCAACTCGTGCCGGTGGGCAGGAGCTTCCCGCACCACCGCAACGAAAAGCTCACCGTGCAGGTGCTGTTCGAAGGCAGGCCGCTGCCCAGGGCGAAGGTCTGGCCCGACATGGTGGGCGACCCCGACGCCAGGCCGCTGGTGGCCGATGCCCGCGGCCGCGTCACGCTGCCGGTGCGCAACCAGGGCCTCAACGTCGTGAAGGCCGAGCACGAAGGTGCGTCGGCCGAGCCGGGCAAGACCGACATGACGCATCACCTCGCGACGCTGAGCTTCGCGCTGGAGCATGCACCGGAGTGACCCGCGCGTGGTGACCCGGGCGGTCAGGCCACTGCCCAGGCCGCCCGCAGCAGGCTGGGCGTGATGCCCGTCCACCGCTTGAACGAGCGGCGGGTGCACTACCGCCGGTGCACCCGCGCGCCCAGACCGAGCCGGTGGCACGCTGGGGCGATGCCGCAGACGACCCGGCCATCTGGGTGCCCCCACAAGACCCCACCCGCTCGCGCATGCTGGGCACCAACAAGAAACAAGGCCTGCTGGTCTACGACCTCGAAGGCCGGCAGCGCCAGCTGCTCGAAGTGGGTCGCATCAACAACGTGGACCTGCGCCAGCGCGTGCAGCTCGGCGCCGGCACGTTCGACGTGGCGGTGGCCACCCAGCGCGACGAAGGCTCGCTCGTCGTCTTCACGATCGATGGCGACGGCGAAGTGAGCGAACGGATGCGCGTGCCCACCGGCCTGAAAGACGTGTACGGCGTGTGCCTCTACCAGCCGGCCGAAGGCGGGCTGGAGGTGTTCGTCAACGACAAGGACGGCAGCTTCCAGCGCTGGCGCCTGCAGGCGTTGCGAGACGAAAAGATCGAAGCCACGTTGACGCAGCGCTTCCGCGTGGCCAGCCAGCCCGAAGCCTGCGTGGCCGACGATGCCCGCAAGCGCCTCTTCATCGGCGAAGAAAAGCGCGGTGTGTGGGTCATGCCGCTGGACGGCCCGCCGGGCACCGAGCCGAAGCTCGAACTGGCGCTGCCGCTGTCGCCGCTGCTGCATGCCGACGTCGAAGGCATTGCGCTGTACCGCGCGGCGCCGGGCGACGCGGGCTACCTCGTGGTGTCGAGCCAGGGCAACGACAGCTACGTGGTGGCCGAGGCCACGCCGCCCTACCGCGTGCGCGGCGCGTTCCGCGTGGCGCTCGATGCGCGACGCGGCATTGACGGCACCGCCGAAACCGACGGGCTCGAAGTGAGCGCCGCACCGCTGGGCGGGGCCTTCAGCCGTGGCCTGCTGGTAGTGCAGGACGGCTACAAGCGCCTGCCCGACGGGCCGCAGAACTTCAAGTACGTGGCCTGGGAAGACGTGGCTCGCGTACTGCGCCTGCCCTGACGCCTCCGGTGCCCTGAGTTGGAAGTTCGTTGATGAATCCTGCCGAGAAACGCCCACGTGCGTCGTTGCAGTGCTCGCGAGGTATCACACCTCGCTGCGCGCCGCGCCTGGCCTGCGGCCGTTTTCGTCAGGATTCAGCTGCTCTCGCGCATCAGCCAGCACTCCTTCAACGAACCTCCAACTCAGGGCACTAGCGCCGCCGCGAGGCGCGCCCCAGCCCCAACAGGCGGCGCACCAGCCCCGGCTGCTCGCGCGCGGCGGGGTTGGTGCGGGTCATCATCAGGCACTGCACGAGGTACAGCGCGTTCACCAGCCGGCTGGCGCGCTCCAGGCTCATGCCCGGCCACGAGGCGATGTCGCGCAGCGAAGCCGCCTCACGCCGCAGCCGCTGCACGGCCGGCCCCAATGCGCCAGGTGCGGTGAGGTTCTCGGTGGCCGGATCCTTGATCGCGCGATAGGCGGCCGTGCCGCCGACCTCGTGCAACAGCTCGCGCCGGGGCCCACGCAGCGCCACCAGCCACAGCAGCTGCAGCAAGGGCCGGTAGTGCGTCGCCTGGCCCACGCGTTCGTACATCCAGTGCCCCGGCGGGCGCACGCCGGGCGGCTCGACGTTGATGAGCTTCAGGTCGTCGAGCCGTTCCGCGGAGCTCGCCGCCATCTCGCGCGGCGAGTGGTAGAGCATCTGCAGGGGGAACAGCGTGATCGGCCACACGTAGCTGCCGTGCTGCAGGTACAGCAGCGCCGATTCGCGCTGGCGCATGCAGGCGGCCATCACCTCGAGCGCATCGTCGGCAGCGTTGCGCTCGTCGAGCCGGTGCAACTCGGCCATCAGCGTGGTCGGCAACACCGTGGGCCCGTCCAGCTTCATGTAACCGCTGGTGCCGGTGTTGTGGCGCATGCGCTCGTAGTCGCTGATGCGCCAGAGACTGGAATCGTCGAAGTCGCGCATGAGAGGCTTGATCCGGGCACCGGCCGCTGGGTTCCGGTTCCGTTGGTTGCCTCCCCGCGACCGGCAGCGCTCGATGGCGCGCTGCTCTCTTTGCCTTGAGTAGGCCATCAACCCGGCGGCAAAACTAGACCGCTCTTTGTGCGCGATGGTTACAGCAGGTTGCGGAGCGCTTGTTGCGCAAAAGTCAAGGCAGGAGCGGCGCCCCGTCGGCCGGCCGCTCGGCGATGGCCGGTGCCTGCGGCGTGCCGGCCGCGGCCCGCCCGAGCGCCGTGGCCGCCTCGATGGCAGCGCTGCCACGATGGTCACGCGAGACGGCGACCTCTTCGTCGTCCACCGTCTCGCCCAGGAAGCCGCCGCTCTGGTGCGCCCACAGCCGCGCATAGAGGCCGCCCTTGGCCAGCAGGCTGCGGTGGTCGCCCTCTTCGACGATGCGGCCCTTGTCGAGCACGATGAGCCGGTCCATCGCAGCGATGGTCGAGAGGCGGTGCGCAATGGCCACCACCGTCTTGCCTTCCATCAGGCTGTAAAGGCTTGCCTGGATGGCCGCTTCCACTTCGGAGTCGAGCGCGCTGGTCGCTTCGTCGAGCAGCAGGATGGGTGCGTCCTTCAGCATCACGCGGGCGATCGCGATGCGTTGCCGCTGCCCGCCCGAGAGCTTGACGCCGCGCTCGCCCACGTGCGCGTCGTACGCCTTGCGGCCCTTCGGGTCGGTGAGGCCCGAGATGAACTCGTGCGCCTCGGCGCGCCTGGCGGCGGCCACCATGCGCTCGTCGCTCGCATCGGGCCGGCCGTAGAGGATGTTGTCGCGCACCGAGCGGTGCAGGAGCGACGTGTCCTGCGTGACCATGCCCACCTGCGCGCGCAGCGAGTCCTGCGTGACCTCGGACACGTCCTGCCCGTCGATCAGCACGCGGCCGCCCTCGACGTCGTAGAAGCGCAGCAGCAGGTTCACCACCGTGCTCTTGCCCGCGCCCGAGCGGCCAACGAGGCCGATCTTTTCGCCGGGGCGGATGGTGAGCGAGAGGCCGTCGATCACTTTCCTGTCGCCGCCGTAGCCGAAGCTCACGTGCTCGAAGCGCACTTCGCCGCGCGTCACCACCAGCGGCTTCGCATCGGGCTTGTCGAGCACCGTGTGCGGCCTCGACAGCGTGGTGATGCCGTCCTGCACGGTGCCGATGTATTCGAACAGCGAGGCCATTTCCCACATCACCCAGTGCGAGATGCCGTTCAGCCGCAGCGCCATCGCGCCGGCCGCGGCCACCGCACCCACGCCGGCCTGGCCGGTCATCCAGGCCCACAAGGCCACGCTGGTGGAGCCGACGATGAGCCCCATCGTCAGCGTGTGGTTCACGATCTCGAAGCCGGTGACCAGGCGCATCTGCGAATACACCGTGACCAGGAACTCCTGCATTGCGCCGCGCGCATAGCCGGCCTCGCGGCCCGCGTGCGAAAACAGCTTCACGGTGGCGATGTTGGTGTAGGCATCGGTGATGCGGCCGGTCATCAGCGAGCGGGCATCGGCCTGCTCCTGCGCCACCTTGCCCAGCCGCGGCACGAAGTACCGCAGCGCCACCACGTACAGCGCCACCCACCCCAGGAAGGGCACCAGCAGCAGCAGGCTGAAGTCACCCAGCACCAGCAGCAGCGTGACGAAGTAGATGATCACGAACACCAGCAGCTCGGCGAACACCATCCAGGTGTCGCGCACCGCCAGCGCCGTCTGCATGACCTTCGTGGCCACGCGGCCGGCAAATTCGTCTTGATAGAAGCCCATGCTCTGGGCCAGCATGAGGCGGTGGAAGTTCCAGCGCAGCAGCATCGGGAAGTTGCCCGCCAGCGCCTGCTGCCGAAAGGCAGACTGCACCGCCACCAGGAAGATGCTGCCCACCAGCAGCGCCGCCAGCAGCGTGAGCGTGCCGCCGTGTTCGGCGAGCAGCTGCGAAGGCTGCACCCTGGACAGCCAGTCGACGATGCGCCCGAGCATCGAGAACAGCAGCGCCTCGAACACGCCGATGGCCGCGGTGAACAGCGTCATGCCCAGCAGGTAGGGCCGCAGCCCCTGGGTGCAGGCCCAGATGAAAGGGAAGAAGCCCTTGGGCGGCGGCGTGGGCGCGGCATCCGGGTAGGGATGCACGAGTTTTTCAAAGGCTTTGAGCACGGAGGTATCCGTCGTGTGGCGAGGCCGGCGGCCGGTTGGGCGGCGGCCACGGAAGGGATCACGGAAAGGGCCGCTAGGTTAACGGAATAGACGTGAAGGCGACGTGTCCGCCTTTGCTGTGGGGGTGATCGCCGTGCGGGCCGTTCAACGCGTGTCGTTCAACGCGTGCCCGGCAGCGCGGCAATGCGCTCGTGCAGGAACTCGAGCAGCACCCGCACCCGCAAGGGCAGGTAGCGCCGCGGCCGGTGCACGGTGACGGCGCGATAGAGTACGCGCCTGAGCCTGGCTCCCCCTCCTGCACCACACCATGACCCACCGCGTTCTCACCGGCATCACCACCACCGGCACTCCCCACCTCGGCAACTACGTGGGCGCCATCCGCCCCGCCATCGCGGCCAGCCGCGAACCCGGCGTGGAAAGCTTCCTGTTCCTGGCCGACTATCACGCGCTGGTGAAGTGCGACGAGCCCGCCCGCGTGGAACGCTCCCGCATGGAGCTGGCAGCCACCTGGCTGGCCGCCGGGCTGAACCCTCAGCGCGTGACCTTCTACCGCCAGAGCGACGTGCCCGAGATCACCGAGCTCACCTGGCTGCTCACCTGCGTGACGGCCAAGGGCCAGATGAACCGCGCCCATGCCTACAAGGCCGCCACCGACGCTAACGAGGCCGCGGGCACCGAGACGGACGACGGCGTGTCGATGGGTCTCTTCTGCTACCCCATCCTGATGGCGGCGGACATCTTGATGTTCAACGCGCACAAGGTGCCGGTGGGGCGCGACCAGGTGCAGCACATCGAGATGGCGCGCGACATCGCGCAGCGCTTCAACCACCTGTTCGGCACGCCCGAGAAGCCGCACTTCGTGCTGCCCGAAGCGGTGATCGAGGAACACGTGGCCACGTTGCCGGGGCTCGACGGCCGCAAGATGAGCAAGAGCTACGACAACACCATTCCACTGTTCGAAGGCGGCAGGAAGGCGCTCACCGATGCGATCGCGCGCATCGTGACCGACTCCCGCCTGCCCGGCGAGCCGAAGGAAACCGAAGGCTCGGCGCTGGTGATGATCCACGACGCATTCGTCAGTGCTCCGGAGCGAGAAGCCTTCCGCAGCGAACTGCGCGCGGGCCTCGGCTGGGGCGAAGCGAAGAAGCGCCTGGCCGAACGCATCGAGCGCGAGATCGGGCCGCTGCGCGAGCGCTACGACGAGCTGATGGCGCACCCCGAGCAGGTGGAAGAGGCGCTGCAGGAAGGTGCAAGCAAGGCACGCGCCGTCGCCACGCCCTTCCTGGGCCAGCTGCGCCACGCGGTGGGGCTGCGCAAGATGCATGCGCTTGACAAAGGTGCTGATCTCTCCGGGGACGGGCGATCAAAAACCAGCGGGACGGGAACGCTAACCACGCGGCCTGCACTGCCGGTGTTCAAGCAATACCGCGAAGCCGACGGCCGCTTCTTCTTCAAGCTGACCGATGCCGCCGGCGAAGTGCTGCTGCAAAGCGAAGGCTTCGATCAGCCGCGCGATGCCGGCGCCTGGGTGAGCCGCTTCAAGAAGGAAGGCTCGGCTGCGTTGAGCGGCGCGCCGGTGGCGCTGAAAGGCGGGGCGCAAGCGGTGGCCGAGGCGCTGGACTTGCTGGCCGCAAGCCAGGAATGAATCGCCTCTGACTTGGCCACCGGGTCGCTGCACGGCGGCAGCACCAACACCGGCAGCATGGCCCAGGCCACGCCCACCAGCGCCAGCACCGAGGCGCCGGCACGCATGGCGCGGCCGGCACGGTACGCGAGCGTTTTCACGAGCAGCACGACGAGCCACAGGCCGGCCAGCGCCGAGGCGCCCGACAACACGGCGGTGATGAGCGGTGCCGCCCACTGCGCCACGCAAGCCACCGCCACGAACACGTAGCAAAAGCCGAAGTGCGCAGCCCAGACGAGCAAGGGCAGCACGGCCTGCCGCGCCTGCGCGACGAAGCCGTCGCTGCGGTGACGGGAGGTGTCGTGCAGGCGGTTCATCGCATCACCCACGGCAGCCACTGCACCACCAGCGCCGTGACGACGCCCTGCGCGGCGCTGCCGTGCCACACGAGGGCCGTGTTGTCGAGCGTGGCGCGGCTGCGCGGCGTGACGTGGCCCCACAGCACGCGCGCAGCCAGGTAGCCCGCCATCACCACCAGCAGCACCGTGTGCAGGCCCTGGTAGCCCAGCAGGGCTGCCACCGTGGCGCTCCAGGCGTCGGCCACCGGCTGCAGGCCTGCCCCGGCGTGGCCTGCCAGCAGGGCGGCCGTGGCTGCGAGCGCGCACAGCAGCGCAGCCGCCAAGAGGCTGCACAGCAGAGCCTTGCGCACCGGTACCACCCGCGCCGCGACTGCCGCGCACGCGGAGCTCAGGGCCCACAGCACGACACTGGCCCCGACGAACGCCCAGGGCGGCAGGCTCGCACCAGCGGGCGGGCACACGTCGGCCCGCATCGAGACGTGCAGGTGCGCGAACACGAATGAAGCGCAGATCGTCGCGTCCACCACCAGCCACACCACCGTGGCCCACCACGAATGCGAACGCGAGCCACGGGCGCCCACGGGAAGCGTCACCCCTTCGCCAACCTGCACCGCCGCCTCGCGCGTAGGCCGGTCGGTGGCCCACAGCCACACCAGCGTCGACACCACGGCCAGGAGGCCGAAGCCCCAGGCCAGCCACACGAGCTTGACGGTGAGCAGCAGGAAGAAACCTGCCGTGCCCGCGGCAGCGAGAAGAGGCCACCAGCTGTCGGTGGGCAGCACGACGAGGTGGCGCAGGCGTGCCCGCCGCGGCGAGGTAATGAGCGTTTCGCGCCCACCCGTGGCCGTGTCGGGCAGCCAGTGCGCGCCGGTCTCCACCTCGGCGGGCAGCGAGGGCTGGCGCCACAGCGGCTCGCGCGAGGGCACGCACGGGATGCTCCGCGCGCCGTAGTCCGCTTGCGGCAGCCATTCCAGCGTGGAGGCGTTCCATGGGTTGCCATGCGGCCGGTGCGGGCGGCGCCAGGTGCGAAACGCGTCGAAGAAGAACAGCACCACACCGGCCGCCAGCACGAAGGCACCCACGGTGGACAGCAGGTTCCACACGTTCCACCCGAGGTCGCCGGCATAGGTGTACACGCGCCGCGGCATGCCCAGCAGCCCCGAGATGTGCATGGGGAAGAACGCGAGGTTGAAGCCCGCGAACATGAGCCCGAACACCCAGCGCGCGAGCCGTTCGCTCAAGGCATGACCGTTGATGAGCGGCGACCAGTGGTACAGCGCCGCGAACAGCGGAAACACCATGCCGCCGACGAGCACGTAATGCAGGTGCGCCACGATGAAGTAGCTGTCGTGGGCCTGCCAGTCAAAGGGCAGCACCGCCACCATCACGCCGGTGAGGCCGCCCAGCACGAAGATGAAGAAGAAGCCGAGCAGGAACAGCCCCGCCCCGGTGAACCGCAACTGCCCTTGCCGCAGCGTGGCCAGCCACGCGAACACCTGCATGCCTGCCGGCACCGCCACCGCCATGCTGGCGGCCGACACGAGGCTGCTGGTGAGCACGCCCAGCCCGGCCGTGAACATGTGATGCGCCCACAGCGCAAAGCTGAAGAAGCCGGTGGCCACCAGCGCCAGCACCACGGCGCGATACCCCACCAGCGGCGTGCCGGCGAGCGTGGGCAGCATCATCGAGACGAGGCCCGCCGCGGGCAGGAAGATGATGTAGACCTCGGGGTGGCCGAAGAACCAGAACAGGTGCTGCCACAACAGCGGGTCGCCGCCACGCTCGGCAATGAAGAAAGGCCAGTCGAACGCGCGCTCCAGCTCCAGCAATGCGGTGCCTGCGATCACCGCCGGAAACGCGAACACGATCATCACGCCCACCACTAGCATGGCCCAGGCGAACACCGGCATGCGAGACAGCGTCATGCCCGGCGCGCGCGTGAACAAGATGCCCACGATCAGCTCGATCGCGCCCGCGATGGCCGAGATCTCGATGAAGCCGATGCCCAGCAGCCAGAAGTCCGCCCCCAGGCCCGGCGAATAGGCGGCACTTGCCAGCGGCGGATACATGAACCAGCCGCCATCGGGCGAGAGGCCGAAGAACAGCGTGCAGAAGAACGCCAGCCCACCGATCGCATAGGCCCAGTAGGCATAGGCCGAAAGGCGCGGAAACGGCAGGTCGCGCGCCCCCAGCATGCCGGGCAGCAGGAACACCGCCACGGCCTCCACCACCGGCACGGCGAAGAGGAACATCATCACCGTGCCGTGCATCGTGAAGAGCTGGTTGTAGAGGCGCGGGCTGATCAGGTCGTTGTCGGGCACGGCGAGTTGCGTGCGCATCAGGAGGCCCAGCACGCCGGCCAGCACGAAGAAGAGCAGCGAGGTCGCGATGTAGAACAGGCCGACCTTGGTGTTGTTCACGGTGGAGAGCAGGCGCCAGCCTTTGGGGGTGCGCCAGGCTTGCTCGAGGTGTTCGAGTTCCTGGGGTGGGCGGGGGAGCTTGTTGGGGAGGTTGGGCATTCACTTCCCCGGTGAGTGCGGCAAGGAAGGCCTTGCCCGCTGAGCGCCCCGAACGGGGCTCATTGCAGGCCTCCCAGAAACGCCGCCAACGCATCGAGAGACTCACGATCCAGCCGATCGAACGAAGGCATGCGGGCGCCGGGCTTCACGCCCTGCACATCACCAACCCATCGCACGAAAGCCTCATGCCCCACGGACAGCGTCCCCGCGCCAAGGGCGATGCGGCTGCCCACATGCGTGAGGTCAGGCCCCTGCCCCGGCCCTGCTTCGGCCAGGCCCCGCACCGCATGGCAGGCGTTGCAGCGCTGCTGCTCGAACACCTGCCGGCCGCGCCGGGCCAGGGGCAACGCAGGTTCCTGCGCAGGCTGGGATTGATGCTGCAGCCAGCGGTCGAACTCCTCGAACGGCATGGCCACCACGTGCAGCGCCATGCGCGCGTGCTGCTCGCCGCAATATTCGGCGCACTGGCCGCGAAAAACGCCCGCTTGGTCCACCCGCACGCGCAACTGGTGCACGCGGCCGGGCACCATGTCCACCTTGCCGGCCAGCTGCGGCACCCAGAAGCTGTGGATCACGTCGGCGCTCGAAAGGCCCAGGCTCATTGCGCGCCCCACGGGCACGCGGACTTCGTTGGCCAGCACCACGTCACGCCCCGAACGCGGCTCGCGGTAGCGCACCTCCCACCACCACATGCGCGCGGTGACGCCCACCACCACGTCGCCAGAAGCACGCTGCGTATCGGTCAGTGCCCCGCTGCGCACAGTGGCATAGGCCAGCAGCGCAGACAGCACCACACAGGGAAACAGCACGCCGCCGACCAGCACCCAGGCCAGCGCACGGCGCCGCGTCGTGGGGGCGCCGTGGCGCCTGAACGCCACGAGAGCCAGCAGCACCATCACACCGGCAAACACGAGCGTCGCGGTCACGCCCAGCACGAGCGTCATTTCCGCAAGGCCCTGCGCCGGCTGAGCGATGGCGGGCGCGAGCATCAGCGCAGGCTTTCCAGGTAGGCCGCGATGTCTTGCGCATCACGCCCGCTCACGCCCATGGCCGGCATCGTGGTGCCGGGCACCAGCGACGCGGGCTCGGCGATCCAGCGCACCAGGAGCTCGGGCCGGTTGGGCACGCGCCCGGCGATGTAGCTGCGGCGGCCGAAGGCTTCGAGCGTGACGGCGCGTGTGCCGCGCGCGCTTTCCACGCCGGGCACCTCGTGGCACTCGCCGCAGTGGTACTGGCTCATCAGTTGCTGCCCACGATCGGCGTCGCCTGCGGCCTGCTGCGGCTGGGCCGCGGGCATGCAGCCCATGAGCATCGGCATGAGCGAGGCGATCACGGCGGCCAGCCATGAGCTGTGAGCCAAAGGAAACATGGGCGGTGCGTTGTTTGCCGGTTTGCGACCAACCGGCCTTTGACGCACCCATGGCAAGCGGCAGGCCCGGCCTTTCGCCAGGGCGCGAAAACTTGTAAAGGCTACGAAGACCCATGAAAACCGTGCTGCTGACACTGTTCGCCGCCGCACTGCTGGCGGCGCTGGGCGCGGCTGTCTTCGTGTGGAGCGGGGTCTACGACGTGTCGGCCACCAGCCAGCACCTGCAGCCGGTGTATTCGCTGATCGAGCGCACGATGCACCAGTCGGTGCGGCTGCGTGCACGCAACATCGAGCCCCCGGCCGACCTGGGCGACAACGAGGCCCGCATGCGGCGCGGCGCCGTGTGTTTTCGCGACAAGTGCGAGCAATGCCATGGCGGACCGGGCGTCGCGCCGCGTGAAATGGCGCTCGCCATGCAGCCGCTGCCCGGGCCGCTGGTCGATGCGCAGCACAAGTGGAAGGCGCGCGAGCTCTACTGGATCACGCGGCACGGCATCAAGATGAGCGGCATGCCGGCCTGGCAGCATCGCCTGCCCGATGAAGACCTCTGGGCCGTGGTGGCCTTCTTGCGCAAGCTGCCCGACCTCACCCCGCGGGAGTACCGCGAGCTCATGGCCGCGCAAGGGCAGCAACCCTGCCCCGGCAACGAAGCCCAAACCGGCATTGCGGGCGTCGCGAGCGTTGAGGGCAACGCCGACGCGGCCCGCGGGCGCGCCGCACTCAACCAGAACGGCTGCAACGGCTGCCACGTGATCCCCGGCGTGACGGGCGGCGACGTGCACGTGGGCCCGCCGCTGGCCGGCATGGGGCGCCGCCAGCTCATCGCCGGCACGCTGCCCAACACGCCCGAGCAGATGGCGCGCTGGATCCGCGAGCCGCACGCCATCGATGCCGAAACGGCGATGCCGGTGCTCGGCGTGAGCGAACGCGACGCGCACGACATCGCGGCCTACCTCGCGACGCTGCAGTGATGCGGGCCGCCTGGGCATGTCGATTGCACTTCGTTGGTACCTGCATCTCGACTCCGAAGGGAACAACGATGAACACGAGACGCTCCATCGCGATGACGGCGGCCGTGCTCGCCGCCGTGGGCTGCGGCGAATCAGCCAAGCTGCCCGACAGCGCCGGCATCGGCCCCGAGCCCACGTTGCCTCGGCCGAACAAGACCCTCATTCCCACCGTGGACATCGCGCCCGCGAAAGGCTGGCCGGCCAATGCCAAGCCCCAGCCGGCCGAAGGCCTGGCCGTGGCACCCTTCGCCACCGGGCTGCAGCACCCGCGCTGGCTGCACGTGCTGCCCAATGGCGACGTGCTGGTGGCCGAGTCGAATGCGCCGCCCAAACCGGAAGGCACCGAAGGCGGCATCAAGAGCTGGGTCATGAAGAAGGCGATGACCAAGGCCGGTGCCGGCGTGCCCAGCCCCAACCGCATCACGCTGCTGCGCGATGCCGACGGCGATGGCACGGCCGAGGTGAAGAGCATCTTCCTCGAGAACCTGTTCTCGCCGTTCGGCATGGCGCTTGTGGGCAACGAGCTCTACGTGGCCAACGCCGACGCGGTGATGCGCTTCCCGTACACGCAGGGCGCCACGCGCATCGACACCGCGGGCACCAAGGTGACTGACCTGCCCGCGGGCCTGAACCACCACTGGACCAAGAACCTCGTCGCCAGCCGCGACGGCAGCAAGCTCTACGCCACCGTGGGCAGCAACAGCAACGTCGGCGAAAACGGCATGGACATCGAGGAAGGCCGTGCCGCCATCTGGGAGGTGGACCCGAAGGCCAACACCAAGCGCCTGTTCGCCACCGGCCTGCGCAACCCCAACGGCCTGGCGTGGGAGCCGTCCACCGGCGTGCTGTGGACGGTGGTGAACGAGCGCGACGAGATCGGCAGCGACCTGGTGCCCGACTACCTGACCTCCGTGCGCGACGGTGCCTTCTACGGCTGGCCCTACAGCTACTACGGGCCGCACGTGGACGAACGCGTGAAGCCGCCGCGCCCCGACCTGGTGGCCAAGGCGGTGAAGCCCGACTACGCGCTGGGCTCGCACGTCGCGCCGCTGGGGCTCACCACCTCCGAAGGCGCTGCGCTGCCGCCGCGCTTTGCGGGCGGCATGTTCATCGGCGAGCACGGCTCGTGGAACCGCAAGCCGCTGAGCGGCTACAAGGTGGTGTTCGTGCCCTTCGCCAACGGCCGGCCCAACGGCCAGCCGGTGGACGTGCTGACCGGCTTCCTGAGCGAAGGGGGCGACGCCTACGGTCGCCCGGTGGGCGTGGCGGTGGACAAGCGCGGCGGTCTGCTGGTGGCCGACGACGTGGGCAACACGGTGTGGCGCGTCACCTCTGCTTCACCCGCCACAGCGGCCACGACGGCGGCCCCCGCGGCTTCTGCGCCTGCACGCTGATGCCGCAGCGGGCTCACCGGTCGTCGCTCACTCGTCATAGGACTGCAGGAACCGCACCTTCACACGCTTGCCCTTCACCTTGCCGGCCGACAGCTTGCGCAGCGCCTCGTGCGCGATGGCCCGCTCCACCGCCACATAGGTGGAGTATTCGGTCACGTTGATCTTGCCGACCTGCGCAGCGGCAAAACCAGCCTCGCCTGTGAGCGCGCCCAGCACGTCGCCGGGGCGGATCTTTTCCTTGCGGCCGCCGAGGATCTGCAACGTGACCATGGGTGGCAGCAGCGGTTCGCCGCTGGCCGGTGTGAGCTCGCTCAAAGGGTGCCATTCGGAGGCCCGGCCCTGCTCCTTCTCGATGGAGCCCACGCGCCCCATCTCGTCAAGGCTCGCAAGGCTGAGCGCCCAGCCGGCCTCCCCGGCACGACCCGTGCGGCCGATGCGGTGCACGTGCACCTCGGGGTCGGGCGTCACGTCGACGTTGATCACCGCCTCCAGCTGCGCGATGTCGAGCCCGCGCGCTGCCACGTCGGTGGCCACCAGCACCGAGCAGCTCCGGTTGGCAAACTGGATCAGCACCTGGTCGCGGTCGCGTTGCTCGAGGTCGCCATGCAGCGCCAGCGCGTGGAAGCCCTGCGCCGTGAGCACGTCCACCAGGTCGCGGCACTGCTGCCTGGTGTTGCAAAAGGCCAGCGTGCTCGCAGGCCGGTAGTGCGAAAGCAGCAGCGACACGGCGTGCAGCCGCTCGTCTTCACGCACTTCGTACCAGCGCTGGCGAATGGTGCCGGCATCGTGCTGCTGCTCGAGCTTGATCTCCTGCGGCTCGCGCAGGAACTGCCGGCTCAGCTTGGCAATCCCTTCCGGGTACGTCGCCGAAAACAGCAGCGTCTGCCGCTCCTTCGGGCATTGCTTCGCCACTGCGGCGATGTCGTCGAAGAACCCCATGTCGAGCATGCGGTCGGCCTCGTCGAGCACCAGCGTGTTGAGCGCCCCCAGCAGCAGGCTGCCGCGTTCCAGGTGGTCGAGCACGCGACCTGGCGTGCCGACCACCACGTGCGCGCCGTGCTCGAGGCTCGCTAGCTGCGACCGGATCGGCACGCCGCCGCACAGCGCAAGCACCTTCACGTTGTCTTCAGCGCGCGCCAGACGGCGTATTTCCTGCGTCACCTGCTCGGCCAGCTCGCGCGTGGGGCACAACACCATGGCCTGCACGTCGAAGCCACGGGCCACGTCGAGCCGATGCAGCAGCGCGAGCGCAAACGCGGCGGTCTTGCCGCTGCCGGTCTTGGCCTGCGCGATGAGGTCGCGCCCCGCCAGTGCCACCGGCAAGGCAGCCGCCTGTATTGGCGTCATGCCCAGGTAGCCGAGCTGTTGCAGGTTCGCGAGCATGGCGGGGGCCAGCGGCAGGCGGTCGAAGGGCAGCTCGGGCGCTGCGGCAGGGGTGTTAGGTTTCACCGCGCGATTATCAGCAGTGCACCAGCGGTGGCGGCTATGCTCGCCGCATGAACTTCATCGACTTCGAACTGCGCGGCGAATACATCCCGCTCGACGCCCTGCTCAAGGCCACGGGCCTGGCTGAAAACGGTGGTGCCGCAAAAGCCATGGTGGCCGAAGGCAAGGTGCAGGTGAACGGCCAGCAGGAGCTGCGCAAGACCTGCAAGGTGCGTGCGACCCAGGTGGTCAGCGTGGCCGGCACGCGCATCCGCGTGGTGGCCGGCAGCGCCGGGTCAGACTCCGCTGGAAATTGAACCGGGCGGCCCCAAGTCCCTCCAATGGCTTCGGGCCTTCCCGATTGAACTGGAGACGCACTTGAAAACCTTCCTCCTCGCGCTTTCGCTGGCTCTCGCGGGCGCGACGCTCACCATGACGCCTCTTGACGCAGACGCGCAGCGCCTGGGCAGGGGCAAGGCTGCCGGCATGCAACGGCAGGTCACGCCCACCAAGCCAGCCGACAAGCAACCGGATGCACCGGCACAGCAACAACAGCAAGCCCAGCAGCCGGGCGGCACCACGGCGGCAACGGCCGGTGCCGCGCCCGCCGCTGCCGGAGCGGCAGCCAATGCCGGCAAGCGCTCGTGGCTGGGCCCCGTCGCCGGCATTGCCGCGGGCCTGGGCATCGCCGCGCTGCTGAGCCACTTCGGCCTCGGCGCCGGGTTCGCCAACTTCGTGACCATGCTGTTGCTGGCCATCGTCGCGTTCATTGCGGTACGTTGGTTGCTGCGCAGGTTCGCAGGCGGCAGCGCCGGCAGCTCACGCGTGCAATACGCCGGGGTGCCCCAGGCTGCGACAGCCAGCAGCACAGCGCCTTACCAGCCACCGATGCCCGCACCACAGGCCAGCATGCCGCTGCAGCGTACCGGCAATGACACGGCCTCTGCGGTCAGCGTGCCGGCCGGCTTCGACGCCAAGGAGTTCGAGCGCATCGCCAAGATGATCTTCATTCGCCTGCAGGCCGCCAACGACGCCGGCGAAGTGGACGACCTGCGCAAGTTCACCACGCCCGAACTCTTTGCCTCGCTGCGGCTCGACCTGCAGGAGCGCGGCGCCAGGCCGCAGCAGACCGACGTGGTGCAGCTCGATGCGCAGTTGGTCAACACCGCGCAAGAAGGCGACCAGTGGATCGCGAGCGTGCGCTTCAGCGGGCTGATCCGTGAGCAGGCGGATTCGGGCGCTGCGCCTCTCGACGAGCTGTGGCACCTGGTCAAGCCGGTGAACGGCAGCCGCGAATGGGCGATCGCCGGCATCACGCCGGTGCAGTGAGCCGCAGCTCGCGCGAGCCGCTCAACGCTCAAGCCAGCGAACACAACGACAACGGCGGCTTCGGCCGCCGTTGTCGCTTCCGTCGATTGACTTCGCCGCGTGCGCGGCACAACATCGCGCACGCACGGCAACTGCGACTCTCACCACAACAACCGGAGCAACACCATGGCTCAACGAGAACAGCACGGCAACAAGGAATCGAAAAAGCCCAAGCAAGACAAGAAGGGCGGCAAGCCGGTGTCGCCCCTGGCAGCAACGCACTCCATCATCACCGTGATTCCTGACAAGGGCAAGAAGAAGAACAAGGCCTGAGCGGCACGGAGCCCACGCGATGAGCACGCCCGGCGACACGAAGTGGAAGCACGACGGTGTGCGCGTCGTACCGGCCGGCCAGCTCGACCCCAACACGGCGCAAACGCCGGGCATGGACCGCAAGGCGGCCATCAACTTCGCGCGCGTCGGCGCGCAGAAGCTGTGGGCCGGCACCGTGCACATCCACCCCAACGCCAAGACGGGCGCTCACCACCATGGCCCGCTCGAAAGCGTGATCTACGTGGTGAAGGGCCGCGCCCGCATGCGCTGGGGCGAGCAGCTCGAGTTCACCGCCGAAGCCAGCCCCGGCGACTTCATCTACGTGCCGCCTTTCGTGCCGCACCAGGAGATCAACGCCAGCCCCACCGAAACGCTCGAGTGCGTGCTCGTGCGCAGCGACGGCGAGGCCGTGGCCATCAACCTCGACATCGAGCCGGCCGAGAAGCCGGAAACGGTGCTGTGGGTCGATCCGATCCATCGCGGTTGATCGATAGTTTCTGACGCTTCGTTTCTTCGTCTTTACCTGCTGGAAACCTCGCGTAGGTCAACAGCGGCGCGCGGCGGCTCGTTGGCAGAGCAGGCCATTCAAGGCCGATGGAGAACAACGATGCGACGTTTCGTCAACTGCCGCAGCCTGGCTGTGGTCGGCCTGCTGCTCACCACCCAGTTGCTGACCGCTTGCGTGGTCGTCCCCGCCCCTTACTACCGCCCTCGCGGCGCGGTGATCGTGCAGCCGGGCTATGGCCCGCCGCCCCCGTACTACCGTGGCTGTGACGGTTACTCCTGCCGACGCTGACCACACCCTGCATGCGGTGCACGGCGAAGGCAGAATGACCGCCGCCTTCGCCTGCCGCCATGCCCTTCCGCCCCGTTGAACTGCCGCCCGAAACACCTGGCCGCTTGTGGCTCGCTTCGATGCCGGGCCGCTTCGAGAGCTGGGCCGACTTCCTGGCCGAGGCCCGCGCGGCCAGGCTCTCGCTGGTGCTGTGCCTCACGCCGATCGACGAAGTGGCCAGCGGCGCACCGGCCTATCACCGCGCCATCACCCAAGGCCAGCTGCCCTTTGCCTGGCACAACCTGCCGATGCGCAACTACGGCCTGCCGCTCAACCAAGGCGGCTTTCGCGCCGGCATAGAACGCGTGAGCAGTACGTTGTCGACGGGTGACTCCGTCCTGCTGCACTGCGCCGCCGGCATGGGCCGCACCGGCACCGCGGCGGCCTGCGTGCTCAAGCACCTGGGCCTACCGGCCGACGAAGCGCTGCAACGCATCCGCGATGCGGGCTCCAACCCTGAGAACGCACTGCAGTCGGGGCTGGTGAACTGGTTCTAGTGTGGTGTCCCGCAAGTTCGCGGAAGAAGTTCAGGCGAGAAACGCCCGCATGCGTCGTTGCAGTGCTCGCCGGGTGACCCCACCCGGCTGCGCGCTGCGCCTAGCCTGCAGGCGTTTTCGCCAGAACTTCGCTGTGCCACGGCTGCGCTCACCACTTGCTCCACAAACTTGCGGGACACCACACTAGCCGTTCTCGGAAAAAGCAATCCCGAAGTAGGCTGCACTGCGCGCGGAACCTTTGCCGCCCGCGGCAGTCCCGTCTGTCTCGACCTTCGAAAGGCCCACCATGCAGATGTCGGCCCCCAACGCGCGAGCCACACGCCGCCATGCGCTGCGGCAAGGAGCCGGCGCCACGGCGCTGATCGCACTCCCTGCCTTGTGGCTGGGGCCACGGGCGCAGCAACCGGCGGGGGAGCGGCGCCTCACGCCTTCGCAGACCGAAGGGCCCTTCTACCCCATGCGCCTGCCTGAAGACCATGACGGCGACCTGCTGCAACGCGGCGCGCGCCAGTACAGGCAGGGCCAGCCCACCTGGCTCGAAGGCCAGGTCACCGATCTCGCCGGCCAGCCCGTGCGCGGGGCTGCCGTCGAGATCTGGCAATGCGACCACAACGGCCACTACCACCACCCCGACGATGGCAACCAGGCCGACCCGAACTTCCAGGGATTCGGCCGCGTGGCCGTCGATGCACAGGGCCGCTACCGCTTCCGCACGCTGCGGCCGGTCACCTACGGCGGGCGGGCGCCGCACATCCACCTGAAGGTGAAGCTGGACCGGCGCGAGCTGCTCACCACGCAGGTGTACGTGCAAGGCGAGCCGCGCAACGAACGTGACACGCTGTGGCGCTCGTTGCGCGACGAAGCCGACCGCGCCGCGCTGACGGTGCCCTTCAAGCCCGTGAGCGACGGGCTGCTGGCGCGGTTCCCGATCGTCGTGTCAGCCTGAACGGCTACAGGCCATACCGCCCGATGTGACGAAAGTCGGCGGCCCATCACCGGACTGAGGGGATGGCGCAACAAGGCATTGCCGCTATCCTGCGCCGCCTCCGCGCTCACCGAGGCGCGCTTCAGGAACGCTCCCATGCAGCCAAACGAAGGCCCCCCCACCGCAGCGCCGCCCATCGCTGACCAGGCCCGCTACTGGGACGAATGGAACGCCGCGGCGCGGGAAGACCGGGCGCTGAATGCCGCTTCCACGCGGCAGGCAGATGCCGTCGAAGCCCTGGTGGCCGAGTTCGGCCGCAGCGATCTTTCGATCATCGACGTGGGCTGCGGCACCGGCTGGTTGTGCGAGCAGCTGTCGCGCTACGGCAGCGTGACGGGCACCGACATGACCCAGAGCGTGCTCGAACGCGCACGCCAGCGCTGGCCCCAGGCCCGCTTCGTTTGCGGCGACATCTTCGACCTCGAGCTTCCACAGGCCAGCTTCGACGTCGTCGTGTCGCTCGAGGTGCTTTCGCACGTGGCCGATCAACCCGCATTCATCGCGCGCCTGGCAAGCCTGCTCAAGCCCGGCGGCCGGCTGGTGCTGGCCACGCAGAACCGGCCCATCTACGAACGCTGGCGCGCCGTTGCCGCCCCGCACCCGGCCCAGGTGCGGCACTGGGTCAACGCAAAGGAACTGCGCGCGCTGATGGCGCCGCACCTGCACGACGTGCAGATCACTTCGCTGTGCCCGGTGGGTGACCGCGGCTTCCTGCGCATCGTGAACTCGCCCAAGCTCAACGACGTGCTGGGCCGTGTGGTGTCCCCTTCCCGCATCGAGCGCTTCAAGGAACACATGCTGCTCGGCAACACGCTGCTCAGCTGGGGTACCAGGCCTTAGCGTGAACGCCCCGGTGCGATCATCGACCGATGACCGCACCCGAGATCGTCTTTGCCGATGACGCGTTGATCGTCGCGAACAAGCCCGCGGGCCTGTTGGCCGTGCCGGGTCGCGGCGAAGACAAGCAGGACTGCCTGGCCGCACGCGTGCAGGCGCTGTATGCGGACGCGCTGATCGTGCACCGCCTCGACATGGCCACCTCGGGCCTGCTGGTGCTGGCGCGCGGCGCGCAGGCGCATCGCTCGCTCAGCATCGCATTCGCCCAGCGTCGCGTGCACAAGCGCTACGTCGCCGTGGTGGCCGGTTTGGTGGAGGCCGCCGAAGGCCGCATCGACATGCCCTTGATCTGCGACTGGCCGAACCGCCCGCGCCAGAAGGTCGACCACGCCATCGGCAAGCCTTCGCTCACGCTGTACCGCGTGCTGCAGAAGGACCGCCAGCAGCACACCACGCGCGTCGAGCTGGAGCCGGTGACCGGCCGCTCGCACCAGCTGCGCGTGCACCTGGCCGAGCTCGGCCATGCCATCGTCGGCGATGCGCTGTACGCCAGTGCCGAGGTGCAGGCGATGGCGCCTCGGCTGCTGCTGCACGCTTCGCTGCTGGAGCTGCCGCATCCTGCGAGCGGCGAATCGATGCGCTTCGAAAGCCCTGCTCCCTTCTGACGTATGGGCTTGGGCGCTGTGCCTACACTGCGCGCTCACTTTGCCCGTCACGGCCATGCGCGCTCCCGTCGACCTGCCCAAGTCCTACCGCCTCCTCAACCACGGCCCCACGGTGCTGGTGAGCGCCGCCCACGGCGGCCGCCGCAACGTGATGGCCGCCGCCTGGAACATGGCGCTGGACTTCAACCCGGCCAAGGTGGCGGTGGTGATCGACAAGAACACCTACACGCGAGAGCTGGTCGAGGCCTCGGGCAGCTTTGCGATCAACGTGCCCTGCCGTGCATTGGCCGCGGCCACGCTGGCGGTGGGCCAGCATTCGGGGCGCGAGTTGATCTCGCTGCGTGACGGCGGCAGCGACAAGTTCACACACTTTGGGCTCGCCACCTTCGCGGCCAGCCGCATCGAGGCGCCCTTGCTCGAAGGCTGCGTGGCCTGGCTCGAATGCAAGCTCGTTCCCGAGCCGCACAACCAGCGGCGCCATGACCTCTTCATCGGCGAGGTGGTGGCCGCGCAGGCCGACACCCGCGTGTTCGCCAACGGCCACTGGCAATACGGCCCCGGCACCGACCCGGCGCTGCACACCCTGCACTACGTGGCCGGCGGCCACTTCTTCGCGATCGGCGATGCGTTCGAGACCACCGCGCTGGAGCCCGCGGCGCCCTCGCAACCGGAAGACGAAACATGACGATGCGACATCTCTACATCGTGACCGGCGCCTCGCGCGGCATGGGCCTGGCCATCGCGCAGCAGCTGCTTGCGCCGCAGCATGTGCTGCTGTGCCTCGCACGACGCACCAACGATTCACTGGCCGAAGCCGCACGCACGGCCCAGGCGTCGTGCGAGCAATGGGCGCAGGACCTGGCTTCGCCCATTGAAGCCGCCGCACGCCTCGAAACGTGGCTGCATGCGCAAGATGCACGCGCGCAAACGGCCAGCGGCTTGGCCAGCGCCACGCTCATCAACAACGCCGGTGTCGTCTCGTCGCCCGGGCCCTTGGCCGACTCGGCCGCGGCGGACCTGTCGAACGCGCTGCACGTGGGTCTCGAGGCACCGCTGCTGCTCACCGCCGCCTTCCTGCGCGCCACCGCATCATGGAGCTCAACGCGGCGCGTGCTCAACATCTCGTCGGGGCTGGGCCGCCGTGCAATGGCTGGCAGCGCCGCCTATTGCGCCGCCAAGGCCGGCATGGACCACTACTCGCGCGCCGTGGCGCTGGAAGAAGCGCAACGCTCCAACGGCGCGCGCATCGTGTCGCTGGCGCCAGGCGTCATCGACACCGACATGCAGACCCAATTGCGCAGTGCCGACGCCGCGCACTTCCCCGAGCGCGAGCGTTTCGTGCAACTGCAGCAGCAAGGCCAGCTCAGCACGCCGGCCGAGGCCGCTGCCAATGTGCTGGCCTACCTGGCCCGGCCCGACTTCGGCAGCAACCCGGTGGCCGACGTGCGGGACGCCTGAGAAGCCTGAGAAGCCTGAGAAGAAACGCAGCGTCACAACTGTGGCCGGCTCGTCGGCCTGAGCCGACAGAAAGCGCCGCACGAGGCCGATACAGCACGGCCGCCCTGGAGCCTAGGGTTGAAGTGAGCCACGAATGTCTCTGGCTCGAAACCATTCGACTGGAGAGACTCATGAACAAGCTTCCACAACTTGCGGGTGTGGCGTCTGCCGTGTTGCTGTCGGCCGCGTTGGCCGGTTGCGCCAGCATGAGCGAGCGCGACAAGGCGACGGCAGCGGGCGCTGCCATTGGCGGCGTGGCCGGCTCGGTGCTGACCGATGGCAGCGTTGCCGGCACGGTGGGTGGCGCCGCGGTGGGCGGCGTGGTGGGCAACCAAGTCGGCAAGAAGAAGGAACGCTGACCCCAAACACGTTCTTCTTTGCGGCGGCGCAACGACTCCGTATTGCGCCGCCCGCGCCGGCAGGCACGCGCGTAACATCGCCGGCTTCCCTTCTTGCGAGGTGAGCCATGCCGAGTACCCGCGCGCTGTTCGCCACGCCCATGCTGCGCTGTATCGCCGCCGTGGCCACCACCTTGCTGCTGGCGGCCTGCAGCACGCCGGGCCCTCACACTTCTAGCACCACGCCGGTCAGCGAAGCACAGCGGCTCTTGCTCGAGCAACAGGTGGCCGACACCGAGCGTGCGTTCGCCAAGACCATGGCAGACCGCGACCACGCGGCCTTCACGAGCTTCCTGTCCGAAGAAACGGTGTTCTTCACCGGCCCCAAGCCGCTGCGCGGCAAGACCGCCGTGGCTGCGGCATGGAAGCGCTTCTACGAACCGGCACGGGCGCCATTTGCATGGGCGCCTGAACAGGTGCAGGTGCTCGACTCCGGCGCGCTGGCCATCAGCTCCGGCCCGGTGTTCGACCCGCAGGGCAAGAAGGTGGCGAGCTTCACGTCGATCTGGCGCCTCGAAGCCCCGGGGATCTGGCGCATCGTGTTCGACAAGGGCTGCAACTGCGCCGACTGAGCATCGCGCGACATGCGAACCGGTGCAGCAGCCACGGGCAGCCACGGTAACGATGCTCTGCAACAATGCGCCGCCGCTTCCGCCCCCGAGTCGACACCTTGAGCCGATCCTGCCGTCCGCTTGCCCTTGCCATGCTGCTGTGCAGCCTGGCACCGCTGCAGGCGCGAGCGACGGCAGAGCACCCGGCCGAAGCCCTGATCAGCGAAGCCACGGTTGCCCTGCGCAGCCACCCCGACACCGGCCGCCAGCTGGCCGAAAAGGCGCTCGCCGCCCTGGCCAGGCAACCTGACGCCGACCTGGAGATCCGCACTCGCCTGCTGCTGTGCAACCACGCCTCCGAGCGCGACAAGGAACAGGCGAAGCGGCAGATCGACGCCATCAACGAGGCACTGCCACGCGCCTCCCGCCCGGGGTTGCGCGCCGGTGCTTTGGGCTGCCAGGGCGAGATGCTCGAAAGCGCCGGAGACAACATCCAGGCCATGGCCTACTACGAGCAGGCCGTGAGCGTGGCCGAAGGCGCGCGCGATACCGAGATGCTGGCCAATGCACTGTTCCAGCGCGGCTATCTGCGCGGTGTGCTGGGCGACTACGCGCGGGGCCTGCCCGACCTGCAGCGTGCCCGTGCCGAATACGAAAGGCTCGGCCTCGCTCAGGAAACGCTCACCACGCTCAACGGCATTGCCATCCTCTACAACCGCCTGGGCGACTACGCCCAGGCGCGCAGCTATTACGAGCAGACGCTGAAGGCGCAGGAAGCCAACGGCGTGCTGCGCGAAGTGGCGGTCACCGTGCACAACCTGGGGCGCGCGCACGAAAAGCTGGGCGACTGGCCCGCGGCACGCCAGGCCTTTGAAAAAGCGCTCGCGGCCAGCCGCGAGATCGGCTACCCGCGCGGCCAGGCCCATGCACTGCGCGGGCTGGCGAGCGTGCGCAACGCCACGGGCGACGCCACCGGAGCCCTGGAGCTGCTGGAGCAGGCCGAGGCCCTGCTCGTGAAGGACATGCCCGAAGCGCGGCTGAAGGCGCAGATCCTGCTCGAGCGCGGCAGGGCGCTGCAGTCGCTCAAGCGCCCCACCGAAAGCATCGAGGTTCTCGAGCAGGCCCGCGAGGTGTTCGCCCGTGCCGACTCGCTGGCCGAGCTGGCGACCACGCACGACGTGCTGGCGCAGGTGCATGCCGACAACGGCGACTGGAAGACCGCCTACACGCACCAGCTCGACTTCAAGGCCAATTCCGACAAGCTGCTGCAGCAGCAGCTCGATCAGCGCTTCGCCACACTGAAGGTGGAGTTCGACACGGCCGCCAAGGAGCGGCAGAACGAAGCCCTGCTGCGCGAGAACAGGGCCAACGAGCAGGCGCTCGAACAGCAGCGCCGCGCCAACCAGTTGCAGGTGGTGGCCATTGCGCTGGGCAGCGTGCTGGCCATGCTGCTGGCCGCCTGGGCCGTGCAGCAGCGCCGCACCAGCCATCGCATGCGCGCGCTCGCGCTCACCGACGAGCTCACCGGCCTGGCCAACCGCCGCAACGTGCTGGCGCGGCTGTCGCAGCTGCTGTCGGCACCAGGGGCGAAGCCGTGCGCCATCCTCATTGCCGACATCGACCACTTCAAGCCCATCAACGACCGCTACGGCCACCCGGTGGGTGATGCGATCCTGAGGGAAGTGGCGGCCTCGCTTTCGGCTGCGGTGCGCGACCCGGTGTGCCTGGGCCGGCTGGGGGGTGAAGAGTTCCTCGTCGTGCTGCCCGACACCGGGCTGCAGGCCGCCACGCAAGTGGCCGAGCGGCTGCGCGAAGGCGTGGCCGCCATCGACACTTCACGGTGGTTCAGCGATCGTGCGCTGACGATGAGCCTGGGCGTCACCGTGTCCACGCCGGGCGCAGACACCCTGAGCAGCATGCTCAAGCGCGCCGACGAAGGCCTCTACGAGGCCAAGCACGCGGGACGCAACCGCGTGGTGTCCCGGGCCTGACGATCAGGCGCCGGGCGGCAGGTGGCGTGGTGTTGCAGGCACTTCGCGTGCCTCGACGTCCACCACGTCGGCCTGCCGTGCAGCCGCCGCGCGCTGGGTGGCCGGGTGCTTGAACCAGTACGCACCCATGCGGGGCCCGGAGCCCATACGCCAGCGCACGGCGGCCGGCCGCTTGCCGGTGACGAGGTTGCGCAGCACGAACACCAGTGCCACCACCACGCCGGCCACCAGCATGCTGGCGGCGAACACCAGCCCCGCCAGCACCACGACGATGCGCAGCACGAACGAAAGGACACGGAACAGCAGGTTCATGGTGGGAGAGAAGCAAAGGGAGTAGGGACGAGGCTGCATCGTAGTGGTCGTTTGTTAAGTGCCGATAAGGAGTCTGCAAAGAAGCTCGCGTAAGCTAGCGAGCCCCCGCACGCTGCCCATGCCGTCCACCGCCCCGCCTCCCGCTCCTGACGACACCCCCGACGGTCTTCTCCAGCCCTCGCTGTTCACCTTCCGCGCCTTCATTCGCTTCTGGTTCGGCCGGCTCGCGTCGACCATGGGCAACCAGATGCTGATGGTGGCCGTGGGTTGGCAGATGTACGACCTCACCGGCAGTGCCTGGGACCTGGGGCTGGTGGGCCTGCTGCAGTTCCTGCCGGCGCTTGCCCTCACGCTGGTGGTGGGGCACGTGGCCGACCGCTACGACCGCGCGCGCGTGCTGGCGCTTTGCTACACCGCGCAAGCGGTCGTCGGCCTGGTGCTGGCCGCAGCGGCCCACGAGCACTGGGCCAGCCGCGAATTGCTGCTGGCCTTGTCGGTGGCGCTGGGCACCACCAAGGCCTTCCAGATGCCCACGCAGCAGGCGCTCGCGCCGCTGCTGGTGCCCACCGAGGTGCTGCCGCGCGCCCTCGCCTTCAGCTCGGCCGGCATGCAGGCCGCCATCATCGGCGGGCCGGCGCTCGGCGGTTTCGTCTACGTGGCGGGTGCCGACGTGGTGTATGCGCTGTGCGCGCTGCTCTTCGGTACTGCATGCGTGCTCATGCTCGGCGTGCGGCACCACCATGCCCCGCCGCCCAAGGCGCCGGTGAGCCTGGACACGCTGCTGGCCGGTGTGCGCTTCATCCGCCAGCGGCCGGTGGTGCTGGGCGCGATCTCGCTCGACCTGTTTGCCGTGCTGCTGGGCGGCGCGACGGCGCTGCTGCCGATGTTCGCGAAGGACATCCTTCACGTCGGCCCGTGGGGCCTGGGCCTGCTGCGCGGCGCGCCGGCTGCCGGTGCGTTGCTCATGTCGCTGGCGATGACGCGCTGGCCCGTGCAGCGCCGCGTCGGAAGGCTGCTGCTCACGGCAGTCTCGGTGTACGGCATCGCGACGCTGGGCTTCGCGGTTTCCACCGTGTTCTGGTGTTCTTTCGCGGCGCTGTTCGTCTCGGGTGCGGCCGACATGGTGAGCGTGGTGATCCGCCAGTCGCTGGTGCAGCTGGACACGCCCAACGAGATGCGCGGCCGCGTGAGTGCGGTCAATTCGATCTTCATCGGCGCCAGCAACCAGCTCGGCGAGTTCGAATCGGGTGCCACCGCGGCGCTGCTGGGGCCGGTGGGCTCGGTGGTGCTGGGCGGCCTGGGCACGCTGCTGGTGGCCGGTGCCTGGATGAAACTGTTCCCTGAACTGGCGCGTCGTGATCGCCTCAGTGAAGCGGGTTGAAATTCTTGCCGCGCGCACGAAACCTGCGTGGGCGCGGCGTTTGCCGAGGAGAAGGTGGTGAACCGAAATCTGCGCCACGTCGCGCGCATCTTTTTGACGGGCTTGCTGGCCGCCCTGCCGTTGATGGCCACGGCCTTGATCCTGATATGGACCGGACAGTTGCTGTTCCAGTGGTTCGGCCCCGACAGCCTCATCGGCAAGGGGTTGGTGGCCATCGGCTTCGGGCTCGGCGGCTCGCAGGCGCTGGGCTACCTCATCGGCCTGGGGCTGCTGGCGGCGGCCATCTTCGGCCTGGGCATCCTGGTCGAGTCCGGCCTGGAGCGTGGCCTGGCCACCGCGGTGAACGCAGTGGTCAGCCGCATCCCGCTGGTGCGCCACGTGTACGACGTGATCGAGAAGTTCGTCGGCATGGTCTCGCAGCGCGACAAGGAGGGTCTCAAGTCGATGAGCGCGGTGTGGTGCCATTTCGGTGGACCTGGCGGCGCGGCGGTGCTGGCGCTGCTGTCGTCGCCCGAGCCGGTGCTGGTGGAAGGCAAGCCCTTCCTCGCGGTCGTGCTGCCCACTACGCCGGTGCCGGTGGGTGGTGGGCTCGTTTATGTGCCCCAACACTGGGTCACACCTGCAAGCCTGGGAATGGAGGCAGTCACCAGCATCTATGTGTCGATGGGGGTCACGTCGCCCCAGCATCTGCCGGTGGCGCCCAAGGGCGCCGGCGAGCTGAAGCAGGAGGCGGCAACGGCTCCCTCATGAGTTGAGGAGTAAAGCCATGCCCGTGCCCGACAGAATCGCAGGCGGCCGCACCGTGGTGCTGCCACCCGTTGCCGGCGACGTGAACGCCGTGCGTTTCGAACCCAATTGCGATTGGCTGCGCGAAGCACCGCCTGAGCAGCAGCAGACCGCGATGTGGCGCTGGTTCGCCACCCGCTACGATGACCCGAAGTTCGCCACGCCGCATGACGACGACGGCGACTACCTCTACACCGACGGCGGGCCCTACCTCGCCGATCGCGTGCTGCACGAGCAGTTCGACGGCGTCGTGCCCGAGCCGGTCATCGACGAACTCGTGCACGACATCCAGGACGAAGTCGGCAACGAGTGGGCGTTGAAGACCGTCGACAAGTTCGGCGGCTAGAAGAGCAAGTCATTCACCGCAGGGACGCCGAGGCCGCGGAGGATCGCGAAGAAGACCCGCGTCCCTCTGCGGGCCTCCGCGTGCTCTGCGTCTGCGCGGTGAAGGTATTCGGCCACTCAGACCTCCAACCGGGCCATCGCCACGCGCAGCGACGGCTCGTTGGCGGCATCCTCTTCGACGTGAAGCGGCAGCCGCTCGCGCAGCAGGACACCTGACACGTTCTCGTCTCGCAGCAGATCGGCGGTCAGCGCTTCCAGCACGGTGCGATGGCGGGTGAGGGTCT
>CAMLLU010000053.1 GCA_946480925.1 uncultured Rivibacter sp.
TGGGGCGGCCCGGCGCGGCGGCCCGGGGGGATGACGACACCCCGCTCGCCGAGTATGGCGATCGACCCTCCGGGAGGGCCGGGCCTTGCTTGGGGTGGCCCGGCGCCGCGGCCCAAGTTGGCACTGGATGTCTCATGGGGCATGGCCCCTTTCGGCGCGGCAGAGTTCGGCGCACAACCGCTGGAGCGAGAGCGAAGTCGATGGAGGTTCCTCGTCGCCGTAGAAGCGTGCGGTTGACTGCGCGTAGAACGCCTCGATCGCCTCGCGAAGCGGCAGCAGGTGCGGCGCGCGTTCGAAGAGGTGCGGCAGCGTGGAGGTCTGCACCACCTGGCCGGCGGTGCGGTCGAAGGCGCGATGCAGGGCCTGCCAGGCCGGTGTGGCAACCGTGTCGGCGGGCTGCATTGCGCGCAGCTCGCGGCGAGCCCGCGCGAAGGGGAGCCGTGCAGCCTCGCTGCGGTTGCGCCACAGCCACCAGCCGAGCCAGGCCGCGAGCACCAGCACCTGCGCGGTGCCCAGCATGGCCAGGTGCCGCTCGATGGGGCGCGTGTCGACGTGAGGCGGCGCCAGGTCGGGGCGCACAGGCACCAGCGCACCTGCCGCGAAGGCGTTGCGTGGCGTGAGCGGCGCCACGCTCAACGGCCATTCGGCTACCTGCAGCACACCCGCTCCCCCAGCCAATGGCAGATCCCAACGTGGCAGCCGCACCGTGGCCAGCGCCTGCGGTGCATTCACGAGCTGGTACTCCACCACCAGCCAGCGCCGCCCGCCGGCATCGCGCTCGATGCCCGCGCCACGCCGCTCGAGCCAGCTGCCCACCCGTGCCGCGCCCGGCAGGCTCTGCGGCTCGACGTCGCGCCCGCCATGCTCGAGCAGCACGCGCTGCACCAGCAGGTCGCCGATCACGTGGCCGAAGGCTCGCGGCTGTTCGACGGTGGCTTCATCTCCTGCGGCCAGTGCCGCGCCGTGAGCCACGTACGTGACGGCCAGCGCCGCGGCGGCCCGTGAAAAACGCGTCGACATCGGATGCCTCATGCGTACGCCTCGATGAAGTGGCGCGACATCGCCTCGGCGTCGAAGCGGCCGTTCATGTGCACGGCGTGCAGGCCACGCGCGGCGAAGGTCGCGCCCAGCACCGCCCGGCGCTGCGCCACGGCGGCCTGCCAGCGCTGGCGCAGCGCCGGGCGCACCCACAGCATGCGCCGACCGTGCGGGTCTTCGGCGTCGCGCAGGAAGGCGAGGCCCTGCTGTTGCGGCGGCTCGGTCTCGGCTGCGTCCCACACCACCACCGGCACCACGAAGGCATGCGCCAGGCAGTCCAGCACCGGCGCCAGCGCCTCCAGCGGCCAGTGGAAGTCAGAGACGAGGAACACCAGCCCTTGCCGACCGGCGAGCCGCTGCGCCACGGCGTGCAGGCCACCGGCTCCGGGCGTGTCGCTGCTGGCCTCGCATTGCCGCAGCCGCGCGGCCATGAAGCTGCCGATGGCCCGGCCGCGCATCGGCGGCATGAAGAGGTCGTCGCGCTCGCGACCGTCGAAGGCCAGCAGGCCCACCGCATCGCCCATGCGGAAGGCACTCACGCCCAGCGCCTCCACCAGGTCGGCCGCCACGTCGAGCTTGCGCAGGGGCTGCCCGAAGGCCATGGAGGCCGACACGTCGACCACCGCATGCACGGTGATACCCGCGCGCTGCCGGCTTACGCGCACCAGCCAGTCGTCACCAGGGCTGCGCAGGCTGGCCCGCAGGTCGATCCGGCGCGGGTCGGGCCAATGGCGCAGGCTCATGTGCGAAACGAACTCCATGCCCGAACCCAGCGCGGTGCCGGCATGGGCGCCAGGGCGCCAGCCGCCCACGCGCCGCGGCAGGCGGTACTGGAACTCAAGCGGTTGCCCGGTGGTGGCCATGGCAGTGCCTCATTGCGCTCGGCGCCATCCGCGACGCATGAGCATGGTCAGGGCCCCTTCACTGCAGAGGCGCAGAGGTCGCGGAGATTCGCGGGCATTCGCGCAGAAATGCAGATCTGCCCTGCTGTCCTCCGCGGTCTCGGCGTCTCTGTGGTGAATGAACTGGGGCTCCATCTTTCAATCGCCTCACGTGCGCGGTGTGGCCACCTGCCGCAGGATCTGCTGCACCAGCAAGTCGGCGATCTCGGCACGGCGCAGCTCGTACACCGGCGTGAAGAAGATGCGGTGGCCCAGCACCGCTGGTGCCACGGCGGCAATGTCATCGGGCAGCAGGTGGCTGCGGCCGGCCAGCCAGGCCACCACACGGGCTGCACGCGCAAGGGCCATCACGCCGCGTGGGCTGGCACCGGCGAGCACCAGGCGTTCCATGTCCACCTCGTCGATGCGAATGCCGTAGCGCTGCGGTGCCTGGCTCGCGTCCCACAGGTCGATCACGTAACGCTGCAGTGTTTCGCTCGCGCTCACGCCGCGCTGTATGGCCGCGCCGATGCGGTTGAGCTCCTGCCAGGGCACTACACCGGGCGACACCTGCTGCAGCAGCGTGTCCACGTCGTGGAAGGCGGGGTCGAACACCAGCGCGCGGCGCGTCTCGAAGTCGGCCGGCGTGGGCATGCTCAGCTCGAACATGAAGCGGTCGCGCGCGGCCGAGGCCAGCTCGAAGGTTTCTTCCTTCTCGACCCTGTTGCGATCGGCGAACACGATCATGTGCGGGAAACGGAATTCCTCGTTGAAGGCCGACACCGTGCGCTCGGCCATGGCACGCAGCAGTAGCGACTGCACCTGCGGCCGCGCGCGGTTGATCTCGTTGAAGAAGAAGGTGACCAGCCGGTCGCGGTGCCGCAGCAGCGGCCCGGGTTCGATGCGCGGCTTGCCCTGCGCGTCGACGTAGGTGTGATAGATCAGGTCGCCGGGCAGCAGGTCGACCGTGCCTTCCACGCGCTCGAAGTCGCCACCCGCCGCGCGGGCGAAGGCACGCAGCAGCGTGGTCTTGCCCACGCCCACGTCGCCTTCGAGCAGCACGTGGCCGCGCGCGAACAGCGCCACGTTGATGAGCCGCACGGTGTCGTGCTGGCCGATCACGGCCTTCTCGACTTCGTGCTCCACGCGCAGCGCGCGTTCGCGCCAGTCTGCCAACTGCTCGTCGAGGGCCATGGTCGGATGGCTTGCCGCTTTTCGGGGGCAGGCATCTGCAGCGTCAGCCGTGAAGCATCGGCGCTCGGCGCCGGCAGCGTGCAGCCGGGACTTCCCCCGGCTTGACGGCCGCTGCGGTGAGCGTTGTGTCCTGCTTTGACGCGGCACGGCTGGCCGCGGCCCGGCGCGCGAGCCAATTTGACGCAGCGGCGCCGCGCCCTGCATGAGCGCCCCAGCGTGTACCCCCTGAACAAAGGGGGCGCTCTGTCCTATGCCGGCGGGAGCAACCACCTACGGCGAAGCGCGCGGCCTCCGATGTGCCGCAAGGCACGGCTGCCTAGAGTGCTCCTGCAGATGTAGGGCGAACTTCATGGGGAAGTGCCCCCATGCAACGCTCAAAGGAGACCATCTTGGCCATCAGCACGACTTCCTTCACCAAGACGCCGCAAGCCGGTGACGACCTTTTCCTGGCGAGTGCCAGCGGGTTGACCGAGGACCAGCTCTGCATCACCTACCTGGCCGTGATGGCCAACGACCTGGGAGGCGCTGCCAAGACGCTCTACTCCCTCGACGACGGCACCAACAGCATCGGGGTGACCAGTACGACCGATCTGCTCGCCCAGGACACGGCCCGCACCGAGGCGCTGTCCACGGACTGCAGCGCCCACGGTGCCCGGATCTGGATCACCACGGACGGCAGGGTCGGCTACGACGCGAGCACGCTGAGCGCCGACTTCCAGGCCCGGCTCCAGCAGTTGCCGGCAGGGGAGGCGCTGACGGACAGCTTCACCTATGCGATCCGCCTGGGCAACGGCACGCTCAGCTGGGCCACCGCGACCGTGCAGATCACGGGCGTGAACGACGCGCCGAAGGTCACCGGCGCAGTGACCGCCGCGGCCCTGGAAGACGGCACGAGCGTGACCCTGGATGCACTGGCCCATGCGTCGGACGTCGATGCCGGCGCCATGCTGTCGGTGACCGGCCTGCCCGAGGGCTTGCCGGCGGGCGTGAGCTACGACGCTGCGACCCACAGCTTCACCCTCGATCCCACGAACGCCGCCTTCCAGCATCTCGCTGCCGGCGCTCAGACGACCGTGACCGTGAACTACGGCGTGACCGATGGCACCGCGACCACGGCTGCCTCCGTGTCGTGGACCGTGACAGGCAGCAACGATGCACCGGTGGTGAGCGGTGCCGTCACCGTCACTGCTTCGGAAGATGGTTGGGGCGCGACCCTGGATGCGCTGGCCCATGCATCGGACGTAGACGATGGCGCCGCGCTGTGGGTAACGAACCTGCCCGCCTCCTTGCCACCCGGTGTGAGCTACGACGCGCCCAACCATGCCTTCACGCTGGACCCGACCCATGAGGCGCTCCAGCACCTGGCCGCCGGCGATCAGGCGACGGTGACCGTCGACTACGACGTGACGGATGGCACAGCCACGACGGCGGCGTCGGTTTCGTGGACCGTGACGGGCACCAACGATGCACCGGTGATCACCTCCAACGGGGGAGGTGCCGCTGCCGCGGTGAGCATCGACGAGAACTCGACCACGGTGACGACCGTGACCGCGACCGACGTGGACGACGGCGCCACGCAGACCTACTCGATCGCCGGTGGCGCCGACGCTGCGCATTTCATGATCGACGAGGCCACCGGCGCGCTCTCGCTGGTCTCGGCACCGAACTGCGAAGCTCCGACCGACAGCGACGCGGACAACGTGTACGACGTCACGGTCCGTGTTCTCGACGGGTTCGCATTCGCCGACCAGTCCATTTCGGTTTCCGTCGACGACGTGAACGAGTTCGCGGTGAGCACGCCCGCGGACACGGACACAGCGGCCGATGTCGTTGCCGAGAACGTAGCTGTCGGCACCGTGGTGGGAGTGACTGCCCAAGCCCGTGACGCCGATGCGACGACCAACAACGTCACGTACAGCCTCAGCGACGACGCCAGCGGCCGGTTCGCCATCGACAGCGCCACTGGCGTGGTGACGGTGGCCGGCGCGATCGACCGAGAACTCGACGCCAGTCTGAGCCTCACGGTGCGCGCCACGAGTGCCGACGGCTCGACCCAGGACCAGTCCTTCACCATCGCAGTCGGCGACGTGAACGACAACGCGCCGGTCTTCTCGTCCGCAGCCACGGCCGGCGTACCCGAGAACACAGCGGCATCGACCGTCGTCTACGAGGCGAACGCGACCGATGCGGACGCGACGGTGCCCCACCATGCGATCACGTACTCGCTCACCGGTACCGACGCAGGCCTCTTCTCGATCGATGCCGACGACGGCGAAGTGCGCTTCCTGGCATCGCCCGACTACGAGGCCCCGGCCGATGCCAACGGCGACCGTGCCTACCAGGTCGTGGTGCATGCCAACGACGGCGTGCACGACACGGCCCAGGCCGTGACCGTCAACGTGACGGACGTGGTCGAGAACCATGTGCCCACCGACCTGAGCCTCGCGATCACCCACACGCCGGGCGGCAATGCACTGCCCGGGGCCGGCACCGTGCTGGGCACGGTCTCGGCGACCGACCCCGACGCAGGAGATACCTTCACCTTCTCGCTGCTGCCGGGCAGCTCGGCCGGGTTCTCGGTCAACGCCGGCAGCGGTGAACTGACCACCACCTCGGGCCTGGCCGAACAGACGACCTACACGCTCGACGTCCAGGTGAGAGACGCCGCAGGCGCCACTCACCACGAGGTCTTCAACGTCATCACCGGCAGGAACGGGGCCGACGACAACCCGCTGCCGTCCGGCGGGTCGTCGAACGTGGCGCTGGCGGGCGAAGACGTTCTCTACGGCAGCGGCGGCAACGACGTGATCTACGGCGGCTCGGGCGACGACTGGATCTTCGGCCAGAACGGCACGGACCGGCTGTTCGGCGGCGCGGGCAACGACGTCCTGAGCGGCGGCAACCAGTCGGACACCTTCGTCTTCCTCGTCGCCGACGGCGGTGGAACGGACACGCTGCAGGGCTTCGTCGCGACCGGCGGAAACAGCGACGTGCTGGACATCTCCAACCTGCTCGCCGGCTCGGGCTACACCTCGGCCGTTGCGGCGCAGTTCATCCAGCTCTCGCAGGTTGACGGCAACACGACGCTGCGGGTGGACCGCGACGGCTCGGGCTCGGACTGGTCGTTCGACGACGTGGCCGTGCTCCAGGGCGTGACCGGCCTCAACCTCGGAACGCTGCTGTCCAGCGGCGTCATCGACACCACGGCGTGATGCGGCGTGATGGCCATGAATCCCTTGCTCCGCCTGCTGCGTCGCCCGCTGCTCCACGTGGCCGGCATGTCGCTGTTCGTCAACCTGCTGCTGCTCGTTCCGGCGCTGTTCATGCTGCAGGTCTTCGACCGCGTGCTGGCCAGCCAGAGCGGCGAGACGCTGCTGGTCCTGCTGATCGGCGTGGGCGTCGCGCTGGGCCTGCTCTTCGCGCTGGACTACCTGCGTGCCCGCCTGCAAGACGTCGCCGGCAGCCTGCTGGCCGAGGTGCTGTCTCCGGCGGTGAGCAGGCTCGTCATCGCGCAGCGCGCCAGCCGCAGCGGCCCGGCCGCGCCGGAGGGGCTGCGCGACGTCGGCGTGCTGCGCTCGCTGTTCTCGGCGCAAGGCCTGCTGGCCGTCTTCGATGCGCCGTGGGCCGTGGTCTACGTGGCGATCATCTGGCTGGCCCATCCGGCGCTCGGTGTGGCAGCGGCCATGGCTGCGGCGGTGATGCTGGTGCTGGCGCTGGCCAACGACCTGCTCACACGGCGCGAGATCGAAGCGCTGCAGGGCGCGGCGGCCGGCTCCACGCGCTATCTCGAAGCCTCGATGCAGAGCGCCGAGGTCGCGCACACGCTGGGCATGACCGATGCGCTGGTCGCGCGCTGGCGCCAGAAGAACGCCGAAGTCGCCGCGCTGCAGCGCCCGACCACCGCCAAGACCGTGGCCATGGCGGCGCTCACGCGCACCGTGCGGCAGGCCGTCCAGGCCCTCATGCTGGCGCTCGGCGCGTGGCTGGTGATCAGCGGCGATGCCAGCGCGGGCGTGATGATCGCGACGACCACGCTGCTCGGCCGCGCCCTCGCGCCGGTGGAGCAGGTGGTCGCCAGCTGGCGCGTGCTCGCCGAAGGGCGCGTGGCCTTCCGGCGCCTGCAGGAGATGCTGGCGCAGGCCGCTGTGCAACCGCAACGCATGCCGCTGCCCGCACCGACCGGCGAGCTCTTCGCCGACAAGCTCGTGTTCCGCGCACCCGGCGGCGATCGCATGCTCATTGCCGGCGTGTCGCTGCAGCTCGATGCGGGCGAGTCGCTGGCCATCATCGGCGCCAGCGGCGCAGGCAAATCGACGCTGGTGCGGCTGCTCACCGGCGTGTGGAAACCGAGCGCCGGCGTGGTGCGGCTCGACCAGGCGGACCTCTCGCAGTGGCCGCGCGAACAGCTCGGCCCCTGGCTGGGCTACGTGCCGCAGGACGTCGAGCTCTTCCCCGGCACGGTGGCAGAAAACATCGCACGCCTGGGCGAGGTCGATGCGGAGAAGGTCGCCCAGGCGGCCCGGCGCGCCCACGTGCACGAGCTCATCCTCTCGCTGCCCGATGGCTACGACACGGTGATCGACCCGCAGGCTCCGCTCATCTCGCCGGGGCAGCGCCAGCGCATCGCGCTGGCACGTGCGCTGTACGGGGAGCCCAGGCTGCTGATCCTCGACGAGCCCAACTCCAACCTCGACGGCGCCGGTGAACAGGCGCTGGCCGAGACGCTGAAGGCGCTGCGGGGGCAGGCGACGGTGGTGGTGGTCACGCACCGTTCGAGCCTGATCCAGCACGTCGACAAGATGCTCGTGCTAGAGGCGGGCAAGGCCAAGCACTATGGCCAGGTGGCCGAGGTGATGAAGGCGATGCAACCCGCGGCGCAGGCGACCGGTGGTGCACAGGTGGTTGCGATGCCGCGTGCGCATGCGCCGCATGCGAGCGGGCATGAAGCGCTGCGGCAGGCGCGCGAGGAGAAGGTGTCGTGAGCACGGCCGTCGTGAACTCCATGGATTCGTCACTCCCGTTCGAGCCTCACCCGCTTGAGCCCCACCTGATCGAGGCACGCCGGCTCGCGCGCCTGGCGGCCGTGGTGCTGCTGGCCGGCATCTTGCCGGTGGCGGCATGGATGGGCTTCGCCCCGCTGTCATCGGCCGTCGTCGCCAGTTCGTTCGTCAAGGTCGATCTCGACCGCCGCGTGGTCCAGCATGCCGAGGGTGGCACGGTGCGCGAGGTCATGGTGCGCGACGGCCAGCGCGTGGCGCAGGGCGAGCCGCTGCTGGTGCTGGGTGACGTGTCGGTCGATGCCGACCTGAACCGCCTCAGCTACCGCGTGATGGTCGAACGCGCCGGCCTGGCCCGGCTCGAAGCCGAGCAGCTCTCGGCCACGGCAGTGCAGTTTCCGGCGGACGTGCTCGAAGCCGCCGGCCGTGACCCGCGGCTGGCCGAGCAACTGACCAAGGAACGCGCGCTTTTCAGCGCGAGGCGCGAGGCGCTCGTCGGCCAGTCGACCCTGCTGCGCGCCCAGCAGGCCAAGGTGGCGCAAGAGGTCGTGGCGCTGCGCTCGCAGATCGCCGGGGCCGGCGAATCGCTGCGGCACCAGACGGCCGAGCTCGAGATCAACCGTCGCCTGCTGCAGGACGGCTTCATCTCCACCACGCGCATCTCCCAGCTCGAAGCGGCGGTGGCCGACTACGGCGTGAAGCTGGAGGAAAGGCGCTCCGAGCTGGCGCGCGCAGAGCAGCGTTTGCTCGATGCGGACCTGCGCATCAAGGAGCTAGAAGGCGACTACCGGCAGCAGGCCAGCGACCAGCTGAAGGCGAGCGCCGCCCGGCTTGCCGAGATCCAGCAGGAGCGGCGCAAGACAGTCGACGCCGCGAGCCGGCAGGTGATCGTGGCACCGGTGGCCGGCGACGTGCTGAACCTGAAGTTCACCGCCGCGGGTGCGGTGGTGTCACCGCGCGAGGCCATCGCCGACATCGTGCCGGCCCACCCCCGGCTGGTGGTCGAGGCCCACATCCGCACCGAAGACGTGAGCCGGGTTTCGAAGGGACAGGCGGCCGGGATCCGCTTCACCGCGTTCAAGTACCGGACCTCGCGGCTGGTGGAAGGCAAGGTCTTTCACGTCGCCGCCGACCGCACCGTGGACCCTTCGACCCACCAGGCCTATTACGTGGCCCTGGTGGACATCGATCCCGCGTCGATCGCGAAGTCGGGCGACGTGAAGCTGCAGGCCGGCATGCCGGCCGAGGTGTACCTCAAGGGTGAGGAACGCACGCCCTTGCAGTACCTGCTGGAGCCGGTGACGCAAGTGCTCCGGCGGGCGGGGCGCGAGAGCTGAGCGCGTGCCGCGCCGCAGGAACTGGGCTTCGGCAGCGGCATGACTCGGTAGACAGGCAGAGCTTGCGAACCGTGGCATTCGCCATGCCCGGGATGAACTGCCTCGTGCTCTGCAGGCATGACTTTGTTCACTTTGTGGTGCGGCATCGCCGACCTACCGTGCCTCTCCTGTCATCGCCGCAGGGGCCCCATGGCTGGGGCGATTGCGCCGGTAGATGTCGTTCACGGGAGCACCGCAAAACAGAAGATGGCCACGAGAACCTTTGAATTGACCACGCCCTTCGGGCCTGAGGTCTTGCTGTTCCACCGCCTGCAGGGCCGGGAAGAGATGGCCCGGCTCAGCGAATTCGAGATCGACGCGCTGAGCGAGCAGGCCGACCTGGAGCCTGACCAGATCCTGGGCCACAAGATCAACGTGAAGATCGAATTGCCCACCGGCGGCGACCGGTATCTTGGTGGCCATGCGACGCGTTTCGCGCAGGTCGGCACGCACGGACGCTTCAACCTCTACCGAGTGACCATGCGGCCGTGGCTGTGGTTCCTCACGCGCACGGCCAACTGCCGCATCTTCCAGAAGATGAACGTGCCCGACATCCTCAAGCAGGTGTTCGACTCGCACGGCGACGTCGCCAGCACCAGCTTCGAGTTGAGCGGCACCTATCGCCAGTGGGACTACTGCGTGCAATACCGCGAGAGCGACTTCGACTTCGTCAGCCGGCTGATGGAGCAGGAAGGCATCTACTACTACTTCCGGCACGAGGTGGGGCGCCACGTGCTGGTGCTCACGGACGCCATCGGCGGGCATTCCCCTTATGCGGGCTTCGAACAGATCCGCTACCTGCCGCAGGGACGGTTCGTGCGCGCGGAAGAAGAGCACGTCAGCGCCTGGAGCTTCGGCCGCGAAATCCAGTCCGGCCGCTACGTGAACCACAACTACGACCCCGAAAAGCCGAGGGTCGAGTTGCGGGGCAACGCCAGCTTCGCCCGCCAGCACGCGCAAGCCGAATACGAGGTGTACGACTACCCCGACAAGCACCTCACCGTGGAGGAGGGGCAGGACTATGCCCGCGTGCGCCTCGAAGAACTCCAGGCCCGCTTCGAAACCGTTCAAGGCGAAGCCAACGCCCGCGGGCTGTGCGTGGGCCACCTGTTCCGCCTGACCGACCAGCCGCGCCAGGACCAGAACCGCGAATACCTCGTGCTGTTGGCGGACTACCGCCTCGAAGGCGAAGACTACGAATCGGCCGACAGCGGCGGCGCGCGCTTTGCGTGCCGCTTCACCGCACTGCCCAGCAGCCAGCCATTCCGGGCGGCGCGCCTCACCCCCAAACCCGTCGTGCAGGGCCCGCAGACCGCGGTGGTGGTCGGGCCCGCCGGCGAAGAGATCCACACCGACGAACAAGGCCGCGTGAAGGTCCGCTTCCACTGGGACCGCTACAGCAAGGGTGACGAAAACAGCTCCTGCTGGATCCGCGTATCGCAGCCCTGGGCGGGCAAAGGCTGGGGTGCGGTGAGCATTCCGCGCATCGGGCAGGAAGTGGTGGTCGAGTTTCTGGAAGGCGACCCGGACCGCCCGCTCGTCACCGGCCGCGTCTACAACGCCGAACTGATGCCCCCGTTCGCCATGCCCGGTGTCGTGAGCGGCCTCAAGTCGCAGACGCACAAGGGGCAGGGGTACAACGAACTCTCCATGGACGACACCGCCGGGCAGGAAAAGATGAACCTGCACGCGCAGTACGACATGGCGACCACGGTGCAGCACGACCAGACCAACGACGTCAACAACAACCGCAGCACCACCGTGAAGGTGGACGACACCCTCACGGTGAGTGCCAACCGCACCATGAGCGTGTCGGGCAAGCTGGTGGAAACCATCGACACCGGCCACGAAGTGACGGTGGCCTCCGGCTACAAGCAGACCATCACCGGCGGTGCCACCCGCACCGTCACGGGCGACCTGAGTAGCACCGTCAATGGCAAGCGCGAGAACACCGTCAACGGCCAGTTCGTCGAGACCGTGACCTCCGGCGAGGAGAAGACGGTGCATTCCGGCAAGCGGCTCACCGTGACCGGCGGCGGCTACACGAAAAACGTGACGGGGCTGTTCGACATCCAGACCACCGGCTCGCTGAAACAGGGCGCGACCGACACGATGGCGCTGCATGCCAACGGCCCCGGTGCCTACACGTCGGCCGCCTCGCTCACCTTCGGCGTCAACGGGTCCACCGTCGAGATCAACTCGAGCAGCATCACCATCAGCGCCGGTGGCTCCGTCATCAAGATCGACGCCAGCGGCGTGTCGGTCAACGGCACTGAAATCTCCCTGAACTGCTGAAGGGAGCATGGCCGTTGAACCCCGTGGAACGACGACTCGTCGAGCTGCTGCAGTGCTGGGAAGAATTTCTTTCCGACCCGCAGAAACGGATGCTCCTGTGGCAGGTGCCGGACAACGCCAGGCGCATGCTCGAATGCTTCTTCGAAGTGCAGCGCCACCCGGCCGCCCATGCCAACGGCGACACCTTCATCGTCTTCGATGCACCGTTCGAGCACTCGATCGCCTACTCCCGTGCGCTGAAGCAGGCGCTGGCCGGCCAGTACGCCGCCAGCCACGACGAACTGCAAGGAGCGGGGCAGCAGCCCGACTGGGCCTTCGCGCCTGAGGCCGTGCCCGATACGGCCACGGCGTTCGTGCAGGCGCTGGCCTCGCTGGCCGAGCATCACCCCGTTTTCGGCCATCTGGTGGCCGTGCTGATGCCCGTGCGGGTGGACAGTGAACAAGCGTGGGCCGCCTGGGTCGCCCGTGCGCTGCAGGCCGGCGTGCCCGAAGGCGTGCGCCTGCTGGTGCCCGACTTCGAAGAGGCGCCGCGGCTCGCGGCGCTCGTGGAAACCGAGCACCCGCAAGTGCTCGTGCAGGCCCCGCCGCTGGATGCCTGGTCCATGGCTCAAGAGACGTTCGCGCAGGAGCCCGCCGTCGGGCCGGCCGGTGTGTTCCGCAGCCTGCTGACCGGCTTGTTCGCGCTCGCTGAAAAAGCCCCGGCAGACCAGGTGCTGCTCAAAGCGCGCGACGCACTGGCTTTCGCACACGAGCAGGGCTGGTCTGACCAGCAGGTGGCCGTGCGCCTGCTGGCGGCCGGGGCGCTGCTGAAGGAGCAGCGTTGCGACGAGGCGCTCAGCCATTACCAGCACGCCCGCACCACCGCCGAAGCCACGCATGCTGCGGGCCATCCGGTAGGCGGTCAGCTCGTGCTGCAAACCTGGTTCGGTGAAGCCGCAGCCCATCTCGCGGCCGGCCAGCCGCAACGGGCCGTGCCTTGCTACCACGAGGCCGCACAGCTGGCGGCGGCCTTGCCGAATGCGCCGATGCTGATCGAGGCGCTGCGCATGGGATCGTTCTGCCACGCCCGCAGCGGCGACACCGAAGCCGCGTTGGCACTGGGGCGGCATGCGCTCACCGTCGGCGAACGGCTCAAGCCCGACAACCGGCCGATGACGACGCTGCCCTGGCTCGGCTTCGAGCTGTTGAGACTCGTCGAACCCGAACGCACGGCCCGCATCGAGGCGATCAAACACCGCCTGGAGCATGAGCAGGTGCAGCAGTGCGCTGCCACCGAGCAGCAGGCCGCGGCGTTGGAGACCGGCGGTGATGCCGCTGCGTTGAAGCAGCTCGAGTGCCAGCACATCGAACACACGCGGCAACTGCTGCAGCAGGCGCAACAGCAGGCGGACAAGGACGCTGCGGGGGGCGGCCCGGAGTTCCTGGCGGTGTTCGAACAAACCCGCCGCCTGCTGGGGCCGGACTGGCCGATCGCGATGCCGGGCGCAATCGGCAAGGCGCCGGCACCCGCCCCAGAGGCCGGAGGCCCCGCCGCATGATGCCCTCCGCCAAACACGGCGACCCGCAACTGGGCATCGACATCCACCTGTGCGTTGTGCCGCCGTCGCCTTCGCCGGTGCCCTTGCCGACGCCGCACCTGTCGGTCGTGTTCGACCCCTTCGACTACGTGCCCGTCATCGGCGCGACCGTCAAGGTGTTGGGCATGAAGCGCGCCACCGCGGGTACCGCCGCGATCGTCGTGCACATCCCGCCGGGCTTTCCGTTCGCGCCCATGCTGCCCGACAAGGAAGACGAACTCTTCATGGGCAGCTCGACCGTGGTGGCCGACGGCGACCCGCTGTCGTTCCTGTCGCTGCCGGTGCTGGGCTGCCAGATCGCCGGCATGCCCAGCCCGCCGAGGCCGAAGAAGAAAAAGCTCAAGCTGCCCAACCTGCTGCCGACGAACTTCAACCTTGCCATCCCCGCCAACGTGCGGGTGGGCGGGCCGCCCACCATCTCGATGGCGGGCATGGCCGCGCGCGGTGCCTTCGCGGGGCTGGGCAAGCTGGGCAAATCCAGGTTCGCCAAGGCGCTGGGCGAGCGCTTCAAGAAGTTCCGGCAGAAGTTGTTCAAGAACATGGACCCCGGCTTCCTGAAGTGCAAGGTGCTGCGAGCGGAGCCGGTGAATATCCTGACGGGCGAGGTCAGCGTCGAGCAGAGCGACTTCACGCTGCCCTGGCGCATCCCGCTGGAATGGGGGCGCAGCTATGTGTCGGGCCGCGAGCGGGTGGGCGCCTGCGGCATCGGTTGGGAGAGCCCCGCCGATGCGAGGCTGGAGATCGATGCGGCCGACGGCAGCGTGGTCTTCCTGCATCCGGACGAAGGTCCGGCGCTGTTCCCGACCCTGCCTGCCGCCGAGGGCGACGCGGCGGCGGTGCTGGAGCTGATGGACGGCGCGCGGCTCAGCGACCACGGCGACGAATGGCGTGTGCGCACCAAGGGCGATCTGGTCTATCACTTCGCCAAGGCGATGGCCGTCACGACGGGCGAGGGTGTGCGGGAGGTGCCGCTGGGCCGTGTGACCGACCTGTGCGGCAACTGGCTGCTCTACGAGTGGGCAGAGGGCAAGCTGCGGGCGATCCGCGAATCGGGCGGGCGCCACCTGCTCATCGAATACGCTGGCCGCTTCATCCGCGCGCTGACCCTGTTCGTGCCCGAGGCCCGCTTCAGCCACACCTTCGCGACCTACGAGCACGACGAGCGCGGCAACCTCACCGCCGTGCGCGACGAACTGGACAACCCGTACTGCTTCGCCTACGACGGTCGCCACATGGTGCGGCATACCAACCGGACCGGGCTCTCGTTCCACTACGAGTACGACAAGGGCGGGGACGCGTGGCAGGTCGTGCATGCCTGGGGCGACGGCGGGCTGTACGACTACCGCTTCGCCTACTGGCCGGCGATTCACGAGGTGCGTATTACCGACTCGCTGGGGCATGTGTCGACGGTCCAGTGCAACGAGAACGGCCTGCCCATCCTGGAGATCGACCCGCTGGGCGGGCGCACGATCTTCGAGTACGACGAGGTGGGCCGCACCACGGCCGTGGTGGATGCAGCCAACCGGCGCACCGAGTATGCGTACGACGAGCGCGGCAACCTGCTGCGACTGACGCGGCCGGACGGCAGCGCGATGACGGTCGAGGTGGATGCGCGGGACAAACCCGTGGTCATCACCGATCCCAACGGCGCGAGCTGGCGCCAGCGCTGGGACGAGCGCGGCCTGCTGGCCGAGCAGGTCAGCCCGCTGGGCGCGGTGACCGTCCACGAGTACGGCGGGGATGGTCTGCTGCTGGGCGTGACCGACGCGCTGAACGCCACCACGCGGCTGGGTTACGACAGCGACGGCTACCTCACCAGCGTGCGCAACGCGCTGGGGCAGGTGACCCGGCTCCAGCGCGACCTGCTGGGCAACGTGTTGGAGCGTTCGGACCCGCTGGGCCGGGCGATCCGCTACCGCTACGACCGCAAGAGTCGCCTCGTCGAGGTGAACTTGCCAGCAGGCGGACGCGTCCGTTGTGCCTACGACGCGCAGGACAACCTGACGCACCACGAAGACGAGAACGGCGCACGCACGAGCTTCGAGTACTTTGGACAAGGCCTGATCGCCCGGCGCGTTCAGCCCGACGGGCATGTGGTGCACTACCACTACGACACCGAAGAACAGCTCATCGGCGTGAGCAACCAGCGCGGTGAGCGGTACGAGCTCAGGCGCGACGCGCTGGGGCGGGTGGTCGAGGAGGTGGACTACTGGGGCCAGGCCACGCGGTACGCCTTCGACCTGACCGGTCATTTGAAGCAGAGCGTCGATCCCTTGGGTCGGTCTATCGACTACACGACGGACAAGCTCGGCCGCATCCGGCGCAAGCGTTTCGAGCATCCATTCGAGGCGGGACGGCAGTTCGAGGAGACCTTCGACTTCGACCCGAACGGCAACCTCACCGGCTGTGCCAACGAGCATGTGACGGTGCAGAGGACGCTGGACATTGAAGGTCGTCTGGTCGCGGAGAAGCAGGGCGACTTCGTCATCAAGAACGGCTTCGATCTGCTGGGACGTCGCATCCGTCGCGAGACGAGCGCGGGCAACACGATCGCCTACGACTACGACGCGCTGGGGCAGCCGACGTCGATCCGCATCAACGACGAGCCGCCGATCACGATCGAGCGCGATGCGGCGGGGCAGGTGGTCCAGGAGACGCTGACACCCGAGCTCGAGCGGCAGTACCAGTACGACGCCGAAGGGCGGTTGACGGCACAGGGCGTCAGGCGCGAGGTGGACTGGCTGTTCCACACGCAGTACGGATATGACGCGGCAGGCAACCTGACCCATCGCAAGGACAGCCAGCACGGGCTGGACCAGTACCGCTACGACCCGCTGGGGCAGATCGTCGAGCACGTCGATCCGCAGGGGAAGTTGAAGCGCTTCTTCCAGGATCCGGCGGGGGATCGGCTCACGACGAAGGTGCGGCAGGAGGGGGCGTGGCGACGCGAAGGCTGGTGCGAGGGCGTGCACTACCGGTTCGATGCGGCGGGCAATCTGGTCGAGCGACGAGACGAGCGGGAGTTGGACGGCGCGGAGGTGGCGAAGACGCTCGAACTGACGTGGGATGCGAATCAGCGCCTGGTGCGCAGTCACGCGAGGCCGACGTTTGGTGAAGGTCAGGCGGAGACGGAAACCGTCTACGGCTATGACCCGCTGGGGCGGCGGATCTTCAAGCGGGCGGGCAGCAGTGGCACGTTGTTCGGTTGGGACGGGGACGCGCTCATTGTGGAGGGGCCTGCCGAGGCCTCGCAGGGGCCGCTGAGACGTGAGTATCTGTACTACCCGCACTCGTTTGTCCCGCTGGCGCTCATGGACGGCCAGGGCAGCTACCACTATCACACCGATCCGAATGGTTGTCCGACACGGTTGACGAAGCACGACGGCCAGATCGTCTGGGCCGCTCACTACGAAGCGTGGGGCCGGGCGCGGATCCAAGTCAACGAGATCGCCAATCCGTTGAGACTGCAGGGGCAGTACGACGACGAGGAGACCGAGCTCCACTACACCCGGCATCGCTACTTCGATGCGGTGGCCGGGCAGTTCGTGAGTCTGGACCCGATCCGCCTCGCCGGTGGCCTGAACATTTACCAGTTCGGCCTGAACACCTTCAGTTGGGCCGATCCCCTGGGGCTCAGCGCGCAATGCCAGAGAAACAGGAGACGTGGCACGTCCCGATACCAGGGGCACGATGTGCGCGGCTTCAGGAACGCGGGCGAAATCCAGGAGCGCCTTGGCAACCTGAAGAATCGCCTGAAGGCATTGGGGATCGACGATGCCCAAGTCGGGATCCTGGGAAGCTCGGTCACCAACGTGTCCAGCAAGGGCGGCCACTTCCGCCAAGACCGTCTGCCCGACGGGCTGAAGGCCAGCGACGTCGATTTCTGGGTTTCCAGTCCCACGCTTGACCGCAAGCTGAAGGATGAATTCGATGTCGACGGCAAGATCAAGCCGCGTTCGACCAAGAGCGCCAACGCCGAACTGCACCAGGTGTTCCAGGACTTCGACACCCAGACTGCGCAGCAACTGGGGCGTGGGTCGAGTGTGGCCGTCGTGCGCACCGATACGATCGCCAATCTGCCGGGTTCCGAAAAGATCGCTTACTAGCGGTGGCCGAGGATATTGAAATGAATGAAACGACGCCTGTCGCCTTGCCGAAACTCTCGATTCCGCTGATGGACTTTCATCTCGGCGATGGGCGAACCATCGCGCTGGTGAAGGCGGAAAACCTGAGGGCGGTGCTGCATGCTCCCCGTTTGGCGAACCTGACCCTGAGCGAGTGCTTTGATTCGCCGGATAACCGACTCGGTGGCGTGATCTCCTTTCCCGAGGATTTCCCCTCCGGCACCCGGACGGAGGTCATGAATCAGCCATTCAAACTGCTCAATTGCGTGCCCGTGGCGTCGAGTCATGAATCGGCGTCCACCAGTCAGGTTGAATGGGAAGGATTAATGCAGGTGTGCGCTGACCGAAGGATCAAGACCAAGAAGGGGAAGCCCGTCGATCCGCGGGAGCTCAAGGCTACACCTGGCACCTTCGTGATGGATAGCCATTCGCCGACGATCCAGTCCGCCGCGGAGTTGCTCATCGAAGGTCCGATGCGGATCGGGCTGGTCCGCTTCAGCGGCACCTATCGCCCGGGGTCGGAAGGATTGGACGATGCGGTGCTCATCGGGCGCGTCCTGAACATGGTCTGCGCCATGACCGATCCGGACGGGATGCTCGTCGACTTGTCCGGCCTGCATTACCAATATGGCAACGACTTGCAGGTCGGGACTTACAAGTTCCGCGGCGCGCGTTCGCCGATCGTCGTGGTTGCCAAGCCGGATCAGGTAGAGGCGTATCGCGGTGCTGGCATCAATTGCATCGACACCGACCGGTCCACGGCCATGGCGTCGGCGGTGGAGCGGGCGTCGGCATGGGCCCGCGATCACGCAGCGCCATGACGCAATCTGCGTACCGATTGCGGTGACGGGAGCGGGCGACGGGCGGCTCTGACCTCGGTCGGCGTCTGGTCGCGATCAGAAGTCCAACGCCGCAGCCCGATCCTGCGGTTCGCCCGGCTTCGGCCAGCCGCCGCTGTTGTAGAGCAGATAGCCGCCGATCAAGGTTCCGATGGGGAAGCCCAGCAGCATCAAGAAGACGTCATTGCGTCATTGGGGTCAGGTCTTGCCTTTTGCCTTTCCCTGCTGATGTACCACGTCAATGGCGTGTACACCCAGGTGTTCAACCGACGGCACGGCAAGGTGGGCCATCTGTTCCAGGGGCGCTTCAAGGCCATCCTGGTCGATCGTGACGCCTACCTGCTGGAGGTGTGCCGGTACGTGGAGCTGAACCCGATGCGGGCGGGCGTGGTGAACGAACCCGCTGCGTGGCCCTGGTCCAGCTATCGCGCACACGTGGGCGAGTCCGAAACGCCCACGTGGCTGGACACTGACGGCCTGCACGGCTACATGCTGCAGCGCCCGGCCGTCACGCCGGCTGACTATCGCCTCGCGGCCAAGCGTTATGCGTGGCCGTGGGCCATGGCGTCAACTTGTGGTCCACCGGTCTGAGCCAGCAGATCTATCTGGGTGCCGCAGAGTTCGTCGACGCCCAAGGCGCACCGGGCCAAGGCCAGGCCGCTGTCGTATTGGCTCGAACACTGCAGCCGCCGCGAAGAAGCTTTGCTTCGAGACCATACGGAAGGCGCCGTGACGATGACCGCGCTTGCCCGTGAGCTGGGACTGTCGGTGTCGCGCGTCAGCCGGCTGATCGCGCGTGCTGGCGCAGATCGATAAGCAGACAGCTTGCCATTCGCCCTGCCAACGCGGGGGACGTTATCGGTGCTCTTCGAATCGCTTTGCAGCGGCGGTCTGTCGCGGCATCGTTGATGTGCATGACTCGCGATTCGGGGGCACGTTTGCCGTAGCCCTATCGGGCTGCCAATGCTCCTGCTTCACTTTTGCACCGGCGGGCGACCCGCGACGCTGGCCTCTCCGGCGCGCTGGTAGGCCAGTTGCACGGCTTGCGCATCGGTGGCGGCCAGCGTTGTGAGCGTGGTGGGGGGCAGTTGCTGGAGTTGCGCTTCGTCGAGCTGGCGGATGTAGCGCCAGCCGGCGGGCGTCTTGATGTAGGCGTTGCCGGTGGCGAGCTCGACGTAAACGTCGAATTCCTTGGCGGCGGTCGGCGCGGCTTCGGCCTGGGCCCAGGCCGGCGCAGTGACCAGCACCAGCGTGAGCGCGGCGGCGAGCGCCAGGGCGGCAGTGGTGAGCGTGAGGGAAGGGGGGTGTTGTCGCATGAGGGGTCTCTCGGTGGTTTCGTTCGTCGTGCCGGCAGTGTCATCCGTCACGGTTTCAGCCCTGCTTTGCGCAAGGCCCCGGCGTGTTTCATTTGTTGCGCCGCCGCATGCCGCAGACAGGCCGCACCGCGCGTGAACTGTTCACCAGGCGGCCGAAGACTGTTGCACTTTCGCGCTTCAGCGGCGGCCAAGGCCCTCCGATATCCGGCTGGAGGAGACCGTGGCAGTGCATGCCGCCGCGGTCTGGTGACCGAAGCGAGACGACACGAGTTGGGAAGAGGTGGGCCGATGATGATGAGCTGGATCCGGCGTGTGAGCCAATGCAACCGGGTGAGGATTGGTTTCGTGCTGATGGCGGTGCTGCTGGCGACGTTGGGCGGCTGGGCCGCAGCGCTCCTGGCCGGGGCGGGCCAGGGCGGCGCGGCCTGGGCGGTGGGCCTCACCGGTGCTGCCGCGGCCGTGTTCTCGGCGGTGGCCGGCTGGGTCATTGCATTGAGCATCAAGGCACCGGTCGAAGACACCGTGCAGGCGGTGATCCGCGTGGCCGGCGGCGACCTCGAAACCAAGATCGAATCTCCGGGCAAGGACGAGCTCTCGTGGCTGCGCCATGAGCTCAACACGATGCGCAAGAAGCTGCGCACCACCGTGCTCGAAGTGCGACAGACCGTCGACGCGGTGAACAGCGCCTCCGAAGAGATCGCCCGCGGCAACAGCGACCTGTCGAGCCGCACTGAAAACCAGGCCAGCGCGCTGCAGCAGACCAGCAGCTCGATGCACCAGATGGTCGAGACGGTGCGCAGCAACGCGCAGCACACCAGCGAGGCCCGCAACATGGTCTCGCAGTCCAGCGAAGTGGCCGAGCGCGGTGCACGCCTGATGCAGGAAGTGGTGCAGCGCATGGAGCAGATCAACCGGAGCGCCAGCCGCATCTCCGACATCATCGGCGTGATCGACGGCATCGCATTCCAGACCAACATCCTCGCCCTCAACGCGGCCGTCGAATCGGCACGCGCCGGCGAACACGGCCGCGGCTTCGCGGTCGTGGCCTCCGAGGTGCGCAGCCTGGCGCAGCGCAGCTCGGTGGCCGCGCGCGAGATCAAGACGCTCATCAACGACTCGACCGAAAAGGTCAGCGCCGGCTCGCAGTTGGTCAACGAAGCCGGCAGCACGATGAGCGACATCCTGAAGAGCGTGAACCGCGTGTCCGAGCTCATGGGCGAGATCGCGCAGGCCGGCCAGGCGCAGACCGATGGCATCGACCAGATGCACAAGGCCATCTCGCAGATCGACGGCGTGACGCACCAGAACGCCGCGCTGGTCGAGCAGATCGCGGCCGCGTCGATGTCGCTGAAGGGCCAGGCCGACCGGCTGAGCCACGCGATGGGTTCGTTCCGCCTGGCGGCGTAGCCCGAGCTACGGCTGTGCTTTGCGCCTTGATTGGGCACGTTTGGACGGCCTGCTCGGGCACGCCGGATTCATTCACACCCACTGAGAGGGCCGCTCTACGAACCGACGGCCTCGGAGCTGCTCTGCAGCGTGGCGCGCACCGCCTCGGCCACGTAGCGCATGAACACCTTGATGCGCTGCGTCTGGCGCAGGTTGACGTGAGTCAGCAGCCAGAGCGCGCCTGACATGTCGGCCGGCAGTGCGTGCAGCAGCCGCAGGCCGCGCCCCATGAAGTGGGGCAGCAGCACTGCGCAGGCTCCTTCGGCGGCGAACTGGCGCATGGTGACCCAGGAGTCGGCGGACATCATGCGGCGCGCCTCGGGTACCTGGGTCTTCAACCATTGCGTCATCGGGCGCTGCGACAACGGCCCGCCAGGCACCACCCAGTCGAAGGTCCTCCAGTCGTCGTCCGGCTGCTTCTCCAGGTAGGCAGGGGCCGCATAGAGTCCCATTTCCAGCTTGCCCAGCTGGGTACCCACCCACGAGTCCGGCGGTTCAACGGTGGCGCGCAGGGCGACGTCGGCGTCGCGCCGGTCGAGGTCCAGCGCCGTGTTCGTCGCGATCATCTCGATCATGACCTGGGGGTAGCGCTCGTGGAAGCGCGCCAGGATCGGCGGCATCAGGTCGCAGGCCAGCGAGTCCGTCGTCGTGAACCGGATGGTCCCCGCCAGGTCGTTCGTCTGCCCGTCGATGGCCCGCCGCGTGCTGGTGACGGCGCCTTCGATCGAGGCGCCCACTTCGGCCAGCTGCTGCCCGGCCTCCGTCGGCTCGTAGCCGGTGGGCTGCCGATAGAACAACGCCGTGCCGATGCCTTGCTCCAGCACGGCGATGCGCCGCAGCACCGTGGCGTGAGACACCCCCAGCAGGCGCGCCGCAGCGGCCGCGGAGCCGCTGCGGGTGATGGCCAGCACGTAGCGCAGGTCGTTCCAGTCGAGGTTGTCCATTCTTGTGAAGCCATTGCACAGGGTTGTGCATTCTCGAACGGGGAGGCGGTTTCTACGATGGCGGCGAATGGCCTGGCGCCATCGTTTCCACAACCCACCAGCAGAGAAACCAGCATGTCCTACGCCGACCTCACCCGTGACCGCCCGCTCGAAGAACCACGCCGGGTCTTGAATGCCAGCATCTGGGTTGCGCAAGTGCTGGCTTGCCTTGCGTTCGGAGCCGTCGGGCTGATCAAGCTCTTCAAGCCCATCCCCGAGCTGGCGGCCATGTGGCCGTGGACTGGCGAGCTGCCCGTGGCCGTGGTGCGGGGGCTTGGCCTCATCGACCTTGCGGGAGGGCTGGGCCTGCTGCTGCCCTCGCTCACGCGCATCAGGCCGGGGCTCACGGTGGTCGCGGCGCTGTGCTGCGTCGTGCTGCAGGTGTGCGCGGCCGCATTCCACCTCTGGCGCGGCGAAGCCGTGGCGACGCCGGTCAACGCCGTGTTCTTCGCCTTCGTGGCCTTCATCTTCTGGGGCCGCCGCCGGCTGCCCGTGCGGGCGCGTTGAGCCCGCGTTGCGGTGGCGCTCAGGTGCCGTAACGCGGGCTCGCCTGCCGCTTCTCGGCCATGTCGCGCACCAGGTAGCGCACGCTGCGCTCCCACGATTCGTCGTTGTTGCTGCGCATGTCCACCGACTTGGTGAGCAGCACGCGCTCGCGCGCCACGTCGATCACCTCGACGTTGAAGTTCAGCACGAGCTCGGTGAGCTTCTGCACCCAGCTCGTCATCACGAGGTCCGAGCCCAGCTTGCGGCCCAGCTGCACCGCGCAGTCGATGCAGGTGTGCATGTATTCCTGCTGCTTGAGCAGCTCTTCGAGCAGCGGCCGCGCGGGCGCGAAGTCGAGCACGCGGTAGAGCTGGCGTTGCGTGAGCTCGCGCTGCAGCTGCTCGTGGGCGATCGGCAGGCGGCGCTTCTGCGCGGCCACGACGGCGGGGTCGGGGTTGTGGTGGTGGTCGATGAAGTCCAGCGGCACCACCGCGATGCTGCGCAGCGCCGGCTGAGCCTGCGCCAGCCGCGGCAGGCTGGTTGCGGCGGTGAGGGCCAGCGCTTGCAGCACGACGCGGCGTGTGGGGCGGTGAATGACTTGGAGTTTCATTTGAGTGCTCCATGGCGCCGAAGCGGCACCGTCGACGCATGAACCTCTGCGCCGCGTCCAGCGGTCGCAGCCCAGCGGACGCCGCGGATCCGGCTTCGCCGGTCCGCTGGCGTGCCTTGCAGGCCGCGCCGGGTCTTGCGACCCGGCCGCTCGCCAGGCGCGAAACGTCCACAGGACCTTTCGTGTCCGGGCTCGCCCCCCTTGAGGGGAGCGGCGAAGCCGCTACGGGGGTGGTTCACTTCATTCCTCTTTCAAGGTTGGAGCTGGGCCCTGAAGCGGCTCCACCCAGCCAGCGCAGCTCGGCCGCCAGGTACTGGCGCTGCACGTTGCGCGCATGCCAGGCGTCGTACTGCGCCCAGCCGCGCCAGGCGGGCAGCGTGGCGCGTTGCGCCGTGGCGGCCAGGCCCACGCCGTCCTGCATCAACGCCTGCACCTGTCGCTCCAGCTCGGCGAGGTAGGCCTCGGTGGCCTCGATCAACGCGCGCGGTTCGCCGGGCGGGCCATAGCCGGGCACCAACGTGCGCAGCGGCAGCTTTGCCAGCCGCGCCAGAACCGCACGCCACGGTGCGGCTTCGCCGTGCGCTTCCAGCTGCGGAAGGCGCCCCGCGCCCACCAGCGCACCGGCGAAGGCGGTGCCGGTTTGCCGGTCCACCACCACGAGGTCGCCGTCGGTCTGCCCGGCGCCGAAGAAGAGGACGTCGATGCGCCGCCCACCGGGCGCGACGTGCAGGCTCGCGTTGATCTGCCGCGTGGGCGCCACCAGCCGCGTGCCGGCCATCTCGGCTTCACCGAGCGTTTGCTGCAGCCGCTGCAGGCATTCGATGCAGCGCCCGGCCATCGCGCCTGCGGTGGCCTCGTGCGTCACGATCTCGATGCCCCGCTCGGCAAAGGCGGCCGCACCCATCAGGAACTCAGGCTGGGCCTGCGTGATGACGGCCAGCACTACGCGCTGCCGCGTGGTGCGTTCGGCCGCGGCCAGCAAGGCCTCGCCCAGGCGCCGCGAGCCGCCGGTGTTGACCACCACCGTGCCGGCCGGCGTGGCAATGAAGCCGGCATTGCCCACGGCGCCGCGGTTGGCGGGTGTGGCGGCATCCAGGCTGCCGGGCACCACGAACACGCCCGGCGCCACCTGCAAGGGCTCGGCCAGCTGCGCCGCGGCATCGCCGGCTTGCACGCACAGCAGCACCAGCCACGCGAGCGCCCGGCAGAGGCTCGCAACACTCACCGTGCCGCACCTGCGCGCAGCGTGGTGCGCTGCTCGAAGCGCAGGTCTTTCGAGTCCACCACCTCGGCCGTCAGCTCGCCCGTGCCACCGCGCGGCGTGAAGTAGAAGCGCAGGTGCGGGTTCTCGCTGATCGCGAAGTCCACGTCGGCCTGCAGCACCAGCTTGCCGTCGTGGCGCACGTCGATCTGCCGCACGAACCACGCGGGCGTGTACAGCCGCGTGGACTGGTCCATCACCAGGCCCGAGTCGTTGGGGTGGCTGATCATCAGCTGCGCCAGCGTGGGGCGGTCGGGCTGCGCGTCGGGCTTCACGCTCAGGCGCATCTGGCCCAGCGTGGCGCGCGCGGCCTGCGGGTCCTTGCCCGGCGGGGCCGAGCAGCCGCCCGAAGCCTTCACGAAGCGCTTGCTCATGTGCAGCTCGCCGTCGCCCATCTCGGCAATGGCACGCACGTAGGTGTATTCGTCGATGCGCACGCGCGTCTCGATGTCGGCGCGGCCGCTGTCGAGCGTGTAGGTGAACACGGCCGCCAGCGGCGAGGGGTTGTTGTCGATCACCAGCGTGAGCTTGCGCACGTAGCGCTCGGGCTTCTGCTCGAACTGCGCGCGAATGGCGATGGGCACCACTGCCGCGTCTTCGGCGCGCGCCGGTGCTTCCAGCATCACGACGCTGTCGTCTTCGGCGATGGGCCGCTCGCCGAACAGGCTGGCGCGCACCTTGCGCCAGCGCTCGTTGTCCACCGAGTTCTCGGCGGTCTTGATTTCGGCCGCAGGCGCGGTGGCCGACGTTGCGGCCGCGGCCAGCAGCCAGGCGAGGGCGCGGCGGCGGTGCACGTTGTGTTGCAGTTGAAGTGCAGGGTTCATCGGCTCCACTCCAGTTCGGCGTAGGCGGCCGTCACGTTGCGGCGCTGGAACGCTTCGCCCAGCAGCCAGCCTTCGGGCGCACGGCCCAGTCGTTCCACGGCCTGCGAGAGGCTCGCGCCATCGTCCAGCGCGGCGTTCACGTCGTCGCGCAGCTTCTGCAGATAGCGCCGCGTGGGCTGCAGCGCGGCAGGCCAGTCGTCGAACACGCGGCCGTGGCCCGGCACGGCGCGCCTGGCGCGCACGCCGGCCAGCCCATCGAGCACCTGCAGCCAGCCGGCCAGCTTGCCGTCGAGCACGGGCAGGTGGCCTTCGAACACCAGGTCGCCCAGCCACAAGGTGCCCGAGCTGCGGTCCAGCACCGTGAGGTCGTTGTCGGTGTGCGCGGTGGGCCAGGCGCGCAGCTCCAGCACGCGCGAGCCGAGGTCGAGCTGCTGCGCCTCCTGCACCGCGAGGTCGGGCGGCGCAAGCCGCTCGATGCCGTCTGGCGGCTGCGTGGCCACGTCGCGCGCAAAGGCCTTGCGGTAGTAGGGCGCACGCGCAGCCAGGGCCGCTGCCAGCCGCGCATGGCCCACGAACCTGGGCGGCGGCCCGCTGCCGTTGGCCTGCAGGAAGGCGGCGTTGCCGAGCACGTGGTCGGGGTGCACGTGGGTGCTGATCACGTAGCACACGGGCAGCGTGCTCACCCGCCGCACCGCGGCGAGCAGGGCGCGCCCGTCGGCCGGGCTGCCGCCGCTGTCGATGACGGCCACGCAGCGCGAGCCCACCACGAAGCCGGTGTTGGCCACGTGCGTGCGCCCCTGGTCTGCCCAGGGCGCATGCTCGCCCTGCACGTGGAAGGCACCGGGCGCCAGCTCCACCGCCTGCGCGGGCGCATCTGCCGCCTTCGCCGGTGGGCAGCACGGCAGCAGCGCGGCCAGCAGCAGCCCGGCAAGCAAGGGTTGTTGCGGCATTGCCTTCATGGCCCGCTTCTCCACAATGCATCGGCATTCGACTTCAGGAGGCGGTGGCGATGCAGCAGGGTTCGTTGCTTGGCGACGCGGCACAACGTGCCGTGCGCTACCTGCAGGGCCTGCCGGCGCGCGGCGTGGCGCCCACGCCAGAAGCGCTGGCGCGCCTGGCCGGGATCGGCGAGGCCACGCTGCCGCAAACCCCGCAGGACGAAGCCGCCACCTTGCGCCTGCTCGACGAGATCGGCTCGCCCGCCACCATGGCCAGCGCGGGTGGCCGCTTCTTCGGCTTCGTGATCGGCGGCTCGCTGCCCGTGAGCGTGGCCAGCCACTGGCTCGCCACCGCGTGGGACCAGAACGCCGCCTACCACGCGCCATCGCCCGCCACCGCGGTGTTCGAGGCGGTGGCGTTGCGCTGGCTGCTGCAGCTGCTGGGCCTGCCGGCGCATGCCGCGGGCGCCTTCGTCACCGGCGCCACCATGGCCAACTTCAGCGCGCTGGCCGCGGCGCGCCATGCGCTGCTCGCGCGTGCCGGCTGGAACGTCGAGGCCGACGGCCTTTTCGGCGCGCCGCCCCTCACCGTGCTGGTGGGCGAGGAGGCCCACCCCACGTTGATGAAGTCGCTCGGCATGCTGGGCCTGGGCCGCAAGCGCGTGCTGCACGTGCCGGTGGACGGCCAGGGCCGCATGCTCGCCACGCGGCTGCCGCCATGGCAGGGCCCGGCCATCCTGTGCACGCAGGCCGGCAACGTGAACACCGGCGCGTTCGACCCCTTCGCCGAACTCATCGACGCGGTGCGCTCGCGCGGCAGCGACACCTGGGTGCACGTGGACGGCGCTTTCGGCCTGTGGGCCGCCGCGAGCCCCGCGCTGGCCCCGTTGACCCGGGGCATGGCATTGGCCGACTCCTGGGCCACCGACGCGCACAAATGGCTCAACGTGCCCTACGACAACGGCCTGGCCTTCGTGCGCGAGGCCGACGCCTTGCGCTCGGCCATGGCCATTTCGGCCGACTACCTGCCCGCGCCGCAAGGCCAGGTGCGCGATCCTTCGGACTACACGCCAGAGTTGTCGCGCCGCGCCCGCGGCGTGGACGTGTGGGCCGCGCTGCACACGCTGGGCCGCGAGGGCGTGGCCGCGCTGGTGGACCGCTGCTGCGCCCACGCCCGCCGCTTCGCGAGCGGCCTGCGCGAGGCCGGCTTCGAGGTGCTCAACGACGTGGTGCTCAACCAGGTGCTGGTGTCCTTCGGCGACGCCGCCACCACGCGCCGCGTGATCGCCGCGCTGCAGGCCGAGGGCACGTGCTGGTGCGGCCCCACGCAATGGCAGGGCCGCACGGCCATGCGCATCAGCGTGTCGTCGTGGGCCACCACCGAAGACGACGTGGCGTACAGCCTGGCGGCCATGCTGCGCATTGCGCGCGAGCTGCCACAGGCCTGAGCGAGGCGGGCACATGAAACCGCCCTCAGCGGCTGGTGGTCAGGCCTCGGCGAGCTGCTTCAGCTGGGCCAGGCCCGCCTGGTAGACGCCGCTGATGGTCTTCACCACCTCGGCATCGTCACGGCCCGGCGCCGTGATGGCGCGAAAGTCACCGCGCCATTCCACCACCGAGCGGCCCGTGCCTTCGGGCCGCACGTGCAGGGACGAGACGTAGCCGCCCACCGGCAGCGCACCGCCGTCCTGCGCGCGGTAGCTGTAGCTGCGCTCGGCGTCGCTGTGGCCCAGCAGCGTCTCGATGATCTCGCCGCCGCCGTGCAGGCTCAGCCGCCGCACCGAGCCCACGTTGTTGCCGCGGTCGGCAGGGCCGCTGGCCACTGCGGGGTGCCATTCGCTCAAGGCGTTGAAGTTGCGCATGCGCTCCCACACCGCATCGGGCGATGCCCCGATGCTGATCTTCTCGATCACGGTGTGGCGTTCCTGCTGTCCAGGTGTATGCATTGCTCGTCTCCTGTGGGAAAGCTGTTGAACCCCTTCACCGCGGAGGCGCCGAATACGCAGAGGACCGCGCAGAGGATTCCTTTCTCTGAGATCCTCCGCGTTCTCCGCGTCTCTGCGGTGAATGAATCGGTCGTCCTGAGGTCTCCTATTCGTACTTGATGTACTTGAAGCGCGGGTCGTCCGGGGTGCCTTCGAGCGCCGAACCCTCCTCGCGGCCGGGCTGCCACATCAGCACTTCCTCGATCTTTCTGGCGAGTGCGAAATCCTTGTCGGTCACGCCCTTGGCGGCGTGGTTCATGAGCTTCACGGTCACGAAGGCGTACGACACCGTGAGGTCCGGGTGGTGCCAGGCCGCTTCGGCCAGGTGGCCCACGGTGTTGACCACCATCAGCGTGGCCTTCCAGCCCGAGGTCTTGTACTTGCGGCGGATCCAGCCGTCTTCGAAGTACCACTGCGGCAGCTCTTCGGCGAGCCGCGCGGTGATCTCCTCGGGGGTGTAGGTCTCGTCGGCAGTCTTCTTGCGCCACTGAGCCATGTCCGTCTCCTGTCTCCTGTGTCGCGGCAGCGTGTCGTTCTTCAGGCGCTGCAAGCCGCCGATGCCGCGGCCGCCGGCTGCTGCGCCAGGCCGCCTTCGAGGCCGTTGTCGAGTCCGGTCAGGAAGCGGGCCTTCAAACGGCACTCTTCGTACTCCGATTCGGCCTCGCTGTCGAGCACGATGCCCGCGCCGATACCAAGGCGAGCAGGGGTATAGCCCTGCGTTCGCTCGCCCAGCACCAGCGTGCGTATGGCCACCGAAAGGCAGAAGTCGCCGCAGGCCGCCCCGTCGCGCGGCGCGTCGATCCAGCCGATGGCGCCTGTGTAGAGCCCGCGCGGCGTGCTTTCCAGCCGCGCGATGAGCTCCATCGTGTGGTGCTTGGGCGCGCCGGTGATGGAGCCGCAGGGGAAGGTGGCGCGCAGCAGGTCGGCGAACGAGAGGTCGCCTTCGAGCTGCGCCTGCACGGTGGACGTCATCTGGAACACCGTGGGGTGCGACTCGATGTTGAACAGCTGCGGCACCTTCACCGAGCCGATGCGCGCGATGCGGCCCAGGTCATTGCGCAGCAGGTCCACGATCATCAGGTTCTCGGCGCGGTTCTTCTCGTCGTTGGCCAGCCAGCGCGCCATTTCACTGTCGCCCTCGGCCGTGCGCATGCGCGGGGCCGTGCCCTTCATCGGCCGCGCGGTCAGCAGGCCGGCCTCGTGCTTCAAGAAGAGCTCGGGCGAGCACGAGAGCACGTGGCGCGGTGCACCGTCGCCGGGGTTGGACTCGGGCAGCGCGATCAACGCGCCATAAGGCACCGGCTGGCGTGCGCGCAGCCGGCGGTACAGCGCCACCGGTGAACCCCAGGCCAGGCCGTCGAGCCGGTAGGTGTAGTTGATCTGGTAGGTCTCGCCGTCGCGGATGTATTCGTGGATCGACTCGATGGCGCGGCGGAACTCGGGCCATTCGACGCTGCCGCGCAGCTGCGTCACGCCGGCGGGCGTGGGGGCTTCGTTGTGTTCGTCCTGCCTGCGCAGCCAGTCGTCGACCTGCAGCTTCGAGAGCTTGGCCAGGCGCTCGAACATCAACACGCGCAGCGAAGCGCCGTTGCTCGCGGGCAGCGCGGCATGCCCGGCATACCCGGTACGAAGCAGCTTGGCACCCCATTCGTAGTCGGCCAGCACCACCGCATGCAGGCCTGCATGCTGGTCGGCCAGTGCTGCGGCCCACACCGCGTCGAGCGTGGCCGGGTCGGTGCAGCGGTGTTCACGCACGAAGCCGGTGTAGAGCCGGCTGGTGGGTTGCAGCGTGCTCGCGTTGCGGTCGTCGAGCAGGGCCCAGGCGCTCATGATCAGCTCCTTGAAATACTTCACCGCAGAGGCGCAGAGAGCGCGGAGGACCACGGAGAAAGCGGGAGTTCTTCTCTGCGCACCTGCGCGTCCTCCGCGCCTCCGCGGTGAAGGTATTCGCTATTCGCCAACTGGTAGGTCCGCTTCATCGGGCTAGCTCCAATCGTCCATGTCGTGCTTGATCTTGTGGCGGTTGGCGATGAGCTCGTCCACCGTCGGCTCGTTGGCCAGGGCACGCCGCAGCGCGAGCTTGGTGGCCTCGTAGTTGGTGCGGTACATGTCCTTGCGGTCGAGCTCGGCATGCGTGGCGCAGCGCGGGTCGATCCACACGAGGCTGATGATGCAGAGCTCATTGGCCAGCTGCCTGGGGATCACGCCTTCGATCAGGCAGTCCACCACCGCGTCGGCCGTGGCCGACTGCACCACGCCGCCGAAGAGGTTCACGTTGGCCATGTCCTTCAGCGTCACCTTGGGCACGATCATCGTGACCGGCTTCACCAGCTGGTTGCAGGCGCGAATGGCGAACATCGCGGTGTGGCCCTTGGTCTGCGACATCATGTTCGCGAAGGCTTGGCCCACCGGGCCGTCGGTGCGGCCGATCAGCACTTCGGGCATGGCGTCGGTGAACTGGCCTTCGGCGGCCAGCACGGTGGCTTCGCCGGCATGGAAGAGGTAGTCGGTGGTCATGTGGTGTGGTCCCGTGTGGTCTGTGGAAAGAAGAGCTCAGTGCGGCACCAGCAGCTCGCCCAGGCCGCCCGCGGCCAGGTCGCCCGCATGGCGTTCCACGCGGCGGGCCGGCAGGTCGGCAAACGGGCCGCCATGGCGCGCCAGCTCGCGTGCCAGCAGCTGCCAGAACACGCCCACGTCGTGGAAGGTGGGCACGAAGGTGGGTGAAAGCGCGGGCGCTCCACCCGCGCAGACGATGCTGCCGCGGCGCATGCCCCACGCGCAGTGCGCGCCGATGCGCCCGCCCACGGCAATGCTGCCGGCCACCATGCGCGAGCCGAGAAAGTCGCCCGCGTCGCCGAACACGAGCGCGAAGCCGCGCCGCATGCGGTCGCCCAGGCGCTGGCCGGCACTGCCTCGCACGACGAGCGTGCCGCCGCGCATGCCGTTCATGCTGCCGGGCAGCACGCCGGCCGCGAAGTCGCCCACGTTGCCGGCCACGTCGAGCAGGCCGCCTTGCATTTCGCAGGCAGCCAGCAGCCCGGCGTGGCCGCTCACGCGGATCTCGCCGCCGCTCATGCCGGCGCCGAGGTAGTCACCGGCGTCGCCTTCGAGCTCGATGCGCCCGGCCGCCAGCTGCCAGCCAATGCGGTCGCAGCGCGAGAAGTCGCCCTGCAGGCGCAGCGTGGGCTCGGGGCCGTCGTCACCGCGCTGCACGTGGAACAGCTCGGCCAACGGCCATTGCTCGTTGCCGTGCGGCACCAGCAGGCGCTCGACCTCGGCGGGCGTTGCCTGCGCCAGCGCTGCGGGTGAAAGACGGCGCAGGTCCACGCGCAGCGTGGGCTTCGTGCGGGGGCTGAGCGTCCACGTCGTCATCGCGTTGCCCTCACCCCAGCCCTCTCCCACAGGGAGAGGGAGCACGACATGGGCGTATGGCTCATGTCGCTGCCTCCACTGGCATGAGCTTGCGCAGGTGAAACAGAAAAGGCCCCAGCTTGCCGCCGTAGTTGCCCGCCGACACACGCACCAGCCCCGGCACGCCATCACCCGCCGTCACCGCTCGCAGACCGGCGCGCATGGCCTCGGCCACGTCGGCTTCGGTGAGCCCGTCGATCACGATCTCCATCACGCAGCGCACCTCGTCGTTCAGCTCGCTGCGTGCCGCGAGCGGCGTGAGCGCGGGGCAGAAGGCGTCGTTGGTGGAAGCGGGCAGGGCCTTGTACTTGCTGCCCACTTTCGAGCCCGAGCGCACCACGCCGCCGGGGAAGGGCATCACCACGTTGGGCACCCGGCGCATCGCAGCCACGGCGGCCTCGGCCGCGGCCAATGCCGCATCGGTGTCGCGGGCCAGCAGCAGAAGGTTGCCGCCGCCCACGGCAGCCTTGGTCACGCCCGTGGTTTCCTGCGCGACGAACTCGCCGTCCATCACCGGTACGCGCCAGTAGCGCCTGCCGCCGATCACCTTGGCGATCTGCCAGCCGTCGCCGAAGAAGCGCAGGTTCTTGCCGAGCGCGATGTGTTCGCCTTCTTCGAGCCCCGCGTACACCGCGGTGGTGGGGCAGGTGAGCACGCATTGGCCCACGCGGCGCTCCACCTGCTTGGCGAGCTCCTTGCCCGACATGGCAAACAGCAAAACCGCCACACCGGGGCGGCCGTCGGGCGTTTCGGCTTCGGTGAGCTCGCGCTCGATGCCGGCCTCGCAGCCGCAGGCGATCACCGAGGTGGCGAAGCCCGTGGCGCTCACGGCTGCATGGCGCGCCCATTCCAGCCGGTGCGCGGTGATCACGAGCCGCGTGCCCCGCATGGGGAAGGCTTCGGCGAAGGTGTCGTCCACTTCGATCACGGCGCGCCCCCTGCCGCCGCGGCAAAACACTCGGCCGGCAGTAGCCTGCCGCCGTTGCCGCAGCAGCGGCACAGCTCGTCACGACCGATGGCCGCATGGCGCGGGTTGAGCGCGAGGTGGCGCTCGCCGTAGCGCTGCAGCACGGGTTCGATGGACTTGTCGTACTGCGGCACCGCGAAGTGCGTGCCGCCCACGGGCGTGGCCACCACGCGGCCCTGCCGGGCGACGAGCGTGCCGTCCTTGAACACCAGCTCGGGCGTCTTGAACATCGCCTCGCGGTCCTGCTGCTCGCGGTACACCGCAATGTCTGCGGCACAACCCGCGGCGAGGCGGCCGCGGTCCTTCAGGCTCAGCAGCCGCGCCGGTGCGGCGCGCGTCATGATGGCCACCTCTTCGAGCGAGAGCTCGCGCTGCATCTCGCGCAGCGCCGCATTGGCCGCCACGTCGGGGTGCAGCTTGGCGAGCTGCTCGTCGCGAAAGCTCTTGTCCATGAGCAGGCGAATGAGGTGCGGGTAGCTCGTGAACGGCCCGCCGTTCGGGTGGTCGGTGGTGAGCACCACGCGCCACGGGTCTTCAATGAGCAGAAAGAGCTCGAGCCCGATGACCCACTGCAGCGCATTCACGTAGCTCTGCTCGCGGTAGCGGAAGGGCACCACGCCGCAGCCCGCGTCGCATTCGATGTCGGCGCCGATCCACTTGCGCGGGTGGCCGAGCGCCGAGTTCGCGTGCTGGCGCATCGTGTCGCCCGAGGCCGTGACTGTCTGGCCGAACATCACCTGGCCCACGTCGATGGAGACGTGGGGGTTGGCGTTCACCGCTTCGGCCAGCTGCAGCGCGGCCGAAGAGAACTTGAACGGCCCTTCGGTGCCGTAGCTGTGGAACTGCACGTGCGTGAGGTGCGCAGGCAGCCCTTCGAGCGCATTGATGGTGGCGAGCGTGGACTCGATGTTGCCCGGCACGCCCAGGTTGCTGGCATGCACGTGCAGCCGGTGCGGCAGGCCCAGCTCGGTGATGGCGCGCGCCAGCGTGTGCAGCACCTGGCGCGGCGTGATGCGCCAGTGCGCGTGTTCGCCGTCCACGTCGAGCTGGCGCTGGTTGAACTTGAACGCCGAAATGCCGCCCGGGTTCACCACCTTCACGCCCATGGCCTTGGTGGCGTCGACGGCCCAGCCCACGTAGTCGCGCAGGTGCTCGAAGTCGCGGCCCTCGGCGAGCATCTGCAGAAAGAGCTCGTCGTTGCCCAGCATCACGTAGGCCCCATGGTCGAGGATGGGGATGTCGCCCATCTCCATGTGCGTGTGGCGCGCGTTGCTGGCCGCCATGGCCGGCTCGAAGGCGGCCGTGTAGCCCATTTCGACGTAGCGGTAGCCGGTGGCCAGCGTGCCGGGCGTGCAGCCGCTGCACGAGGCCACTTCGAGCAGGTTGCCGGGGCCGGGGGCGGGGTCGAGCCCGCGGCGTTGCAGCTCAGGCAGCAGCAGCCGCGCAAGGTTGACCTTGCCGCCCCCGATGTGCGTGTGCATGTCGATGCCGCCGGCCATCACCACGCAGCCCGTGGCATCGAACTCTTCATCGACCTTCGCCTGGGGCGCGACGTCGCTCACGATGCGGCCGTCACGCACCGTGAGGTCGCGTACTTCAGAGGCGCCCGAGGCGGGGTCGATGACGAGGCCGCCGCGCAGCCGCAGCGTAGTCATGCCGACACCTCCGGCGCGGCGGCCCGCGAGGCTTGCACTCTCTCGGCAATGCCGGCCACCACGTCGGCCACCGAGGGCAAGCCGTCGTCGTACAGGCGGCGCAGCGGCAGCACCACGCCACCATCGGTGCGAAAGAGGTGGCCCTCGGCATCGATGCCCGGCGTGGCCACCGGAATGAACAAGGTGTCACCCGCCGGCAACGGCATGAGCGGGTGCCCCAGCACCACCAGCGGCAAGGTCGTGGGCGGCGGCGCAGGCTCGGGCCCGAAGCTGCTCACCCACAGCACCGCATCAACCGCCCCCGCCTCCAGCAGTTGCCGCGTGCCGAAGCGTGCCGGGTCGTGCTCGAGCCCCGCTGCGCCAGCATGCGTGCGCAGCGGCAGGCCCGAAAGCCACGTGTACACCTGCTGCGCGCTGTAGGCGCCCTCGCTGCCGCCCAGCGAAAAGCTCGCGGCCCGCGTGTGCAGGTTGAGCGTGCCCACCAGCCGGTTCAGCCCTTCGGCCAGCAGCGCGCCATGCGCTGGCGGCATGCGGGCCGGCTCCCACACCAGCACGGTGTAGCGCGCGCCACGCAGCCGCTCGGCCAACGCCGCGATGGCCGGGATGGCGGCGCGCACGCGGCGCTGCGCCACCAGCGCGTTCAACACGGCGATCGTCTCGAACAGGTCGCCCTGCAGCTCGATCGCTTCGCTGGTGATGCCGGGCAGGGCTTGCAGCGCCACGTCGGGCGCGGCGCCCACGAAGGCCACGTGGCGTTGCGGCACCAGGTCGTCGAGCCCCACGCTGCAGCGGCGAAAGAACTCGGGGTAGTGCTCGGTGGGCGAGGTGCCCAGGCACACGATCACGTCGGCCCGGTTGCGCACCTCGGCCAGCGTTGTGTAGAACACCCCGCGGTCTTGCTGGGCTCGCGTGGCCACGTGCAGGGCTTCGCCGTTGGCGTGGTCGCTCACCGCACCCAGCCTCGCGGCCAGGCGGTACAGCGCGCGGGCGCCGGCCACGTCGGTGGCCAGCCCACCCACCAGCGGCAGCTGGCTGGCGGCCAGCCACTGTGCGGCGGTGTCGAGGGCCGCTTCCAGCGGCACGGGCAGGCCGCGCAGCATGGGCACGGCCTGCGCCGCCAGGCCTGCGTGAAAGTGCGACAACCCGGCCCGCGCGCGAGGGCATTCGCTGCCGCGCAACTGCAGGCTCGCCGAGGGGGCTGCATCGGCCACCACGTCGACGTGAAAGCTGTCGCACAGCAGCGAGCAGAACGGGCAGGTCCAGGGCGAATCAGTCACCGCCGGCTTGACGCAAGCGATGTGCCACGGGGCGCCCCGCTGGCGGTGCAGGCCGCGGCCACACTGTGTGCGGCGCGGGCGCTTCACACTGCCCCGCGGCTGCAACACTGTGTGGCACGCCGCCCGGCCCGGGCTGCCGCGCCCGATGCTGCAGTGCGATGGCACAAAACGTGTTTCAACACGGCGCATGAAGTGCCGTGCCCGCCAGCATTCCGCAGCCGCAGGCCGCGTGCGCGCTCAGGCCCTGCGCGGCAGGGTCATGTCGTGCAGCGCGCTGGCCACCAGCCAGCCGGCGGCACCGGCCGCGCGGGCGGCTTGCAGGTCGGCCTCGTGGCGCAGGCCGCCTGCGCCGAACAGCCGCGTGCCGGGGGCGGCGCGCTCGCGCACCTGCGCCAAGGTGGCGAGGTCCGGGCCGGCGCCGGCGCCCACGCGGTCCAGCGTCATCACGATCACGTTGCGCGGCCACAGCTCGGGCTGCTGCCAGCAGCCGGCCGCGTCCAGCGGCTGCTGCAGCCGCCTGTCGAGCGAAAGAACGCCCGGCAGGCCGCCGGCAAAGCAGGGTTGCAGCGCGCGCAGCGTTTCGCTGCCGAACACGGGCAGCACACGGCCCGTGGCAGCGGGGCCCAGTGCGGCGAGCAGGGCATCGGCCTCGGCCCGTTCAGCAAAGCCTGCATCGAGCCACAGGCTCACGGCAGGCGGCAGCACGGCCAGCAGCCCGCGCAGCAGGGCCAGCTGCGGCGCACGGCCGAGCAGCGCGTCGAGGTCGGCCACGTACACCTGCTGCGAGCCCGTGTATTCGCACAGCAGGGGCGCCACCCGCAATGCGTCGGCACTGCCGCACAGCGGCGATTCGATGGGCCGGTACGAGCCGCGCTCGCCGCGCATGGCACGCACCACCTGGCCGGCCAGCAAGTCGATGACGGGGATGACGGTGCACATGTGCAGGCTCGGGTGGGTGGTGATGCAGCAGTAGCGGGGTGGCGATGAGCACGCAGCGTATCTTCGTTTACGAGCACCTGAGCGGCGGGCTCACGGGCCTCGCGGCAGAACAGCACGAGCTGCTGGCCCAGGGCCTTGCGATGCGCAATGCCATGGTGCAAGACCTGGTGCGCGTGGAAGGCGTGGCCGTGACCTGTGCGCAGGCTGCGGGCCTTGCCGGCGATCTGCCCGCGGGTGTGAAGGTGGCGAGCCCCGCGGCCGGCGAGTCTGCCTTCGAATTCGTGCGGCGGCAGGCCCTGGCGCACGACCTGGCGTGGGTGGTGGCGCCTGAAGGTGAAGGCCTGCTGGCCTGCCTGCGCAAGGTGGTGGGCAAGCAGCGCTGGCTGGGCTGCGACAGCGCTTCCATTCGCCTGGCTTCCAGCAAGAGCGCCACGCTCGAAGTGCTGGCACGCCACGCCATCGCAACGCCGTTCGACTTCTTTCGTGCGAGCGAGGTGTCGCGCTGGGTGGTGAAGCCCGATGACGGCGCGGGCGCCGTGGACACGCAGGTGTTCGGCCGCCTGCGCGCCGCGCTCGACCACCTGGGCGGCCGGCGCCGCGCCGGCGCGCTGGCCACGCTGGAGCCGTGGATCGAAGGCGAGCCCATGAGCCTTTCGCTGCTGTGCCGCGGCGACGGGCAGGCCGAGCTGCTGAGCATCAACCGCCAGCACATCCACGTGGCCGAATGCGGCACCGTGAGCTATGAGGGCGTGCATGCCAACGTGGTGGACCTCAAGGCGCCACGGGCCAGCACCCTGCGCCGCGTGGCACAGCAGGTGGCGCAGGCCATACCCGGCCTGCGTGGCTTTGCCGGCATCGACGTGGTGTGGCATGCGCAGCGCGGGCCCGTGGTCATTGAAGTGAACCCGCGCGTCACCTGCGCCTACGTGGGCCTTTCGGCCACGCTGCGGCGGCCGCAACTGGCCGCCGAAATACTGGCGCTGTTTGCCGCGCCGCAAGCCTGGGAGCCGGCCCGTGTTGCATGAGCGTTCAGTGATCGGCTGGGACGTGGGCGGCGCGCACCTCAAGGCCTGCCGCCTCACCGGCGGCCGCGTGCGCGACGTGGGCCAATGGGCCTGCCCCCTGTGGCTGGGCCTCGACCAGCTGGATCAGGCGCTGGCCGAAGCACGCCACCGCTGGCCCGACATGCACCGTTGCGCGCACGCCGTCACCATGACCGGCGAAATGGCCGACGTGTTCGAGCACCGCGAAGAAGGCGTGGCCCGCATCGCCGAGCGGCTGGCCGGCCAGCCCGGCATCGGCGCCGCGGTGTACGCAGGCGAGGGCGGCTGGTGCGAGCCGCAGGCAGCGCCTGCACGCTGGGCCGAAGTGGCCTCGGCCAACTGGCTGGCCACTGCGCGCCTCGCGGCGCGGCGCACCGGCGATGCGTTGCTGGTGGACATCGGCAGCACCACCACCGACCTCATTGCCCTGCGGCGCGAGAAGGTGGCCGCACAAGGTCGCACCGACGCGGAACGCCTCGTGAGCGGCGAGCTCGTCTACATGGGCGTGGTGCGCACACCGCTGTGCGCGCTGGCGCCGCGCATTGCGTTCCGCGGCGAGTTGCACAACGTGATGAACGAGTTCTTTGCCACCGCGGCAGACGTGTACCGCCTCACCGGCGAGCTGGACCCGGCGCACGACGTGTACCTCGCGGCCGACCAGGGCAGAAAAGACGCCGCCGGTTCACGCCGCCGCCTCGCACGCCTGGTGGGCCGCGACGCCCGCGAAGCCAGCGAGGCCGACTGGCTGGCCTTTGCCATGGCCTGGCGCGAATGCCAGCTCGACGAAACGGCCGCGCAGGCGCAGCGCGTGATCGAACAGGCCGCACTGCCGCCCGGCGCACCGCTCGTGGCCGCGGGCTGCGGCGCCTTCCTGGCCGAAGCACTGGCCGAACGCCTGGGCCGCCCATGCCTCGACTTCGCCCGCGACATTGCCGTGCTCGACAAGGCCGCCAGCCGCGAGGTGACGCGCTGGGCCCGCGTGTGCGCCCCCAGCGTGGCCGTGGCGGCCCTCTTCGACGAGGAGCGCGGCTGATGTGGGTGGTGAAACTGGGCGGCAGCCTCAACCGCGACACCCTGCTGCCGCAATGGCTCGAGCTGCTGTGCACCCTGGGCCGCGGCCGCGTGACCGTGGTGCCCGGCGGCGGCGGCTTCGCCGACCAGGCACGAGAGGCGCAGAGTCACTGGCGCTTCGACGACGTGGCCGCCCACAACATGGCCGTGCTGGCCATGGCCCAGACGGCCATGATGCTGCGCGCCCTGTGCCCCGCCCTGCAACCCGCCACAAGAGACGCAGAGATCCGCCGCCAGCTCAAGCAAGGCCGCACCGCGCTGTGGATGCCGCTGGAGCTGCTGCGTGAAAGAGCCGACGAGCTGACGAGCTGGGACGTGACGTCGGACAGCCTGGCACTGTGGCTGGCGAGGAGGCTCAATGCAGAGCGGCTGATCGTGGTGAAGAGCTGCGCGATCGATGGTGCGGCGACGTTGCAGCAGAACGCGGAAGCCGGGGTGGTGGATGCGCGGTTTTCAGAGTGGGCGCAGGGGGTGGGGTTTCCTATCGACCTGGTGCACCGCGAGGAGTTGGAGAGGGTGCGGTTGCTGTTGATGGGGGAGGTTTGTGGGGTGTGCGGGCAACTCTGACGGCCGAAGAGGCTGAGACTGCGACTTCGCGGTGCGGATCGAACAGTGCTGCAACTGGATGGCATCGCGCCCACGGCCGAGCCAAAGCAGCGACGCGGGCGCCTCCGAAATTGACCGCGGCATGGGCCTCGATCCCCCGGACGGGGGGCGATGCAGTGTGTGGCTGCTGCTTATGATCCGCCGGAATTTGGGCGGCCTAAACCGCCCTCGCATCGGCCCCTGACGGGGAAAAGTCGCCCCCTGGGGCGCCGGAGCAGGATGGGAGAGACCGATGATTTTGAGTGTGGGCATTAGGCCGAAGCGAGCAGCTCAAGCCGTTCGGCCCAATTTACGTTAGGCCGCACAACCCACGTCATGCGAGCTTCCAAGAACCTGACCGTCTGCGAATGGGCTAAGGCCAAGGCAACTCCGCCCGAAGCGGGTTCAAAGCTGGGCTTGGCGCTATCCACCGTCGGCGCACAACCGATCCACGGCCTTCGCCATCCTCCAACAGAGACCACGAACGGTTGGTACATCTGGTGCGGCAATGGCGCAATGTCCGAGGCCCCGGACTTCTTCTCGCCGTTGCACGTAGAACACCTTGCCGCCCATCTACCTCAAGTTGTCGAGTATCTCGACCTTCCGCCCGGCTACCGCTTCCTCATCGATGGCGAGAACTACGAGGACGTCTGGTTCGACCAGCAACTCTTGGAAGTGCAGTGAACCGTCATTCGGCTCCAACTGTGCAACCTCGGCGAGTGCGGCCTCTCAAGAAACTCCTTCCAAGTGACTGATCTGGAATGAAGTTTTCAG